>JBGSJZ010000061.1:0-18800 GCA_041741455.1 Anaerolineaceae bacterium | reverse complement strand
CAAGCTGACACCAAAATTTTGCGCAAACAGGGCTACAAGTCATCCCAAAGAAAAACGATAACCTTCTGAGTGAGATAAGATTTGGTTACCACACCAACAATCTTTTCACCAGGAGGTTGTCGCATGAAACAGTATACCTGCTTTTCACCCCGAGCCAGCTTGGCAATAATGGGATTTCAAGCCAAAAAATGGGGTATTTGGAAGACCATAGGGGATCATGTGCATAATCAGCAAAAAACCGTACATCATACACCGATCGAAAAGTTACAGGATGTCTGGATCAGCATCCTGGCAGGGGGGCATGGGATGGTAGAAATCAATACCCGTGTGCGGCCTGACCGGGGATTGCAGCTTGCGTTTGGGCGCAAGCAGTGTGCAGAGCAATCCAATGTCAGTCAAACACTGACTGCGTGTACCCAGGAGAATGTACAACAGTTACGCCACGCACTCCAACTCCTGTTCCAGACCCAATCACAGGCCTTTTCCCACCCCTACTCAAAGCAGGATTTGGAAGTGGAAGTGGATATGAGCGGGCTGACATCTGGAAAGAAAGCTGAAGGGGCCAGCAAAGGCTACTTTGCAGGTCAGAAGAACCGGCGTGGGCGGCAACTAGGTCGAGCCCTGGCCAATCAGTATGGAGAAGTGATCTACGAACAGTTATATCCCGGTACGGTGCAACTGGAGGGTAGTTTACAACACTTGGTCTTGCGCATGGAAGATGTCTTGGCAGAAAACTCAGCACAGAGGAAGCATATCATTCTGAGGGTAGATGGTGGTGGGGGACGGGATGCAGATGTCAACTGGCTGTTAGAGCGGGGATACGGTATCTTGATCCGAGTTCGACAGTGGCAGCGAGCTCGTAACCTGGCGAAAAGAGTTCAAACCTGGTATGTGGATCCACAGGATCCACAACGAGAGTGGGGACAGGTGGGAGAACCGTTTGCCTATAAGCGTTCAACTCGCCAGATAGGTGTACGCTATCGCAAAAGCGATCAATCCTGGACATACCGGGTTTTGGTCACGAATTTGAGTGATGAACAGCTTTTTCACTTTACTCGCCTACCCATGCCCGCTGTTCCGAACCTGCAAGAAGTCTTGTTTGCAGCAGTGATTGCGTATGACCTCCGAGGAGGAGGTGTAGAGACAAGTCTACGCCAGAGTAAACAAGGGATAGGATTGAACAAGCGCAACAAAAAGTCCTTTCATGCTCAGGAGATGCTGGTTTTGTTAGCTCAGTTGGCGTATCACCTGCTGTTGTGGGTCCGTCACCAATTGAACCAATATCATTCGCAGTGGCATGCCTGGGGTATTCTACGCATGGTCCGTGATGTATGTGCCATACCTGGTAGGCTTCAATTTGACAAGGATGGTTTATGAATTCAGGTGGTCCTGAATCGTGACCATCCACTGGCTGGTCTCCTGCACTGCACTTATTTGCCATTCTGCCAGAAGCATGATTTGTTGCTTATTTTGCGCAAAATTTAGGTAACAGATTGCGTTACAGGGAGTGTGGGCAGAGCCGGGTTGGTCTTGGCTGTGATTGAGTTCAGTCAATCTATGCACAGACCAACCCTTACGGGAACTGTGAAGGGCGGTAAGGGCGGGTCTGTGGATGTCGATACCTTGTTCAATCCATATCCAGACCCGCCCGCCCCGAGGAAAAAAGTGGGTCGGGGCATTGTCCCCTTATACGAATTCCGGAAGCAGTTCTTTGTAGCGTGCGATTTTCTCCTCAAGGCTCATCCTGGCATAGCGAGTAGAGGGGGATGGCAGGGCGATGAGGTCGATGGTTGGATGAGGTTTGATAATTTCTTTGAACTCCCTGCGAAACCGCTTTTCTACAAAACGGCTGGTGAAGAAAATTGTATGAATTGGGTTGTTGTTTATAGCATGTGCAATAGCATCTTTGTTGTATGCTGGATTTTTAAGATAATAATCCAGGCTGCTATCTTTATCTCTTTCGACCTGGTAGATGATATCTCCAATGCCAATGCCCAACCGGGTGAAAAATTCTTGTTTTCTTTGTTTGTCTCGTAACTCCATGTTGTAGACTGCTGCCAGGATTGACCAGAATTGATTTCTTCTGGTTCCATAATACCAGTCATAGGCAGGATCATATTCCGGATTTTCCCTCATGGCTTCTTTGGCGGCAAAGCTACCCAGGATCAGATATTTGGCGTTGGGTGGAACAAAGATCTCGAATGGGTGGGTTTCAATCATGGTTACGCTATCCCATCGCCTTGGTGAATGACCAGTGGGTCTGGATAATGCGCCAGCCGGCGTCGGTCAGGCGGTAGACCTCGGTGCAGTTCCAGCGGGCCGTGTTGCCGCCTTTGCTCAGGCTGGTGTAGTTGAAGGTCAGCACCGCCCCGCCGTTCCAGGTCTGCACTTTAGGGTTGATGATCTCGTAGCTCTCGAGCTGCACCTGGCCGCGGAAGCTCTCGTAGAGGGCGGAGAGGGCGGGTAGGCCGTCCACCCGGCGCTCGCGGAACGAGTCGAAATAAACCACGTCCTCATCGGAGATTTCGAGAAAGCCGGAGGGATCGCCGTTGCCCCAGCGGTCGAGGGCGGCGCGCTCCATGGCCAGCAGGGTGGTGAGGACTTCGGATTCGGTGGGCATGGGATTCTCCTTACTTCAATACCGAAAAGACGGGATTTGGACGGAGGAAACAGATAGTTCGGTTGTAAGCAGACAATGGCAGGCTGCGATGGTCTAGACTTTAATTGTATCTCATGATGCCTGCCATCAGCTCTAACCTGCCCTGCAAACCTCTTGTCCTGCTTGTTGGTGCGGCTTTAAACAGAATGCAGAGGTCTGTTTTGTTCTTCCATCAACACACCCCGGATTTAATAAACGGGGTGTGTCATCTTTGTTGGTGGGATTGCAAAAAAAGGAGGGCGGTAAGGGCATCTGTCTTCCTTCAGAAGTGCTTGGCGAGGATGCCCTTACCTGGAAAGAGGTTCTCTCCCCTGGGATTATCCGTCTGGATCCGTGGAAGAATCCAATTTATTCTTCCAGCTTCTCAAACTGGCTGTTGTACAATTCGGCGTAGAAACCGCCGGCGGCCAACAATTCTTCATGCTTGCCGTGCTCGACGATGTTGCCGTCTTTCATCACCAAAATCAGGTCGGCGTTCTTGATGGTGGACAAGCGGTGGGCGATGATGAAGCTGGTGCGGCCTTGCATCAGGGTATCCATCGCTTTCTGGATCAGCAGCTCCGTGTGGGTATCCACCGAGCTGGTCGCCTCGTCCAGGATCAGCATAGCCGGGTCGGAGAGGATGGCACGGGCGATGGTCAACAACTGCTTCTGGCCCTGGGAGATGTTGGTCACTTCCTCGTTCAGTACCATGTTGTAACCATCCGGCTGGGTGCGGATGAAGTAATCCACGTGGGCAGCCCTGGCGGCTTCGATCACCTCGGCGTCCGTGGCATCCGGCCGGCCGTAACGGATGTTTTCCATGATTGTTCCATTGAATAACCAGGTATCCTGCAGCACCATGCCGAACTGGTCGCGCAGATCCGCCCGGGTGAAGTTGCGTACATCACAACAATCCACCTGGATGAAGCCGGCGTTGACGTCGTAGAAGCGCATCAGCAGTTTGACCATGGTGGTTTTGCCTGCGCCGGTCGGTCCGACGATGGCCACCTTCTGGCCGGGTTGAATGACGGCCGAGAAGCCATGGATGACGGGTTTCTCCGGCACATAGCTAAATTTAATTTCGTGGAATTCGACCCGGCCTTGCACATTGCTGGCCTTGCTCGGGTTTTCAACCTCGGGGGTTTCCTCGGCTTCTTCCAGGAACTCAAAGACCCGCTCGGCAGCGGCCACGGTTTGCTGCAGCACATTGGAGATGTTGGCGAGCTGGGTGATCGGCTGGGTGAAATTGCGCACATACTGGATGAAAGCTTGAATGTCGCCGAGGGTGATTGATCCACGCACCGCCAGCCAGCCACCCAGGACCGCCACGGCCACGTAGCCTAGGTTGCCGATGAAGCCCATGATCGGCATCATCAGGCCGGACAGGAACTGTGACTTCCAGGCAGATTTGTACAACTCGTTATTGAAGCCGTCAAATTTGCGGATGCTCTTGTCCTCGCCATTGAAGGCTTTGACAATGATGTGCCCACCGTACATTTCCTCCACCTGGCCATTGACGTGCCCCAGGTATTCCTGCTGCTGTTTGAAGAACTTCTGGGACTGGCGGATGATGGCCATGACCACCCCGAACGAGATCGGCATGATCAGCAGTGCCACCAGGGTCATTTGCCAGCTAATCGAGAACATCATCACCAGCACGCCTACCACGGTCACCAGCGAGGTGATGATCTGGGTCAGGCTCTGGTTGAGGGTATTGTTGACCGTGTCGACGTCATTGGTCAGGCGCGACAGCACCTCGCCGTGGGTGGTTCCGTCGAAGTAGCGGAAGGGCATGCGGTTGATCTTGGACATGATGTCCTGGCGCAGTTTATACGTGATGCGCAGCGAGACATCTGTCATCAGCCAGCCCTGGATATAAGAAAGCACCGAGGAAATCAGGTAGAGCGCCAGCACGGTCAGCAGGATGCGGCCGATGCTGGTGAAATCGATGCCGCCGGTGCCGGCCAGTTGGGCTAGCACGCCTTCGAACAGCTTGGTGGTGGCCTGGCCGAGGATTTTCGGCCCGACGATCGAGAAGATGGTGGAGCCAATGGCCAGGGCCAGCACCACCAGGATGACGACCTTGTGCGGGCTGAGGTAACTGATCAGCTTGCGCAGGGTGCCCTTGAAATCTTTGGCTTTCTGGACGGGACCCATCATGCCCATCGGGCCGTGTCCGCCCATCGGTCCGCCGCGCGGGCGTGGGGCCTGGGTTCTGGAGGATGAGGTCTGGTTGCTCATGACAGCGCCTCCGCCTGCGAGATTTGCGAGAGCGCAATCTCACGGTAGACTTCGCAGCTCTCCATCAGTTGGTGATGTGTGCCCTGGTCGATGATCCGGCCTTCGTCCAGCACCAGGATCAGGTCAGCGGTTTTAATGGTGGCCACGCGCTGGGTGACAATGAAGACGGTGCTGTCGCCCAGGTTCTTGTGGATGGCGCGGCGTAATGCGGCGTCGGTCTTGTAGTCCAACGCCGAGAAGCTGTCATCGAAAATATAAATTGGGGCTTTCTTGACCAACGCCCGGGCGATGCTCAGGCGCTGTTTCTGCCCGCCGGAGAAGTTGATGCCGCCCTGGGAGACTTCTGCGACCAGCCCTTGCTCGCCCGCAAAGACAAACTCGCTGGCCTGGGCGATCTCCAGTGCCTGGCGCATGTTGCTCTCATCGGCGCTCTCATCGGCAAATTGCAGGTTGCTTTCAATATTGCCGCTAAAGAGGTTGCTCTGCTGGGGGATGTAGCCAATTTGTTGGCGCAGGTCAGCCATGCGCACCTGGCGGATATCCACCCCGTTGATGTAGATGGCGCCGCCAGTCACATCGTAGAAGCGTGGGATCAGGTTGACCACGGTTGATTTACCGGATCCGGTGGTGCCGATGATTCCCACGGTCTGCCCGGCTCGGGCGGTGAAATGAATGCTGTGCAGCACATCCTCCTCAGCATCCGGGTAGCGGAAGGAAACCTGGCGGAACTCGATGGTGGGTTGGAAGGGCTGGGGGAAGGACTGGGGTTCAGGCGCGTCGTGGATCGAAACTTCGGTCTCCAGCACATCAGCGATGCGGTTGGCGGAAACATCCGCCCGCGGCAGCATGATGAACATGAAGGACATCATCAGGAAGGAGAACATGATCTGCATGGCGTATTGCATGAAGGCCATCATATCACCCACCTGCATGGTGGCCTGGGCCACCTGGTGCGCCCCAACCCAGATGATGAGAATGGAAACGATGTTCATGATGAACATCATCAACGGCATCATGATGACAAAGACCCGGTTAATGAACAGGTTGGTGCGGGTCAGGTCGCGGTTGGCGTCGTCAAAACGCTGTTCCTCGTAACCCTGGCGATTGAAGGCGCGCACCACCATCATGCCGGAGAGGTTCTCGCGCGCCACCAGGTTCAAGCGGTCGATCAGGCCCTGGATAATTTTGAATTTTGGTACGGCAATCACCATGGCCATCGCGATCAGAAGAATGACCAGGCCGACGGCCAGCGCAATGATCCACCACATCGAAGCGCTTTTTCCGATTGCCCGGATGATGCCGCAGATGCCGATGATCGGAGCATAAAACACCATCCGCACCATCATCAGGAGCACCATCTGCACCTGGGTGATATCGTTGGTCGAGCGGGTGATCAGCGAGGCGGTGGAGAAGCGCGCAAACTCGCCGCTGGAAAAGCCCATGACCTTCTCGAAGATCAGGCGGCGCAGGTTGCGCGCCAGCCCGGCGGCCATACGGGCGGCCAGGAATCCGACGATGACCGTGGCGATCACGCCGATCAGCGAGATCAGCAGCATGATACCGCCGGTGCGCAGGATGTAGCTGGTCTGGATTTGGCCGGTATCCATGTCGAGGGCTTCATATTCGGCCAGGACGGCCCGGGCGGCAGCCTGGGCGATGGCCTTTTCGCCACCCATGGCGGAAAAGCGGGTGTCCAGCGCGGTGCTAAACTGCAGGCGCTGGCTCTCCGGCAGCATCTTGAGCACGCTGAAGAGGTCCATGCCAGCCGGGATCTGTGAGGGATCAAATTCTGAGCCGGGCATCAGGCTGGCTGCCTGGGAGGGATCGGCGATCACCTGCTCAATGCCGGAAACGATCAGTAGGGCTTTACCCATCAGCGGGCTCAGGCGCTCAATCGTAGCGGGGTCGGTGGTTTGCAGGACGTAGATCGGGCCATCCGCCAGGGCTGGATAGATCTTGACCAGGTCAGCATAATCCGCGGCGGAAGAGTCGACCAGGCGGTACTGGGTCAGCACATCGTCTAGCTCTTCAGCCGAGAGGAACAGGCCCAGGTGGTCCATGCTGGACTGGCGCAGGGCTTGCGGCGTACCATTTTCCACGCCGCCCTGCTGAATGCCGACATTGACGATGTTGGAGAGATAATCCGGCAAGGCCAGATCCATGTTGGCTTGCAGGAAGAGCAGGCCAATGGCGAGAATCAGGTTCAGCGTAAAGGGTTTTAGATACTTGAAAATTCGAAACATACCGATGGGTCTCTTTTTCTCCTTTCACCCGCGGTGAAAGGTGAGGGGGATTAGTGTTTTCCTGCATCAATCCGGGCAATTTTCTCACCCAGGATGGTTAACGCGTCAGTGATTTTGACTTCTTCTTCCGGTGACAGGTTTTCAACCAGTTCCACCAGCCAGGCCTGGCGGGAGAGAAAACCATCGTGCAAGATCTGGCGGCCGGTTTCGGTCACTTCCAGTTGCTTGTTGCGGCGGTCCTGAGGATCCTCGGTGCGGGAGATAAAGCCCATCTGCACCAGCCGGTCCAGCATCTGGCTGGAAGCGGCGTTGCTGATGCCCATCTCCTCGCTGATATCGGAAATGTTGCAGTTGCCGCGGTGGTGGATGTGGCGTAGGGCGCCCATCTGCGACATGGAAATTCCCTGGCTGCGGGAAAATTGCATGAAATTTTGCATCGAGAGATGCATGATCATGCCGATCACGCTTTGAAACTGGGTCAACACGGCTTGTCTGGTTTCGGGCATACTTTCAACTCCTGAATAGTTAAGCAAGGTTATATGTTAAGCGAAATTCAAAGTTTGTCAAGAGGGGGATTGGATTAGAGATTATTCATCTGGTGGGGGACCGCCAGCGTTCGTTGACGCCATCATCCCGACCCTGTTTGTCTTCTTCAACATCTTCGCTATCAACATGGTTCTGCAATAAAAGAAGGTCGAACCGTGGAAGGATACCTTGTTTGGCGAACGCTTCTACATTGTGCTCAGCCTGGCTGCCAAGACCGTCCTGACCTGGATCATCTTCGCCGGCACCCTGGCACCTGTCTACACCGGTCCCCCATCCGGAAAACATAGAAATATCTATCAAACCTCGCTATAATCCTTCCCATGATGAAACTCAACCTGATGCAGGCCTTTTTCCGCAGCGTGGATGCCAACTGGCAAACCACACTGATCCAACCCTTATTGGATTGCTGGCCGCACGACCCCGGCTCAGCCAGGGTGCTGCGCGCCAGCAGCAACTTTATCCTGCGTTACACCCACCAGGGCCAGCCGCGCATCCTGCGCCTGACTCCGTCCGATCAGCGCACCCCGCAGATGCTGCAGGCCGAGCTGGATTTCCTCAATCATTTGGCCAACCAGGGGTTGCCCGTCAACCGGCCGCTGCCCGCCCGTTCTGGCCGGCTGGTGGAGACAGTAGCCACCCCGCTCGGTGTGCTGCATGCCGTCTCGCTGGAGTGGCTGGAGGGCAAGGAGTTGGAATTTGACGACCTGAGCCCGGACGATTTCAACCGCTGGGGACAATCCCTGGGCGAATTGCATAACGCTGCCGTTGGCTTCACCTCTGCAAGCCGCCCGGATTGGTGCACTTTGTTGCAAGATGCCCTGGCCGCTTTACCTGCAGAGGAAGAAGTTGTCCGCCACGCCGGGCAAATCCTCCAGGCGCGCCTGGCCGAGCTGCCAGTTACCCCCGAGAATTACGGACTGATCCATTATGATTTTGAGCTGGATAACCTGCTCTGGCGGGATGGCATTCCGCAGATCATCGATTTTGACGATTGTGCCCACTACTGGCTGGCGGCGGATATCGCCTACGCCCTGCGCGACCTTTATGCCGATTGCTGGAGCCAGGTGGAAATCACGCACCCCTCGTTGCAGGCCTTTGTGGCCGGCTATCGCCGCGTCCGGCCGCTGCCAGAGAGCGAACTGGCTCACCTGCCGCTCTTCATGGCGCTGCTCAACTTGGTGATGTATGCAGAGTTGTTGCAAATCGTGGGGGAACCACCCAGCCAGGGCGAACCGGAGTGGACGAGCAGCCTGCGCCGCCGCCTGGCTGGAAAGCTGGGGGTGTACCGGGAGGAACTTGATTTGTTAACAAAGAGGGATTTTTAAAACGGATTGGATGGATCATAACGGATCAACACGGATTATAAAAAGATTTTATCCGTTCATATCCGTGTCACCCTGTCTTTTCCGTGTTAAAAATAATTAGAAATTCAGGGTTTTCCATAGGTCACGCAATACACCCCGCCGGCGTCCATTGAGGCAATGCAGCGGTTGCAGTGATCACAATCCGAGGCTGTCACCTCGCCACTCTGCAAATGTTTGACGAAATCCGGGTCGCGGATGATGGCCCGGCCGACCTGCAGGAAGCCAAAGCCCTCCTCCATTGCCTTATCCATACCCTTAAGTGAGAGCACCCCGCCGATATAGACCACTGGAATTTGGACTGCCTGCTGGATGCGCTTTGCTCCCTTCAGCAGGTAAAGCGGTTCAAATGGATAGCGCTGCACCATGAAGCGCCCAAACAACGTCATCCCCAGGCGCAGCAGGAACAACTCCTGGTTTTGGGCCATTTCGTGAGCGGGTACGTTCCCACGCATCATGTAAAGCGGGGTGCGGGCGGTGAAGCCGCAGCTTGGCACCAGGGCGTCCACCCCGGCTTGTTCGTATGCCTGCGCCACCTGAACCGCCTCGTCCAGCGTCAACCCACCGGGAAAGCCATCCTCCTGGTTCATCTTGACCAGCAGTGGGAACTCCGGCCCGACCGCCTGCCGTACTGCTCGGATGACTGCCAGCGGGAAGCGCAGCCGGTTCTCCAGCGAACCACCGTATTGGTCCGTGCGCCGGTTGGTCCAGGGGGAGAGGAACTGCGCCAGCAGGTAGCCGTGCCCGGCGTGGATCTCGAGCGCATCAAAGCCGGCATCTTTGGCCAGGCTGGCCGTGCGAGCAAAATCCTCGATCTTTTCAGCAATATCCGCCCGGGTCATCTCCCGGCAGATTGAGAGCCGGAACAGGCACAGCTTGGGCGAAGCCCCCAGCGGCCGCCTTTTGATTTCACGAGGATTGGAGAAGAAGCCGCAATGCCCGATCTGCAAGGAGGCGGCCGCCCCCTCGGCGTGTACTGCATCCGTCAGCCGCTTTAGATCCGGCACGATCTCAGGACGCATCCACATCTCATGCCCGAAGGCCCGCCCGTCGTAACTGACCGAGCAATAGGCCACGGTGGTCAGGCCCACCCCGCCCTGGGCTACCCGCCGGTGATGCTCGATCAGGGCGGGCGTGACGGCCCCATTCTGGCACATACCCTCAAAGCAGCCGGCGCGCATCACCCGGTTGCGCAGTTCCAGCCCGCCGAGTTTTGCAGGAGAAAAGACGATGGATGGGTTCATAGGAGGGAGATCCTTTCAAATAAGCTGTTTATGATTGTACTGGACCTAACGGTTCTGGTCAGCATACTTCCACCAAAGATAGGTTGCGATCATGCCTCCCAGCCCGGTCAACAACACGATCCAATAGCTAATGGGTGTCAGGGAGCTTTTTCCCTGCGCATATAATCCTGGTACAGCCCAGGGGAAATAATCACCCCAGCCTGCGATCGCTACCAGGTTTGTCATCATCAGCAGTAGAACTGCCATCCCTAAAGGCAGCAGGTAACCTCGCCCGATACTGGCGAACAGCGCAAAAGGCATAACGACCACAATAACCAGCGCGGCTGTTATCAACAAGAGAGTACTGCCCTGGAGAATGACGCTCATCGAACCTCCCGGGAGTTTGATGAGCGCACCCATGACCAGGCCGACAATGAATATAACAATGGTCAAGCCAGCAGACCAAATAGCCACCACAATAAATTTTGCCAGAAGTATGCTTGAGCGTGGAATCGGCACGGCAAGCAGGTCTTTCAGGGTGCCATCGGCAAATTCACGGCCAAATACCCAGCTAATAGCCAGGACGAACAAGAAGAATCCGCCAGCGGCAATCAACTGGCCATACAATCGGAGGTAAGAGGACCAATCTGTTGCGGAATATGCAATCAGGTTGGCTTTGGCGCTGACAAGACCGATCTTCTGGGAAATCTCTGGATTTTTCGCGACAAATATCAAGAAAGCGATTCCTAAAGGCATAAACAGGGAACCCAGGGCAGTCCACAGGGGCATTCTGGAGCGGATGGCTTTTCGCAACTCGACCCAGATCATATTTGAAAGATTAGTCATTTTGCAGTCCTCCGTCCGAGTCAACCAGCCTGAGAAAATATTGCTCCAGGTCCTCTTCTTCAACCAGCAATCGGGTGGGCGGAGTACCAGCCTTGACCAGCAGGCAGTTAATGTCATCAGGATGTTCAATCGCAGATGGAGTTTTAAGTTCTATGGTTCCATCCTGGAGGATTTCTGCAGGTAGCCCGGCGCTGATCAACGCCCGCTGGGCAGACTCAAGATCCCTCGCCTGCACTAAAAGCCGCCTCCTGCGATTCCGGTCCAGCTCATTGGTACTCAATTCCTGGAGCAGGTGCCCGTTGTGGATGATCCCGATCCTCCGGGCAAGCCGTGAGACTTCCGCCAGGATGTGACTCGACATGAAGACTGTCACGCCTTGTTCGCGAGTCAGTTCGAGCAGGAGTTCACGGATCTCAACGATCCCGGCTGGATCCAGACCGTTGGCTGGCTCGTCCAGAAAAATCAGCTTGGGGCGATGCAACAGAGCTTTAGCCAATCCCAATCGTTGTGAATTGCCCTGGGAGAGGTTACCCGTCCTCCGATTCGCATAAGTGGCCAACCCCATGCGTTCGATGATCTGACCCACAGCCTCTAGCGGGGTGCCTGGATGTAAACGACGGGTAACCTGTAGATTCTCATAAACAGTTAGCTCCGGGTAGCTGTGAGGGACTTCCACCAGATACCCCACCGATTCCCAGGGTTCCCGGTTGCCCAGGCGCACCCTGGTTTGAAGCACCCTGGCGTACCCGGCAGTGGGCTTGGTCATCCCAAGCATCATTCGGATGGCGGTTGTTTTTCCTGCGCCATTCAGGCCGAGAAAAGCATAGATTTCTCCCTCGGCGACCCGCAAAGAAAGATGCTCAACAGCCCTTATGTCACCGTAGTTTTTCCCGAGATCCTCTGTTTCAATCGGAAAGTTCATGTTCGGTTTCCTAAATCTACATCAGGTGCGGGGTTGATCAGTTTTTAGAGCAAGATCTCTGAACGCCTACCCATCAAAACTAGCCAGGCATTAAGCCATCGTGACCAGGTGGGGTGAAAAGGATGGATGGGTACATGGAAGTGAACAGCTTTCGGATGATCGCACCATTATTATGGCACGGATTAGGTTCATAGGATATAGATAGTGAGCTCTCAACTGCTATAATTCTCATACTAAAAAACTGATTTTTGATAATTATGCCTGATACTTCTCACCGCCGTTCCATCCGCCTAAAAGGGTACGATCAAAACTTCAAATCCAACACTGCCCGGGAGATCAATCGTCTGCGCCAGACACCCGGACAGCCCGTCTGGCACCGCAATTATTTCGAGCACATCATCCGCAACGAGGATGAGCTTATCAACACCCGTTTATACATCCTAGATAACCCCCGCCAATGGGCGGAGGACGAACACAACATCCAGATTTGATTCGCTTTTCCGCCCTGATGCTATAATTTTTGTATCTTTCCTGCAGGAAGTTCACCCATGCCCCGTGATATTTTCATCAGTCATGCCTTTGAAGATCAGGAGTATGTTAGGTCCCTGTGTGCCGGCCTGGAACAAAACAGCCTGACCTGTTGGCTGGCCCCGCGCGACATTTCAGCCGTGCAAAAATGGCCAAAAGCCATTGCAGACGGGATTTCTGATGCGACATATTTTCTACTCGTTCTCTCCCGGCATTCCAATATCTCCAAGCAGGTGTTGCGGGAAGTAGCTCTGGCAGATCATCAAAATAAGCAAATCCTTTGTTTGCTTATTGAGGATATCGAACCCTCAGATTCCTTGATTTATTACTTGGCTGACCTCCAGCGGATTAAAGCGGTTGGTGAGCCGGTTTCAAGAACCGTCAACCAATTAAAGTCGGAATTGGGAACTACTTTTGAGCACACTGCCCGCACGCTGCCCCGGTTGATCCCCAGATCACAACTGATCAGCCCGGGTGACGATCTGGCCGGGGCCATCCGCCAGGCAGCTGAAGGGGAGACCTTGCACCTCTCCGGGGGCGATTATCGCCTCTCCCGGCGCCTGCTGATAGAAAAGGATCTGGCCCTGACCGGAATAGAAGGCCGGCCGCGCATCCTGTGTTCTGTCCCGGAATCGGTACTCAGCCTGGCCGGTGCCAGCTGGAGCTTGACCGGATTGGATTTCATCCATGAAGGGGATGCGCCGGCGGATGTGGTGAGCGTGGATGGTAAATCCATCACCCTGCGGGATTGTACTTTCAGCGGCGCCATCCGTGGTGGAGATGAAAAGAAACCCGTCGGCAGCGGTTTATGTTTGGGCGGGGACACAGGCGGCCTGATTACCCACTGCACCTTCCGCAATAATCAGCGACACGGCCTGCTGGTTGTGCAGAATGCCAACCCGTCTGTCGAGGATAACCGCTGTGAGGGCAACCACCAATCGGGCATCGCCTATTGCCACTACAGCGCCGGCCAGGCGGTCCGTAATAATTGCAGCCGCAATCACAGCTTTGGCATCAGCGTCTCTGAGCATGCCACCCCCTGCATGTGCGAGAACACCTGTGAGGCGAATCTGAACACCGGCCTAGCGTACTATGATAGTGCTTCCGGCCAGGCCACCGGCAATGTGTGCCGGTTAAACCGGGAGAACGGCCTGGTGGTGGGGGATGCCGCCCGCCCGTTGCTGGAGAACAACATCCTTGAGAAGAACGAAGGCAATGGTATCTTTATCTTCGGCACCTCCCGGGTGGAAGTGCTTGGTAACCAGTGCCTGGACAACCGCAGCCACGGCATTTCCATCTCCGGCTCTGCCTGTCCGAAGTTGGATGGCAACACCTGCCGCGCCAATGGTGGCTACGGCATCCACAACGTCTCCAGGTCCCGGCCGCGCCTGGGGAGAAATTCCAACGCTGGCAACAAGCTGGGGCCGGCCAACCTGTAAAGCTGATTCAGCCAAACCTGCAACGATCCATCTGCTTCCTGCCCGGTGCTATAATCTTCGTAGAGAATTTTTAACCAAACATGTTCAATATTTTCTTCACGGTCCTTGATTTGAAAGGAGCCCGCCATGTGCACACCCACCACCCAGGAAAAACCCCGTTACGCCATCAAAACTCCCGAAAACCTCTCCCCGCGCATCCAGTGGCTGCGGGATTACTACTTCCAGGGCGTCCAGCGCGCCTGGAATAACGAGTACACTGCCTGGACGACCGGAACCCCCTGGGATTTCCAGTACAACGAGATCTCTTTCTACATCGTCCCGGAGACCTACGCCTTCCTGCAGACCTTTCGCTCCTCCTTCCGCCAGATGGCGCGCCCGGTGGAGTTGCTCGCCAATTTCTGGCAGCTCAGCCTGCCGGAGCGCCGCGCCTGGTTTGTGCGCGAGGTGATGGTGCGCTACCTGCCCAAGGAAATCCTACCGGGTGACCTGGTGGCGGGTGGGCGCTTCAACATCCAGACTTCCTGCTGCCTGACCGAGGCCGAAACCAAGGCCCGGGATGCGCTGGTCTATGGCCCCAACGGCGCCCGGGCGGCCATGCTCTGGCTGCACAACCACGGTTACGGCAACGCCGGCGCCACCAGCGGACATTTAGTCCCGGATTACGCCGCGGTGATTCAACGCGGTTGGTCGGGCATCTACGCCGAGTTGGAGAAATATTACAACACCCTCCCGGAAGCCGACAAGCAGGGCAAGCGCGGCGCCCAATTGCGGGCGATGATGACTGCTGCCACCCTGCCGCGCGACTTGGCGGCCGAATACGCCAAAAAGTGCCTTGCGCTGGCCTCCATCGAACCGGACAAGGCTCGCAAGGTCGAATTGGAGCAGATGGCCGATAACCTGACCCGCGTACCCTGGCTGCCCGCCCGCACCTTCTGGGAAGCCGTCCAATCCTTGTGGATCACCCACATGTTGGTGATGAGCGACGAAGGTTACCCCGGCCCGGGCGACTCGTTCGGCCGCATCGACCAGTACCTGCTGCCCGCATGGCAGACCTCCATCGCCGAGGGCATGGACCCGGAGGTTGGCAAGGAGATCCTCAAGTGCTTCTGGATCCACTGCAATACCGCCTACGATGCCATGATCCGCACCGGCGGCAACCAGGGCATCACTGCCGGCTACGGCCAACTGATCACCCTCTCCGGCATCGGTCCGGGCGGGGTCGATTTGACCAATGACCTGACCTATGCCATGCTGGAAGTCATCGACGATATGTCGCCGATCCTCGAACCCAAGCCGAATGTCCGCCTGCACCGCGGCAGCCCGGATAAGCTGCTGGACAAGGTGGTGGCCATGATTGCCACCAGCCAGGGCGCACCCTTCCTGCTCAACTTTGATGAGCGTTCGATGGCCGGGCTGCTGTTGCAGGCTGAAAAAGCTGGCGTCCAGCACCTGATCCACCCCGGCAACGTCCATGATTACGCCCCGGTCGGCTGCCTGGAGAACACCATGGTCGGCAACGACCGCTCCGGCACGGTCGATAACAACCTGAATTTACTCAAGGCAGTCGAGCTGACCCTGACTGGCGGCTATGACCTGATACCCTTCACCGACGGCATGACCGGCAAGACCGACCCACTCACCCGCTTTGGCCCGGAGACCGGCGACCCGGGCACCCTTGCTGATTTTGAACAATTCTGGACTGCCTACGCTGCCCAGACCGCCTTTATCATCCAGAAGATGGTGGATACCTACGAGATGTCTGAGTCTGTTCGGGCACGCTATCATCCCACCCCCTACCTCTCCTGCCTGGTGCGCGGTTGCGCCGCCCAGGGCAAGGACGTGACCGAAGGCGGGGCCGAGCTGAACTTCACCACGCTGGAAGCGGTCACCTACGCCACCACGGTCGACTCGCTGCTGGCGGTTAAATACTTGGTGTTCGACAAAAAGGCCTGCACCATGGCCCAATTGGTGAAAGCACTCAAGGCCAATTGGAAAGGTCACGAGGTACTGCAAGCCATGGCGCTCAACAAGGCCCCCAAGTACGGTCGGGATGAAGACGCGGCGGATGCCATAGCGACCCGTGTCATGGAACTGTGGACCGAGCTGAGCTGGAAGCACAAGACACGCTCCACTAACCGCCAATTCCGCCCGGGCATGCTCTCGTGGAATTACTGGATTGCCTATTCCGACATCCTACCCGCCAGCCCGGATGGCCGCGCCAAGGGTAAATTCCTTTCCAATGCCCTGTGTCCCTCAAACGGCGCTGATTCCAATGGCCCAACCGCCAATGTCAACTCGGTCGGCAAGGCCCTGGCAACGCATGCCGCCGAGGCTGTGCGTTACGCCGGCTTCTGCAACGTGCTGCCCAACGGCGGTAGCCATACCATCACTTTCAACCCCAGCATCCTGCGGGACCCGGAGCACCGCCAGAAGTTCAAAGCATTCCTGCAGGGTTACATCGAAAATGGCGGCACCGCCCTGCAAATCAACATGCTGGATGCCGACATGCTGCGGGACGCCCAGCGCCACCCGGAAAACTACAAACACCTGCTGGTACGCGTAACCGGCTATAACGCCTACTTCACTGCCATTGGCAAAGAACTACAGGATGAAATCATTGCCCGTGAATCCCATCAAATGGGGTGAGCCCATCCCCGCGCCAGCGCCTGCGGCTGAGGAGGTGGTCGCCGAAAAGCAGGGCACTATCCTGCACCTGCAGCGCCTCTCGACAGAAGATGGACCGGGCATCCGCACCACCGTCTTCTTCAAGGGCTGCCCGCTGCACTGCGCCTGGTGCCACAACCCGGAGAGCATCCCGCTGGAGCGACAGGTGCAGTGGCTGGAATCTCGCTGCATCGGCTGCCTGACCTGCCTGGCAGCCTGCCCGCAGGGCGCCTTGCGCCGTGTCCACGGCCAACTGCTGCGGGATGGCGAACGCTGCCTGATTTGCGGCGAGTGCGTCGAGGCCTGCCCGACCAACGCCCAGGAGCTGCTCGGGCGGGCGGTCAGTGTGGCTGAATTGACCGCTGAATTACTCAAAGACCGGGCCTTTTACCAGAAATCCTGCGGCGGCGTTACCCTCTCTGGCGGAGAACCCTCCATGCAGCCAGCCTTTGCCCTGGCCCTGCTGGAGGGGTTGCAGACAGCCGGCATTTCCACTGCCCTGGATACCTGCGGCCTGTGCAGCCGCGAGAACCTGGAGAAATTGGTCGAGCACAGCGACCTGATTCTGTTCGACCTCAAGCACATCGACTCGCAGTCCCACCAGCAGTTCACCGGGGTCAGCAACGAGCGCATCCTGGCCAACCTGGACTGGCTGGCAGATCACCCGTCCGTCCGCCTTTGGATCCGCACACCACTCATCCCCGGCGCCACGCTGACCGAGGAAAACATTACGGGGATCGGCGCCTGGCTGGCCGAACACCTGCCCGGCCGGGTGGAGCGCTGGGAGTTGTGCGCCTTCAACAACCTGTGCCGGGATAAATACACCCGCCTGGGATTGGAATGGCAGTTCGCCGCCGCCCCGCTGCTTTCCCGGGCCGAATTGGATCAGGCCGGCGATTGGGCGCGACAATCCGGCTTTATGCTGGACCGTGTCTTCGTCACCGGGGCAGCCAAACTGGAGCTTTGATCAGGATAATTTGTAACCACGGAATTGACGGAAGAGGACGGAATAACACGGAAAATACAATTTAATCCTCTGTGACCTCCGTAACCTCCGTTTCTCCGTGGTGAAGTATTAAACCAACAAGGATGAAAAATGAGCATTCCTCTTCCCCGCAAATCCTTCAACGAAAGCGACTGCAAAGCCTTTGAGCCAGCCCTCAAGATCGGTATGCTGGCCACCATCACCCCCGCAGGCCTGCCGCATCTGACCTTGATCTCCTCGCTCAAAGCCGGCACCCCCACCACGGTGTTGTGGGGACAGTTCACCGAGGGCAGCAGCAAGGTCAACGTCACGACCAATCCCAACACCGGGTTCATGATCATGTCGTTGGATAAGATGCTCTGGCGCGGCAAAGCCCGCTGGACAGGCACTGCCAAAACCGGGGAAGATTTTGAGTGGTTCAACAACGTACCGATGTTCCGCTACAACGCCTACTTCGGCATCCACACCGTGCACTACATGGACCTGGTCGGCCAGACCGGTGGAGCGCCACTGCCGATGAACGCCATCGTCCTGGCCGCCATCAAGACCATGCTGGCACGCAGCCTGGCCTCAACCCACGATGGCGAGCAACCGCTCAACCCCTGGACGCAGGGCTTGTTCAACAAGCTGGACAACCTCAAATTCCTGGCCTTCATCGATACGGATGGATTCCCCTTCATCATCCCGGTTATCCAGGCCCAGGCGGATGGCCGGCGCGGGCTGATCTTCTCAACCGGCGTCTTCACTGAGGAATTGGCCGCCATCCCCAGGGGCAGCCCGGTGGCCGTGCTGGGTATGGCACTGACAATGGAGGATGTGCTGGTGCGCGGCGAGTTCGAGGGCATCCGCCGCCGGGCCGGTGCGCTGACCGGCAGCGTCAAGGTGGATTGGGTCTACAACCCGATGCCACCCATCGCCGGACAAATTTACCCGCCTGTACCCTTGCAGACTGTGCAGGAGTTTTAGGAATACCCTGCTCTATTTTGTAAAGAGGATGATTAAATTTTCTAATAGCGTAATTTGTATCTTTTCAATAAAACGGGGTAGCTAAGAAGTTGGAAAGGACCACCCCAAGTTGAGTTCAATAGCCCGTAACGAAACCAGGTCCGCTAAAGGTTGGATTTGGTTATTGCCGGAAATACGGTCATAAAGAAAGCGGTA
>JBGSJZ010000060.1:0-5841 GCA_041741455.1 Anaerolineaceae bacterium | reverse complement strand
GGATGCGACCCTGGAGGATTTTGATTTCAGCCCGGTACGGGGCATTGACCGCCACCTGGTGCTGGAATTAGCCCACAGCGCCTGGGTCAGCAACCATCTCAATACCATTGTCTCGGGTCCAACCGGAGCTGGAAAAACATTTCTCGGGTGCGCCCTTGGCCATTCCGCCTGCCGGGCGGATTATACCGTTCGCTATTTCAGAGCACCTCGTTTTCTTCAGGATTTGAAGCAGGCCCATGCCGATGGGTCATACCCCAAACTGCTGGCTGCCATGGCTCGTTTTGATCTAATTATTTTTGATGATTGGATGAGGGATGCTTTATCCCTGGTTCAGTCCCAGGATCTGCTTGATATTTTGGATGATCGTTATGGACGTACTTCCACGATGGTGGTCACCCAGATCCCCATTGAAGCCTGGCACGAGCGCATCCCAGACCCTACACTGGCAGATGCCATATTGGATAGACTGGTCAACAATGCTTACCGCCTCCAATTATCTGGCGAATCTCAACGAAGGTTACGTTCTTCTGACCTCAATTCGGCCAGTTGATTTATAATTAACATACCAGTACTTCTTCACCCCGCACTGGCCGCAATCAACCGGAATCGGTGGACGAATTCACCGGAATGCGCAGCTGAATTGGATCCGTTTGATATCCGCAATAAAATGCAAGGGCAAACCTACCCCCATTCCGCAGAATGGCTTGAGATCGGTTTTTGAAATTTCCGGACGTGCCAGGCTGCTGCGTAAGGTCGCGGTGCAATCCTCATCTTTCATCCGGTTGAGGTAAAACCGGCTCAACGGATCTTCCAGTTCAAAGACATACAGCGTCCCTTCCAATGTCCCCCTCAGGTTGTAGATGCTCTGGGCGGCATGCAGTGTGACTCCCAGGTCAAGATCTCCGCGCGGATCATTTGGGTAGGGCGTTTGCACCGTCAACGGGGTGGGCAGGGGTGTGGCCAGAGGCAGGTATTCGCCGGCCAGGCTGCCGGCCAGCCCTCGGTCAACCGAGATCTCAAACTCGCGCAGGCTGTAGGTCTGGCTGCCAAGGCGTTGTAGCGGTTCCGGCAGCGGACTCCAGACGCTGATCGGATCCGCCAGCCAGTAACCGCTGTCATCACCCTCCACCGTCCAGCCTTCCAGGCCGGCCAGGCTGCGTACCCGCCACCAGGCATAGCCCTCGGCGCAGGCGGGGCCTTCCAGCACCAGCAGACTCTCACCGGGCTGGGCCTCGCCGATCAGATTGCTGCTGCTGACGGGCTGTCTGCGTAGCCGGTTGGGCAGGGGCGGATCCAGGCTGACGATCGCCCAATCCCCGGCTTTCAGGGTGATGTCCGGCGCCCCCGGACAGCTTGCCGGTGTAGCACTCTTTACTGGCGTTGCTGTCTGGGTGGGGGTGGAGGATGCTTTGGCAGTCGGAGCGGTTGTGGCGGTGGAGGGTTTTGTGGCAATCGGTGTGGTTGTGGATGGAAGCGTTGAGGTTTGCGTTGGGGTTGTGTCCCGATCACAGGCCGCCAGGATTGAAATCAGCAGCAAGGATGCTATGAAAAGCATCCATCCGTTTCGGATTATTTTTTTCATGGATCACCTTCTTACGTTTCACTTAATCGGGCTCAAGGGGGTAGATATGAAAAACGGGAGCTTCCAGGGTACAGACCCTGCAAGTGAATGAAATCATTATAGCAGAACCGATGGGTGATCCATCCCTCCGGTAGGATAACCTTACCAAACCCCGGTATGGGCGTCCGGCCGGACGCCTTTGACGGGGAATCGAAGAATGTTGAAATAATCCGCAACCTTCACTCAATAAGACGATATCACTTTCTGCCGTTTATATTTCTAAAGATTAAAAAACGTGGAATTCGTTGCAGAAAAAGATAAATCGACCTGTAGCGCATGCTTCAGCTTGTGGTTGTTTTCTGCCTGGACACGGGTGGTTGGTTGACGGGTGCGGTCTTCAATCCCGGCCGGTACCCCTACCAGGCCAGGTGGTACAATAAGGCATCTTCCTCCTAGGACTCATCCATGACTTCTTTCCCCATCCTCGACTTTGACTCCGCACCTTCTGCCATCCTCGAGCCGTGCCCACCGCAGCTCACCGTCTCCCCAACTTCCGGGGCAGTGGTTTGCTTCTTTGCCGACGTGCTTTCAGCATTGGTGGCCGAAGGCCGCCTGCAGGAAGTGGGCGCCATGGGTTCGGAGATTGGCCGCCACCCGGTCTATCAGATTGAACACAAAGGGCAGCCGATGCTGGTCTTTCACCCCGGGGTAGGCGCGCCGCTGGCCGCTGGTCTGCTGGAGGAGATGATTGCCCTGGGTGTAAAGAACTTCATTGTCTGCGGTGGCTGCGGGGTGCTGGATAAAGCCATCGCGGCAGGACACCCGCTCATCCTGACCGCCGCCGTGCGAGATGAGGGCACCTCGTATCACTACCTGCCGCCCGCCCGCCTGGCCCATGCTGGAAAAAAAGCCACGGCTGCTCTGCAGCACGTGCTCGAGCGCAGCGGGCTGGAATTCCGTGCCGGTATCAGTTGGACGACCGATGCCATCTACCGCGAGACAATCGGCCGGCGCGCTCTGCGCCTGGCGGAGGGTTGTTCGGTAGTTGAGATGGAAGCCGCCACCTTCTTTGCCGTGGCCGAGTTCCGCGGCGTTGAGCTTGGGCAGGTTGTCTACGGCGGCGACCTGGTGGTGCCGGAAGGTTGGGATGGCCGCGCCTGGCATAAACGTACGGATGACCGCCGCCTGATGTTCGAACTGGCCGCGGATGCCCTGCTGGAACTTCTGGCGCTGGAGGAACAAGGGGCTTAAGCCCCTTGTTTAGCCGATGGAATTGACGTTATTCAACTGGCTGCTGGCGCTGGCGCCGGTGCTGGTGGTGTTGATCCTGATGCTTGGTTTCAAGTGGGGCGGCAGCAAGGCCGGGGCGCTCAGTTGGTTTGTAGCCATCCTGATCGCGGCCTTGCGTTTTGGCGCAGGTCCGTTGCTGATCGGCTACACCCAGGCCAAGGCCATCTTGCTCACCCTGGATGTGCTTTACATTATTTGGACGGCCCTGCTGCTCTTTCACATCGCGGATGAAGCCGGGGCAGTCAAGGCCATCGGGCGGGCGTTGCCGCGCCTGACCGCCGACCGCACCATGCAGGGCCTGCTTCTCGGTTGGCTGTTTGCCTCTTTCCTGCAAGGAATGGGAGGCTTCGGTGTGCCGGTGGCGGTGGCGGCTCCGCTGCTGGTCGGGCTGGGCTTTACGCCGGTCCAGTCAGTCATCATGGCCTGCATCGGGCACGGCTGGGCAGTCAATTTCGGTTCGCTGGCCACCTCTTTCCAGACCTTGATGGCAGTCACCAACCTGCCGGGTGAGATCCTTGCGCCCGAATCTTCGCTGCTGCTGGGCAGTTCGGCCTTTGCCTGCGGGGCGATCGTGGCCTTTGTCGCCGGTGGCTGGAAAGGCCTGCTGCGCACCTTACCGGCTGTGCTAGTTCTAAGTGCTGTGATGGGATTGACCCAGCATCTGCTGGTCACCAATGGACTGTGGACGTTGGGGGCAACTGGTGGTGCCATGGCCGGGCTGTTGGCGGGCTTCGCCATCACCCGCATCCCGTTCTACCGCGGTAAAATTGATAAATTAAGCAATATTTCAACCGATGAAAACGGCAATCACCGCTCGCTGTGGGTGGCCAGCACGGCCTACGTGGTGCTGGTTGTCCTGGCCTTTGCTCTCAACCTGATTCCCCCGGTCACGGCTGCCCTGGATAAAATTCAACTCACCCTGCAATTCCCGGCCTTGCAAACCGCTTTTGGCTGGGCCACCCCGGCCGAGGCCGGCCGCAAGATCAACCTCTTTGGTCACCCGGGCGCCATCCTGCTGTATGCCTCGGTGATCGCCTGGTTCATCTATAAAAAGGCTGGCTATTACACCCCCGGGGCTGGTAAACGCATCCTGGATAAAATGTCACGCGGGGCGGTCAATTCCAGCCTGGGGATTGTTGCCATGGTCGGTATGGCGGTGGTGATGAGCCACAGCGGCATGACCAACCTGCTGGCGCAGGGCCTCAGCCAGAGCTTTGGCCAGGCCTTTTATCCGGCGGTCGCGCCCTTCATCGGCGCTCTGGGGGCCTTCATCACTGGCAGCAATAACAACTCCAACGTGTTGTTTGCCGCCCTCCAAATGCGCACTGCTGAGCTGCTCCAGTTAAGTGTGACGCTCATTCTGGCAGCGCAAACCGCTGGCGGATCGCTCGGCAGTATTATGGCCCCGGCCAAGGTGATCGTCGGCTGCTCAACCGTTGGCCTGGGAGATCACGAGGGGGCGGTCATGGGCAAGATCCTGGCGTATGGCATCATTCCAGTGGTCTGGGTGGCGGTTTTCACCCTGTTGCTGGCGGGAGGTGGATGATGGCAGACAAGTTCCCGACAAAATCCAGTTTCTCCACCTGGCGCAAGCGGCATCGTTATGCTCTACAGGCGATCGCCCTTATTCTCGGGGTGTTAGCTCCATTTGGGATTTATTTTGCGTTAGTGGGCGGGTTGGGTTGGCTGGCGGCGCTGCTGTTCGGCCTGCTGGCCATTGCCATGCTGCTGACCGCCTGGGCAGGCTAGCTAACCTTGTAAGCCCGGATGCCCTTGATGGCCGAGATGGCCGCCATTACATCTTCCAATGCGCTCTTGCCGCGCATCTTGGCGACCAATTCCAATTTCATCCGCTTGTGGCTCAAGCTGCGTTCCACGCTGATGGAGATTAATCGGCGTCCGGGCTGGCTGAAGGTGCTTTTGATGTCATCCACCACTCCGGGTCGATCTTCAACGCTGATGGTGATGGTGAATGTGGTGTAATTATCAATCAAGCGATGCTCGAGAGCGTTTAAGACCACCAGCACCATGAGTAAAAGCACAGCAACTGCGACAGATACCAGGTAATAGCCTGCTCCGACGGCCAGGCCGACGATCGCCATCGTCCACAGCGAGGTGGCGGTGGTCAAACCTTTGATGCTGGTGCCGTAGCGCAGGATGGCGCCTGCACCGAGGAAGCCGATGCCGCTAACCACCTGGGCTGCCAGGCGGGCCGGGTCGCCATTGGGTACTTCTGGCCGGAATTGCATGGCCAGGTTGATCGATAAGCACATGGCCAGGGCCGCTCCGACCACCAGGATGATGTGGGTACGCAGGCCGGCGGGCTGCCCGGAACGTTCGCGCTCCAACCCGACCAGGGCACCCATTGCTGCAGCTACGAGCAGGCGGATGATGATTTCGGTTTCAGGGATCATAGATTCACGCTCCATACAACCAGTTTGGTTGTTTTTGGGGATGCAGGGAAGGCTTTCCAAGGAAAAGCTGGAACACAGATTGAACTCTTATTTTACCTGAATATTAACCTGCCGTTAACATCCTGTTGCAACTTCCTGTCCGATTCGGCGTATAGTATATGTGGCTGCACTTTGTGCGGCTGATCGAACCAAAGGAGAATTAATATGAAGACCAATCGTTTTTCATGGGTTCAGGGACTATTCACCCTGACTCTCGTCCTTGTTCTGGTGCTGGGCAGCACAACCACTGCCCGGGCTGCGGAAATAATCCCCGGTGAGATTATCCCGGCTGAAACTACGGTCGATGATGACGCCTTGATCGGTGGCACAACCGTGATCGTGGATGGCACTGTGAATGGCAACCTGATTGCTGGTGGTGAGACCGTTACCCTCAATGGCATCGTCAATGGCGATGCGATTCTGATGGGCAAGACCGTCATCGTCTCGCAATCAGCCCAGATTAACGGCAACCTGTTCCTGGGGGCCCAGGTGGCCGAGATCTCCGGCAAGGTCAGCGGCAGCCTGTTTGGCGGCTCG
>JBGSJZ010000059.1:0-85623 GCA_041741455.1 Anaerolineaceae bacterium | reverse complement strand
CCCTGGTTGCATCACCCGGATGGGGCAGAAGCCATCGCCAGCCTGAAAGCAGAGGGGATGCAGCTTTGGGCGTTGGAAGGTGGAGAACAAGCTGAGTCGATCTTTACTTTGCCTTCCACTGTTTCTCCAGCTCCAATTCTACTCGTGGTTGGAAACGAGATTACCGGTATCGACCCAGCTGTTGTAGGTTTATGTGAAAAAAGAATTTCCATTCCCATGCTGGGTTTTAAAAAATCTCTGAACGTTGCCATCGCATTTGGTATTGCAATCTATTTCATCCGTTTCAACCTGAAAATATTCTAATTATTTAATCCTCAAATCCACTTGATTTTTCTGTGAGATCAGGTAAAATATATTTATCCAGACATCGAGGTGCCCCCCTCACCCCGGTGTCTGGTGTTTTTAATGACAATGAGGTGGATTGATTGACTGTATTTTCTGGTTATTCCATGTTTTCTTCTGATTAACAATCCTTTTTTAACTACCAAATTTCATTTGCGTATATAATCACAATGTATATTGTATTTACTCGGAGGGATAAATGGCTCGTTTCGTGGCTTCCATCGATCAGGGGACAACCAGCACCCGCTGCATGGTTTTCGATCCAGCCGGCAATGTGGTCGCTTTGGATCAAAAAGAACACCGCCAAATTTACCCTCGCCCGGGATGGGTAGAACATGACGCACTGGAAATCTGGCAACGCACCCAGGAAGTGGTCGCTAACGCGCTTCGTAAATCCGATCTAACGGCATCCGATCTGTCAGCAGTTGGCATCACCAACCAACGCGAAACCACCTTGATCTGGAACCGCACCACCGGCCAACCCTATGGAAATGCCATTGTCTGGCAGGATACCCGCACTGACCAATTTTGTTCAGAATTGGCGCAACAGGGTGGACAGGATCGGTTTCGTCCACAAACTGGCCTACCCCTGGCAACCTATTTCTCCGGTCCCAAAATTCATTGGATGCTGGAAAACATCCCCGGCGTTAAGGAAGCTGTGGCGAATGGAGATGCCATCTTCGGCAACATAGATACCTGGCTCATCTGGAACTTAACCGGTGGTATTCGGGGCGGGGTTCATATCACCGATGTAACCAATGCTTCCCGTACCTTATTGATGAACCTGGCAACCCTGGACTGGGATGATGAAATTCTACAGACCATGGGTATTCCCCGCACGCTGCTGCCAAGAATTCTACCTTCCTCAACTGTTTACGGCTACGCAAAGGATGAGCTAGAAGGTGTTCCAGTGGCCGGTGATCTTGGCGACCAACAGGCAGCCCTTTTTGGACAGGCCTGTTACAATCCGGGTGAAGCCAAAAATACCTATGGCACAGGCTGCTTTATGTTACTCAATACCGGTAATCAGCCGGTTGCCAGCGCCAGTGGACTATTAACCACTCTTGGTTACCAAATTGGCAACCAACCCGCAGTTTATTGTCTGGAAGGTTCAATTGCCATAACCGGGGCACTGGTTCAATGGCTGCGTGACAACCTTAAGATGATTGACAATTCTTCCGATATTGAACCACTAGCCCGCACGGTTGAAGATAACGGTGGCATGTATATCGTACCAGCCTTTTCTGGTCTGTTTGCCCCTTATTGGCGCTCGGATGCGCGTGGCGTGGTGGTTGGCCTCACCCGCTTCATCAACCGCGGCCACTTTGCCCGGGCCGTCCTGGAATCAACTGCCTACCAGGTGCGAGAAGTATTGGATGCCATGGAAATAGACTCGCGGGTGAAGTTATCTTCCCTCAAAGTAGATGGCGGAATGGTAGTGAATGAACTCC
This sequence comes from Anaerolineaceae bacterium, assembly GCA_041741455.1. Classification (GTDB taxonomy): domain Bacteria; phylum Chloroflexota; class Anaerolineae; order Anaerolineales; family Anaerolineaceae; genus CALESS01. The sequence goes on along the minus strand of JBGSJZ010000059.1, from coordinate 83,830 downwards.
TGATGCAGTTCCAGGCAGATCTTTTGGGAGTTCCAGTGGTGAGGCCCATTATTTCTGAAACCACTTCCCTCGGCGCAGCCTATGCAGCAGGCTTGGCAGTGGGATACTGGAAAGATTTTGATCAATTACGTGCCAACTGGGGTAGATCTAAGGAATGGCAGCCCCAGATGTCCGAAGATACTCGGCGAGGTTTGTACTCCGGCTGGAAAAAAGCCGTCATCCGAACATTTGATTGGATTGAATAACTATGAAAGCTGACAAACCGCATGTTCTTATCATCGGCGCAGGTTTTACTGGCTGCGCCACCTCGCATGACCTGGCCTTGCGGGGCTGCGAGGTTACCGTCGTTGAAAGGGGTGAGATTGCCAGTGGAACATCCGGCCGGACCCATGGCCTGTTACACTCTGGCGGTCGTTATTGTGTCACTGACCAGGAAGCCGCTATCGAATGTATTGATGAAAATATCTTACTGCGGCAGATCAGCCATCAATTCATCGAGTTCAATGGTGGTTTGTTCATCGCCTTGACAGAGGATGATCTGGCATTTGCGCCAAAGTTTGAAGCTGGAGCCAATGCCTGTCACATTCCAATCGAACGATTGACGCCGGCTCAAGCGCTTAAATTGGAACCAGGTATTAATAAAAACGTGCTGCTGGCGTATACAGTTCCGGATGGCAGCTTTGACCCCTTGCGGCTCGCCATGGCGTTTGCAGCCACCGCGAAACAAAACGGCGCTAAATTCTTTGCATTTCATGAAGTCCTAACTTTACTCGTCAATGGCCAGGGGAAGGTAGAAGGCGTCCGGGTCCTGGATCGCCATGCCGGTAAGGAATTTGACCTTCAGGCTGACCTGGTAATTAATGCAACCGGTGCCTGGGCGGGCAAAGCCATTGGCAAATATGGCCAAAGCGTCCCGGTGGTTCCGACGCCAGGCATCATGGTAGCCTACGATCAGCGCCTGATCGAACGGGTAGTCAACCGCCTAGCCCCAGCAGGCGATGGCGATATTCTCATCCCACAACGGCGCATGGTTGTGATCGGCACCACATCCTACGAAGTGGAAGATCCTGATTACATCCCCGTTCTGGATGACCAGGTCGAGGAAATGTTTCGCCAGGCTGTATTCCTGGTTCCTGGGGTTAAGGACACCAAAATGCGGGGTATTTATATGTCTGCCCGGCCACTGATTGGCTCAACCACCGCCGGCCGTAGCCTTTCCCGCACCTTCAAGTGCTACGATCATAAGGTTATGGATAACCTGGACGGTTTGATCACCATCACCGGTGGCAAAGCCACCACCTGCCGGGCGATGGCTGAGAAAACGGCCGACCTGGCCTGTGAGAAATTGGGGGTTTCTGCCCCCTGTCAGACACGCCAGGTTCCTTTGGTCTCGTACCGGGAATATTACAGGTCTTGAGGAGATTTGCATGAGCAAAACACGTTGGAACGTTACATTTGAAATCTCTCGCCAGAGAACTGGCCAAAAACCACACTTTCAGACCTTTAAATTGGAAGTTGATCCGGACGAATATGTTCTGGATGGAATCGAGCGCATCTGGGCCTTTCACGACCGCAGCCTCACCTTCCGCCATGCTTGCCACCACTCCACCTGCGGAGCCTGCGGTATGCGCATCAATGGTGTGGAAAAGCTAACCTGTATCACCACCATCCGCTCGGTAACCCACGACAACGGTGTTATCCGGGTCGAACCCTTGCGCAATTTCCCCGTGCAATCAGACCTGGTGGTGGATGTTGCACCTTTCTTCCAACGCTTGGAAGTTACCGGTTTTTCCCAGGTGGCATTGCTGGATGAGGCAAAGCTAGGTTATGAGAAGTCGGAGAAATCCCAATCTGAACCAGCTTATAACCGTCTGGTCGATTGTATCGAATGTGGATTGTGTATCAGTGCCTGCCCGGCAGCTCTCACATCCGACGAATACCAGGGACCAGCAGTAATGGCCGCCGCTCAACATGTTTTTCGTCAAACCAAAGATCCAGCGTTAATCGACATGGTAGATTGCCAGGATGGAATCTGGCGCTGCCATAGTGCCTTTGAATGTACGGCCGTCTGCCCTTCGAATGTCGACCCGGCCTGGAGAATCATGGATATGCGCAAAGCAACTGTGGCGCGTCGGATTAAGAAAATCTTTTCACCCCGTAAGAAAGAGGCCCGACCTTGATCAATTCACCTCAACCTCGCAACTTTTGGCGCTGGTTTGATCCCCGCGGCCGCCAGGTTGGCACCTGGGCATTTATCTTAAATCGCATTACCGCGCTTGGGCTCAGTCTGTATCTTGTTTTGCATCTTTTCATGCTTGGAAAATTGGCCCAGGGACCAGAAGCCTATGATGGCTTTATCGCCCTGGCAAAAACTCCCGTAGTGAAATTTGGTGAGCTTTTGGTGATCGCGGCCGGCCTGATTCATGGATTGAATGGAATCCGGATTGCATTGAATTCTTTCGGGCTGGGGGTGCGTAAACAAAAAACATTGTTCGTGATTTTCTTTGCTATTGCGCTCATCGGCAGCGCTTACTTTGGCTGGCGTATGTTCTTTGGAGAATAGGAAAAGATTATGAATACATACCAATCCAAACTTACTGAAAACACCTGGATCTGGCTGGTCAAAGTCTTTGCCGGTCTATTTATTGTGGTTCTGATGGGCATCCACTTCATTGTCAATCACCTGGTGGCCCCCGGTGGTCTGCTGAGTTATGCAGATGTCCTTGCTTATTATCAGAACCCGATTATCCCGATTATGGAGGGCTTCTTCCTGGTTTTTGTTGTTGGCCATGCCCTGCTGGGATTACGCAGCATCCTGCTCGATTTGAACCCGTCCGCTGCCAGAATGCGCTGGATCGATATTATCCTTTTCGCCCTGGGTGGGGTTGCTATTGTCTATGGCATCTGGCTGATTATTATTATGGTTCTAAAAGGCAATGCCTGATTTTAAAAAAACTGCCCGGTTCATAACTGGGCAGTTTTTTTATTCGTTTTCATCACTGGTCAACAACCAGGATCGCCTTCTTGTCCGACCGCAAAGTTCATTGGTTCTAGGCCAATATTGTTGTTGAAATTACCTTCTTGGATCACGGATCCCCCCCGGCCTGGGAGGAGTATTTCTACCACTTGCAGAAAGGCTGTGATAAGTTGGTTCTGGTTGGATTTCTCGCCGATTTTCCGATCGAGTTTGGTTCACCGGGCGAGTATAGGCTGGCCTTGAGGGGGAAGGTTGCACCGGGCTTAGACTCCTCTTGATACTTTGCTCTCCCCTGGAGCCAGAACTGAAGATACGCTCTCCAGCCACACTGAGCGTTCCAATGATCAGGATGCGAATCACCCAGACCATCAAAGCCACAAAGATCGGCACCACCTTCGTCAGCATGCTAACATCCACCACACTGGTACTTTTCACCGTATGGTTCATGATTGCCATTGATACCCCCCACCAGGTTAAAATGGCATTCATAGTCGCAGCCAACAACCAGGCTCCCAGTAAGTACCAAACTTCTTTAGGCTCAGTGGTCTCCTCTTCCGGGGTAAACAGCCGGGCAATTCCGGCAAAGTCGATACCACAAAAAGCAATCGCCAGGATCGTTGCCCAGGGCATCCCCAAGAATTCAAGCTCACCCAGTAAATCTTTGAGGGCATAGTCTGTCGTGGAATAGTTGAACATTTCAAAGAACACCAATGCCAGGATGATCAGAAGTCCAAATAGCATACCTGGCTTATGCGTCAATTCTCGAAAAAAACCAAACGGTCGGACCGTTGCTGTTGTATTCATCTTGAATCTCCTTCTATAGAATTGAACGTTTGTTCTATTATATAGAACATAATTTCTTTTGTCAATAAGCAATTTTTACTGTTGTGTCTGTTCCAAAAACGGTTAAGTGCTTTTTACTCCTGGACATTGGTGAAATTCGGCCAAGCTACAATCACATATGGAGACAAACTTGAAAACCCACCATCAATAAGACAAACTCTTTTTGTTTGCTGAATCGATCCCTCAAAATTTAACGGATACCTTGACCAGTCTTCCATCTGCGGATAAAATAAGCAGTCGCATGCGATAACATGCCGAACCACGGCGGAAGCCGAATACAATATAAGGGCGAAGGTAACCTGAATCAGGGTGAGAGGCGCTCGAAGGAATTTAAATGGAAAAAGTAGTTCTTCACGCAACTCGGCGTTCAGTAACCGGCAAACAGGTCGGCCAATTACGCCGCGCAGGCCAGTTACCTGCGGTTATCTACGGGCACAATTTTTCTGCCACTCCCATCGTTCTCAATCTGCATACCACCAGCCTTTCTCTGGCTGGTGTGACCAGCACATCCATTGTCTATATTGAGCTGGATGGCATTGAACATGCGGCTCTCATTCGAGAAAAACAACGCGATTTCATCCGCGGCACCTTCATGCACATTGATTTCCTGGTTGTGTCTTTGACCGAGAAGATCCGTGCCAAAGTGAGCGTAGTCTTGCACGGTGTTTCTCCAGCTGTGAAAGATTTCAACGGAGTCGTAGTGGTTGGCCTGGAGTCTATTGAAATCGAATCCCTCCCCCAATACCTGCCAGAAAAAATCAATTTGGATATTTCCAGCCTTACCAAGATTGGCGATTCCCTCCACGTTAGTGATCTGAACCTGGATCAAAATATTGAAGTTCTGGAAAATCCCGAAGATTTGCTTGTGATTGTCAAGGGTACCCTTGAAGAAGTTGAAGGCACAGAAGGCAGTGAAGCTGAGCCCGAAGTGATCGAAAAAAGCAAGAAGGAAGAAGAAGAAGCCTAGTTCGGCTGATTTCTTTGATCCATACACAAAAAATGACGGCCATTGTGCCGTCATTTTTTGTACCTTATTTATATCCCAATATATCGTTGGGCGATAAAAAATATTTGGGTAGCTATTTTCGCGGGAGTCCAACCTGTTTTAAAAAATTGATGACAATCCTGGCTGTCACTCCCCATAGCAACTCCCCATCATAATCATTGAAGAAAATCACCCGGTGCTCGGATCCATCCGGCAAACGATACAACCTTTCCTCCCAATGATTGAGGTCCGCCAGCCAGCATAAAGGAATGGAAAATACTCGCTCTACTTCGTTCAGGTTTGGTGACAAATTAACTGGCCATGGAATCACGCCTACCACCGGGGTTACCAGAAAGGATGTAATCGTTGGCATGTCTTCCATCTGCCCCAAAACCATCACTTCCTGTTGAGAAATACCGATTTCTTCCTGTAATTCACGGCAGGCCGTCTCCGCCGGTCCCAAATCCATCTCTTCTGAAGCCCCACCGGGAAAAGAAACCTGGCCTTTATGGTCTTGTACCGAGTTCGAGCGTCTGGTAAATAACACCTGCCATTCGTCCTCTGTCTTCATAAGTGGCATCAGGACGGCCGCCCGCCGATAACCTTGTTGCAAAGCAGGGCTCCCTTTGATCGATCGATCCAAAAGGCATTGACGAATGTGATTCGGAAAGTCTTCCACGCTCTCCAGGCAGGATGAAGCCATGCTTAGACCTCCTCACCCCGCAACAGGCTGCCGCAATAACTACATTCAGCCGTAATTGTATCCACCCATTCTACTTCGGTTGGATCCACCACGCCTCCACAGGATGAACAGGAAAGTGGCAGGCGGATTCTGGCAGGTGCAACAGTCGGTGCAGTTCGCCAATCAATGACCGTTTCGGTGGGTTCCAATCCGGCCAGCCAGTTCCGGATCTGTTCTGCCTGTTGCTCCAACCCATTATTCGCCAAACCCTGTTCCACCCGCCAGGCGACCCGCTGAAGTTCAGTGTAGCGCTGTTGGGTAAGCAGCATTTCCAGCCCACGACGGATTTGTCCCATTCCATGCTCAATTTGCCCGCCAGCGATTCTAGCCCTACCAGATTGTAGAAATAAGTGAGGTGCCCGCGCTGGTTCGCGCGTCAAAGCGCCTTCTGCCAGCCTTTCATAAAGATCTGCTGCTGGCAAATATTGCCGCCAGGAAAAAAGCCGGTGCGCTTGTAACAACATGGGGGAAATAGACCTGGCTGGTCGGTCGGGTGCCTTACGGCCAAACAAACCACGACCGCCACCTCCACCTGGTTTTCTTCTCCTCAGCATAACTACTCCTCTCCTTCATGCCCGGCGTTTGTGCTGATTTCTGCCAGCAACTCACTGCCTTCCTCGCGGGCATGGTCCACCAATATCGGTCGGCCAAACACCAGGTAGCCTGTGTGCGCGACCATTCGATCTGCCGGTCGAAACCGCTCCGGTTCTGATTTATAAAAACGCAGCAAAATTTCCATCACATCAATGAAGGCAAAATCAGCCTGGTGCATGGCATAGACCAATTTGCTTACCTGGTTTGTGGTCGGTAAAATGCTGCCAAAGAATCCGCCCGGCTTCAGGGCAGCCCGGACTTGCTTCATGTAATCATAAGGATTTGGTAAATCAAGAAACAACGCATCGATCCCTGTCTCATCAAACCCATCTTCTACCCTGCGCAACTTGAAATCCACCCGCTCGGCCAGTCCCAAGCGTTCCAGATTCTTCCTCGCCAGGTTTTGAAATTCCTCCCGGGCTTCATAGGTGGTGACTTTCCCCTGAGGTCCTACAGCAAAAGCAATAGCGCTGGTCAGTGCACCTGATCCGGTTCCAGCTTCCAACACGTGCAATCCCGGACCAATGCCCATATAAACCAAGATGAAACCAATATCCTTGGAGTACAGAATCTGGGTATTGCGCGGCAAAGAGCGCAACAAATCACTTAAAGAGGGTTGGAGAATGAAAAACGGACTCCCGTTATGACTGAAAACCTGGCTTCCCCACGGCCGTCCGATGATATCATCGTGTTTGACCACGCCCCGGTGAGACTGAAACTCACCCCCCTCTTTCAGGGTGATAATGAAATGCTTGTGGCGCAGACCGACCATTTCAACCAGGTCCCCGGCACCAGCGATTAATCCATGCAGATTCCATCCCATAATATACTCCTCACTCAGCTCTGATGGGCAAGTACATCATGGTTTCAAAGTCTTCTTGAAAAACTCTGTGATTGCATTGTAGCAACTCAACCGGTTGTGATACTTGAGCACATCATGCCCTTCATCCTCAAACATCATATATTCAATCTTCTTACCGATGGAGCGCAGGTGTTCTACCAGATCATGCGATTCCGCCTCGACTACCCGCGGATCGTTTTTCCCCTGGATCACCAGCATCGGGCAGGCCAGTTGGTCCAGAAAGGTCTTGGGCGAGCGTTCCACCAAAAATTCACGATCCTTTTCCGGATCGCCCAAAGCCAACGCAAAATACGGTTTCCAGGTTGCTGGTATTCTTTCCAGGAATGTTAACAAATCGAAGGGACCAAACATATCCACGGCTCCCTTCCAAAGATCGGTATGTCTTCCGGCCAGGGTCAAGGTCATATAGCCGCCATAAGACCGTCCAACCACCCCGGCGCGTTTTGTATCCAACCTGACATCTTTGCCCAGCAATTCCATGGCAAAGACATGGTCCAGCCGATCCTGGCCGCCCCAATCGCGATCGACCTGCTTGGTATAATTCAAGCCATATCCAGTGCTGCCCCGGACATTCGGCACAAAAACTGCAAAGCCGTTCAAGGTCAGAAATTGGATCAAGGGCATGGAAAACCAGGCAAAATCCGGGCGTTCCTGGCTTTGCGGACCACCATGGATGTAATAAACAACTGGCCGCTTTCCTTTGAAACCCAATTCCGGGTTCGGCAAATACAAACGGGCCGATATGCGCGTGCCATCGAAGGATATGAATGACGCATCCTCACCCGGGCTGAGATATTTATCTGGAATACCCAACACCTGTTCGTTGGTATGCCGAACCAGATGATCGCGTCCCTTGCCGCTCAACGTGTAAATCTGGGTCGGACTGGTGGCCGTGGAGAAGCTGAGCGCATATTGATCGAAATCGATATCATAGGAAATGGATTCCAGAACGCCATTTACCAACGGCTCGTTACCAACCAAGGTATATTCAAGGTTTAAAACCAATTGCTCCTCATCAAACTTCGCTTCATAAGCCCAGGAGCAGCCGTCAATGTTATAGACCACCAAGTAGCGGTTGCCATCCAAAGGGCGCAGATCAACCATCTCTCCCATCCCCTGGTGGGCTAACCCTTCCACCTTAACACTCAACACCCGGTTCGGGTGGTCGAGTTCAAAATAAGCCGGACCATAGGCATCAGAGAAAATCGCGCAAAGCATGATGACGCCTTTTCCACTCGGGCTGTAACCTGCCCAGCCAATCCCATTCAACTCAACCGATTCATCCTCCTCACGCAATTCCAGGGGTTTCCCCTGCAGCAACTGTAATGCCTCTTCCCCGACATTCAGCTGGTAAAGGACCGTATCCCCTACCAGATAGGAATCAGCAATGATCACTTTCTTGTAATCTTTTGAGAAAGAATTCGGAAAAGCCCCATATGCACTGAAGGCAAGTTTGGTCAAACTGCCAGTTTTCAAGTTTCCAAGGTAGGACGTTTGTACCGGTTCGGTTCTGGATTCAGCCAGAAGAACAACCAGCCCCTCATTACGGTCATAATCCAACAAGTGTACCCGGTTGCCTGCAAAGAATCCTTCGAATGCCGGTTCCGGGAAACCACCTTCCAACGGCAATAACATGGGCAGGTAATTTTCATCCCCATCCTGATCCATCATCAGGAAAATCTTACCCAGTTCTGGGAAGACTACGAAAGGTAGTCCCCCGATCAGGTGTGGATTTTGCAGAGCAATGTTCGGTGGGAGCAATGGCTCTGGCACTGATCCGCCAAAGTTCATGACGTACAGGCTCAATTTGCCGCTCAGGTTTGATATGAAATAAATCCGTTTCTCCACCAACTGTGGGGAGATAAATAAGCGGGCAGACAGGAAAGATTCAACGCGAAACATGGAATATACCTCCAAACGACTTTTCTAGGTTTTCTGAAACCCTCAAGCAGGTTTACCTGGCCGGATGAGCGACAACCAATTCCCCAGGAAAAGAAAGAGGATGGCGCCAAACAAGCCCATCCCCAGGCGCAACTGACCCAGGGACCAAAAATACCATTCTAAATAATTCCCTAGAATGTGTCCAACCCAGAATCCAACCACGCTCAAGCCTATCAGAAAGAGCAGCTTCATGAAACCGCCATCTTTCCAAAGGTGAAAGAGTGCCCCCAACAAAACCGAAACCAGTATGCCAAATAAAACTCCAGGCAGCGTCATCTCTTCCCTCCTCTTATCCTGCAGGGGCGATCCATCCCCCGCCTAGCACAACCTCATCTTGAATCATCGCCGCAATTTGACCGGCGGTTATGTCCCGCAATGGTTGGTAGAACTTCACCTGAGCCCATCCATTCTTCAATGGCGTAATTTTTCCCTTCACCGGGGTGGCTTTGTAACGTATCTTGATGTCCGTCTCAAAATCTCCTTCCGGTGGATGGCCGCTGATCCAATTCACCGAGTGCAGCAAAAGATCTGATTTCCCCAGTTCACTTTCGTAACCAACCACCAGGGTATTGATCCCCTGGACTTTTTCCAGGACATACAACGGTTGGGAAGCTGCTATTTTCAATCCTTTGCGTTGGCCTATCGTGTAATCGGCCAATCCTTGGTGTTGGCCCAATTGTCGGCCTTGCCGGTCAACGATCGGGCCAGGAATTTGAGTCTGTGGCAGGTACCTGCCCAAAAAATCGCGATAATCTCTGCCAGCCAGGAAACACAGGTCCTGGCTATCCGGGCGTTCCGCCACGGGTAACCCGTATTGGTGCGCCATTTGCCGTATCTCAGTCTTCAAGAAGCCACCGACCGGTAACAGGGTTTGCTGTAATTGTTCCTGGGTTAGCATGCTTAGCACATATGCCTGGTCTTTAGCCGGATCCAGTCCGGTTAATAAGTTAACCCTGCCATCTGCCTGGTGTTGCAAGCGTGCATAATGTCCGGTTGCCAGAAAGTCAGCCCCGATAGACCGGGCCTCGTCCAGCAACAAACCCCAACGGATCAGACGGTTGCACGTGACACAAGGGTTCGGCGTCTCGCCGCTTGCATAGCCATCCAGAAAGGCTTGAACCACCGTGTTACGGAAACGCTCCCGGCCATCAATTGCATAAAAAGGTATATCTAGGATGGCAGCTACCCGCCGCGCTTGCAACATCGCATCTGGTGTACAACAGCGGTTACTTTCCTCGAGCCCTGGCTCGCTCCACAGGCGCAGCATCATCCCGGTCACCCGGTAACCCTGTTCAACCAGCAAAGCTGCTGCCACAGAACTATCCACTCCTCCGCTCATGGCAACCACTACATGCGGCTTCTCAGCCATTTCGTCCGCTCAATCCACGCGCTCGGCTGACAATTTCTGGTAACACCTGAAGAAATCCATCAACCTGTTGCCGGCTGGTGTCTTTACCAAGTGTCACTCGCAATGACCCCAATCCCCAGTTGGCTGATAGACCAATGGCCGTTAACACCTCAGAAGCCTCCGGTGTGCCAACCTTGCAGGCGGAACCGGAGGAACAGGCAAATCCAGCTAAATCAAGCATCATCAACAAACGGTTTCCATCCACCCCTTCGAAGGCAAAACTGGAATGGTTGGGCAGGCGTTGGGTGGGATGACCGGTAATACGGCTACGGGGAATCTCTGAGATCACTCGTTGGAGGATCCAATCTCGCATTTCCGAAAGCCGGGCAGAGCGTTCTGCTTGTTCAGTTTGGGCCAGGTGTAAAGCTTCTGCCATTCCAACGATATAAGGGATATTATGCGTCCCCGCCCGTAGACCGCTCTCCTGCTTTCCCCCGGTTTGGGTGGGGGATACCCTTACCCCACGCCGGATGTACAGAGCGCCTACTCCTTTGGGACCATAAAACTTGTGCGCCCCGATTGCCAAAAAATCGATCCCATCCCGTTCTACATCCATCGGCAAATGAGCCGCAGCTTGAACTGCATCTGTATGAAAAAGCACACCTCTTCGCCGGCAAACTTCAGCAATTTCCAGGATCGGATTAATGGTGCCAATTTCATTATTCGCATAAATGACAGACACCAGCCCGGTTTCCGATCGAATCGCTGCTTCCACTTCATCGGCATGTACCATCCCCGTTGCGTCCACGGGCAAATAATCAAAAGTAAAGCCATCCCACTCAACCAACTGGCGTACGGTATTAGAAACCGCGTGATGTTCAACCGGACTGATAAGAATATGGGAAGCGCCTGAATTCTGCCGCATGGCCAGGGCGGCGCCTCGTATGGCCAGGTTGTCACTCTCTGTGCCGCAACTGGTAAATACAATTTCTTCAGGCCGGGCATGCAACGACTGGGCTACGCTCTGACGGGCAGCATCCAGAGCGGCCTCCGCCTGCTGGCCAAAGGTGTGGATGGATGACGGGTTCCCAAAGGATTGCGTAAAATAAGGCAACATGCAATGCAAAACCCGTTCATCAACGGGTGTGGTGGCTGCGTAGTCCAAGTAAACTCTTTGATTCTGTTCCATAATTCATACCCATATTGTCAACTTTTTGAAGAATCAATAAAAAATTATAGCATGGTTTGTACACACCCAGAACTTTTCGCGATGCTAATCCACTGATATAATAACCATGTTAATGATATATTTCACAGGTTGGAGGAAACAATGGCAGGAAAAATCCATTTTGGTACAGATGGCTGGCGGGGGATGATTGCGGAAGATTACACCTTCGAAAGTGTCCGCCGTTGTACCCAGGGTTTCGCCAACTTCATGCTCAGTCAAGAAAAACAAGGTGGATGGATTGTTGTTGGCCATGACAAACGTTTCCTTTCTGAGAATTTTGCCCTGGCTGTGGCAGAAGTTTTGGCCGGAAACGGTTTCCATGTCCACTTGACCGATGGCGCAACCCCCACACCGGTCATTGCCTATTCAGTGGTAAATCTCAAGGCCATCGGAGCGATCAACATTACCGCCTCACATAATCCGCCAAACGACAACGGCTTCAAAGTCCGGAACGAGTACGGCGGGGCAATCGATCCAGCTGGCTTAACGCTCATCGAAAACATGATTCCGGATGATCCGGCGGATATCAAACTGATGCCTGCCAAAGAAGCTGAAGCCACTGGCTGGGTGGTCCGTTTTGATCCCGCCCCGGCATACATTTCTCATCTAAATAACCTGATAGACCTGGAACCCATCCGCCAGGCCGGTCTGAAGGTGATTGTGGACACCATGTGGGGTAATGGCGCTGGCTGGTTCCCACGATTGCTGGAAGGCGGTTCCACCCAGATTATCGAAATTCATAACACCCGAAATCCATCCTTTCCGGAGATGAAACGCCCCGAACCAATTCCACCGAACATAAATGTTGGCCTGAAAACCACCATCGAACAGGGTGGTGATGTCCTGCTGATCACCGATGGGGATGCTGATCGGGTGGGTGTCGGCTCGGAAAATGGTGAGTTTATCAACCAATTACAGGTCTATGCACTCTTGGCTCTTTACCTTCTGGAAGTGCGCGGCCAACGGGGTGCAATTGTCAAAACCCTTTCCACTACTAGCATGTTGGAAAAATTAGGCAAGATTTACGACATCCCCGTCATCGAAACGGGCGTCGGTTTTAAGTATGTCGCCCCGAAGATGTTGGAGATCAACGCCATGATGGGTGGAGAAGAATCCGGTGGTTATGCCTTCCGGGATAATGTTCCGGAACGGGACGGCATCCTGGCTGGTTTATTCATCCTAGATATGATGGTCCAGTTGAAAAAGAAGCCATCCGAGCTATTGGAACTCTTATTCAGCAAGGTTGGGCCACATTATTATGACCGCATTGACACCAGCTTCAAGGGCGACCGAGCGGCTCGTGAACAGATGGTGTTGAATGCCAATCCAATCACTATCGGCGGATTAAAAGTGACCGGCTTAAACACCACCGATGGATTTAAGTTCGAGTTGGAAGATGGCGGATGGGTCCTTATTCGCTTCTCTGGCACAGAGCCGATTATTCGAGTTTATTGCGAAACCACTCATAAAGAAGCCGTTCCGGCCATTTTACAGGATGGTCTGAAGATTGTAGGCCTGGGTTAACCGATTGCTACTCTACGACACACATTGTCACCTGAACCTTAATAATTTTCAAACTGATCTGGAAGAGGTCATGCAGCGCGCCCGTCAAGTCGGTATTTCCCGCATTCTGGTGCCTGGCATTGATTTGCCGACCAACCAAATTGCATTGGCCTTGGCAGAACGTTACCCGGAAATCCACGTGGCTGTGGGGATCCACCCTAATGATGTGTTGACATGGACTGATGAGACCCTGACGCAATTGCGACAAATGGCAGAACACCCCAAAGTCGTTGCAATAGGCGAAATTGGTCTCGATTACTATCGAGACCGCAGTCCGCACGATTTGCAAAAAAAGATTTTCAAGGCTCAACTTAACCTTGCTGCTGAAATCAACCTTCCAGTGATCATTCACAACCGGGATGCCTTTCACGATCTCTGGCCAATTCTATCCATTTGGCAGGAAGAACTGAGCACAACCCTACCGCTTCTTTCAACCCGCCCTGGTGTTCTCCACTCATATGATGGGACTTTGCAAGACGCCCAGACAATCACGAATAGCCATTTTCTGATTGGCATCAATGGCCCGGTGACATTTAAAAATGCGTTTGAACGCCAGCAGGTGGCTGCTGGCATATCTGAGACGTCTTTATTGTTGGAAACTGATGCACCATTCCTTACCCCACACCCACACCGCGGGAAAAGGAATGAGCCATCTTTTGTACAATATATCAATTCTAAAATAGCTGACCTGCGCGGTATGTCTGCAGATCGATTGGCAGAGATTACCATCCAAAACGCAGATAGGCTGTTTTTATGGAGAGCCGCTTGAGCATGATTCGCTCGTTACCGATTGCAATTACTGAAAAGTTGCACACTGTAGATGTTCTGATGCACCGCCAGGCTGAAAATTATCATTTTGATTTGCAATCGGCCCTGCACCATTTACTATCTTCTGGTGGCAAGCGAGTCCGCCCCATGCTGACCCTGCTTATTGGAGATATGCTCGGTGGCCCATCCGACCGCCTGATCACACTGGCTGCGGCTATTGAATTACTGCACACCGGCACCCTTGTACATGATGACCTTATCGATGGCTCGCTTCTGCGGCGCGGCATTGCGACTTTAAACTCACAATGGACCCCTGGAGCAACCGTCCTGACGGGCGATTTTATTCTTGCCAGGGCAGCCAGGTTGGCATCGGACACCGATTCAATTCCGGTCATGAGCCTCTTTTCAACCACCCTGGGTATCATCGTCAACGGTGAAATCAACCAGATGTTTGCTGGCCGTTGTGTCACCTCCCGTTCCGATTATTTCAGCCGAATTTTTGCCAAAACAGGTTCGCTGTTTGAGATGGCAGCCACTTCGGCTGCATTGATCAGCGAAGCCAGCCTGGAGGTCACTGATTCCATGAAGCGCTTCGGCCACGATATTGGTATGGCCTTCCAGATCATGGATGACATCCTGGATTTTACCGCTGACCCCTCTATCCTAGGGAAACCGGTTGGAAATGACCTGCGCCAGGGCTTGGTGACCTTGCCGGCCATCTTCTTTACAGAGATGTATCCGGAGCATCCTTTCAGCCAGGCTTTGCTTTCTGGAAAATGCCTGAGCATCCCACAAATTGAAGACTTGGTTCCCGAGCTAAAATCAAGCGGAGCCATCGGCCGCGCCCATGCAGAAGCCCGCCAGTATGTCACCAACGGGTTGCAAGCACTCCAGATTGCACCCGAATGCCCGGAACGGCAAGCCCTGGTGGAATTGGCTGAGTATTTTGTAAACCGGGTGCTATAGCCTTAAAAACAAAAACATCCTTGCGGATGTTTCGTTTGTGCGCTGGGAGGGAGTTGAACCCTCACGCCTCACGGCACATGGCCCTCAACCATGCCTGTCTGCCAATTCCAGCACCAGCGCGAGCCACGATATTATAACCGCCTTCAGGTGGATGTCAAGTCAAACGTCTGAGAATGATTGAGGAGAAAAAACCGATGGCAATTGTATTAGATGCAATGGGTAGTGATAAATTCCCAGATCCCGAAGTGAATGCAGCCGTTCAAATGGCTCGTGAAACCGGCGAAGAAATCATTTTAGTCGGCAACACCTCAATTGTGGAACCAAAGTTGAAAAACCTAAAACCCGGCAATCTTCCTATTCGCCTGGTTCATGCTGATCAAATGATCGAGATGGACGAACATGCTGTGGATGCGGTGCAGAAAAAGCCTAACAATTCCATGGCGGTCGGCATGCGCCTTGTCAAATCTGGCGAGGCATCTGCTTTTATCACCGCCGGCAATACCGGAGGAGCATACTTCAATGCCGTTTATAACCTGCGGCGCATGCCTGGTATTTCCAGGCCGGCACTCACCACCCCCATCCCCACCCGCACAGGCTCTGCCATCTTCATCGACAATGGAGCAAATGCTGATTGCCGCCCGGAATTCTTGGTGGAATTTGCCATGATGGGCAGCGTTTATGCCAGGAATATCCTTGGGTTGGAATCCCCACGCATCGGCCTGCTCTCCAATGGCGAGGAGGAGGGTAAAGGCAACCAATTAGTGAAAGATGCCTTCCCCCTGTTGGCATCCAGCGGATTGAACTTTATCGGGAACGTGGAACCTAAAGAAATTTTTGCTGGAGAAGCGGATGTGGTGGTCACCGATGGTTTCACTGGGAATATATTTATTAAAACCAGCGAATCAGTCTCCAGGTTCATAATCGATATTCTACGAGACGGAATTGGCACTTCATTCATTCACAAATTAGGTTTCATACTGATGTCGCCTGCCTTTAAACCCCTCAAGAAAAAAATGGATCCGGCTGAAATCGGGGCAGCCTTGCTGATCGGCATTAATGGACTGGTTTTCATCGGTCACGGCCGTTCCGATGCCAGGGCATTATGTTCCGGTATTCGGCTGGCCCAACGTGCAGTTAAATCAGATATGTTAGGCGCTCTGCGCACTGCCATTCAGAATCGCCCGGCCGGATAGTGCATTTCGAAGCCATAATGGCTTCCCATACCAAACGCAACCTTTTCTGTTAGCGCCAATCCTCAGATTGAGCGCAAATAACCAGCCAAGAGAGAAGAGAGAGTATTATGCAAATTGTAATCAACGAGAAATTAATCAAGCGAAATCGGCGCATTGGTCAAATCACCACCATCGCCAGCCTGGCCATATTAATTGGAGGCCTGATCGCTTCCTTCACGCCAGATTATCTTTACTTGTCATTTGCCGCCCTGATTGGAGGTTTTCTCCTATCACAGATCGGAATTTATTTTGGAAATCGTTGGGGACGCTCACCAAGAACCGACGAGAAACTCACGGCTGCCCTTAAGGGACTCGGCGATCAATATACACTCTATCATTACACCTCTCCAGTCCCACACTTACTGGTTGGACCTTCCGGTGTGCTGATTCTGCTGCCATTCTACCAGGCTGGCACCATCACCTATGACGCTGGTAAAAAACGCTGGAAACAAAAAGGTGGAAACTGGTATCTGAAATTGTTTGGACAGGAATCATTAGGCCGGCCGGATTTGGAAGCCAATTCCTATGTCAGTGACATGCAAAACTGGCTCTCCAAGAAATTTCCCGGCCAGACCATGCCAGCCCCGGAAGCCATCCTGGTTTTCACCAACGAGAAAGCTGTTTTACAGGTCGAAAGCGCTCCTATTCCCACCCTGACCGAAGACAAAATCAAAGACTTCATCCGACGCAAGTCCAAGACTGCCGCGATGCCAGCCGGTGCATTATTAAATATTCAGGCTGCCCTCCCCAAGGAAGAGCAGCCCGAAAAAACCAACGAAGAGGAAAAGTCAGGCTAGCCAGTTTTATCCTTACTGCCGGACCGTCGAATAGCTGGTCTGGCAGAGTTTTGTCCACTCCGGGTCGGCTTTCGAGTCGACCCGGCGGGTTTTCCCTCCCCCTTGGGAGCGGGTTTCCAGCCAGCCCCAGTCGGGCGTTTTCGCTCACTGCGGACGGCTTGACCTGCACCTTCACCAGGTTTGGATGGGCGTTTTTCAAAGCCTGCTGATTTTCTGGAGCCTGCTGTCACTTCTTGGGCGCGATGAGTAGGTCGTCCAGGGTGAAATTCCTTTCGGCCTCCGCTTAAATCACTTAATTGCCGCACTTCCTGCGGGCTGAGATAGCGCCATTTTCCAACGGTCAGTTCACCCAGCAAAACTGAGCCTATCCGCACCCGGATAATCCGCACCACCGGCAAGCCGATGCGGGAACCAACTTCCCGGATCTGGCGTTTCTTGCCCTCGCGCAGAACAATTCTCAACCAACAACCTTTGCCAAACGGCTGCTCCACCCTCACTTCGGCGGGTTGGGTGCGGTAACCATCTTCCATAACTACCCCGCTTCGCCAGGCCTTTAATTGATCATCATCTGGACGATCAGCCACCAGCACTCGGTATTCCTTCTCATGCCCGTAACGCGGGTGCGTCAAGCGATTGGCGAGCATCCCGTCATTGGTCAAGAGGATCAAGCCTTCACTATCCAGGTCCAAGCGCCCCACAGCAAATAAATGCCCCGGCACTTCAACCAGATCAAATACCGTCTTTCTGGGATCGTTCGGATCGGTATCCGAGAGAACATTGCGAGGCTTGTACAGGGCAATGTAAATCTTTTCAATTTCCTGTCGAGGCAAAGCTTTGCCATCCACTGTGATTGTGTCATTAATCTGGTCTGCCTTACTACCCAGAATTGCTTTGACCCCATTGATACTGATTCGTCCATCAATAATGAGCTCTTCACAGGCTCGACGGGAGCCATAGCCAGCCCGCGCCAGAATCTTTTGCACTCGCTCTTCCATCACATCCTCACTAATCTTTCAACAGCTCTTGTCTGGGTTCTTCAGCTTCAGCAGTTTCATACAACGGCAATTCTTCCAACCGACCAAGACCGAAATGTTGCAAAAAATCGGCCGTTGTACAATACAGAATTGGTCGTCCTGGACCTTCAGCCCGTCCAATCTCCTGGATCAGGCCTTTTGATAACAAGCTCTTGATGACGCCATCGCTATTCACACCTCGAATCGCATCAATGGCCGGTCGGGTAATCGGTTGACGGTAGGCAATAATCGCCAGGGCTTCCAATCCTGCCCGGCTCAAACGAGCCGTAGCTTCCAGGCCAAGAAATTTTTCCACCATCGGCGCAAACTGAGATGCGCTGGTTAATTGTACCCGTCCATTATGCCATTGCAAGCGTATTCCTCTACCTGCCTGGTATTGCAAATCCAACTCAGCCAGCGCACTTTCAACTTCAGGCGCAGGATAACCCAGCGCCTCAGCCAGTTGCCCGCTAGTCACTGCCCCACTGGCAACAAACAACAAAGCCTCCAGCGCTGCTGGAAGATCCTCAATCGCAATAATGGGCTGTTCATCACTCATGCTATAATTACCCAAGTTCTTTCGTCTATTAGGTGCAAACCATGAAAAATAACTTTACACATTTACTGATTGTCCTAAGTGTTCTTATGTTGATCAGCCTGGCCTGCAGTCTTGGCGGGCCAACCGCGGATACAACGCCGTATCCAACTCTGGATCCAACGACGTTGGCTGAATCGCTCAAAACTTCCATTGTCGTCACCCCGGAAAGCCAAACGGCGGTTATTACCCTCGATGAGCAACAGGTGACATCCTATCTGTCCCAAAAGATCGATGAACAGCCAGATGCTCCCATTGAAAATCCTCAGGTAGTGCTGCGGGATGGCAGGATGGAGATCTACGGAACGGCTGCGGTCTCAATGGTCACCGCCAATGTCCAGTTAATTATCAGTGTTGACATCGACTCTCAGGGCGTACCAACCATCCAATTAGAATCAGCCAATTTTGGCCCGGTTCCCATTCCGGATACCCTGGGAGATTACCTGACCGGGATGTTAGGTGGGGCAATTAAAGATGGTTTTGGTTCCAATCCGGATCAATTGCGCCTCCTGGATGTGCAAATCTCAGATGGTCTGATGATTATCACGCTTCAGAAGAACCCGTAACCGATTATACCTGAAATCTTCATGCTTATGACCTTTCACCGCGTATCCAAACCCAACTCCAGGACCATTTTCTGGCTGGTTCTGGCATGGCTTGTCAGCCTGTGTTTAATGCTTCTTGCAGGTTGTACCAACGCCACCCAGACTCAGGCATTCACCATCCCGATTAAAATTGATGTAGACAGCCAACTGCTCGAAAAGAACATTCCGGCCGGCTCAACAGTTCAACGCGCAATAGAATCCGCCGGGGTCACCCTGGGTAACCTCGATCAGGTCGATCCACCCGGTTTTACAGCTATCACCGAACCTATGACAGTTACAATCACCCGGGTTCGGGAAGAATTTGAGCTTGAAGAAAGCATCATCCCCTTCACTCAGCAAAAAGTTCGCAATGAATCCCTGCCGGAAGGCCAAACCTTGCTAATCCAGTCTGGGGTCAATGGCACAGAGCAGACCACCTATCGAATCGTTTTTGAAAACGATCAGCAGATTTCACGGACGGCCGTTAAAACCACCGTAATGGTAGAGCCCAAATCGGAAATCATCATGATCGGGATTAAAGCTCCCTTTACCGCCCAGGTGATCCCCGGCAAGCTGGTCTATATAATCGCCGGAAATGCCTGGTTGATGCAGAACACCACCTCAGAGCGCACCCCTTTGGTCACCACCGGCGATCTGGATGGGCGCATTTTGCAGCTATCAGACAATGGAAAGTGGCTACTGTACACTCGCAGCAGCGACAAGGATCCTTCAGTCGAGATTAACACCCTCTGGGCTGCCAACATATCAACCGACCCCATCCGCACCTACAATTTGCAGGCGAAGAATGTCATTTCATTTGCCGATTGGCTACCGAACAAAGCCAATACGGTCATTTACTCAACCGTAGAACCGCGTTCAGCCGCCCCGGGCTGGCAAGCGAACAACGACCTAAATCAACTCACTTTCAGTAATGCCGGCAACCTTTCCCCGGTGGATGAAGTATTGCCCCCGGCTTCCGGTGGCCTATATGGTTGGTGGGGCACTCAATTCAAGTTTTCACCTGATGGTCAAACTCTTCTTTATGTCCGTTCAGACTCAATTGGCCTGGTTGATATCGAGGAAGGGCAATTACAATCATTATTGGATATCACCCCATATCAAACCCGCAGCAACTGGGCTTGGGTACCCGGTGCTTCCTGGTCACCCGATTCGCAGTTGATTTTTACAGTCACTCATCCGAGCGAAACTGGACCATCTGATCCAGAATCATCGGAGTTATTCAATATTTCAGCTCTCAACCTGCAACCATCCAAGCTGGCAGACCTGGTAACGGAAACTGGTATGTTTGCGTACCCGGCCGTTTCACCGTTGAATGAAGAGGGACGTTTCTCTGTCGCCTATTTGCATGCCATCTTCCCCCGCCAGAGTGCTGATTCGCGTTATCGGTTATGGATCATGGAACAGGATGGCTCAAATAAACGATCCGTCTTTCCCCCTGCTGATTCACCCGGCCTAAATCCTCAACAAGTCGTCTGGTCGTCTCCTACTGAGGATGGCGAATCCTTACTGGCCGTCATTTACCAGGGCAACCTATATTTGGTCAACCCAACCACGGGTGAAAGTTCGCAAATCACCGGGGATGGCCTGCTTACTCAAATTAGCTGGAAGTGAAAGGAATACCATGCGGATCTTGATAACTGGAGCAGCCGGTTTTCTCGGTTCTCACCTGTGTGAAAGGCTTTTAACTGAAGGGCATGGGGTGGTGGGAATGGACAATTTCGTCACTGGTAACCCACAAAACCTCGCCCACCTGGCGAACCATCCCAGTTTTGAATTCATTCGCCATGATGTATCCAATTTTATTTTTGTCCCTGGCCATGTTGATGTGGTCATGCATTTTGCCTCCCCTGCCAGCCCCAACCCAGCCTCACCGTATGGGTATACAAATTTACCCATCCAGACCATGAAAGCCGGGGCGCTAGGCACACATAACGGGTTGGGGTTGGCCCGCGCCCACCAGGCCCGCTTCCTGCTGGCCTCCACCAGTGAAATCTACGGCGATCCGCTTGAACACCCCCAGAAGGAAACTTACTGGGGCCATTGCGATCCAATCGGCGTACGTTCCGTTTATGATGAAGCCAAGCGGTTTGCTGAAGCCTTGACCATGGCATATCACCGCACCCATGGAATTGACACCCGTATCGTGCGAATTTTCAACACCTATGGTCCACGTATGCGCCTGGATGATGGGCGGGTTGTGCCTAATTTCATCCAACAGGCTCTGCGTCATGAGCCCCTCACCGTGTATGGTGACGGCACCCAGACTCGTTCTTTTTGTTTTGTGAATGACTTGGTGGAAGGTATCTACCGCTTGTTGATGTCGGATGAACACGACCCGGTCAATATTGGCAACCCCGTTGAAATGTCAATCCTGGAATTTGCCCAGATTATTAACCGGTTGGTGGGCAACCCGGCCGGCATCCTCCACAAGCCCGCCCAACGTCTGGGAGATGACCCTCAACGCCGCCGACCAGACATCACCCGCGCCCGCACCATTCTGGGCTGGGAACCGCAAGTGCAGTTGGAAGAAGGCATCAATCATACCATTCCGTATTTTGCTGAACAGTTAGGAATCTAGATTTTGAAATCAAAAGAACGTGGTCGTTTTCTACGCTTTGCCGCTGTAGGCGCCATGGGCGCGGTCGTCGATTTTGGCATTTTTAACCTGCTGGCAACTACAAAAATTATGCCCGCTATTTGGGCCAGCGTGGTCTCCTTCATTTTCGCCGTTCTTTCCAATTTCACCTGGAACCGCTATTGGACGTATCCAGATTCACGCACAAAGCCCATCGGGCGCCAGGTTTTTCAATTCACCATCGTCTCACTAATTGGTCTTGCCATCCGAACCCCACTATTTGCCTGGCTGGAGAAGCTTCTCATCGAGTTGGCTGCCCTTTGGCTACCAAATTTCTTCCTCACCTCCACTTTCATCGGTCACAATGTTTCCCTGGCCATTGCAGTCCTGGTGGTGATGGCATGGAACTTTATCGCCAACCGTTATTGGACGTATAATGATGTTGAATAAAGACTTTGAAGTAGGAGTTGTCTGAATCTTCGCAGACCATGGGAAACGATCACAATCAACCCTCCGCTAATTCTTCTGGCCCCCGCTCCCTGCGGGAGCTGGTGAATATGGTTTCCGGTCGAAGTGAGCAACCCATATCAGGTGAAGACTCAGGCTTGGCAGAATTCTGCCCGTTTCCATTCCTAGCCCTCGTAGGACAGACGGAGATGAAATTAGCACTCCTGCTATCCGTCATCAACCCATCCATTGGAGGTGTTTTACTCGTCGGACCACGCGGTACCGGTAAAACCACCGCAGTGCGCAGCCTGCTCCACCTTCTACCGCATGTCGAACGCAGCATCTGCTTCTATGGTTGCCTGCCCGAAGATGTGGAAAGCGGTGGGATGGATGCGGTTTGTCCAGATTGCGCCCGCAAATTCGCCATGGGTGATCCGCTGACCATTTCCAGTCCGGTCAACCTGGTGGAGCTGCCACTCAATGCCCGTCTGGAGGATGTCATCGGTGGATTGGATGATCGGGCAGCCTTGCATGACCGTCTACGGCTCAAGCGCGGTATTCTTTCCCAGGCAGATCAAAACCTGTTGTATGTGGATGAAGTCAATTTGCTTGCTGATGAAATCATCAATGCAATTCTGGATGCCTCTGCCCTTGGGGTGTACACCGTTCGTCGCGGTCCATTATCGGCTACCTACCGCTCCCGTTTGACATTAATCGGTTCAATGAATCCAGAAGAGGGCAAACTACGCCCCCAAATTTTGGATCGTTTTGGCCTGCGTATTATCGTTCACGGTCTGACTGAGCCAGGAGATCGCCTCGAAGCCTACCAGCGGGTCATCGCCTATCAGAACAACCCGCACAGGTTTACTGCTCAGTACACTACCATGACCGATCAGGCTCGGGGAGAAATTGAACAAGCCCGCCAGCTTCTCCCAGGAGTGCGCATTTCGAATGAGGTGGCTCAATCTGGGATTGAATTGATTCAAGGGCTTGAGATTGATTCCCTGCGGGCGGAAATCACGCTGTTTGAAAGCGCCAGGGCTCTGGCTGCAGCCGATGGCAGGCTTGAGGTACAATTAGACGACTTGAAGCAAATGGCTCCGCTCGCCCTCCGCTTGCGCCGCTCAGATTTCATGCAGGAATACTTTAAAACCCAGGTTCAAGATGATCATGAGATTCAGGCCAAAATCGAAGAAGTGATTCCCGATCATCGATAAAAAACACAAATCTACTATTCATTCAATATCTCAAAAACCACTTTGTTGTTGACGAGGAGAACTATGGCCAAACCTGCAGAATTCCTGACCCCTCAGGTGCCTGACCCAACCCAACTCAATCCTCAGACTGCAGCGGAATTTGCCCAACGCGGTTGGCTTTTATTTTCCCGGCAGAAATGGGCTGAGGCTCAAGCAGACCTGGAAGTAGCCATCTCCCTCGATCCGATTGTGGATCACTATTATGCCCTTGGTTTGATCCTGCGCGCCCAGGAGAAAAACGTTGAATCCCTGGCAGCTTTTGAAAAATGTCTCGAGTTGGTAGTGGAGATAGCAGATCCGCAACGGGTAACCATGCTGCGCCGATTGACCCTGGGACAAATCAATATGATCAAATCGGGCGATTGGAATCTGGAGAAGGAAGTATGGAAACGCATCCGATAAGCCGGGTTGAGCGTCTGCAGGCTGTTCTGAATGGTGAAAGCCCGGACCGACCTCCTGTTTCTCTCTGGCGACACTTTCCAGTGGATGATCAAACTCCGGACGGTCTGGCAGCAGCGACCGTTGCCTTTCAACAATTGTTCGATTTTGATTTTCTAAAAATTACTCCGGCATCTTCTTATTGCCTGAGAGATTGGGGCATCAAAGACCAGTGGCTCGGAAATCCAGAAGGCACCCGTCAGTACGAAAAAAGAGTCATTCAGACCCCTCAGGATTGGCAAAGATTGCCCATCCTGAATCCCCGGCGTGGTGCACTCAATGATCAAATTACTTGCCTGAAATTATTGAGGAAGCATTTTTCCGGCAGGGTACCCTTAATTATGACCATCTTCAATCCACTTTCCCAGGCCCGTAACCTTGCCGGGGCTGACCGGTTGTTGGAACATTTACGACAATCTCCAGAACAAGTTCTGGTCGGCCTGGAGACGATCACGAAATCCACCCAGTCATTTATCGAATGTTGTCTGGAAACCGGGATTTCTGGCATTTTTCTTGCCGTTCAACATGCCCAGGCGAGTATCCTTACCCCGGATGAATACCATCAATTTGGCCGGAAATTTGATTTGGCATTGTTGGATATCACTCAGAATCTCTGGTTGAATATTCTCCATATTCATGGTGAGGATATTTATTTTGATCAATTCGTGGACTATCCCGTCCAGGTCATAAACTGGCATGACCGGAAAACTTCGCCTTCGCTTGCCGAAGGGCTGCAGCGATTCTCCGGCGTCATCTGTGGTGGCTTGAAGCAGTGGGATACGCTGGTTTTAGGTACACCCGAGCAGGTCAAAGCAGAAGCCCAGGAAGCCATCAATTCCACCGGTGGCAAGCGCTTCATTTTGGGAACTGGTTGTGTCGTGCCCATAACAGCGCCTTACGGAAATACGCTGGCTGCTCGCCGGGCTGTAAATGGATTCAAGATCACCTGATGGGAACACTGCGCGTCATCTCTGGCAAAGCCCGCGGTCGGCGCTTGAAAGATGTACCTGGCGACACCACCCGCCCGATCACCGACCGGGTGAAGGAAGCAGTTTTCAATATTCTTTCCATCGATATCGCTGAGGCCAGCCTGCTGGATCTCTTTGGCGGCACTGGCGCTGTGGGAATTGAAGCCCTCAGCCGGGGTGCTAGCTACGTTCGTTTTGTCGAAATCAATCGCCAGGCACAGCAGGTCATCCTCGGTAACCTCGCCTCCACCAACTTATCCCAGGGTTCCCACTTGGTCCGTGGTGATGCCTTTCGCCTTTTAAAACAACCACCGGACAGATCCTTTGATTACATATACATTGCCCCTCCGCAATATAAGGAAATGTGGCTCAAAGCCATGGAGCTCCTGGATGAAAATCCAGGTTGGCTTGCAGAAGATGGTTGGGTTTTGGTTCAAATTCACCCAGTCGAATACCAAAAACTCCACCTGCAACACCTGGTGGAGTTCGACCAACGCGATTATGGCAGCACCCTCGTTGTATTCTTCGCTAGTCCTGCTTCACTTGCAGACGATTCTGAAGATCATACGAATAGTGAAAAGACAGCGGAGCATCCCCCCGCTTCAACACCAACAGGCGTGGCAGAATAATCTGTAAATCCTCAACCAGCGGGTAATCAGCCAGCCGGGATTGTTCAATCCATTCCAGACCGCCTTCTTCACTACCATGATACTCTCCCACTTGAAACTCACCTCGGTACATAAAAATACAAATCCCGGTGAGCTGCCCGGCATCGATGGTGGCAGTGGCGCACAACCATAATTCCACCTCGCTGATTCCCGCCTCTTCCAGCAGTTCCCGTAAAGCGCTGGCTTTCACCCCCTCTCCCCGTTCCACATGCCCGCCAATTCCATTGTACCGGTTCGCCCACAGGCGTTTATTTGGTGCACCTTTTAACAGCAGAACTTCATTTCCCCGAGTTATGAAGATCAAGGAACGTGGAATAACATTATATCGATCAGCAGTAACACCCTGTTCCTCGCGCGGCATTGGTTCCCTCCTAACAAAAAAGGCACGAGGTACCATCAGACCACCATGTGGCAGTCAATTCCTCGTGCCTTTCATTTTTCGAACTTGGCCTAGTCAGCCAGATCTTTCACATCTTCGGCTTCGGCATCCTTGCCCAGGTAATCCGTCAGCCGCGGCTTGATCACTACGGGTCGGATAAATCGATCTACATACTGTCGGGTACCAGCCAGACCAAGTAGGGTGAACAATTTTTGGAACTGTTTCTCCCATACCTTGCCAATTTCCGCCCTGACTTCCACCGGCAATTGCCAACTCTGTTTCTTGAACGGACCCACCGCACTCTTGCGGTTCTTGTAGTTAAATTGCTCGTCAGTCATGCCCGGCTTGCGTTCAGAGGCAAATTTATCAGCCAGGAAGGCATAGATTTCCTCACGCAGGGCTGCAGGGATATGCTCAAAGAAGATATTCTGGAAATTGGTCGCCAGGTGAATTTCCACCGCTTCAGCTTCCACGAAACGGCCAAAGGCATCTTCGGGTAATGTAGAAGCGCCATGCTGTACTGCGCCACCCATCCCGTAATCTGCTCGGGAAATGCGGGAAAGTTTGAGCATCGTGTCAAAGTCGACTTCCACCTTAGCAATCGAGCCATCCGGCAACACCACACCCCCATGCGAGGTGCCCGTCTGAATGCTGATCTTGGACAAACCTATAGCAGAACCGGTAAGATTCTTCAATTCAACATTGTAGCCATCCAGGTAAGCCCGCAGCTCTTCCTCGTTTGAATTGTGACCGCCAACCTCGCCAATCTCACCACCAACCGAAATCGTCAAACCTGTCGGCTCGACCGAGCGGATGAACGCCGTCAGGTGGGCGGAAAGGTCAACATTGACCTTCTGCTGATCTGGGATCGTTACCTTGGACAGGTCAACTAATGTCGAGGTGTCCACATCGATGTTGAAGAAACCACCGGCAACTGCTTCGATAATCAATGCTTTCAAGGATTCAACTTCCGTAACCGGGTCTGCTGCATAGCGCTTGGCAGAAATCTGGAAGTGGTCACCCTGAACGAAAACTGGCCCTCGATATCCTTCGGCAATTGCCGCCGCCAGGATCGAGGAGGTATATTCGGTCGGGCGTTGATCGGTATAGGTCATCTCTGACCGGGCAATTTCAAAGATGAATGATGCCGCGTCCATGCTGACTGCAGTGCGAAAAACTGCCCGGGCAGCATCAAAGGTTAACGCCCGCAGGTTGATTGCAGGCACAGTGAACGTGAAAGGCACCTCGCCACGTCCGCGCGCCATGTACAGCTCGTTAATGGAAGCCGGATAGATACCCAAATCCAACGCCGCCATGCGGATCACAAAGCGGGCATAACCAGCCTTGGTTCCTCCAGCCAGCGCAGCCACTTCAGCCAGTTTATGGATATTCTGCTGGAATTTTACAGCATCCAAAACCCGCACACTATCCTGAGAAATGGCAATGCTGCCATCCACCAAACCGACAATCTCTTTTACTAATTCTTCTTTCATTACAACACTCCTTTGTTAGGATTTAACTCAAGAACATTGGCACGCCCATAAAGTCACGAATCTTCGGGCGGTAATTTTGAATATCATAATATGCAGGCACATCTACCCGCTTCTTACCAGCCATAATCATTTCAACCGGAACCGTAGTGTATTTCCCGCCGTGCAGGGCAACCATCTTGCCGTATTCATTGCGGCGGATGAGTTGGATTGCCAGGTGACCATAAGACATTGCTACCATCCGGTCCAACGAATCCGGCGCGCCAGAACGCATCAGGTAGGCCAATTGCTGGTACATGATATCATGACCGGTCAAGCGTTTAATTTCTTCGGAGAGCAGCACCCCAACACCACCCAATTTGCGGTGACCGTAGGCATCTGCTTCACCAGTCTCGACCACTTCGCCGCCTTCCATAATAGCGCCTTCGGAGATCGTCATGATGGCATAATTGGAAGGGTTGTTCCGTTTGTCTTCCTTTAAGAATTCTGCCAGTTTATGAACTTCAAAGGGTACCTCAGTGATGATCGCCCGATCCACATATGCCAGATAGGCACCGATCAGGCTGGTCTCACCGGAGTTGCGACCGAACAATTCAACAATGCCAATTCGTTCATGCGAACCAACCGCCGTTCGCATGTTGTGGATCGATTCTACCGAACGGGTGACAGCAGTTGAAAAGCCGATGCAGTAATCCGTCCCAAAGACATCGTTATCCATGGTCTTCGGGATGGCAACCACAGGGAAGCCTTCCTTGTGTAATCGATGGGCATAGGAGAGCGTGTCATCACCTCCAATCGGCACCATCACATCGATGCCCAAATGTTCGATAATTTTTAAAACATAAGAGGTGTAATCCAGGGTGCCATCAGGTAGTTCCTTGCCCCAACTCGAATTACGCAAGAAATCTGGAACAGATTTTTCCTTCACCTTTCCTGGATTTGTCCGGGAGGTATGCAGGAAAGTGCCACCCGTCCGATCAATCGTGCGCACATCATTTGCATGCAATTCCCGCACATAATAATCATGAGTGGCAGGCTCATCCAGGTTGTAACCCAGAAAACCGCCCCACCCCTTACGAATCCCGATCACCCGATAACCATTTTCCAGGGCACTCATCACCACTGCCTTCATGGCTGGGTTCAAGCCGGGGACGTCGCCCCCGCCTGTTAAAAGTCCAATCGTTTTGGTCATGCTAAAAAACCTCCTAATAAGAGTGCAATAAATTTAAGAAGGCATTCGACCTTCAAAATTTTCGTTATCTCTCAAAGGCACCTGGAATGTCACTTTTGCCCCGGATCCAGGAACCGAATCAATATCCATAAATCCTCCGAGCAACTCAACCCGCTCACGGATCAACTTCAATCCCAGGCCATTCCCCTGAGAAGCTGCTTCAGGATCGAATCCCTTACCTGTGTCGCTGACACTCACCTTTACCAATCGATCCTCTGCGATAACCTGGATTGTCAACATCACCCGGGACGAAGCATCCAGATTATGTCGGACTGCATTCCCCATTAATTCCTGCAGAGCGCGAAAGATCATCACTTCAAGGGTGGGATCCAGGCGTCGTTC
Organism: Anaerolineaceae bacterium; assembly: GCA_041741455.1. GTDB lineage: Bacteria > Chloroflexota > Anaerolineae > Anaerolineales > Anaerolineaceae > CALESS01. The sequence continues at coordinate 54,977 of JBGSJZ010000059.1, read as the reverse complement.
CTGACCTTTTAGGTTGAGTGCCACTTCCACTCCGGTTTGTTCTTTAAATGATTCAATATACCGGCGCACCGTTGGGAACAAACCCAGATCGTCTAGCATCATGGGACGCAACTCAAAGATGAATGTGCGAACCTTCTGAAAGGTTGAGAAGGCAGATTGCTTGAGGGACTGCAATTCCTCTTTGGCTTTGGCTGGATCCATTTCGAAATAGCGCATAGCGATTTCAGTCTGCACAATAAAATTGGAAAGAGCCTGCGCTGGTCCGTCATGCATCTGGCGGGAAAGACGTAAACGTTCTGCTTCCTGGACTTTCACAACCATCTCCAGCATGGCCAGGCTATTGCTTCGTCCACCCTTGCCGCCGGCCAGGTCTTCCACCATTTTTAAGATATGTTCTAATTGGGTATTATATCGTTGCAAGCTCTTTTGCTCTGATTGTAATTTCTCAAGTTGCCCCCGCATCACCAACAGGCGTTGTTGTGTATCCAACGCCGCATTATAGGCCATGCGGATATCGTTACGCGCCAGTGTCTCAAGCTGGCTTTGCATTTGTTGCAGATGGCCAGTTACTGAGGCATTCCGCTGTACCAGTTTGGCCAGTTCAGATTGACTTTGTTCGATCATCATCGTCGTCTCGCGCAACGCACGGCGGGACTGCTCCAAATCCACTTGAAGCTCATCAATGAAGATGTCGATTGGATCACGATCAACGTTTGAATTCATTACCATGCAGCCCTCCGCTTATAATTTCCAGGCAAAAATACCCGTTTTGGGCACCTTTATTTTATCAAATTCCAGCAAGTATAGCACATGGTTGTATGAACCGCCAAAGAAAATCTGGCTATTTCCATCGGAATACCACCATGTTTTCGCCGCCCTGATCAATTGAATAACGCCCGGTCGATTGCCACAATTCATCTTTTCCTACATCCAACTGGGCATACCAACCAGGAAAGGTCACCAGGTAGTTCGCACCTTGTCCATCCAAATAAATCCTGAGTTGCTGTTCATCTCGAATAAATGGAATCACTTCCGGTGAAATCAATCCTGCCAGATCCAACAACCGCCTCTCACCGAAATATCCCATCGCGCCAATATCATGGGCAGCCACAACCGCAGTCTCTTCGGTATTTTCGGAGATCCAGCGGGCAGCCGCCACCATTTCCGTGTTGATGATGCCTATATCGTTGGCATAGGTGATTGCCCCAATCAAATAAAAAAGTAACAATGTGAGGGTCGTAGCCAGCCGCCAGCCAAACTGATAGAGGCGGGTTTGTTTGCTCTCGCTGAAGATCATCATCAATTCAGCCATCCCACACAACCCTATCAGGAAATAAGGGGGCATAGCCGGCATCAAGTAACGGGCGTGTTGGTAAACTACTGGCAGGCGCCAGGCATACATCAAGGTGGTGCCCAACCAGAAAAGGCCAATCGAGAGCAAGATCCAGTTTTTGTACTTAATCGCGCGATAGAAACTCCAGGTAACCCCAGGAAGCAACAGAATCCCAATCCCCACCATCGGCTGGATTAGCAACCGAAAAAAGCGAATAATGAACCCTTCCTGGGTCATACTGAAATATTCCGCTTGTTTGGCATAAAATGTATTCGGCCAGATCGAACCTGCCATCCAGTAATTAAAAAGCAGGTAGGGCAGGAACATGAAAAAGAACCCCACCAACGACTGTCCGATCCGTAGAACCCTCTCCTGCCGTTTGCTCTCTGCCAACATCGCAACGAACAGCACAGGGCCCAGCAAGGTCAGCCCATCCGGCCGGACCCATCCGGTTAGTCCAACCAAGCCTCCTGCCAGCCAATAACGTGGTGGTTTTCGTGTCAATTCTGCAAAGACTGCCAGGATTAACAAAATATACAGGATGGTTTCCATCCCTGAACCAGCCGCCCACACCAGGTGCCATTCCAGGGCCAGGGTGAGTGCCATGATCGGAATTTTGGTTTGAGCAGGTTGCAGAATGTTTTGATACACCACCTGCCCCAACCAGGCGCTTCCGGCCAGACCCAACCAACCCAGCAGATAGGTCCAGATCAACATTCCACCCTGAAGGATCTGTCCTGGAACCAATAAAACAGTCCATAACGGGGAAGTCGAACCGGCGGATATTTCGCCCGGCCAATAAGCCCATTCACCTCGCAACGCCAGGGACCGGGCATAGGTCTGGTGGATCCAGGCATCATCCAACGGAAAACCCAACTGACCCAGAATGGCAGACACTATCAAATAAACACTCAACCCCAGGCCGGCAGCCAGCAAGCTCCAGGTTCCGATCAACCATCTTTCCCGAGTCGCTTTGCTCATGGTGTGGTTCCCTCAAACCGGAAGACTTGGGCGTCACCCACCTTGGCCATATAGATTATTCCAGGCACAGATTGAGGTTCTTCATAAAGAGGTCTTAACTGCGGGGTGGTATTCTTTTCTAAAACCAGGTAATTTGCACCGTACCGGTAAGCCACAGCGATTACTGTATCCAGATTCCCGAACGGGATCACAATCGCAGCCCGTCGGCCAGCCACATAGAATCCGGGCGGGTTGTTCACCATCACAATCGAACCTTCACCACCATGCTCACGCAGCCAGGTTTCCACAGTCTGGTAACGATCATAACCAGCACTCCAGCCTTCCTCCCCCTCACTGTTCAGCACGCGCTCACTGACGACAAAAAGCGTCAGCAATCCCATTAAAACCACCAACCCAATGCTGAAAAATTTCCAGGCAGTTCTCCGGTTCCACCCGCGTACTTGACTGCCCCATTCAATACCACCATTCAACCCAATGGCAGCCAGCCCCCATAATAAAGGTTGAAGGGCTGCTCCCGAGTGAAAAAAACCGCCACGACTGCCAGCAAATGGAAAAACAAAGGTCATAAATAGCAAGATGGCCATCCACATAATGCCACCTGTTTGCAGGATCAGGTTCCGCCTCAGTCGCCAACCGCCAATTAGAATGAATGGTAGGAGAGCCACACCTCCTTGAATTGCAATTAGCGTCTTGACATTCAGCCACAAGGCATTCAGACGAACGGTCAGGATAGATCCCAATCCCCCCCCCCACCAGTTAGAGAAACTTAATATACTTGCCGGATAAGCGAAGGTTTGGTTGTAATCGGTCAACCACAGGGTCCGGCTGCCACCTGGCGGCATCAGGCTACCCCACTCAATCAAGTTGCGTACAAACCAGGGTGACATGACCAAAAAATATGTCAACAGAGCCAGGCCAAAGACCCCAGCCACCTGGTTTAAATTCAGCATCGGCCGCAGTCGGCGCCACTCCAACCAAACCCACAGGCCGACCAGCCCCAGCCAAAGCAAGCCATCCGCCCGGGTCAGATGCATCAAACCCACCAAAGCTCCCGCACTGAGCCCACGAATCCACAGCTTCCAATCCGAACTCAATACCAGCAGTAAAACCCCGCCAAGCACCATGGTAATTGAAAAAGTCTCGGTAATTCCGGTGTAGAGAGCATAAAAACCAGAGAAAATGGCCAGGCATCCAGCCAAACGCGCCTGCCCGGCTGACCCGCCTAGTTTCAAAGCCAGTTTTGAGGTTAAGACTGGGATGATACCGGCCAGTAGTACAAAAAATATTCTGGCCGATGAAAAATCCAAATTTCCCGTTAGGCGCATCCCAGCGCTCGCCAAAACCGATGCCAATGGCATCCAGTAGCTGAAGGAGGTATGTGGTAATCCAGTCGGGTCATCCAGGTAATTCCAGAGAAATGGCTCAGACTTCCATAAATTACTGGTTATGCGCAATCCACCGGCGTAATAATATTCCGCATCCATATATCCCGGGGTCAGTTGAAATCTTGCAATCAGCACAGCCAGCAGGATGCCGCCTGCACCCAGCAGAAGCCAATCAATTCGCCTCATTTTACTGGGACTCCATTTGAAAGTAATAAGCTAGCAAATCATTCCAGGTGTTCGTCTTTTCCAGGGTTCCATGCGCTTCCAGCCAATCGAGATTGGGATGCTGGTCATATCCCATTTCCAAGAATTCTTGCTGGGTTTGCTTGAAGACAATAAAAATCACCCGGCTCGCTCCTTCGGTCGCCTCGGACAGGTTAGCTTGCGGGACCAATCCGATCGCCTGCTGGGATGCCAAAGCATAGGTATCATTGGCAGTTCTGGATTCATCGGCCAGAAACTTTTGCTCAAGTCCAGGTGCATAATAAAACGCCGGGAAAAAACTCAATTTATTATCATGTAAGATGACATCGCCAGCTTGCCTCTCAGCCGTCATGTCAGCCATCGCAGCCTGAAACGGCGAACGTGGAAATTCAGAGAAGGTAAGCTGGTAAGGTAGTGTCAGCGTCGCCGCCAGTATGAATAATCCCAGCAGGATTTTCCCCCCTCCCTGTTTCCAAGCCTGCCAGATCGCCCACCCAGCCAGACCATCTAACGCGAGATAAGCCGCCAGAAATGCCCGTGGCACGAACAAAGGTCGCATCAGGTAAGACATCACAAATAATATCATCCCAGGTAAGGTGGCACACCAGATCAATAATCTGACATCCCCCAGCTTTCTTCGCCCACGCCACAATTCGACCAATACCAGGCTGATCGCGCCCAGACTCAAAATGGCAGCCGGGATCAGCCAATCTTCCGCCAGCGGTAAATTGGAAGCGCTGAGTAAACCAGCCTGAACTACTTCAACAATTCCTGGCCGGGGAGTCCAGAATGCACGTTGAATTTTTTCGACCTGATCCGGCAATCGTGTTATCCAGGGAGAGAACAAGATCAAGCTAAAGATGTGGGCCAACCCAAGCTTCAAAATCCACTTCCAGGCTTTTCGTAAGAGCAGAAAACCATAGGGAAACAACAGCAAAAAACCGGCTAAGTTGTGAGCGTACAAAGCTCCGGCCGAACATAGGATCAAGCCTAACCAATCAGCAACCCGCTGTTTACCCTGAATTTGCCAGATGCGGATGAAGAAATAAAAGTTTCCCATCACCAGGCAGGTTGTCAAGGCATACATGCGTAAATCCTGAGCGTGGTAAATCTGAAGTGGTGAGATGGCAGCCAGGACAGAAGCGAACAAACCCGCTTGAACATCTGCCAACTTGCAGGTGATCTGATAGATCAGAGCGACGCTCACCAGGCTTAGAATCACCGAAAGCAGCCGCAACCACCACAGATCCCAACTTACCATACCCCACAAATGCAGAAGAAAATAATATAGGGGCGGCATTGTATCTGCCGCCGTCCCTGAAACAATCTGGGACAGTGGTCGCTGCGACAAAAAAATGCTGAAAGCATCATCGTATTGAATACCCCGACTTTGGATGAAAAGACTGCGCAAGAGCGCTGCCACACCCATAATACCGATTAACCGCCAATTTACGGGCTTCATCTGCCCTTCGGTCGGTCCAATTCTGTCCAGACATCCGCCCAAACCTTTGGTGGTTGAATTGCCCACCAACGCACCCAGTACAGCAGAATAAATATAAGCCCCGGCAGCACAAAGATCATCACCGGACTTTGCACCGGTTGATAAGAAAATTCAATAGTGCCGACAAACACCCACCAGATCCCTACCAGCAACACTAGCAGAGTAACAATGGTAAGAATTCGGCCGACATGCTTCCAACGTTCTTCCCAAGCCCGAAAGATAATCGGAATGGCTGGCAATAGAACCACATAGTTGCCAGGGTCGTTCTGAATCCCGCTCCATTGGCTCAACACAAGAGTCAGGCAAAAAGCCCAACTCAAGCCATTTTCATGACGGCGGATGGCCAGGATCCACTCGATCAATAAGACCAAACCCACAAGAATCGAAATCCCGCTACCGATGCGCTCTCCCATGGCTGGCAGCCAGACAGCCATCGCTTGCCCGGGGGTGCCAGGAGGATTGTAGCCTGGATAACGCATTATCTCGCGCAGGTTTTGCAGGATCCAATCCGGCAATAACAAAGCTGAAGCGCCTGCCAGAAGCCCTAGAGTTCCGATAAACCACAGCAACATTTTCCAGCGGCCATGGGCAATCGTCCAGATCAGCAGGAATAACCCGGGGATCAGCACAACCTGGGGTTTAATGGTAGAAAGGGCTAATAATACTCCTGCCAGCTCATCTGCGCCTTTCCGCACTGACAGGAACGCTGCCGTCAGTCCAAGAGCGACCAGGATGACTGCATTTCCATTGATAATTGGCCGCACACCGTGATACCAGAAAAGACCAAAAACCACAAAGACCCCCACCCAGATCGCCCCTGGTTTCCAGCGTCCTACCTGTAACCCCAGCAGACTCAAACCGATTATGGTAACTTCCAGCACCGTCATCCAAACCGCGCGTGCAACCACAAAATCCTTGATGAATGCAAATGGAAAGAAAAAGACGATTGAATATAGCGGATAGGCAAAGCGCAATTCATGCTCATCCGTTTGCGCCGGCCGTCCATAAGCTGCGGTTTGAATTCGAATGGCAGCTTCATCACTGTATGGACTGATACCTTCAGTCAGGAAAACTCTGGTTCCTGTCCAATGCACCAAAAAATCATTCCCCCCCGGGTTTTCACGCGCGTAATTCAGATTGCCCCAGGTCAGTCCTACCAATCCAGCGATCCCCAAGACCAGCAAGCCGACCACAATGATCGTTGTATTTCGGCGACGACGATTCACAGAATTTTCTCCCAAGTATGGTTTGATTCAATTATAATTCAAGCCGATGATCATCACTCTTTGCCAGATCAACCTTCAGCCAGGAAATATCCAACACAACCTGGACAGAGCCCGGCAGGCGCTGAACGAAGCAATCGCACAGGGCAGTCAACTGGCCTTATTACCGGAACTTTGGTCCAGTGGATACGATTTGCCCAATGCACACCTCCAATCTCAACTAACTCCGGAAATTCTGGCAGAATTAACCGAAATTAGCCACCAGGCTCAACTAACCATTGGCGGTTCACTGCTTGAGCACTCTGAAAACCAACTGTACAACACCTTCAGTCTGATCCAACCCGATTCTCCGGTTGTCTCCTACCGAAAAACCCACTTGTTCCGCCGGATGGCTGAACATCGATGGCTGTCGCCCGGTCAGCAGGCCGTTATGACCCGGCTTGGAGACTTTCAAACTGGCATCAGCATCTGCTATGATTTGCGTTTCCCGGAGCTGTATCGTTCCTATGCCTTACACGGCGTCACTCTTTTCCTCATCTGTGCTGAATGGCCAGCTCGCCGGATTGAACATTGGAATACCCTGTTACGCGCCCGTGCCATTGAGAACCAGGCCTTCGTTATAGCGGTCAACACGGTGGGCGTTAGTGGTTCAGCCGAATACGGTGGTTGTTCGGCAGTCATCTCACCTTGGGGAGAAACCCTGTTACAGTCTTCTGCCACAGAAGAAGCCATCCTCACCTGCGAGATTGATCCGGCTCAATTGACTACCGTCCGGAATCATCTGTCGGTCTTCTCCGATCGCAGGCCGGAGGTGTACGATCTTCCGCCTTCCAGCTTACCCGAGACCAATTGATAAGCCATCCAGGAAAGCAATACAAGTAGTAAAGTTCTAAGGACAATCGTCAAGGGGACATAATCCAGATTGATCTGGTAGATCACCGGCCATTCTAGCAAATTGACAACCATCAGCATCAATGTCAACAGTCCGCCTGTTCGAATTGGAAAGACCAGAAGGATCAACGGCAGCAGATACAGGACCCACTGCACACTCCAGCCAGGTGACCACAGGAAGAATATCCCGAATGTGACCAGGGCAAATGCGCTTGCCCGTAGGTCGTCGGATAATTTTGAGCGAAAAAAAACTACCAGACCCATCCCGGCAAACAAAACCAGGGTGATTATCGGGGAAATCACAGCCAGATTGCGGCTGGTCTGGCTGGCCTTGAGCGGATCGAACCGATCGACCATCGGACCAATGATCCCGGTCAGGGTGTTTCCATCGATCACTGCCCAAATCGTCTCCCAGGACCCTTTCATACCCTGGGATTGGACGGAAGCCTGAGTGAATTCCGGGCTGACCAGCCATAAGCTGCCAAAGACCAATCCTACCAGTCCCAGCGCAATACCAGTGGAAAGGAGCCCGCGTTTCCAGCCCAGCTTTTTCAGTGCCAGGGGCAGCAACAACACCGGGAACATCTTTATCAGGATACCTGCACCCACAACCCAGCCCACCCGCAGAGGTTTTTCCTCTAGAATCCATAGCAAACCTGCCAGGAGGGTGGTGATTACAAGCGGTTCAAAATACCACCAACTAAATGGCAAACCCAGCAAAACAAAGAGATACGCCCCAAGCCGAATCCACGGATTCTGGCCTGACCAGAGTCTTTCGGTAAGCTTCGCAAACAAGAACAAATTTAACGCATCCACCAGAGTTAGCAACAGGAATAGCAAATAGACAAACGTTCCTTCCTGCCCTCTGGCCAAAAAAAATATTAACTTGGAGAGAAATGGAAAAATGGGAGGGTATTCTGACCAGAACTGGAAATAAGGCCATCCGGGGATTTGCGACAATCGAAAAAAGTTGCCCAGATCCCCAAATCCGATGACGCTGCTCAACGGGTTGGCCAAAAGCAGCATGATCCGAAAAACAATCAATGTGAAGATTGTTATTTTTACAGGGTTTTTCATTTCAGCCGGTTTTCCAGGATCACACTGACCTGATCCTCATAGACCTTCATCCACCCAAGGTCAACCAACACGGACGCTGCCGGACGGTCAGGCATCAGCAAAACCCGATCGATTTTCCATCGGTTCAATATTTCCACCATCGATTGTTCAGCCTGAACCACCTGCCGCCACTCGGTTACAATTTCATCTCCGAAAAGATCCGTTCGGCCATCCACAAAAACTGGATCCTCCGGTAAATACCAGGTCAGGTAGCCTCCCCAACCATACTCACTAAGGGTTCGGCCATCATCGGGATGGTCCCGAATCCATTTCACGGCAGCCTGGGGAAAAACACTTGCCTCTGCCGATTGCACAACCGCCGGCAATGAGACCACCCCCAGTTTTGCGAAAGCCACCAGTCCAATCACGCCTGCCAGGAGCAAGTTTATCCCCGGATGTGGGCGGGATGCCTCGCGTCTATTCGCCAAAGAAGGGAATCGTTCGGTCAGACTGACTCTTCCCAGCCAGCCTTGCACTCCCGACCAACCATAGCTGGAAAGGATAGGGATTGCTGCCAGGGCGAAGGGAGCAATGTTGCGGCGTGAAACCAACGCCAGGGCCAAAAATCCAGCAGCAGTCAACCAATCAACAGCATTCATCTTGCGCCCGGAAAAGCCAAACGCTCCAAGCAACAAAATGAAGATCAACAAAATCGGCTGTTGAGTCGGGTCATGAAAATCCGGAGAAGCCCATTCTTGGATGAATTGCTGTAACGAATTCATGCCGACGGTCTGGAATGGGATGCGCCACATTTCCAGGCCATTGGGATTAATTGCAACTGCCAGGAAAGCCAGCCCGGACCAAAGGGATATTCGCCCCAGAGTTCGCCAGGGCAGCGATTCTTCCTGGAACCCCAGGATGTGATTGAACGCCTGCCCAACCACAAAAACACCAAGCAGTAGAAACCCCAGGGAATAGCCGCCGTGCAGGTTCGACCAGACCAGGAATAGAATTGGCAAAATCCACAGACTTCTCACCTCCCCTGTTTTCCAGCGACCCAGCCACCAACCCAGACCGGCGAACAACATCAGGGACGCCATCTGTGGCCGAGGTGACCAGACCGGGGCGATCGTCACAGCAGCCAGAATCACCAACAGTGCTCGCCACCAGGCAGGCCCCTGCATTTGGATATAAACCAGCGCCAGGCTGATTACTGCCAAAACGGTAACCCAGATCGTCAGGCCAGTAGTGCTGCCAAGTTGGAATAGTCCAAACAGCATGACTTGCGACAGCCAGGAATGGTTGACCCAGGTCTGGCCACCACGGGTAAATGAGAAAATATCGCTGATCAGTGGTTTTCCAGTTTCAACCGTCACCTGCCCTGCCCGTAAATGCCACCATAGGTCGCTATCCAGTGGGGTGCGGGCCGCCATCATCACCACCAACAACATGGTAATTACAAAGATCAGCCTTCCAGAGACCGACTGCATGCCCTCTGGATCGTTTTTCAGCTTCATCGTTGCTCTTCCCCCAGTCCTATCTCCTCCGGGTGCACTGGCCGGGAGAGATCGAAATACACATGATATTCCCCGATTGTGGCCTCTTGCCAGGTTAAAGAAAGACGGTTGAACTCCGTAACAATTTTTTGATCCAACACAGGGTTTCTGGTTGTGATGTAGGTTGTGCTTGTGGAACGATCAATAACTTCAGCATACGGCAAATAGCGTTCATCCCGTCGGGTGTAGCGTAAATCCGGATGGTACGGTAGGCGCGGCGTGAAAACGATTAGTTCATCTGTGAGGAATGCTAATGGGTAACTCACCCAGTAGTTGCTATAGCCGGTGGTTGCCCCTTGCTCGGTTAGAAAACGGATCAACTCGGGTAAGGCCTGTTGGTCGACTTGGGCTGGTTCATAGAACTGCGTGGTGATGCCTGGTGGCTGGCGGTAAGCGCAATCCACCACACCCCATAGGTTGAAGATCACCACCACAGCAACCACCGCGGTCTTGACCCAGTTTTTGACTGGCCACAGCAGGATCATTCCAGCCGCTCCCAGGGCCAGCGGAACGATTAAGGGCAGAAAGTACCGGCCGGATGGATCGACCCCGAATGGAGTTAATACAAACAGCAATGCCAGCGTAATTACCACCCCACCCAGGATCCCATAGGGTACCCGATGATCGTCCCATCGCTTGCGTAGACGGAAGAGAAAAACCACCACCATGATCCAAAATAATAAAACAACCGGCAACAAGGGTAATGCCAACCAGCGAACCTCCCAGGGGGGGCGCAGACCGATGGCAGCTGGAAAGCCCAATATGACCAGATTGACCAGGTGAGCCGCTGAGCGTTGCACAAAACTGGCCTGCTCCACTGCCACGGCTGTTCCACCCATTTCGCCAATCAAGTGGCCAAAGCCATTCTGAATGGCATAAACCCACCACGGGGCAGAACCGATCGTAAAACCAACCAACCCTGCCAGTAAGGAAAATCCAATCCTCTTCAAAGGTTTCAACCGAATCACACGTAGCAATAATGCCATTCCCATCGGGAGGAAGAAAACCAAAGATAGGCCATTTGCCCACAATCCCAAACCCAACAAACCACCCCAGATTCCCATCCAATACAATCTACGCAGATTTTCCTGCTGCAACATCCAGAACCCCACCAACAACCCCAGGCTGCCGATTAAGAGCGCCTCACCATAGCCCCCCAGGCTGATTGTGGTGTAAAGGGTAGTATTTACCGCCGGGAAGGCCAGGAAAACTCCTGCCAGCAAGCCATGTGTCCAGGTGCGAAAAGCCACCCTACCAATCAAAATGCTGACTATAATTGTGAGAGAATAAAGGATGATCTGTACCAAGCGCATGACCCAGACCTGGCTGCCCCAAATGGTGAAGCCCACAGCAGTCAACCAGGCATCCAGGCTGCCCATGTAAGCCTGCCCGTAGAAAAAAACCGGCCGTTCTCCTGCCAGGATATGCCGGGCCATCAACCCAACAATGGCTTCATCTGAGTTAAACGGAAAGGCCTGGAGGGTCAATAGCCAGATCTTCAAAACGGCAGCAGATAAAAGCAGCAAGCCAATCCTCATCCAGGGTGAGCGCAAATAGCGCATTAACTTACCTCTTTTGTTCGGGATGGAGTAATTTTAGCTCATCATGAAGAGATTTCAACTTACATCTGCCTTCCAAAGCTTTTTTTCTACCAAGGCTCTTCTTCTGACGGTGATCGTTATCATCAGCCTGGCATATTTTTCCGGCTTGCTGGCTGTGCCATTCCATCCAGATGAAACCACTCATATTTTTATGTCTGCAGATTTTGAGGAATTAATTTACCATCCAGATAATTTGGTATGGCATTCCGGCCAATCCTTGGACTTAAAAACTCATTATCGCCTGGTTGATCCTCCATTAAATCGCTATCTCATCGGAATCATCCGAAAGATCCTGAATGTGCATACGCTCGAAGTAGATTGGGATTGGTCATTATCCTGGGATATGAATGTCAACCGTGGCGCAATGCCATCTACCAGCCAGTTGTTGGCAGGTCGTTTGGTATCTGCTGTCTTCTTTCCATTTTCACTGCTGTTGGTCTTTCTGCTGGGAAGAAAAATCCATTCACAAGCAGCTGGCTGGGCAGCCCTTCTTATTTTTGCCAGTAGTTCGCTGATCCTGTTGCATACACGCCGGGCTATGGCGGAATCCAGCCTGATTTTCTTTACACTATTAAGCCTGTGGTTCATCCTTCGATACACGGACCGCCCCTGGTTGAGTGCCATCCCTCTGGCGCTTGCTTTTAATGCCAAGTATTCTGCTGTTCCCTTGTTGCTGGTGGGCATCCTCAATATTGCTTGGCGCTCCAAATCAACCCGTTTTACGGATGTACTGGAAGACTTGGGGTTTTTCCTGCTCATTTTTGGCTCAATCACCTTTGCCGTTAATCCATTCCTCTGGGGTAATCCTGTTCAAGCATTACTGGCAGCGATTGATCAACGTACATGGTTGGTATCCACCATGGAGTCAAGTCTGCAAACCATCTATCCTGACCTGGGTTCCGCTGGCGGATTAAGTCAATTGCTGATCAATTTCATCAACTTATTTTTCGCCAAACCAGCCATCCAGGATATCGGCAATTATACAAATGAGCTTCAAATGGCCAGCCAAACTTATTTTGCAAATCCCTTGCATTTGCTATGGAGTGGATTGGTTTTCGGCTCTATTCTTTTATTCCTGACCATTTTAGGTTTGTTCTTGAGCATCAGGCAGTCAATAAAGGACCAGATCAATCTTCGGGTAAATCTGCTATTCATCATCGCCGGTATTTCAGAATTTTTGGGAATTTCTATTCTATTATCCCTGCCATTTCAACGCTATATCCTGCCGCTGATCCCATTTGTCTGCCTGTGGAGCGGAATTTCCATTTCTCAAATCTTCCATGTAATCCGGCAATTGACACATAAAAAGGCGGCCTGAGGCCGCCTTTTTATGTGTTGGGCAGAATTCTATATATCCTTGTGATACACCCGGTGATTCTTACAGCCTTCGCTGCCGACATTGGACAAATCTGCCCGCATTTGTTTAGTGGTTTCAGCCACCTGGGTCAATTCTGCGTGCTCAAACTGGGAATTCTGAATCGTATCTGCCATCTCTGTATACAGCAAGGCGTTACCACCCCGCCCCTGAAACTCTGGCAGCACTCCAGCGCCATTTAATGAAATCCAATTCGTCTTTTTTAACTCGGACATAAAATCGAGCAACCCCCAGGGCGTGATCCGCCCTCCCTGGCGTTGGAGGGCTGCTGAAATATCGGGAAAGCCCAGCAAAAAGCCAACGATTCTTTCTTTATACATAATAATTTTTATCAGCTTGGGAACAGCAACCGTTAATAGGTTATTCAATGTAAAATCAATTTCTCGATCAGTCAGGGGGTAATACTCCCAGTTGTTGACGAAAGTATCGTTGTAAGCTCGCCCAATTGGCTTGGACCATTTCTTCAATTCATTCTTGGAAGTGAAGTTTTGCACATGGAACGACCCGCGTTCTTTCACTCTTCGCGAAATCTCATAAACCTTATCCGGTAATTTAAAAGATTCGCCATGCATGTAGGTAGAAATAAAGTCCACTTCTTTGGCAAAGCCCAGCCCTTCGACCAGGGTTTGGTAGTAAGGGTAGTTGTAATTCATCATGATCATCATCTGCCGCCGGTCATGGCCTTCCACTTGGATGCCATATCCATCAAATGGCGAAAAACCTTTGGGACCGATGATCTTGCTTAGTCCACGCTTCTTAGCCCATTCAAAGGCTCGTTCAAACAATGCTGAAGCAACCTCAACGTCATCGATCGTGTCAAAAAGATAAAAAACGGCTTCTTTGGTTTGATGATATTGATTGAAGGGCTTGTTCTCCAACGCTGCGATCCGGCCAACTACCTCGCCATTACGCTCAGCCAGGAAGAAATCCGCATCCGAATGTTCATAAAATGGATGCTTGTTCGGATTCATCATCATCCGAATATCTGAATAAAATGGAGGCACCCATTGTGGACAGGTCTTGTAGAGGTCATAATGAAACTGGATAAACCGGTTGACCTGTCGTTTGTTCTGCAAATCCACCTGCGTTACATTAACCATAGTTTCCTCACCAAAAGAAGGGTTGATATCGAGAATTAAAATAGTATACACCAAACAAACTCAAAAGGTTCGGATTTATTACGCCAACTGGCTATGATACAATCCAGGCAAGTGACGACTGATAGCTCTGAAAGGATCCAAATGCCAAACCATCTTGCCAACCAAACCTCCCCCTACCTCCTGCAACATGCTCACAACCCGGTGGAATGGTACCCTTGGAATTCCGAGGCCTTGCAACGCGCCCAAATGGAAGACAAACCTATCTTTTTAAGTATTGGATACGCAGCCTGTCATTGGTGCCATGTCATGGAGAAAGAATCCTTTGAGGATGCCAAGATCGCTGCTGTTCTTAATGAGAATTTCATCTGCATAAAAGTGGACCGAGAAGAGCGCCCGGACCTGGATCATATCTACATGACCGCCGTCCAACTGTTGACTGGTTCGGGAGGTTGGCCGATGTCGGTTTTTCTCACCCCTGATCTCAAGCCTTTTTATGGCGGAACCTATTTCCCCCCCGTTAAAAGCCATGGCGTACCTGCGTTTGGTGAAATCCTGCGTACCATCAACCACTTGTGGCGAAATGAGCGCGAAAACTTGTTGCGCGTTTCTGACAAGCTACAGCAACGCCTGGTTGATGAAGCCTCATGGAACCCGGCAGGGGGTGAAGTTTTCGATTCAACCAGCCTGACTCTGGCGACTGCCAACCTGGAAAGCCGCTACGACTGGGCTCAGGGGGGCTGGGGACCAGCGCCAAAGTTCCCGCAGCCCATGGCGATCGAATATCTACTGTTGCAGGCGGAACGCGGCGATCAACAAGCCCTTAAGATGGCAATTCATGCCCTGGAGGCCATGCAAAGTGGCGGGATGTACGATGTGGTGGGTGGTGGTTTTCACCGTTATTCCACCGATGCCCGCTGGCTGGTTCCCCACTTTGAAAAGATGCTTTATGATAACGCCTTGCTGGCGCGCGCCTATCTGCATGCCTGGTTGCTCACCGGTCAAGATTCGTTCCGAAGAACTGTCGAGCAAACGCTGAACTTTGTTTTACGCGAAATGACTCACCCGCTGGGAGGATTCTTCAGCAGCCTGGATGCTGATAGTGAAGACCAGGAAGGCATCTTCTATCTATGGACGCAGGCCGAATTACGTGGACTGTTTCCAACTCAGCCAACCTGGGAATTGTTGAATGCCGTTTATTTCATCTCCGAAAGCGGCAACTTTGAAGGAAAAATTATTTTACAACGGCAAGAGTCAATCTCCTCCCTTGCAGATAAACTGGGCACAACAGAAGAGCATTGTGTCTTGGAGTTAAATAAAATCCATCAAACCCTGCTCCAGGCTCGCTCCGTTCGCACCCGGCCACTGACCGACGATAAAGTACTCACCAGTTGGAATGCCCTGATGCTACAAACCTTGGCCGAAGCCGCCCGTTATTTGGATCGAACAGATTATCTGGCAGCCGCGCAAAAGAACGCGGATTTTCTCCTGAATAACCTGCAGCACGCTGGTTACTTGTTACGCTCTTGGCGAAATGGTCAGGCACACCAAAACGCCTACCTGGAAGACCATGCCGCCTTGATCATTGCCCTGCTGGAACTTTATCAATCCGACTCGGACCCCCGCTGGTTCCAGTCAGCCAAACATCTGTTCACCCGGATGGACGCGGATTATAAAGATCCTCTGGGTGGGTTTTTCGATACCCCCGTAACTGAAACCAGTTTGCTTGTCCGCCCCAAAGCCCTTCAGGATAATGCCACTCCTTCTGGTAATGCGCTAGCAGCTTATGCCACTTTGCTCCTTGCAGCTTATGAAGGCCGGGGTGATCTCTACCAACAAGTGCAGAAGACCCTTGACTCCATCAGTTACCCGGCATTCCGTTACCCACTGGCATTTGCTGAATGGCTAAAATCCCTGGATTACTTGCTCGGGCCACAAAAACAGGTAGCCATTCTGGTGCCAACGGGTGCTTTCTCATCCGTTTTGACAAAATCTTTATGGGTGGCCTTCCGACCCCGCCTGGTTTCTGCTACCAGCACCTACCCACTTTCCAAAGATGGCCCGGAATTGCTGCAATATCGGCCGGTCGTCAATCATCTCCCTACGGCTTATGTTTGCTTTGGCCAAACCTGTCTGGTTCCAACCACCGATCCTGAAGAATTTACCCGTCAGTTGGCCGCAAAAAAGCCAGCAAATGCTGATTGAATAAAGCAGGTTGATCCACATTGACTGCATGCCCTGCCTCAGGGATGACAATTTGATGGGCATTGGGTATCAGATGTGCCAGTTCAGTCTGGGAGGCTTCTGGGACAGTGCCATCATTTGCGCCAGTAATCACCAGCACAGGCATTGTTAGATTGCTGAGCTGCTTACGGCTATCATAAAGCACCAGGCTGCGCATGGCTTTCTGGTAGGCCAGGGGATCTGCCTGGCGGATTTTATCAATCACCATCTGGTGATAAATAGCCTGGCTGGCATCCGGGAAAAGATGGTCGGCAACCTGCTCGGCCTGGGCAGCAGAACCCTTGAGTAGTACCGTCCCACTGCGTTTTAGCAGATAAATCCAATTTTTCCAGGTTTTAGGTCTTAAAGTTGCAAAAGTACTGGCAAGCACCAGTCGTTCCACCTGATCCGGGTAAGCCAGGGCGATTTGTTGGGCAAACACTCCCCCCATGGAAAGACCAACCACCATCTTCTTTTCAGGCGCTAATTCTCTCAGCCAACGCACCAGTTCAACGGTAATCTTTCGGATGTTCCAATCTCTACCGACCATGGCGGTTTTGCCAAAGCCGGGCAAATCCAGCGCTACCGGGCGCATCCCGGCTTCCGCCAGGAGTAATAATTGATACACCCACATTTCGGAATCCGCGCCAAGCCCATGGATGAAAACAACCGTGGGTGAACCCTGTGGGTTGGGGTCTAGGGAGTGATACATCATCTTTGCCAAATGATTCAACAAAAAACTCTGGGTTATAATAACATTAAACTCGAATGATCCAAAGGAGATCACCCATGGAGCAGTTTGTCATTGATGGCGGTATCCCCCTGCAGGGAGAAGTTACCCCGGCGGGTAATAAAAATGCCACCCTGCCCATGCTGGCAGCCTGCCTGTTGACCGAAGAACCTGTTATTTACCACAACGTGCCGGATATCCTGGATGTAAAAGCCATGCGCCAGTTATTACTCAGCCTGGGGGTTGAGATTGAGCCATTGAGTAATCACACCTGGAAAGTTCAAGCCCGGGAAGTCCGCCCAGCCGACCTGGATCCGGACCTGACCAGAAAAATTCGCGCATCCATTTTGCTTGCCGGCCCCATGACCGCCCGTTCTGGGGAGGTGCGCTTACCGCCACCTGGCGGTGATGTCATCGGTCGCCGCCGTGTAGATACCCATATCCTGGCTTTGCGGAAACTAGGCGCAAAAGTTGAATATGATCGCAGCTTTTCATTTAAGGCTGACCGTCTGCAGGGCGCAGATATCTTACTTGATGAAGCCAGCGTCACAGCGACGGAAAATGCTATCATGGCCGCCTCCACCGCCAAAGGCACTACCCACCTACGCAACGCTGCCTCTGAACCGCACATCCAGGAACTTTGCCACATGATTAACAAAATGGGTGGGCAGATAGAAAATATCGGTTCCAATACGCTCACCATTCACGGAGTGGATCGCCTGCATGGGACTGAGGTTGAAATCGGCCCGGATTACCTCGAAGTTGTCAGCTTCATCGGCGCAGCGATCGTTAGCCATGGTTCGATCAGAATTCGTAAAGCCGGCCATCAATATTTAGATATGATCCGCCTGGTGCTGGGTCGTTTGGGTGTAGACTGGCTGGTGGACGGCGAAGACTTGATCGTACCCGCGGAGCAGCGCCTGGAAATTGAATCAGATTTGGGAGGCGCTATCCCCGAAATCAGCGTCAACACCTGGCCGGCATTCCCAACGGATTTGATGAGTATTGCAATCGTGGTGGCGACCCAATCCAAAGGAACCATTCTCTTCCATGATTGGATGTATCCCTCCCGCATGTTCTTCATCGATAAGCTGGTAGGCATGGGCGCTCACATCGTATTGTGTGATCCGCATCGCTGCATCATCCAGGGTCCAAGTCCGCTCTTTGGTGAAAAGATGGAAAGCCCGGATATTCGGGCAGGAATGGCGTTATTGCTGGCCGCCCTCTCAGCCAATGGCCGCTCAGTTATTCGCAATGTCGGCCAAATTGACCGGGGTTATGAAAAAGTCGACCAGAAGCTGGCCGACCTTGGCGCTAAAATTATTCGGGCATCTGAATAATTGTTGAGATCAAAAAATCGCCGGAGATTGAAATCTCCGGCGATTTTCAAGTCGTAAGGGATTAGTTAACGTTTCCAGAAACAGCTTCTACAAATTCCTGCACCAATTCGCGCAGATTTCGTTCCGGTAAAGCGCCTACCTGGGTGTAAACAACCTTGCCTTTGAAAATCAACAACATAGTGGGAATACCTTGAACATTATATTGTTGCGCCCAGACTGGGTTCTCATCCGTATTGACTTTGGCAATCAGTAACTTCCCATCAAATTCTTTTGCCAGTTTATCCAAAATGGGAGCCACCATCCGGCACGGACCGCACCAGGGCGCCCAAAAGTCAACGACCACAGGCAAAGCTGCTTCCAGAACTTTTGCCTTGAATTCACTATCGGTTACATGCAATGGTTTATCCACGTCTTTCTCCTTGATGTATATACTATGGGGGAGTATATCATAGATTTATTATGCCACCATACTGATTTAGAAAATATTAATAAAGAATTGATAAATCAATGATCTACATTATTCAGTTTTCCGCTGGAAGTCGATAAAACGATACCCAATCCCCCGTTCAGTCAGGATATATACTGGATTAGCTGGGTCTTTTTCCAGTTTTTGGCGCAAATAATTAATATATAGCCGCACATAATGGCTTTCCGTTCGGTATTCGTAGCCCCAGACTTTGGCCAGTATCTGGTCATAGGTCATCACCCAGCCAGCGTTCTGAACCAGGTGATATAGCAGCCGGTATTCCGTCGGGCGTAATTTCACCAGTTCGCCTTCCACCCAAACCTCTCGCCGGCTAAAATCGATTTTAAGCCGCTCATCTACCTGGATAACATCATGAGAAACGCCACTCATCGTTTCTGTCCGTCTCAAAACAGCTTTGACCCGGCTGACCAGCTCGCGCGGGCTGAAAGGTTTGGTGATGTAATCATCTGCGCCCAGTTCCAAACCGTGGACCCGGTCATCTTCCTCACCTTTGGCAGTCAACATAATTACCGGTACAGTGCTTGATTCACGGATCATGCGCAATACTTCAAATCCGTCCAGGTCTGGCATCATCACATCCAATAACACCAAATCTGGCAAAGATTCCCGTAAAACTTGAATCGCCTTCATGCCCCGATAGGCTTCAACCACTTGGAATCCATCATGTTCCAGGTTAAGTCTTATGAAGCGAGCCATTCGCTCTTCGTCATCCACCACCAGGATCATTCGATTTCGAAAAGATTCATCCACCATTGGCTTAATCTCTCACATGGCTGATGATTTCTTCATCCTCACCAGCCGGGAAGATTTCAATGAAATTAATCCGTGCAACCGGCCAGATCACAATTTGCACACTGGCGTCCAGGTAATGTAAATCCTTCCCATCTCGTTTCCGAGGATTTTTTACGATTAACAAAAGGTCACTCGGAGATGGCATCTCTTCAATCTCACCCATCACTGGGTCTTCATTTTGAACATGGAGAATTACCGTTGGCATCAGTCACCTACTTCCGAAACAAAATTTGAATCTTAAATTTTCCCAGGGCTAACACATCCCCGTGGTTTAGGGGGTATTCAATGTGTGGCAGGATCTTCTGTCCATTAACGCGCGTTCCATTGGATGAACCAAGATCAATAATTACCAGTTTCTGATTGACAATTCTCAAAACTGCATGCAGGCGTGAGACACCCTGACTAAATGCATCGAAATTGGTCAAATCAATATCCGGCAAAATTGGTTGCCCCTCTGTGGCTCTGCCGATGGTAAATTCAGTGTGACCTGCCAACGAGAGGATCTGGCCACTCTCCATTATATGCAATGAAATACTTCCCTCAGAAGAAGAAGCAGGGGGTGATCCTGCTCCCTGGGTTGGTAGTTCCACCCCGCCCAGGGATTGTGTGGTACCTTGATTAGTCAAGATAAGTCGCGACCCACATTCCGCGCAAAAAAAGGTGCCAACAATATTCTCGTGGTGGCAATTCGGGCATTTGATCATAAGTCCAACTCCAATTCGTCAAAGTGAATCAGGCTGCGTGTCCCATATTTAATGCGTTTCCCACCATCCTGGCTGAAACGGCGACTTTGGCGGATATGTTCTGCTTCAATAAGAACTGCATGGGCCAGATCGCGATCTCCAGCGGCCAATAAGTGTGTGGCTAGATGTTGCAAATGCCGGCTGGCGGACTCAATATTCCCATCAACAACTTCTTGCCTGGCTTTTTCTTGCATGCGATAAACTGTTAATCGAGCCAATGCATCCACCAACGCCGAATTTGGCAATTCGGTTTCCATAGATTGGTTGACAGAACGATTGAGTCGGAAACCCAATTTCTTGGGCGCTGAATTATTGGATAAAGCCAGGTCCACCCATAATTTACCCTCAGCCAACCTGAGGAAGTGGGTCTCTTCGGGTAATGGGCTAATCCGAAATTCTAGCAAAACCCTCAAGGTTTTCCCAAAAAATAGGTTGCCAAACACCAAGGGGTTTTCAATGACTAACGGACTGGTATCTGGCGCAAGTCGATACCCATAACACAATTCAACATTATCACCTATTTCATACTCAAACCGCATATTTCGTGAATACAGGATCGAAGAATTCCGTGCCTGGCTTTCGAAGAAGCGCTTTAGGTCTTTTCCCTGGCTAATAAAGGTCGCACTTCCGCCGGCCAGAGTGGATAGTTTATCCAAAAACTCGTCGTTCCAATCTGCTCCCAACCCAATCCCATGAATGGTGATGCCTTCTGCCCCGGCTGATCGTGCGAGTTCATAACAATCGTCTTCGTCTCCATAAGTGTGTCCATCTGTCAATAAAATCAATATCCTCTGGGAACGGCCGATGCGGCTGACGCGCAATAAATTCATCCCGGTTTCCAGCCCACGAAATATCTCCGTCCCACCTCCGGTGCTGATCATCGAGATTTCCTGGTCTACCCGGTTGGCATCGGAGACCCGTGAAAGTGGCACAACCACTTCGGCCCGGTCGCTGAAGGTGACAATAATGATTAGGTCCTGCGGTCGCAATTGCCGTATGAATTGCATCAAGTTGGATTTGACCATATCCATGCGCTCGCCCGCCATGGAAGTAGAGCGATCAATCGCAATGCAATAAACGGTCGGCGGAATCTGCGCTGAATCAAGATCCTGGGTTCCAGCAAATTCTACCAATGCATACATGAATTGAGGTTCGGATATTGCTTGAACTGCACTTCGGCTATATTGAATGGATACTTTTATCGGACTGATTTTTGATTCAGCCGGCATTTGTGAATCGTATTCTTTTCGCTTATGCGGTGTGGATAGAACCCCATAAGCTTCCTGAATCCGCAAAAAACGTTCGTGTGCCTGGGGAGAAGGGTTGGCGTCCGGATGGAAAAGCCGGACTGCCTGAAAATAGGCACTCCGAATATCCTCTGAACTGGCTTCGCAGGCTACTCCAAGGATTTCGTAATAATCAGTTTCCATTCCTTCATCCTTTTTGCTAAAAGGTTAAGAGAAAAACTGGACAAGCACTACGCTGATATTATCCGATCCTCCATTTTGGTTAGCCATTTCCACCAACTCGTGAGCGGCTGCCGAAGGATTGGCTGCGGAAGTAACCAATCGGAAAATCTCGTTTTCTGAAACCAATCCCCATAATCCATCACTGCACAACAAAATATATCCTGGCCGTGGAACCTGGTGTGTATTGATCTCAGGCTTAAATGGCTCTGGCTGCCCAAGTGCCCGATATACTACATTCCTTTGTGGATGAACTGCAGCCTCTTCTTCGGTTAATTGACCAAGCTCTACCAGGCGGCGAACCAGCGAATGGTCCTGCGTAACCACCTGACACCTTCCATCCGGGTAGATAAAATATGCCCGGCTGTCGCCAATATGAACTATGATGATCATATCGCCAATTAACAAAGCGGCAGTTAAGGTCGTTCCACCCCCGGGTGCCTGGCGGGTCACGGCGTACTGAGCTTCTCTTACGGCCGATTCCAGCAATTCATGAATAGGCTCATTTCTGCCATCAGATGATTTTCCCAGCATCGGCAGGTATAAACGGTTTAAAACAACATCCGCAATCACTCGAATCGCGGTATTGCTGGCAACTTCACCATGCTGGTGTCCGCCCATCCCATCGGCAATGATATACAACCCTAGAATTAAATCCGCATCTCCATCCGCGAGGATTGTGCTAAAAGCATAAAGTGTATCTTCATTGTGGTCGCGCACTCTTCCTACCGATTGAGCAGTTCCCACACCGATTTGAACCGGGCTGTATCGGACAGTAACATTGTTTACACCGACCAATTGAGCATCTGAGAGTGGCTTGGTCTGAATTTCTTCAGGTAAGGTTTGCTGGTTTATATCCTTTTTCTTCTTAAAAACCGAAAACAGTGTTTGAAAAGACGGTCGTGATGATAAAACACCGGATTGGCTGGGTTCTTTACTTCTAATCAGTTGTTGCAAGAATCGCCGCACAATTCCTCTCTTTCTCAAGCCAGTAATGCATAGAGGATATGATCACATGAACCCAAATAGACCACATCGTTGTGGATAAACGCCCCGCCAGTAATCGATCCACCAGTATTAAATCGCCACCTCAATCGACCGGTACGAATTTCTAAGCTATAAAAGCTTCCGTCAGCAGCTCCAATATAGACCGAATCTTTATAAACCACTGGAGAACCACTTACCTGATGGTCAGTATGAAAACGCCATATTTCCCGGGCGTTCGAAGCATCCAGGCAGTAGACATAATCATCGGCTGAGCCAAAAATTATGTAGTTTTCCGCTTTAATCGGGGATGAAACAGAGCCTTTTCCCATCCGGAAGCGCCAAATACCCCAACCTGCTTTGGCATCGATTGCATACGCTGTCGAATCCAACGAGGTGATAAACACTACCCCTTTGTCCACCAGCGGTGAGGCGGTGATGGCTCGTTTAGCCTGGAAGCGCCATTTGACCTGACCGCGAAAATCGACGCAATACAATTCACCCGCTTCGCAACCAAAATAAATAAATTCCTCGGTAATAAACGGGGAGGAACGAATGGCACCGGATGCCTCAACCCGCCAGGTGCGATTCCCACTCAAGAGATTAACCGCATGCAAATAGCAATCATCACTGCCAATAAAAATATGTCCTTCGGCTAGGCGGGGAGAGGTGCGAACTGCTCCGTTGGTTGTAAACGTCCAATTTAGCTTTCCGGTGCGGGCACTGATGGAGTATAAATTGTGGTCAGATGATCCAAAATAAACGAGGTTGTCAAACACCAGAGGTTTACTGACAATACCTCCGCCTGCAGGGAATTTCCATAAGAATTGTCCATTACTCGATTGAATGGCGTATAAATTGTTGTCATAAGCCCCGACGTAAACAATCCCGTTTTCAATCGTCGGGGTACCGCGAATTTCATCCTCACATTTGAAAGTCCAAAGTGGCTTGATGCTGGCTTCTTTTACGTTTACGGCGGCTTGAACTGAAATTCTGTTGAGCGCGCCTGTTTTCCGTGCAACACCCACCATGGCTTCCTTCATTGCCACCGCAGTCTTAAATCTCTCAGTGGGGGTATATTGTAATGCCGTATTTACAACAGTTTCAAATTCAATGGAAATATTTGGATTGATCTGCCGAATGGGACGTTCCCCAAATGTAAAAGGCGGCTCTAATCTCGGGTCGCGTCGCGTCAAAACGTGATGGAGCGTAGCTCCCAGGGCATAGATATCTGCCTGTGGAGAAGCTTCTCCCCGGTACTGTTCTGGCGGAGAATACCCTTCTGTTCCAATCATTGTTCCTTTATGACCCAAGCGAAAAACTTTGGCAATTCCAAAATCAACCAGCACCGCCCGGCCATCCTGATTAATCATGATATTGGATGGCTTCATATCTCGAAAGATAATGGGTTCCGGTCGATGGTTGTGCAGAAAATCCAATACATCACATAATTCAATCGCCCAACTGATCACTTGATCTTCAGGGATAAATTGTTGGGTGGAACTTAGTACGGCTTCCAGATCGCGGCCATTAATATATTCCAGGACCAGATAAGATCGCTGATCCAGGGTAAAAAAGTCGTAGATTTTCGGAATGGCCGGGTGAGATAACGCCACCAGAATATGGGCTTCTCTCTCAAAATTCTGGACAATCGTCTGGCGCACCATCGGATCTGGGGCGGAGTTAATCATTTCCTTGACCGCCACTAGTTTGATCACGTTCGGAAAATGCAAATCACGGGCGCGATACACAGATCCCATCCCACCCACGCCAATCACATCTTGAATGGCATAGCGTTCTTCCAGAATGACCCCTGGTGTCAACTGTTTGGGGTCGTTTGGTCCGGAACCCAGGTTTTGCGTGATTCGATGTGTATCCAGACTAGCCTCCTCAATTTCACACTGGTTTATGCAGGAATGAATTTCTCCCCAGTGAAAGCATATCCATTTAGATTGATGTAATTATATGCTCCAGCAGGCTTTTTTACAACATACATTCTATCTACATCTGCTTTCCATTCAGATAACTTTCATCAAATAATGTTATACTTTCGTCTGGAAATACAAATCACTCTACTATTGGGAAAATTATGGAAGGTATTCTGAATACAGCCTTACAAATCTTGGAGTTCGTTCTGCTTATCGGTGTCTTGGCGTTTCTGCACGAGCTCGGTCATTTCTTAATGGCCAAACTTGGTAAAATTGAAGTGGTTGAGTTCGGCATGGGCTTTCCACCCCGTATGGTGAAGCTCTTCACGCTCGGTGGAACCCTCTTTTCGTTGAATTGGATTCCTTTTGGCGCATTTGTCAAATTGAAAGGGGAAGAAAATCCTCAAGCAGAAGGTTGGTTAACCACTGCAGGTCCTTGGGCTCGCCTGGGAACTTTACTGGGAGGTCCAGTCATGAACTTGCTTGTGGGGGTATTAATCTTCAGTATGGTATTCATGCAAACTGGCGCTCCCAATTATTCCAAGGTTAGCATCTACCAGGTTGTGTCTGATTCGCCGGCAGCAACTGCTGGAATTCTCCCTAGTGATATTCTGGTCAGCTTGAATTCAACTCCCATCCAGTCTATCGAACACATGCGTGAGCTGGTTGCACAGAACCTTGGCAAACCGGTCACCATCACCCTGAATCGAAATAATGAACCGTTGGATGTCACCTTGACTCCGCGCGAAAATCCGCCAGAAGGTCAGGGAGCCATCGGGATTGTGATGTCCAATCCATATGAGCCTGTCTCCTTTTTAAAAGCTCTTTCCATTGGCGCGCAAGAGACAGCTTACCAAATCGGACAACTGCTTTCCCTGCCTGGTCAGCTCATTAAAGGCACCATTGCTCCAGAAGAAGCCAGGGTAGTCGGTCCGGTGGGGATGTATGGGATCTTTTCGGAAGCCCAGGCAATGGATCAGCAAACATCCTCCCAGGAAAGCCCCACCTTCCCGGCTGTTTTTGTACTGAGGCTGGCTGCCACTATCTCCATCGCGCTAGGATTCGGCAACCTGTTGCCTCTCCCGGCTCTGGATGGCGGTCGGATTGTATTCATCCTGCCTGAATTAATCTTCCGTAAACGGGTCCCTCCGAGTTGGGAAGCGACCATTCACGGGATTGGCTTTATTCTGTTGCTTATATTAATGGTCTGGATTACCTTCCAGGATATTATCAATCCAATTTCTATTCCATAATATTTACTAAGATTGGAGAAGAAAATGCCCAATCGGCACGAGCCTACATTCGAAGACGCCATGAAAGAGCTGCTGGATCTCAGCAAACCCTATGAGCCAAGATTTCTGAGGCAATTCAGTGATGTCAGCTCTGACCAATTGAAAGCATTAAAACTTGCCTGGCCCGATATCAAACCAGAACGACGAATTAAGTTGATGGAAGGCCTGGAAGAAATCTTGGAATTGGATACTCGCTATTCTTTTTTTGACCTCGCCCGGATTGCCCTGGAAGATATCAATCCAAAAGTCCGGACCAGTGCTTTACGTTTATTATACGAAGAAGAAGATCTGAAATTGATCCCCGTCTTTATCCGGATAATGAAGAAAGATCCGGACCCTGAAGTACGGGCAACCGCTGCCAGCACCCTGGGCTTTTTTGTTTATCTGGGAATGATGGAGGAAATTCCGGAGGATCAGGCCATTCGTGTAGTGGATGCGCTGGTCGTCAAAATGAATGGAGATGACTTGCCTCTCGTCCGCCGGCGGGCTCTGGAGTCGATGGGATTTGCAACCCGACCAGATGTGAACGCCCTCGTTCGAGAAGCTTATTTGAGCAAAGATAGTGAATGGATGGCTTCTGCATTATTTGCCATGGGCCGGTCTGGCGTCCCAACCTGGGAAAAAATTATCCTGGAAGAGCTTACCAATTCGGAAGCGGATATTCAACTGGAGGCAGTGCGGGCAGCCGGTGAAATGTATTTGGAATCTGCCCGTCTGCCCTTGCTGAATTTGTTGGCCACCCCGGAATTGTTGGATGATGAAGTCCGTCTTTCAGCCATGTTAGCCCTCGGTTCCATTGGCGGCGAAGGCGTTCGGGAACTTCTGAAGGAAGCATTGGAAGAATGTGAAGACGAAGAAGAACTAGAAATAATCGAGAGCGCTCTGGAAAATTTGGATTTTACCGAAGAAGCCGAACGACCGCTCTTGTTCAACTTTGAAGATCTGGAAATCGACGATGATGACGAATCTGGGCCAGAAATACCTACGGATGAAGATGAAAGCTCCGCTCCCGATGAGCCAAAGAAAAAGCGGAATCGCCACTAAACTGGCTTCCTGTATCATTTTTCTGGCTCTCCTTGGTAACTGGATTTTATACCCAAACCCGGTTGATGCCAGTTCACCTGCCAAGGTCAGTTTCGAAGATGTGGCGGTGTTTTATCAATTTGGTATCCAGGCAACTTTTCAAGCCCGGCTTAATTCTACCCTGCCTGTTTCCGAAGTTGTCTTGTTAATTCAATCTGGTACGCAATCACCCATCAACCAGTCGCTTAACCTGGCGGAAAACAACGATGTCATCTACCAGTTGGATCTTCAGAAGAATTCAATCCGGCCATTTGGCCTGGTGGATTACTGGTTCAAAGGCAGGCTGACAGATGGGACCACTTTTGAGTCAGACAGATTTTCGTTTGATTACATCGACAATCGCTTTGAAT
Organism: Anaerolineaceae bacterium; assembly: GCA_041741455.1. Classification (GTDB taxonomy): domain Bacteria; phylum Chloroflexota; class Anaerolineae; order Anaerolineales; family Anaerolineaceae; genus CALESS01. Next base: position 27,356 of record JBGSJZ010000059.1, on the reverse strand, counting down.
GGCAATCCACCACCGACAATCGATTTGAAGTGTTCTGGAATTCTGCTGACCTGGCTCTAGGGGATACGGTTCTTCAAGTTGCGCTGGACGGCCTGCGCTCAGCAGTTTCCTATCTACCGATCTCTCCCCCCCTCCCTATTCGCATCTTTATTTATTCCTCAGGCAAAGATCTTCAGGACGCGCTGCAATTAGGCCGTCTGACTTGGATTGCGGGTCATGCCAGTGCTGACCTTAATTTAATTCTGATCTCCTTACCTCCAACCATTGAACAACGCTTGGAACTGGAGCGCTTACTTCCTCATGAAATCATGCATATTTTGCTTTACCAGGTTACCGGGGATCAATACTCAAACACCCCTACCTGGCTCAGCGAAGGCTTGGCCTCCCTTGCCGAAATCTATCCAAATCCAGATTACTCTCGCTCCCTGGACCAGGCTGCCCAGGACAGCACGCTATTACCGATGGTGGGGCTGTGTGATGAATTTCCCACAGAAGCTTCGTTGGCACTCCAGGCTTATGCTCAATCGGCTTCATTTGTCAGGTTTTTAAGCGACCAATTCGGTATTTCAAAACTCCAGACCATCCTGCAAAAGTATGCTGATGGAATGGATTGCGAAAGCGCAGTTTCGGTCGTGTACAAAACTGACTTGAATAAATTGGAAAGCCGTTGGAAACAGGAAGTCCTCGGGGTCAATGTCAATGCATTAGCCTTACGAAAATTATCCCCGTACTTCTTCCTGGCTGCAATTATCCTCCTCCCTCCCCTAATTGTAGTTGGAGTCTACCGCCGCAAGAAAACCACCATCAGAGTGGATGATAGTGAATGAGCACAGGTTTATTTCAGCTCCATGCCATCATTAATGGCCATGTTCAAGGGGTCGGATTCCGAATGTTCGTTCTGGAGAATGCCCGCACCCTGCAATTAACCGGTTGGGTGCGCAACACTTATTCCGGGCAGGTGGAGGTTTTGGCAGTGGGCTTGCGCCCTCAATTGGAAACCTTGCTCGAAAACCTTTATCGTGGTCCGCGTTCATCCTGGGTTGAATCGATTCAGCAAGATTGGCAACCGTCTAGTGGGGAGTACACGACTTTTGAGATGGCTCGCACAGTCTAGCAGGGGCAAGTCTTCATCCCGGAAAGTTTCGGAGGTCAAGGCCAATAACACCCAAGAATTGTTTAATGAAAATTAGTTCATAGCAAAAATCCTCCGATAACTCGGAGGATTTTTAATCAGCGCGAATGCTTGCGTACAACCGGAATTTACTTCGATTTCTTCTCTTCTTTTTCGGCTGCAACTACTTCCCGACCCTGATAATGTCCGCATTTTGGGCAGACGGTATGAGGCAGGCGCATCTCACCACAATTGCTGCACTGAACCAGATTGTTGGCCTGCAGCGCGTCATGGGCGCGGCGACGATCGCGGCGACCCTTCGATAATTTTCGTTTTGGTTGAGGAACCATTGATCTACTCCTATTTCCTTGCCATCCTGTGTTATTTCCAAAGCCGTCGAATTATACCCGCCGGGTTGCTTACCTGTCAAGGGAATTTTTCACGATTTTGGTGTTCCCAATCCTGGCTCCTTATTTGATGTTTGTGTCTCAAACCTGGTCAGTAAGGGGAATTCAAAAAATCGTTCGCCAAAGGCGCACTTCGTGTGCATGACCCCTACCTCCGGGTGTGCGAGCAGCCTTTTTAAAATCTGTTCATTGACTTTTAACCTGAAACTAGTTAAAATAATACCGACCGGTCGGTATTTTATTTTACAAGTCTGGAGAGGTACATGATTCTAGTAACAGGTGGCACTGGGCATCTCGGCAATGTATTGGTTCGTGAATTAGAAGGAGCTGGCAACTCTGTCCGCGTGTTGGTTCTTCCCGGTGAAGACACAGCAGCCTTGGAAGGTACCCGGGTAGAGGTGGTCTATGGCAATATTCTGGATCCGTCAACGCTGGACCAGGCAATGCATGGCGTTAAAACCGTTTTCCATTTGGCAGCCCTGGTTTCCATTGAACCCGGCAGAGAGGATTTACTCTACAAAGTCAACGTGGAAGGCACGAAGAATGTACTGGCAAGCTCTATGGCCAATGGAGTAAAAAAATTCATCTACACCTCCTCCATCCATGCCCTGGCCCGTCCCCCTCTGGGGGTGCAAATCGATGAAACCCAACCGTTCGATACAGATAACGAAGCAGGTCCTTATGACCGGACCAAAGCCCTGGCTTCTATGGAAGTTCTTCAGGCCAACCATAATGGGTTGGATTCTGTCATCCTTTGCCCGACTGGTGTCATCGGTCCATTTGATTACCGCCGCTCTGAAATGGGAGAACAAATTATTGAATGGATGACCAAGAAAGTCTCATTTTTGGTCAAAGGTATGTTTGACTGGGTGGATGTTCGGGACGTGGCCCGCGCCCAAATTCTGGCCAGTTTAAAAGGCAAACCGGGGCAAACCTACATTATTGGCGGTCATCAGGTTTCGATTAAAGGAATTCGCTCCACAGTGGCAAAACTTGTCAACAATCGCTCCCTGGCGATTACCATCCCCCTGCCGGTTGCCCTTTGGGCTACCTATCTCACTGATATTTACTATAAGGTTTATCGCAAACGACCCCGCTTCACGCGCTATTCACTGGAGACAGTCAATAGCAATTCCCAGATTAGCAGCAAGCGTGCCGAGAAAGAATTAGGGTACCAACCGCGTCCTTTTGTGAATACTCTTCAAGATACCGTTACCTGGTGGTTGGTTAATCAGAAGCGCGTTAATGCCGGCTTGCGGGTTTGAGTAGATCTTTGGAACCAACCAAGATCCCATATCCGGGTAGCTGATCCGGTTAATTCATTATAATAATCGATATTGACAGATTGTCACTCCGAGCACAGCCCAGAGTCTTCGGAAAGCTGATATGATTCTTCGCTACGCCCAGCAAGACAACTTCAATTTTGTGTGATTGGAACGCCCAAGCAGCTTATGGAACCAGTCCAACAGATTCGTTGGATCCAAGACGATTATTCTTGATGGCTTGGCAGGGGAGCTGGTCGCACCCCTTCACCTTTCAGCCATACTGGGTTGGATAGATAGAAATTCAAATATCCAGTCTCGTCTTGGCTGGCAGTCAATATTTTTAACCTCAGGAGAAAGCCATGAGCAATGACACCGTCATCCTGTTTACCCGGAATGGTCTGGGAGAAGCTCCCCACGCATTAAGTCAGGCCCTAGTCTCTAAATTTCTCAGTCTGTGGATTGAGTCAGGTCAACTTCCGGCCAAAATCCTGTTCTATACCGAAGGCGTGAAATTGGCATGCTCTGGATCTCCTGTAATTAGTCAACTCAAAACTCTGGAAAAGTTGGGCGTTGAATTGGTTTTATGTAAAACCTGCCTGGATTTCTTTCAACTCTCCGATCAAGTCGAAGCTGGGGTGGTTGGTGGGATGGGAGATATTCTGGAGACATTGCAGAAAGCAGGCAAGGTTCTGAGTGTCTGATGGATCCCAGAACAACTTGTGATTATCAAGTATAATTTTAACTACTCCTTGCAATGTCCCAGGTGACTCATGGTTGTTATCCGCTCGCCCAGAACCAAAGAAGAATTCAAAGCTTATTACGCTCTCCGTTTCCGGGTTCTTCGCGAACCTCTTGGTCAACACCCGGGTAGTGAGAAAGATGATTACGAGCCGATCAGCTTGCATTACATGGCAGTGGATGAAGGAACAAATCAGATTGTTGGGGTGGTCAAATTGTTTGAAAAAGAAGCGGGGGTGGGTCAATTTTCCCATCTGGCCGTTGCCCCAGACTTTCAACACAAAGGCGTGGGACGCCTGCTTATCGAAACAGTGGAACAGAAATCTAGGGAATTGGGCTATTATAAAGTAGGCACGTTGACCCGGCTCACCGCTACCGGTTTTTATGAGCGCTGTGCTTACAAACCGATGGGGATTACCGGTGTTCTATTTGGCAAGCTGCAAATGATGTGGATGGAAAAAGAACTCTGATCAAAAAAACACCCTCGAAACCGATTTCGGGGGTGGTTGATTTCAAGTGGATTTAGCTTTTTCTGGCCGGGTGAAAAGTGCAACCAAACCCCGTTTGATCAACCCAAGCATAACGATCAATGGAACCAAAGCCCAGTCAATCACCTCGTTGATTTTCAAAAAACCCTGGGCAATCCAGATGATAACAGGTCGGAAGATGCGCAGAAATTTGAAACGTGCATACGCTAACGCCAGCAGGATGGTTCCGACTGAAATCGTAAAACGCAGCCAATCCGAAATTTCCACCCCGGCCAGTTCTTCCAGCAATAATTCAACACCGATATTAAAAACCAATAAGTAAGCTGCTTCACGCAAAACCGGTATTCTTTCGACGGCCCGGCTGAATAGCCCGGCTGCAAAGCGCATGAATAAAATCCCCATAGCAACACCGACCAATACCACCCATAACTTATCGGATAAGGACACAGCTGCGACGACATTGTCCAGACTGAAAACCAGGTCTGCCAGTTCAACACTGACAACAACTCCCCAGAAGGAAGTTGCCTTGACCATCCGGATTTCAGAATCTGCGCTGCTTTCCTCGGCCATTCCCAGGTTTTCGAAAGCCAGCCGGATCAAATACGCCGCCCCAAAAATCTTGAGCCAGGGATTATTCACAACCAAACTGGCCAACAATAGCATCAAACCGCGCCCGGCGTAAGCCCCCAGTAAACCCACCTTCAAGGCGGCTGAGCGTTGGTTCCCCAGTATGAAATGGAGCTTGTCACCCAACCATTTCAGCTTTCCAGGCCACTCAATCGGCCTGTCCTCTGGCAGATGAATCACCATAGCGCCTAGAACTGCTGCGTTATCAATAGATAGCAGCCCTTCTAGAACAATGAGCTGAAGAATAATCAGTGGGATAGTCCAATCCATAGAACCGCCTTATACATAATTGGTCTGGCGCATTATTCTACTCTGTTTATGCTCCAGAGTACCAGTGCATAAGGGCACAAAAATATTGACATTTCTTCAGAAAAATAAGACATTTTGAGCAATTATTACAAATCACTTGCAGGGTCAGTCTGAAAAGCTGATAATCAATTTGATTTCTTTTCATCGGCCCACTCTAGAACAAGGTGACAATATTATGAAGATTCTGATAATAAAAAGCAGCCCCCGCCCTCACGGGAATAGTTCAACCCTGGCAGACCAACTTGCTGAAGGCGCGCTTCAAGCAGGTGCTCAGGTTGAATGCATATCTTTACATAAATTGAACATTCACCCATGCAATGGATGTGATGCTTGCGTGAAAACCGGCAAATGTACAACCAAGGACGACATGCAACCGCTCTTTGACAAGTTAATCGAAGCTGATGCAATCGTCCTTGCCAGCCCAATTTATTGGTTCACCTATAGCGCCCAACTTAAGATCTGCATCGATCGCTGGTATTCCATCTGGAAAAACGACCATGATGCATTTAGAGGAAAACCATTTGGCATCATCCTGACTTATGGGGATACAGATCTATACAATTCCGGGGCGATTAATGCCATCCACACCTTTGAAACCATGCTGAATTTCCTGCGGGCAAAGATTGCAGGTTGGGTCTATGGTTCTTTAAATGATGTGGGAGATGCCCAGAAGAACCCTGAACTGATGCAAAAAGCTTATCAACTGGGGGTAAAAATGGTAAAAGGATCCGTGAATTAGCCAGGAGAAAAAATTTCTTACCCCGCCCGACCTGTGATATAAGTCTCCGTCAGTTCTTCCTTCGGCGTGGTAAATAATTTTGAGGTATTCGAAAACTCTACCAACTCCCCCAACCAGAAGAAACCAGTAAAATCTGAAACCCGGGCTGCTTGCTGCATATTGTGGGTCACTATCACAATCGTATATTGTTCTTCAAGTTTAAGGATTAATTCTTCGACATGAGCCGTAGCAATCGGGTCGAGTGCAGAGCAAGGTTCATCCATCAGGATCACCTCAGGATGTACAGCCAACACCCTGGCAATGCACAGTCGTTGCTGCTGACCCAGCGATAAATCCATGGCATTTCGATTTAATTTATCCTTGACTTCATCCCATAAAGCTGCCTGGCGCAAGCTGGTTTCCACAATCTCATCCAACTCATCGCGTCGTTTCATAAGGCCAAGCACCCGCGGTCCATAAGCGACATTGTTCAAGATTGATTGTGGAAAAGGATTTGGTTTCTGGAAAACCATTCCAACTCGTTGCCGCAAATCCGTCACATCCATTTCATCCGAGTATATTTCCTGGCCATCCAAAAAGATTTTCCCTTCCACCCTCACCCCTGGAATCTTATCGTTCATTCGATTCAGGCATCGTAAAAAAGTGGACTTTCCACAGCCAGACGGCCCGATCAAGGCTGTTACCTGCTGCGGCAGGATTTCCATGTTGATATCAATCAACGCTTTGAATGATCCATAATAAAAATCCAGGTTTTGAGTCTTAAAAATGGGGGGTTGCTCAGCGGTCATATTTACTATTTTAACATTAATCCGCCCTAATACCTGCATGAGTCGGAAAACACATCACTTGTTTACACCTATAAAGCCTACTATAATTACCCTATGCGTTCTTTTAGCTTCCTGCTTATCATTCTCATTGTGGTCTCTTTGTCAAGCACTGCATGCTCCTCCGGTTCAACCGATGGTCAAGCCTCCGACCAACTCGTTTCCATCCAGAACAAAGGCTCTGATACCATGGTCAACCTGGCCCTGGCCTGGGCAGAGGCCTACCAGACTGTCAAGCCCAACATTCTCATCGCCGTCACGGGCGGAGGATCCGGCACAGGTATCACCGCACTTGCCAACAACACAGTCGATATCGCCAATGCCTCGCGGGCCATTAAACCCGAGGAAATCGCCGCCATGCAAGCCATTGGCATTGAACCTCTCGAATTTATCGTCGCCCGGGATGCCATTGCCGTGATTGTCAACCCGGAGAATCCGGTCAACCAGCTAACCCTCTCCCAGATCTCGGCCATCTACAGCGGTGAGATCAATAATTGGCAAGAGGTCGGCGGTGAAGACCGGCCGATCGTGCGTCTCTCCCGGGAAACCAACTCCGGTACACACGTTTATTTTCTCGAAACCGTTCTGCGCCTGAGTGATAAAGACAATAAAACCTTTTTTTCCACCGACACGTTGATGTTACCCTCCTCGGAAGGCATCACGGCTGAAGTCCGGGACAATCCCAACGCCATCGGATATGATGGTTTGGGTTATGTTATCCCTGAAGTGAAGGTGCTTTTTATAGCCATCGCCGCCGGGGACGAGTATATTTACCCCTCTGCTGAAACTGTCAACAACCAGACCTATCCAATTGCCCGTGACCTATATATGTACACGGCTGGTCAACCCTCCACGGAAGAACAGGCTTACCTGGATTGGATCCTCTCTGTTTCTGCACAACAAATTGTTACCGAGTTGGGTTTTGTCCCGGTAATCAGCCCCTAAGGAAAAAGCTATCTTGAATCAACGTCTCCGTGGGCAAGGTCTCGTCGAAACCCTGATCACTGGCGCCATTCGGGTCGCCGGTGTGTCTGCCATTCTATTTGTTACCTTGATTTTTATTTTCCTGCTAAAAGAGGGATTGCCAGCTCTGGCAGAAACCTCACTTTCCAACTTGCTAAGTACCCGCTGGTATCCGATCGAAAACTACTTTGGGTTACTGCCTCTGCTTGGTGGCACCCTAGTTGTGACCTTCGGCTCAATCCTGATTGCAGTACCCTTTGGCCTGGGTACAGCCATCTACATTGCCGAAGTTGCTCCGCGCTGGGCGCGCGAGTTCCTTAAACCGTTTATCGAAGTCATGGCAGGCATCCCTTCCGTGGTTCTGGGTTTTCTCGGGATGGTTTTTTTGGCGCCTCGCATTCGAGTGCTATTGGATATCCCCACTGGTTTATCTGCCTTCTCAGGAGCTCTATTGCTAGGTCTCATTTCTATCCCGACCATCGTATCTGTCGCAGAAGATGCCCTGGATGCCGTACCGCGTTCTTACCGGGACGCCTCCCTGGCTATGGGCGCTACCCAATGGCAGACCATCTGGCGGGTTACTTTGCCGGCTGCCCGCACTGGCGTGATTACCGCCATCATGCTTGGCCTGGGTCGTTCCATAGGTGAAACCATGACCGTGATGATGGTCACCGGCAACGCTGCCACCTTGCCCACCAGCCTGGCAGCCTTGTTTGCCCCCGTCCGTACCATGACCGCCACCATCGCTGCCGAGATGGGCGAGGTTGCCGTGGGCAGTAATCATTATCACGTCCTGTTCCTCATCGGTATCATCCTGTTCCTCATCTCATTAGTGATCAATCTGATAGCTTCTGCTGTCGTCTTCAAACAGCGCTCGCGTGGAGAACGCATCCTATCATGATCTCCAAGGGTACCCTCACTTGAATCCTGCCAAACCACTTCCAACTAATTCGACTCGCCGCAACACCATCCAGGTGGCTGGTTTTGCTGGATTGACTTTGGTTGCCCTGCTGACAATCACACCAATTTTTTTGATCCTGATCTTGATCCTCAGCAAAGGTCTGCCAGCGATCTCGTGGGAATTCCTGACGGCTTCCCCCAGCCAGGGCATGCGTGCCGGGGGAATCTTCCCGGCCATCCTGGGAACGGTATACTTGACCTTCTTCACTACTCTGTTCGTGGTACCCCTGGGCATTGCCGCCGCTATCTATCTGGCCGAGTATGCCGGTGACAACCTGTGGACGCGCATTATTCGCATTTCCATCATCAACCTGGCAGGTATACCTTCCATTGTGTATGGTTTGTTTGGCCTGGGGATTTTTGTCCTCTTCTTCAAATTGGGCACCAGTATCCTGGCGGCATCCTTAACCCTCGGCATCATGACCATGCCGGTCATTATAAGCACCGCAGAAGAAGCCCTGCGTACCGTGCCACAATCGTTTCGAGTGGTTAGTATATCCTTGGGCGCCACCCGCTGGCAGACTGTTCGCAAGATCGTGCTGCCTCAATCTCTGCCAGGCATTATGACCGGAGTGATCCTGGGGTTGGAACGAGCAGCTGGCGAAACCGCCCCCATCTTGTTCACCGGCGCAGCCTTCTACCTGCCCACCCTGCCCTCATCTCCGTTGGATGCCACCATGGCCTTGCCCTATCATCTGTACGTAGTCTCCACCCAGGTGCCCGGTATGCCCGTCGAGATCCAGTATGGCACAGCCCTCGTCCTGTTGATCTTAATCCTGGGACTGAACCTGGTGGCCACCATTATTCGCTCCCGGGCGCGCGCCCGCCGTCAATGGTAAGCGAAGGGCAGACGACATGAACAAGTTCGTGATCGAAAATCTCTCCCTGCGCTACTCAGATGGCAATGAATCGCTGAAAAACATCAGTCTCAAAATCCCGGCTAATTCAATCACCGTGCTGTTTGGCCCGGCGGGCGGTGGCAAGTCCTCCCTGCTGCGAGTACTGAACCGTTTGAACGACCTGGCGGATGTGCAGGAAATCACCGGACAGGTCAGCATGTTTGCCCAGGATGGCAGCAAACTGGACATCCTGGACCCCAGAATTGATCTGATCGCACTTCGCCGGCGGGTAGCCATGGTCTTTGCTCGCCCAATTGTCTTGCCCATGTCCATCCGGGAAAACCTGACCTACGGACTGAAACTGGCCGGGATTAAAAATCCAGCTCAGTTGGAGGAAGCCGTGGAAAGCAGCCTGCAAAAAGCCGCCCTCTGGGAAGAAGTACAAGACCGCTTGGATAACCCGGCCATCGCCCTTTCCGGTGGACAGCAGCAGCGCCTGTGCATCGCCCGCAGCCTGGCGCTGGAACCAGAAGTGATCCTGCTGGATGAGCCAACCTCCGGCCTGGATCCGATCTCCACCAACAAGGTTGAAAATTCCCTGCAAGAGCTGAAGAAGAACTACACCATCGTGCTCGTCCCCCATTCCGTCCAGCAGGCCGCCCGCATGGCGGACAACGCAGCCTTCTTCCTGCAAGGGGAGCTGATTGAATATGGGGTTGGCAGTATCATGTTTCTCAACGCGACCAACAAAAAGACTCAGGATTATATCCAGGGTCGGTTTGGATAAACTTCGATGGTGTGACTGGCAACTTCTCTTTACAGTGAAATCTGCCTTCCCCAGGCGGATCAATTTCTTAGCTCTCAGAAAATCACCCCTCAAAAAATCCACCCTTCAAGGCGCACTGGTTACTTATATGAAAAGCCATCTTTGTCAGGTAGCTTTTCCCAGATGACAAGTATCAAATCACATTGATTCGTATCCCTTACATCTCTCAATCAAGAAAGTGAGGTTTACACCCCCAAATTAGCCGCGGAAAATCCTTCCAGCAAGCTGCTGACATCCGGTTCTGATCATCAATTGTCCTGGTTATGCACTGGAAAATGTTCATACAGGATTTAAGCTGGCAATGGTTTTCCTCTGGCAGGAGTTTTACGACCATTCAAGCGCCTGGAGTGACATACCAAACTTATGGTATAGCTCCTCAATACATTTGCGGTATACTCGTAACATACAACATAAGTCTTGGAAGTTCGAAATGAGAATTTTCCACAGCCCGTTTTAAATAAGAGAAAATCAGGGGCAAGATCGCATCACTGGACTTTTGTTTAAAGGTGATTACCAAATGGTTGGAAATTTTCGTCATGGAAGACCTACAATCGGCGTGCTGGCTGGCTGGCAGTTCTATAGAACGGCTACAAACCTCAGCTACCTTTTGCCTGTCTTCAGGGGGATCAACCGGGCAGCGCAAGACCTGGGGTGTAATCTGTTATTGGGTTGCGGTATGGGGGCATCAGCCAGCCCAAATGATCCACCGCGGCCTGCTTGGCCTCTCCCATCACCGGAGGTAGATTTTATTCCCATTGGAGCCTGGAATACAGATGGCATCATCATTTTTGCTCCGCTGCATTCTCCAGCGCGATCGCAATATGTGCAAGATCTGGTTGCTACCGGGCACCCAATTTTGTTTATTGGTTCAGGCGAGACAGGCCCAACCTTGGCAGCCAACAACCAGGGGGGAGTGTTCGATGCCATCCACCACCTGGTTGAGCATGGGCACCAGCGGATTGCATTTATCGCCGGTAGTGTAGATGATATGGCTGGGGATACCGGCGAACGGTTGAAAGCTTATCAGTCTGCCCTGGGGTCTTTTGGGCTGGAATTCGATCACCGCCGGGTAGCCTATGGTCGCCATGTATATGATGGCGGTTATTCAGCCATCCAGCAAATCTTAGGCTCCGCGGTTGAGTTTACGGCTGTTCTGGCTAGTAATGATGAATCAGCCCTTGGAGCCATGCAGGCCTTAAAAGATGCCGGGCGTAATATCCCCAATGATGTGGCTGTGATTGGGTTCGATAATCGGCTCGAAGGCGCAGCGCACCAACCTTCTCTGACCAGTGTTCACATCCCATTATTCAATATGGGTCTTCAGGCTGTAAAGTATCTCCTCCAACATATTGAAGGAACAACTACACTAACTGGAATTGAGAGAATTGATACCCGGCTGGTGGTACGCGAATCTTGCGGTTGTGGCAACCGGAAGAGCCCTCCAGGTAAAAGTAGAATTGTAGAAACATCCCCCGCAGATCTTGACAAACAGCACTCCAAATGGATCGGGCTTATTACCACAGCCGTAATGAGCCAGGCACAAAATTTGGAGGAAAGTGAATGCCAATCTTTTTGTATTCGCCTGGTAGATTCATTCGCGACCAGTGTCGAATGCAACGATCCTTTCGTTTTTCTAAGCACAATCGATGAAATTCTCCAGCGAACGATCACGGAAAACGATGACGCGCACATCTGGCAGGAGGCAGTATCCCTCATCGGGAGGGAATTCAAAGCCGGGCACGAAGTTAATTCACCCTCATCCCGGTTAGTGGATGAAATCCTTGACCAGGCACGGTTTGCAATCAGTGCATCCCTCCAACGGCAGTACCGTCAGTACGTTTCAGAGCAACGCTGGGTTTCCAGCCGTTTAAGCCTGCTTACTGCCAGGTTACTCACCGCGCTGGATGAGGAACAAATTTATACCATCCTGGCACAGCACTTACCGCTCATGAATATCCATATGGCGCTGATTGCGCTTTTTGAGGCAGATGGCGATGATCCAGTGGCCTGGAGCACGCTTCGAAATGGTTTGGCGCCAACGCAGGAGGCAATCCGTTTTCGCAGCAATGCTTTCCCACCGGATGGATTATTTCCCGGGGATCAACCTTTTCACCTGGCATTGATGCCACTGACCGATCAGACGGGTCAATTGGGCTACGCAGCATTTGGGATTGAATACTTTGATCTTTACGGCGCCATCGTCCAGCAGTTAGGTGGCGCGCTCAACACAGCTCGCCTATATCGCCAGGCCACTGAGGGAAGGCGGCTGGCAGAAGAGGCTAACAGGATGAAGAGCCGCTTCCTATCAACAATCAGCCATGAGTTGCGCACGCCTTTAAACCTGATTGTCGGTTTGAGTGGCATGGTTTTACAAGCCAGTGAAGAGGGAGACATGCCGCTTCCAGAGCCGGCTCACAGGGATGTCGAACGTATTCACACATATTCTCAGCATTTAGGTGGGTTAATCGGAGATGTTCTTGACCTGGCGACCAGTGATGCTGGGCAATTAAGGCTGAATAATGATTTTGTTGATTTGGGACAAGCTCTGCGTATCGTGGCAGAGAGTGGCGCCCAATTGGCAGCCGATAAAGGGTTGTCCTGGCAGTCAGATTTACCTGAAACAGGTCCCTGGGTCTGGGGTGATCTGACACGCTTGCGGCAGGTGGCACTTAATTTGATCAACAATGCCATCAAATTCACCGAACAAGGAGGTGTAAGCCTCCTACTGGAAACTGGGGTTGACTCCGTTATGGTCCTGGTGCAAGACACAGGCCTGGGGATTTCCTCAGATGAGCAGCTGGTAATCTTTGATGAATTCCGCCAATCTGAGCGAAGTGTAGCCCTGGGATACGGTGGACTCGGACTTGGACTGGCAATTAGCAAACGGCTCATCGAGATGCACGGTGGCACCATTGGCGTAAATTCCACCGGCCAGGAAGGTGCTGGATCTACGTTTTTCTTCACCCTGCCAACTGTGCATCCCCCGGCCGAGCGTGTCGATCTTCTGGTCCGTGCTCCTCAGAAACCACTATCTGTGATGGTTTTGACCCAATCATTAAGCTCCAGCGAGCGTTTATGCCAACAATTGAACCAGCGTGGATATAAGGTGCATGTCACATTGATAGATAAACCATCCAGTTGGCAATCAATAATCTTCGATGCATTACCAGAGGCGGTTTTGCTGGATGTAAGCATCGCTTCCGGGCTGGGTTGGGAAGCTTTAAAAACGATCAAGAGTAGCCAAACAGCCAGGAAAACCCCCGTTTTGTTTTTTAGGTCATCTCAAGACGATGGATCAGTTTTGGAGTTAGATTATCTTACCAAGCCAATTGAAATGGCAGAGTTGACGTGGGCACTAGATCAACAATGGCTGACAGCGAGTGTGGATCGCCCGGAGCGTACCATTTTGGTGGTGGATGATGAACCAAATACCCTGGATATGCACGCCCGGATTGTACAATCACATTCATCATTCAATCAGGTTTTAAAAGCGCATAATGGGCTCGAAGCTTTGCAGATTCTGGAGCGGGAGGAGGTTGATCTGATGTTGCTGGATTTGCAAATGCCTGAGATGGATGGCTTTCAGGTGTTGGAGAAGATGCGTGAAAATGAGACCATGCGCAAAATTCCTGTTATCGTGGTGACCGGCAAGATTCTGACGGATGCCGATATGGCGCGACTAAATCGCGGAGTGACAACCGTGTTGGAAAAAGGGCTGTTCAGTCTCGATGAAACGGTAGCACATATCAGTCAAGCCCTGGAACGCAAACACAAATTGAGTGGTGAAGCACAACGCCTGGTACGCAAAGCGATGGCTTATATCCATGAGCATTACGCCAAGTCAATTTCGCGCCACGAAATTGCTCAATTTGTCAGCATTGCCGAAGATCATTTGACATTTTGTTTCCGGCAGGAACTCGGCACTACACCAATCGAATACCTCCAACGCTATCGGGTAAATCAGGCCAAGCGCTTGTTGAAAGAAAGTGAACGATCCATAACTGAAATCGCATTGGAAGTCGGTTTTTCCGACAGCAGCTATTTCAGCCGCATTTTCCGGCGAATAACGGGGATGTCTCCCGAAACATTCCGGCGCGGGTAAACTTCTACCCAATCTCCTGAAAATTTTTTACCTGCCCTCTTCAGAGAAGGCAGGTTTTTGATACTCTTTGGGATTTGTCGTGAGGGATTCCAAGCACCCAAATCTACTCTTTCAAGTCTTCAAACCCGAATAAAACAATTTCACTATGTAAACAATGTCACATTTCCACACAAGGCTTCAAATCTTTTGCCTCTAATTCCCCCCAAGTGTCTCAAAAGAATAAAAGAAAAAGTGGCAAAGCGCGTACAACCAGGGTCTTCTATAAGACTTTGTGGCATTCAGCGCAAAGAAATCTGTGTTCGGTCTGAATCTAAAATTAATCTACTATGAAACGTCCAAGTAACGCACGGTTTTCTCCATGTGCTCTTCGAGGTAAAACCCTAAAATGAATTTAGTAAATGTAAGCGGTACCAAAATGGATTGCAGGAATTCTCATGTCAATCGCTTTGAGCACCATCACCCTAAAGGAAGTGGCTAAGTTGGCAGGGGTTTCCCTGGCAACTGCTTCGCGAGTAATCAATAACCTTCCTGGTGTCAAGCCTACCACTCGTGAGCGCGTCTTGAAAATCATCCACGAATATGGTTACCAGCCAAATCCTGCTGCCCGTTCGTTAGCCGCTCAACGCCTTCGAAAAGCGCCTTGAGTTTTCATCAAAATTTTGGAAACTCGATGATGAAGGAGGAATAACTCAAAAAATCCCAGTATCCTCGATTAAAAAAATCCTATCAAATATCCAATCAAACTCGAATTTTTCAAGGAGAAATGAAGATGAGAAAGACAATTTGGTTTTCGATGGTAGTTATAATTGTCCTGAGCATGATCGTGAGCGCCTGCACAGCCACAACCACCCAGGCCCCCTCAGACACCCAGGCCACCCAACCCCCGGCGGCTTCCGAAAAAATAACGCTGAAAGTACTTGTCCACCAGAATCCGCCCATGGTTGCCTTCATGGAAGCTTTCAATATAAAGTTCCAGGAAAAGTATCCCAACATCACAGTGGATATGTCGATTGTAAATGCCAATGATTTGAGCACGGTCACCCAGACCCGCCTGGCAGCAAATGATGTGGATGTTGTGGATATGTTTGGCTTTGCCAATGCCGTACAGCCATACATGAAAATGGCCGATTCACCCAACTGGCAGCAATTGATCGAAGCTGGTCTCTTGATGGATCTGTCCGATCAGGCTTTTATTAAGAATTACGATGCCGCCACGATTACGGATGCTGGCAGCTATAACGGCAAGGTATATGCAATCAACCTGGGCCGTGTTTCTTACAGTGGTGTTTACTACAACAAAGATCTATTCACAGCCAACAATGTAAAAGTTCCCACCACCTGGCCTGAACTCGTTGCTGCCTGTGAAACTTTCAAGGGTGTCAACATCCCTTGCATGACCGCCGGCGGTAAAGATGGCTGGCCGATCTTTGTAGGTGCATATGGCCTCACCGGTGCAATGTATCCCGACCAGGCTGCTCTGGTCGAGGGCTTGTGGACTGGCTCGATCAAGTGGAATGATACCAAGGCACTGGAAATGTGGACCAAGATGCAGGTTTACGCCCGAGATATGATGGAATCGGGTGCAAGTGGCATCGGTGGTGATGCGGCCCCTGGTCGCTTTGCCTCTGGCGCAGTGGCCATGTTCCCAGGCGGTACCTGGTACGCCCCGGCAATTGATGAAGCCAAGCCATCCTTCCAGTGGGGCTACATCCCCTTCCCTGGCTCTGACAATGCCGATGATAACAAGTATCTTTTCGGTAAATACGATCAGGGTTGGGCTGTCGCTGCCAACACCCCCAACAAAGATGCATCCTTGAATTACTTGGCAGAATTCTCTGATCCAGCGAACTACCAGGCGTTTGTGGATGCAGTTGGTTTCATCCCCACTCAACCGACCGCTAAATTGAACACGAGCATCGGCGCTGAAGTAGCTCCTTACCTGGCGAATTTCCGGGTGGGCTTCGAACAGTACTGGATCGCCCCGAAGGGCGCTGGTCAGTTCGCCAATCCCTGGGCTTCCTACTTCAAACCCTTTGGCACCTATGAAGATCCAATGGAATTGGCTGATAAGGTCCAGGCCGACCTGCAGTCCGGTCTCGACGCAGTAAAGTAATCCTCTCGTTTTCTGGTAGGCTTCCCGTCCGTCCGAGGGAAGCCTACCTTGTTTCAAGCAGAAAGGATGCGTGGTGCCATGAAATATCCCTTTGGTCGCGGCTGGCCCAGATGGGTACCCTATCTGTTGCTCTTACCAGGGGTTATTTTTTACCTGGTGATTGCCCTGGGGCCATCTTTGGCTACAGCAGTTTACTCATTTACAGATGCCTCTGGCTTGAAAGGTGCGCCAGTCCATTGGATTGGACTGGATAACTATAAAGAATTTCTCTTCATGGGGCAGGCCTCGATTGATAACTTAGACGCCCTCAAGCGGACCCTGATTTTTTGCTTTTTTGTTACCACAATTCAATTTGGGTTGGGTTTACTCGTGGCAGTGATCATCAACCAAAAGTTGAAGGGCAGAAATATCTTCCGCACCCTTTACTTCATGCCAGTAATCCTGGGGGCTGTGATCCAGGGTTTGATTTGGTCGCTATTCCTCTTCCCCTTGGGAGGCCCAGCAGCAAAAATCCTGGAGGTGTTTGGCACTCAGTCAGAATTCCTGGGTGGCCAACCATCGGAAGCATTTGCCTGGGTGATTGCAATTCAAATCTGGGCTAACATGGGCACCACAATGATCATCTTCCTGTCAGGCCTGCAAACCATTCCGGCCGAGTTGTACGAGGCCGCCCGAATTGATGGGGCAAACACCTGGCAAGTCTTTAGAAACGTCACCTGGCCATTGTTAACCCCCAGCGTCAATACCAACCTGACCCTGAATATCATCGGTAGCCTGCAAGCCTGGCAATTGTTCCTCGTTTTGTTAGGTTACCGCAACGGCACCCAGGTTTTGGGTTACTTAATTTACGCCACCGGCTTTGGGCAAACCTCCGGGAGTGTTACCAGCAGCTTCCGCCAGGGGTATGCTGCGGCGGCGTCCATCATTCTATTCTTGCTGGTGTTGGTCATTGGCATGTTGACCCAAGTGATTCTGCGGCGCAGAGAAATGAGGATTATGGGATGAGCACAACTACCAAATTGAACCTCTCCAAAGGCAGACGGACCAATTGGGGGGCGATTGGCTCCTACGCGGTATTGATTGTGTTAGCGCTCATTTATCTGGGACCTCTGCTCATGTTGTTGAACACGTCTCTCAAAACCATGCCAACCTTCATGAAAGATGCTACAGGATTGGCGAGAGAGTTAAATTTTCAAAATTTTGCAGATGCGTGGAGTAAGGCCAACTTCCCAAAATACCTGCTCAACACGGTCATTTACACGGTTTCTGCAACCGCTATCTATGTTGTGACTGCAGTTTTTGTAGCCTTCCCCATCGCTCGCAGCTATGTCAAACGCTCAGGATGGCTGCTCACCTTGTTCGTGATCGCCTTGTTCCTGCCGCCAGCGCTGATCCCACAATTCCAGTTGATCTTAAATTTGGGGCTATATAACAACCCCATTGGCTACATCATGCTATTCATCGTCAACCCCATTGGGATTGTCATTCTGGTAAACTATATTAAAACTGTTCCAAAGGAATTGGATGAAGCGGCCGCATTAGATGGCTGTGGGTATTTCCGTTTTGTTTGGTCCATTGTCCTGCCGCTGATTAAACCGGCGGTGGCTACTGTGATCGTCTTGCACGCCATTGGAATCTGGAATGAGATCATCACACCGACGATTTACTTGACCAACAAGGATTACTACCCGATCACACGCGGGCTGATCGTTTTCCAGGGTGTTTATGGCAGCAATTGGCCCACACTGGCTGCAGCAGTGTTAATGCTCACTTTCCCGATGTTGATCTTATTCCTGTTCTTACAGCGCTATATCATCTCGGGCCTGACCGCTGGATCGGTCAAAGGATAAGAAAAATACTGCCACGTAGACACAGAGATCACAAAGTATTATGATCAGGTTTCTCGATGTCGCTGTGTCTACGTGGTGAATTCTTTGGTTGTGGCTGGAGGACTTCTCATGACGTTACAAAAAAGCATCATTTTGCTCTTGTGTGGTTCTTTCTTCCTGAGTACTGTTGCAGGATGTGCTATCCCTACGCCTCCCCCACCTACTCCGACTGCTACCCCTGTTCCAACGCCAATTGTGATGCCGGAGGGCTGGAATTTGACCTGGCAAGATGAGTTTGACAGCGCTGCAATTGACACCAATAATTGGACATATGACCTGGGAGGCGGGGGATGGGGGAACGGCGAGGCTCAGGTTTACACACAGAAACCTGAGAATGTACGGGTGGAAAATGGCTTGCTGGTGATCGAGGCCAGAAAAGAGCCCAATGCCAACGGCGGGTTTGAATTTACCTCGA
This sequence comes from Anaerolineaceae bacterium, assembly GCA_041741455.1. GTDB lineage: Bacteria > Chloroflexota > Anaerolineae > Anaerolineales > Anaerolineaceae > CALESS01. The sequence goes on along the minus strand of JBGSJZ010000059.1, from coordinate 8,741 downwards.
CCCGGCTTAAAACCCAGGGGTTACAGGAATTCCAATACGGTCGGATTGAAGCACGCATTAAAGTGCCCGCTGGCGCCGGGTTCTGGCCCGCATTTTGGATGCTCGGCTCAAATATCAAACAAGTGGGCTGGCCCGATTGTGGCGAAATTGACATCATGGAATTCATGGGAAAAGAGCCGGACCTGATTCTGGGAACCATGCACGGCCCGGGTTATTCTGGGGCTTTAGGACTAACCAAGTGGAACCGCCAAACCTACAACATTCCAGACGATTTCCACACGTATGCTATCGAGTGGGACACAAACCAGATCAGTTGGTTTTATGATGGTGAGCAATATAGCACTTATACCCGAAGTGATGTAGGCGACCGAAAGTGGGTGTTCGACCAGCCGTTTTTCATCATCTTGAACCTGGCTTTGGGCGGTACTCTCGGCGGATTGATAAAACCTGACACGGTCTTTCCGGCACAGTACCTGATAGATTATGTTAGAGTTTATCAACGTTAGTGGATTACTTCTCCCTAAATTACCCCTAAAGAGATTGATTATTCGGGGAAAACAAAACACGCCGGATTAGAAGGACTGATGAGCATGAAGCAAAAGGTAGAAACGATCTTCATTGGAGCTTCTCAGCAGCACAACTCCTCAACTAACATCCAAGGAAGTACAGTAACCCTATTGGGAGAAACATTCTACAAAATTCACCACTTTGACGTCATCGAGCCATTTTTCATGAGCATCGTCAGCAGCTCGGATCATTGGCTCTTTGTCGCCTCCACTGGCGGCATTTCCGCCGGACGGGTCAGTCCGGATCAGGCCCTATTTCCATACTATACCGTGGATAAGATCACGGAGAATAACGAAAACACAGGTAATAAAGCGATTTTGCTGGTTCGACGCGCCCAACGGGTAAGCCTCTGGGAGCCGTTTTCCGAGCGTGGCCGAGGCCTTTATCACATCGAGCGGAATATTTACAAAAATATTGCCAGCACAATGGTCGTTTTCGAAGAAAACAACTTCGACCTTGGGCTAACCTATCGGTATGCCTGGCGCACCTGTGAGAAATATGGTTTTTTTAAAACCACCTGGCTGATCAATCCATCGGATTCTGCCTGCCAGGTTGAATTGGTTGATGGTATTCAGAATATTTTGCCTGCCAATGTGACCATGGCTACGCAGATGGCATTTAGTTCCCTGCTGGAGGCTTATAAACGTAGCGAGCTGCACGCCGCAACTGGGCTGGGCATCTTCACCCTCAACTCGACCCTGACGGACCTGGCCGAACCCAGCGAGTCACTCCTGGCGACAACTGTAGCACAAGTTGGACTGGAACCGGACCATTACCTTCTTTCATCAACACAGCTCAATACTTTTCGTCGAGGCAACGCTGTGATCACGGAAAACGAGGTGCGCGGCCGGCGTGGTGCCTATTTCGTGCATGTCAATTTTGAGTTGGCAAAGGGGGATGAACGCACCTGGCACTTGTTAGCGGATGTCAGCCAGGATAGCGCCGCCATTGTCCAGAAGATCCAGGAGCTTCGAGAAACTCCCATCACGTTGGGCAAACGCATCAAAAATGAGTGGGCTGCTGACCAGAAAAATTTATGGGAGATTGTGGCAAAAGCCGATGGTCTTCAACTTTCCAATGATGCAATTTGCACCACCCATCATTTTGCCAATGTGATGTTTAATGGCATGCGTGGGGGTATCTTTTCTGACCAATATTGGGTCCGTGCAGCGGATTTCCGCGAATTCGTGGCTGTGCGTAATCACAATCTTCTTCAAGAGCAGGCTGATTTCTTTGCCACCCTGCCCTCTCAAATACTCGTTTCCGATCTCCAGACCCGCGCTGACGCCACAGGTGCGGCTGATCTGATTCGTCTGAGCTACACTTATTTACCCCTGGCCTTCAGCCGCCGGCATGGTGATCCCAGCCGCCCTTGGAATCGTTTCACGATCAAGATCAAGCAAGCCGACGGCTCACTACGCCTGGATTACGAGGGCAACTGGCGGGACATTTTCCAAAACTGGGAGGCACTGGCCTATGCTTATCCCGGGTTTGTTGAAAGCATGATCAGCACCTTCCTGAATGCCACCACCGCGGATGGTTACAACCCCTATCGGATCACCTACCAGGGGGTGGATTGGGAGGTTCCAGAGCCGGGCAACCCGTGGGCCAATATCGGCTACTGGAGTGATCACCAGATCATTTACCTGCTGAAACTCATGGAGATCAGCGCCAACATGCACCCTGGCAGACTTCAGAGCTTTCTGGATCGACCACTCTTCAGTTACGCCCATGTACCCTACCGCATCAAGTCCTACGCTGATTTGACACAGGATCCTTACAACACGATTCTTTTCGATTTGGAACTGGAACAACAAATCGAAGCCCGTGTGCGAGAGCGAGGTACTGATGGAAAATTGATTTCCCGACCGGATGGGGAAATCCTCCAAACCTCACTTACTGAAAAAATCCTCGTCCTCCTGCTGGCCAAGCTGGCGAACTTTGTTCCAGAAGGCGGCATCTGGATGAACACCCAGCGCCCGGAGTGGAATGACGCCAACAACGCCCTGGTAGGCAAGGGGTTATCGGTGGTGACGTTGTGCTATCTGCGGCGCTACATTGCCTTTTGTCAGGATTTATTTGGCAGCAGCACCCTGGCGTCTGCTTCGCTCAGTGCCGAGGTGCATTCCTTCTACGCCCAGGTGTTTAATATCCTGAAACGCTTCCAGCCCTCTTTGCAAGGCACGTTTGACGATGCACAGCGCCGTACCATGATGGACGCTCTCGGTCAGGCAGGGAGCGATTACCGGTTAGATTTCTACCAATCGGGGTTCTCTGGCGCCTTGGCACAACTCGAAATCCCCGATCTGCTAGCCTTTCTCGACCTGGTGCAACGTTACGTCGAACACTCCTTGCGTGCCAATCAGCGCAGTGACGACCTGTACCATGGGTATAACATTTTACATCTGAAGGATAATCGCGCTTCGGTCAGTAACCTGTATGAGATGCTTGAGGGCCAGGTAGCAATTCTTTCCTCGGGGCTTCTTTCGGGCGAGGAATCGTTAGCATTGTTGGTGAGCCTGCGGAACAGCCCCTTGTACCAGGCGGATCAGCACAGTTACTTGCTTTATCCCGACCGGGAAGTTCCTGGTTTTTTGGAGAAGAACTGTCTATCCCCAGAGCAGGTGTGTGGCATCAAGCTGTTTTCAGCCCTGGTGGAGGCCGGTGATAAAACCCTCGTGACCCAAGATATCCACGGCGTCTATCACTTTAGCGGCCAACTCCATAATATAAAGGATGTCAATCGAACCTTGGATTCGCTCCAGCAGAATCCCCGATTTGCTGACTTAATTACGGCCGAAACCGAAAAAGTCCGGGAGCTGTTTGAAGTAACCTTCCGGCACAGTGAATTCACCGGGCGTTCAAGCACTTTCTTTGCCTACGAGGGCCTGGGCAGTGTCTACTGGCACATGGTGGCGAAGCTGCTGTTGGCCGTGCAGGAAACCATTCTGCGCACCCGGGATGAAGCCAATGCCATTGCTTTGGTCGAAAAGTATCGGGATATCCGTGCAGGCCTGGGCTTCAACAAATCGCCGCAGGCCTACGGCGCCTTCCCAACCGATCCCTATTCGCATACTCCCAAAGGACAAGGGGCCAAACAGCCAGGCATGACCGGCTTGGTCAAGGAGGAAATCCTGACACGGCAGGTGGAACTTGGCTTGTCCATCGAGGGCGGCCATCTTGGCTTTGATTTTCTCCTGTTCGACAGGAGTGAATTCCTGACCAATCCCACGATGTTTGCCTTTTGGGGTGTGGATGGACAGCCACATCAATTAGAAATACCGGCGGGTTCTCTCGCTTACACAATCTGCCAGGTTCCCGTAATCCTCTGCGCCTCAAGCGAAAAATACATTCAAGTCCATCGAACTGATGGCAGCATGCTGAAAGTTGAAGGGCATGTGTTGGATTCTGCCAGCAGCCGGCATATTTTCCAACGGGATAATCGCATCCATCACCTGGTGGTAGGCGTTTCACCCAACGAGCCGTTCAAGCAGGTGGCATAGACAGCCAGTAGGATGGGTCACAATACCGACCGGCTGGCAGCCTTTGTTTCAAAATCCACCAACTGGATTACAAATACTTCAAAAACCGACCGCCATTGTCTCCTGGCGGTCGGTTTTCTTTGTTGACCCTGCACACCGCCTCCCTTGAAGGATCTCACAGCACTCTGTCAGGGCAGGGAGGTGAGTTGATTGAATATAGAGTTGGCAGCATCATGTTTTTAAATTCGACCAACAAATAGACTCAGGATTACATCTAGCGCAGGTTTGAATAGTACGCACTATATTTCTCTTGGGCGAGTATAAGGTATTGAATTTTTTATTTTGATATACAATAGGCTCAGGCAAAGAACAACAGTCTGGTTTTTCTCACAAATTAATAGTCAAAATTCAATCACTTATCAAGGGGTATTCGATTCCTTTTCAATGGGAGAGTACCAAAAAAGGAAATCTAATCTTGGTTTTCATTCTAGTTTCCCGTTTTGATTTTCAAAAATCAACAGCCTGAACCAGTCAAAATCATGAAACCCAGGCGCACGCCCAGTAAAGCATTATCCAAACAGCTTTGCAACACTATGGAGGAAACCAAATGATCCGCCGCCTTGCAATGATATTGCTCATCCCACTGATCCTTTTTGTGTTTACCTCCCCGGCTTTTGCTACTGGGGATGCGCTATCTGTTTTTTATGCTGGCGAACCGAACTCCAGCGTGTTGCAAGCCTTGGAACTAGCAAAGTTTACCATCGTCAAAGATCCCTCTCAAGCAGATGTAATCTTGCTGAACGGTACCATCCCGAATTCAGTTGAATTAGCTCATCAGGTGCAGGCTGGAACCGGTCTGGTTCTGATCCTGGGAGAGCAGATCAACCCGGCAGATGTTGAGTTAATCCTGGGTATTCCTGTGACGCTTGAAAAGCAAACAGACCCTGTCAGCCTGACAGAAATCAAGATCGATGATCCACTTACAACCGAGATTATTTGGAACGGTGCACCCCAGGTGCGTGATCGCTTTCAGACTCTCACGCCGATCTCAGCAGTTCAACCGCTGGTGACCGCCTACGAGGATGGGGAGTGGGTGTTGTGGCAAGCCCGTCCCACCAGTTTTGTTATCAACGCGATCCTTGAAAACGATACAACAAACCCACAATTTCAACAGTGGGCTTATTACAACTACCTGATCTATCACCTCGTGACCCGTGCCGCCGGTCAGACTCCAAGTACGTTTGCAGACTATCCCGGCTCGCCTGTACCGCATAATGCAGAGCGAAACGCATTATGGCTGATTCTCGGTTTGTTGATAGTAACTACCTTTGGGGTTTTCGTATGGGTTCGGAGATACAGCCGCCGGCACCCGGAAGCTCTGGATCAGATCGTAATCGACCGAAGCGCATTTGAATCACATGAAGCTCACTCAGAATGGGAAGATGTCGGCTTCCACCGACCGCTAAGCGGCTTCTTAGTGTCACTCTCCATCGGCCTGGTGCTTTTTATTCCTTTGATCATCTACCAGAACTTGATTTTACCCGTCTACATCTTGCCGTCCGCCCAGGCTCTTGGTATCTGGGGACGAGTGACCCAGTTTTTCTCGTTTGCCTGGCTGTTCTTCGATATGGGAACCAGCGTGGCCTTCATCAAATTTCTTTCGCAATACCGGGTTAACGACCCACGCAAGGGTATCCAATATGGCCAGGTTTTCGTCTGGTGGCAGGCGCTTTCGGGGGCGATCCAGGTAGCCCTCGTGGTGGCGATAGCCAGTACATGGGCACCAAAGTCCGTTTATGCTCTGTATGCCTGGAGTGTGATCATCCATGCCTTCATCCAGCTTCCCGGTTTTTACCAGGTGATGCGCCACTCCCTGAATGGCTTCCAGCGCCAGGATTATGCCCGCTATCTGGATATGGGTCTCAACCTGGTCTTTCCAATGCTTTTGCAACCGATTTTTGTAAGCCTGGCCTATTTCTGGGGTCGATCAAACCCCCAATTTGGCGGGGCGATGGGTGGCCTTCTGGGGCTCGGGGTGGCTGCTTATTTTGCGGAGCTGTTCACCTTCCTGTTCGGTCTGTGGTTGTATCGCCGGGTGGGCTATAACCCAAAAATTCTCTTCCTGGCTCATTTTGACTGGGAAGTGGTTAAAACCAGTTTCAAATTCGGGGTATTTGAGATGCTCGGCTCCTTGGCCTGGGCAATCGGGCAGGCATCTGAAATCGGGATCACCCAGAACCGGCTGGTAAACTACGCCGAAATCTGGGGGAACTGGGTCATGGCACAAAATTTCGTTTTTGCCTTCAATGTAACTCAGACACTCAACGATGGCACGATGGCTGCCATTTCAGAAGCCATTTCCCATGGCAAAAAGATTCTGAGCCAGTATTACAGTGTCATGTTGTATAAGTGGAACGGTCTGGTAAGCTTCTTTCTGGGTGCGGTTCTACTCGCTGTGGCAGATCGATTCATTCTTGGTGCCTCCGGCCCGGAATTTGTGCGTGCTGCTCGCTATGTCATTCCATTGGCCATCTGGGGAACCTTCCAATACCCCTCCTGGGTAGGGGATAATGTTCAATTGGGCTCCAATCGTCCGTATTTGAAGTCCATTTTGGTGTTCAGCGAGCAAGTCGTTCGGGTGGCCCTGGCTCTGGCCCTTCTGGCACGCTTCCAAATCAATGCCTTGATCATCGCCTATTTTGTCGGTTTATTCAGTAAAGGCATCGCGGCTTATTTCATCAACCATCGGTTTTGTTATCCCCAGCGTTTCTTCACCTGGCAATCCTTAATCGCACCTTTGGTGGCGGCTGGTGTTCACTTCACCTTTCTGCGCTGGCTAACCGGGCTGATCTGGCAAGGCGACGCGGTCACGAGCATACTGATCTTCTTTATCAGCATTCTCCCCTCATACCCGATCTATATGTTCCTGTATGGCCTGGCTGGAGGTTGGGATACGGACACGCTGGAAGAGTTTCATCAAGCCATGGATATGACCGGATTTGTGCGCCCACTTGTTTGGATAATTTGGAAAGCCACCGAACTGGGAGCCCACCTCAGTCCACTGCACAACCGCTTCCCAATCAGCATCCGACCAGCCGCCATGCTAGAGGCACAAGGATTAACAGATGAGAGAGTGAAGCTGTGATGAGTACTCTACACCTAATTTCACACACCCATTGGGACCGCGAGTGTTACCTGACCTTCCAACAGTTCCGACTTAAGCTTATCCACCTGGTGGATGGGCTGCTGGAGACGTTGGAACAAAACCCTGACTTCAAGCATTTTATGCTCGATGGTCAGACTATCATCCTTGACGATTATTTACAAATTCACCCGGAAAACGAAGCTGTCATCCACCAGCACGTGCAGAGCGGTCGGATCCTGATCGGCCCCTGGCTTTCATCACGCATACCCCGACTGAATTTATTATCAGCGCGGTCAAGGAAGCTGAAGACGGTCGTGGTTGGCTGTTGCGCGGATATAACATCACGGACAACCCGTTTATGGTTACCCTTCGGCCCTGGTGACCTTTCGTAACCGCAGTCCGCTGCAACCACCTCAATCCTCTCACCGTGGAGGAAGATGGAGCGGTGCACTTGCAGGCTGGTAGGCATGAAGTTGTAACAGTGCGTTTTGTAGAGTAAAGAAGAGAACTTTCGCCCAAAATATCGATTAGCACATCCTTCTGATTCTAGGGTGCACTCGTTATTCTTAATTTTAAAACACCCTATTCAGGTTGCTTCTGGTGGAGGTGCCCCCAGCGCGCAGCCTCCCCTTGCGGGATCGCGCAGCATCCTAGCAGAGGACGGGGGTACCGTACGTTAATGTGTCTTCTGCGCAAAAGGGTGACAACCCTACCAGGAGAATATACCAGGCAGATTCCCTTCCGTCCCCTACTTGCCAATTCAAGAAAGCATAATTCATTTACTCATTCCAATAGCTGCCTCCAGGTCGCTTCGAACAGTATCATCACCACCAGAGCAACCAGAGTCTTCGGTAAGCCTTGATGGGGGTTGGTAACATTTCACCTTTGATGGAAAAAGATATTTAAGTATCACCAAAAAGAACCTCTTGAAATTCTAAAATTAATGCTATATGATATATCTTGTGCGATATAATCTTTTGCGATATAAATTAGGATTGTTAAACCAATGTAACTTCAAAAGCAAGTGGAAAAAAGGAATCCTGATGAAAACAGACGAAAAAAACCTTCAACCAAAGAGATTTGGCATCGTACAAGCAATCTTCCGAATTTTACTAGGTGCATTCCTGATTTTTTCTGGAGTAAATCATCTCACCTTTGCGCGCGTGGAATTCCTGGCCCAGGTTCCGCCGTGGGTGCCGCTGGATGGCGACCTGGTGGTGGTTTTATCAGGCATTGCGGAAATCGCACTGGGGTTTGGCCTGGTATTGCTGGCCAGGCAGCGCGTGCTCATAGGCCTGGCTACGGGAGTGTTCTTTGTGCTGATATTCCCCGGCAATATCTCGCAGTACATCAACCGGATTGATGCCTTTGGGCTGAATACCGACCAGTCCCGTTTCATTCGCCTGTTTTTCCAGCCACTGCTGGTTATTTGGGCTTTATGGGCCACCGGTGCATGGAGCGCTCTGCGCGCCGCGAAATTTAACATCCGGACGATCCTATCAATGGCTATTGGCCGCTAACGAATACCCCATTCTCACAAAAGGAGC
>JBGSJZ010000058.1:0-46330 GCA_041741455.1 Anaerolineaceae bacterium | reverse complement strand
GACCAAATTGTCGCTGATGGGAAGCGCTCTGGCTTTACCAAGTTATGTGCCTTATCAACTTGCACTCCCTTTCGCCTACCCTAATACGACTTTATGAGACTTTGTTAAAGTTCAATGGATACGATTTTATGAGACTCTACACTTCTTCAATAATTAAGGCCTCGGTCTTACAGAAAAAAGAACTTTTGTGAACGATTATTATTCATGGATTTTCGTCCTGCCAGGAGTATCATATAATGAATATGATGATGAATAGTTGATTTTGATGATGTCAAAAAATCGATAAAGGAGAACGGAAATGAAATTTACTTTGGATTCAACAGTTGGCGAGATTCTAAAAGACACTCAGGCGGTGGAAATTCTGGAAGGTTTTATTCCGGGAATCTCTACGAACCCGATGCTTGAATTTGCAAAAGACATGACCTTGAGATCCTTGCTTGAATTGCCGCAGGCCGAACAATTCGGGATTACCGAGGAAATGGTGAACCAAGTATTGGAACAGATTAACGCCCGAATTTAATTTGCTCTACCTCACTAAATATTGCTGAAAAATATAAAAAGCTGGATGTCGGGAAGACCTCCAGCTTTTTTGGCTACTTGAAACCTGTTTTTTACATTGCATCGATCCAAGAACAACCATACTTCCATAAAACCTTTTGTGTTAAAAACCTCATCAAGGATTTAATTGGAAATCCAATCTCTGGTTATGATATGATAAAAACACTCTAAATTATAGGGATGGTAAGCATGGCGCAGAAACCCCACTCGCTGGTCTGCCCCTCCTGCGGGGCTCCGCTCAAAGTTAAAACCGATGAAACCCGCGTCGAATGCCAGTACTGCCACGCCACGGTGGAACTGCCGGAAGATGAGCGCCCGCCGATCATCCTGACCGCGCCCACGGTGGAGTACCACTACCCAAAAAACCGCGCCCGCAACATCGTCCTCATGCTTGGTCTGATCACCCTGATTGCGGGAGCAGCAATTGTATTGCCAATTATATTGATTGCTTCGGGCTCAAAAACCAGCACGGTCCCGGGGGTGAAGATCTATTCGATCGTTAACACCCAGCTCATACCAGATACAAACGAATTATTGGGCATTACCTATAATTCCGATGATTCCCGCCGCCCGGCCATGCTCGATTTTGACCAGGAGAACCCGCTGCGCTGGCAGGGCGACGATCTGGGTGATGAATCCTATAAAGCCAAATTTCTGGTCGTTGGCAAGCAGTTCATCACCGCCATGGATACCCGCCTCTACGCCGTCAACCGGGTCGATGGGGAAAAATTGTGGGAGACCTCACTCAGTGACCAACTTCCGGTGGGTTGTGAAACCTGCCTGCAATCCAGCGATCTCAAGGTGTACGTCCTGACCCAGATCGGCCGGCTGCACGCCTACGACCTGGCTACCGGCCAGCAGCTCTGGAGCATCGGTCTGAACACAACCCCGCGCAACCTGTATCTTTTCAACAACGGCCCGGCTGTGGTGGACGAGGTGGACGGCCTGCCCAGCATCCTGATCTTTGACCCGGCGACAGGTCAAGTCCTCCAGCAAATCGCTCCGGTCTGCCCAAACAATATCTTCCAGGATGACACGCAGGAGTTTGGCCTGTATTCCACCCTCTGGCCCGCCGCGGATAATAGTTATTTCTACGTTGCCTATGGCTTCTGGGAGCCGGGTTGCCTGGAGAAATGGGACGCAGTCAAAGGCCAACGCGTCTACCAGACCCTGCTGCCGGAAGACCTGGTGCGCAATGATTTGCTCCACTTGGCAGCACAAGATGCGATTTTCTTTTCCCCCAGTCTGAGTGGACAAACCTGGTTGCTCGAGACCGGCAGCGGTGCAGCCCGGGCGTTAACGAGTGAAGAGGATTATTACACCCGGCCGGTGGCGGCCCAGGGGGAAGTAGTGGTGATCGAAGCCAAACGCACCCGCGGCTCAACCCGTTATGAGCTCTGGGGAATTGATCGCCGCTCCGGAGAGCGCATCTGGCAATTCATTCCCCAGGCCGAGGATTCATTTAACGATACCGCTAGCTCGATCATGGATTCTGGTGGCGCCTTCGCTGTACATGCCACACAGTATGGACTATCGCTGCTGCAGGCCTTCGATGATCCAGCCCGCATCACGCTGGAGCGGTTGGACTTCCTGACCGGCGTCAGCCAGGGTCAATTTTCCTATTCACCCCAGGAGAGCAGCATCTTCTCGCTGCAGGTGATCGGTTGGCGCGCAGACCAGGTCTGGTTGGATAGCGACGGCATTTTGGTGTTGGATCTATCCAGCGGTGTGCTGGTTCATTCTTGGCCGTAGACCTGGCCTGGCAAACCTTCCTTCCCGGAGCACTGGCTCCGGGATTTTTATGTGCGCCCAGCATGGGCGTTGGCTAGAGGGTGAAAGACCCATACAGAGGTTGGTTGCACCAACTGTTAGTCAAAGGCAAGGGCGTCACTGTGAAGTGAGGTCTGAAGGAAGCCGGAGGCAAACCTGCGACTTGAAGGACATGAAGCCAATCTGAGGCTGTGAGGCTGGGCGAGTTGGCATATAACAACGAAGCCCGATGCAACCAAAGGCCGAAGCAGTAAATTGGACAAGTGCGCAGGGAAAGTCAACGATCTTACCTGGGGAGACAAATTTGTCCGATATGCGGACGACTGTAACATCTATGTAAAAACACAGCGGGCAGGCGAACGAGTAATGGAGAGCGTGAAAGAATTTCTAGAAAAGAAGTTGAAGTTAAAAGTCAACCCGAAAAAGAGTAAAGTTGAAAAAGCACAACGGGTAAAGTTTCTGGGGTTCAGTTTCTATAAATACAAAGGGAAAATGCTGATACGAGTAGCGAACCGGAGTCTGGAAAGAATTCGGGACAAGCTCCGCCGCTTGACCAAGCGTACCCGATCAGGCAAGCTGGAAGAGATTATCCAAGAAATCAATACCTACATAGTGGGATGGATAGGATACTACCGGCAGGCGAATACGCCGAGTATATACGAAGAACTGGACGGATGGATCCGACGAAGGCTGAGGCAGATGATCTGGAAGCGATGGAAGAGAGGGACGGCCCGATTTCGAGAATTGGTGAGATTGGGAGTTCCGAAATGGCGGGCACAAAGAGGGGCAGGAGGAACAAGTCCCTGGCGAATGTCCACCTCACCTGTGATAAACGAAGCCCTAAGCAATGAATATTTTCGTAACCTAGGGCTGAAGAGTATAAAAGGTCGGTACCAAGAACTATGCATTTCTTGATGAACCGCCGGATGCGGACCCGCATGTCCGGTGGTGTGAGAGGGGGCGGTTAATCACCGCTCCCTACTCGATTTCGTTCTATATTTCATACATTTAACACAATATCTTCACATTTTCTTCACAAGCCTTTGATATGATAACCACATTCCAGTAGATAACTTTGAACTGGAACATCAAATAAAAATGACTTCCTCAAGAAAGAAGATTTTTGCAATGTCAGCACAACCTGTATCCAAACAAACTCAAAAGAACTGGTGGATCGACGCCGGGCTGTTTCTCAGCGCCATCCTCGCCAGCCTGTCCGGAATTTACTTCCTCTTTGCTCCTTCGGGTGGTTACCAGGGCGGGCGCAATCCGTACTACAACCTGCAAGTCCTGTTTGACCGTCACACCTGGGACGACCTTCACACCTGGGGCGGCGTGGCGATGATCGTCATCGCCATCGTCCACCTGGCCATCCACTGGAACTGGGTGACCGCCATGGCTCGCCGCACCTGGAAGGAAATCAGCGGCCAGCTTGGCCCGCTCAATGCCCGTGGCCGTTGGAATCTGATCGTCAATCTCTCGGTGGCACTCAGCGGCTTGCTGACCGCCGTCAGTGGGATTTACTTTCTGTTCCTCCCCGGTGGACGTTCCACTGTGGACCCGCTGATCCTCTTCACCCGCACCACCTGGGACCTGATTCACACCTGGGCCGGCGTGGTGATGATCCTGGCTGCCATCCTGCACTTTGCCATCCACTGGAAGTGGGTAACCAAGGTGACGGTGCGCATCATCCGCTTTCCGTTTTCCGCCCGCCCGGCCCTCCAGCCGGAAAAGGTGACCAACCTCTAGACCAATCCTGGGCTTTGGCCCAACAATCAACAAAAAGAAAGGTAGTTTAAAATGTTCAAGAAAATCATCATCGCAAGTGCGATACTGGCAGTAACCGGTTTACTCATCTTTGGTGCGGTGACCCGCACCCTGGCGAAAAGTGGCGAAGAAAGCGCCAACGCTGGATTGGGCAGCAATGGCCGCAATAGCTCGGAAGTCAACACCCTCTCAGAGGGTCAAGGTAACGAACGTGGTAGTAACGGTGGTGGCAACGGTGGCGGTAATGCCCAGGCAGGTTCCTACGGAACGGCTGGACTGCAAGTCAGTGATGAAACCCACCTGCTGCCGGCGGCCTCCGGTGAGCTGAGCGAAGAAGAAGCCGCCGCCCTACTCTACATGCGTGAGGAAGAAAAACTGGCCCGTGATGTGTACACTGCTCTCTACGAGCAATGGGGCGTTTCCGTCTTCCAGACTATCGCCAGCAGCGAACAGGCCCACATGGATTCGATCCTGACCCTGTTGGAACGCTATGGATTGACCGATCCAGCCTCCACACAAGCCGGCGTCTTCACCAACCCCGATCTGCAGGCGCTCTACACTCAATTGGTTGCCACCGGCAGCCTATCCCTTGCGGATGCCCTCAAAGTCGGCGGCGCCATTGAGGAAATCGACATCCTTGACCTGGATGAACGCCTGGCCATGACCGACAACGCCGACATCCAGCAGGTCTTCAATAGCCTGCTCAAAGGCTCCTACAATCACCTGCGGGCTTTCAGCACCAACCTGCTCAACCAGGTCGGCGAGACCTACGTTCCGCAATACATGACCCCCGAGCAGTACCAGGAAATTCTGGCCAGCAACAGTGGCAACGGCGGCGGTAATGGTTACCACGGCGGGCGGCCCTGATCCAATCTACAGATCCATCCATCAATCTTCCACCTCCCGGGGCTCAAATCCCGGGAGGTTCTTTTCAGGCTGTGTTAAAATAAATTCAATCGAGAAACATCAGAAATAACAGCCTTTCCGCTTCTTCTCCTTCCTTATCTCTCGCTGTGTGGAGTGTGCCCATGTCTGTTCTGGTTACCATCGATCATCCCTGGAGTGGTAGTTTCAACTATGCCATTTTGCGCGCCGTATTGCGCGGCCTGGAATCTGCCGGTCACTCCGTGGATCTGCTGGATTTGCAGGCCGAGAACTTCAACCCGGTGCTGTCCACCGCCGAGCTGGAGGTCTATCATGCAGGCAAGTACCTCGACCCGAAGATTGGCGAATACCAGCGCCGGGTGGTGGCCGCCGAGCACCTGGTCTTCATCTTTCCGGTCTGGTGGGAAGTGATGCCCGCCCGCCTCAAGGGCTGGTTTGACCGGGTCTTCCTGCCGGAGTGGGCCTTTGCCGAGGCGGATGCTGCCCCGCTGCTCACCCACATCCGCACCGCTACGGCCATCACCACCATGGGCGCTCCCAAAGCTATCCACACCTCGGTGGAGGCGGCCCTGCTCAAAGGCACCCTGGAGATGGTCGGCGTCCAACGCACCTGCTGGCTGAACATCTGCGAGGTGGGTGTGGTTTCAGACGAAACCCGCCGGGCTTTCTTGCAGCAGGTGGAAGAGTATTGCCGGGGGCTGGAGTAAAAAACTGTCAATAACTATGATTTTTATGAATCGAGAAAAGTAATGGCAAAGCAAAAAAGATCACATTTATCGATCACCTCATTGAGCTTCCATTCACAATTGACCCGGGCCCAGGAGTTGATAAATTCCGGGGAAACCGAACAGGCGATTTTCCTCCTCGAGAGTTTAGATGCTTCTAACCCGAAAAACATCGAGGTTTTGGGGTTATTGGCAGATGGATACATGGACCTGGGAGATATAGTACTTTATGAAGATGTGATGCGCATTCTTGCCCAACTCCAGCCCAACGATATGGATATTCAGAATAATCTGATCATGGCTTATACCATGAACCGGCACATGGGCTTGGCGTATCAGACCATGGAAAAATTCGAGAGTCACTGGCCGGGGCACCCACTCGTTTCCAGGATTGGCTCGATAATGCACAAGTTAAAAGCAGAGCTTGTGGAGCAGGCTGCCATTTTTGAAATTCCTGAGGAATCAGCTGTGGCGGCCCAAGCCTTGTTTGATGAATTGAGAATTAGCATGCTGAGTGCTGATTATGAGCGCACCCGTGTTCAAGCCGAGGAGTTGCTCAAGAAGTTCCCAAAGTTTGTCCCTGCCCAAAACAACCTGGTGGAAATATACGCTATGGAGGGACGCCTTCTGCAAGCCATTCATATATCCAATCAGGTTTTGGAAACCATACCGGATAATATCCACGCTCTCGCTAATCTTGTCCGCTTATGCTTTTTGAGTGGAAAACCGGCAGAAGCCCTGGAATATGCAAATCGTTTAAAGCACTCAAAAGCCCCGGCAACAGACCGTTGGATGAAAATAGCCCAGGCACTCACCTTTATTGAAGATGACCAGGGGGTGTTGGATTTGTATCAACAGGCCAGAGCCGCTAAACAAGCAGACCCTGAGGAGCTTGGACCAGATTTCTTTCACCTGCTTGCGGTTGCTGCTGCTCATTTGGATATGGAAAAATTAGCCATCAAGTACTGGAAAGAAGCCTTGAAACTTGATCCATACCATGATCCTGTCATCGAAAATCTGGAAGATATTTGCCTACCAAAAGAGAATCGCCAGGGACCGTGGGCGTTTACGCTTGGGGACTGGTTGATAGCCCCGCTGGTGAATGATTTGGTCAACTACCTCCCAAAAAGTCAAAAGGGTTCGAGCTTGAATAGGGAATGTATTTCCAAACTAGTGGATGAAAAATACCCGGAAATTCTATTTCTGGCGTCCCACCTGATTGAGAGGGGGGATGTTAATTCCCGGAATTTAGTCGTTCATCTGGCCTGTACCTCAACCCATCCCAAGTTGGTTGAAGTTGCCCTGGCCTTTGTTCGTGGAAAAAGGGGCACCTTTGAGGAACGCTTTTCAGCTGCCAACCTGTTAGTACAAGATAATCTACTGACCCCTGGACCTATCCGTTTATGGCACGACGGAGAGTTTAAGGATCTATTGCTGTTAAATACAGAAATCGTAAATGATTCTGCGAGCAGGCATATGCCTCGCAAGGTAAGAAAGTTCTTTGAACAGGCTGTTCGTTTCTTGGAAGACGGAAATGGCGAGGAGGCTCAAATTGTACTGGAGCAAGCGCTTGTAATGGAACCTGACAATCCTTCTTTGTTAAATAATTTGGCTGGTGCCCACATGCTTCAAGGGCATGACAAGATTTTTAAACAGATGATGGAGGATTTGTGCGCTCGCTTCCCAGATTATTTCTTTGGTAAGATTTACAGGGCCAATCAGGCACGTGTAAGTGGAAACTTTGATGAAGCTCGACAAATACTGGGCGGATTATTCCAAAAAAATAAAATGCTAATCTCTGAGTTCGTAGGTCTATGCAAAGCGCAAGTTGAACTTGGCCTGGCTGAAAATAACAAGGATTATGCCAGAAATTGGCTGCAAACCTGGGAGCGGATTAATCCGGACAATCCTGAAATTGCTGAATACCGGCTTTTAATGGGCAGAAAAAGGAAATAATCATTTTCACCCCCCGAGATCATTACAGAAAACAACATTCTCTGTAAAAAAGTTGAGATAATACAAGAGCCTTGAATGCAGTGTGGCAGTAGTCAAATTC
The DNA here is from genome assembly GCA_041741455.1 of Anaerolineaceae bacterium. GTDB lineage: Bacteria > Chloroflexota > Anaerolineae > Anaerolineales > Anaerolineaceae > CALESS01. Next base: position 38,569 of record JBGSJZ010000058.1, on the reverse strand, counting down.
TTTCAATCGGATAATAAATAAATCCTAAAATTATTGTATGCAAAAAACAAGGTAGAATATCCCCATCTTCCTCCACAAGGATCCCTCATGTCCATCGATATCCGCGAAGTGACCACCCCGCAACAACTGCGCGCCTTTATCCGTTTCCCGCGCTCCCTCTATAAGGGCAACCCGTACTATGTCCCATCCCTGGTGATGGATGAATTGAACATCCTGCGCAAGGACAAGAACGCGGCATTTGAGCATTGCGAGGCCAAATACTGGCTGGCCTATTCGGATGGAAAAATTATCGGGCGGGTGGCGGCTATTCATCATCGCAAGCATATCGAAAAGTGGAATCAGCCCTATTTGCGCTTCGGTTGGCTAGATTTTGTGGATGACCCGGCTGTGGTGGATGCGCTGATGGGGCAGGTGGAGGGTTGGGCGCGCCAGCTTGGCCTAATAGCTGTACATGGCCCGCTGGGTTTCACCGACATGGACCGCGAGGGTATGCTGATCGATGGCTTTGATGAATTGGGCACGCTGGCCACCAACTACAATCATTCCTACTATCCGGCCCATCTGGAACGGCTGGGCTATGCCAAGGATGTGGACTGGGTCGAATACCAGATCAATCTGCCCACCGAGCCAAATGAGAAGGTTCAGAAGGCCAGCGAGATCGTCATGCGTCGCTATAAACTGCGCCTGCTCAAGTTCAAGCACAAGCGCGAACTGCTTAAAATTGCTCTGGATATTTTCCATCTATTGGATGAAGAGTACGGGCATCTCTACGGCACTGTTCCGATGAGCGACCGCCAGATGCAGGCCTACATTGATGCGTATTTTGGTCTCGCACTCCCCTCTTTTGTGCCGGTGGTGGTGGACGAGAACGATAAGCTGGTGGCTTTTGGAATTTCCATGCCATCCTTCTCGCGCGCCTTGCAAAAGTCCCGTGGCGAGCTGTTGCCGTTCGGCTTCATCCACTTCCTGCGGGCGATGAAAAAGAACGACCTGGCCGACCTTTACCTGGTGGCCATTCAATCGGAGTATCAGGGCAAGGGGGTTAATGCGCTGTTGATGAACCAGTTGATCGAGGCCATGCGGGAGTTTGGCATCCAGAAAGTTGAATCCAACCCGGAGTTGGAGACCAACGATGCAGTGCGCAGCCAGTGGAAGCACTTTGATGCCCGCCAGCATAAGCGCCGCCGCTGCTTTATCAAACACCTCTGAATATGCTAAGTATTCACGACCTGGAACGCCACTTTAGTTACATCGATCCAGCGTTACTGGAGATCGTCATTGAATTGCGCAACATCGTTGCAGAGTTCGCTCCTCAATCCACCGAGCGGATTATGCGGAACAGTTTGAGTTACCACGATGCCAGTCGTGGCGGACCGGTTAGTGCCGGGGTCTGCGGCATCGTGATCGAACGGGATCATGTCCGCCTGGCCTTCAACCTGGGCGCCTTCCTGCCGGACCCGACCGGCCTGCTGCAATCCGATGAGGGCCGGTTGGCCAGGCGCTTTGTCACCATCCGCTCGTATGCAGATACACCCTGGGATGGTCTGCGAGCCCTGATTGCGGCTGCCAGTGTGTTTGACCCGTATACGCTGACGGAAGAAGAAATTGAAAAGGTGCGCCGTCAAATATCCTGAGGTTCTTCAAAATCCTTGGGGTGCTGATTGGTAGAATTCTTTGTTTATCGGGGGACAGTCACATACAAATACCGCCCGTGGGCGCCGGCATTGCACGCCCGTTGCACTCCTTGCGCTTCGCCCATGTGATTCTCGTACAGGAACAGGTTCCCCTCGGCCTCAAACTGCGGGCGCAGTCGTTCGGCGATCTGCTCTTTACGCCGGGCATGATCAAATTCGGCAGTGGTGAAATCCAAAACCTGGTAAGCCAGCCCTAACTTCTGAAGCTCCTGCGCCAGTTCGGTCTTATCCGGCCTGACTCGCTCTCGGTCAAAAGTTTCCAGATCCATTCCCGGGTTGCAGCTTTCTGACCAAAAGGCAGCCAGTTTGCCACCGGGGCGCAGTAGGGGCAGCAGGCGCGGCAAGGTTTCAGCCAGCGGGGTGAAGTACAGCGTATCGATTGCTATCACCATGTCAAACGATGCCGGCGGCAGGGTGATCTCAGCAATATCCATCACGGAGAAGTTCAAGCGGCCGGGGCGGGTAACTGCCAGCGCCTGTGCCTGGCGGATCGCCTCCGGAATATAATCAACCCCATAAAGATAATCTGCCTGGCTCTGAGTCAGCAAGTATTCGGTGATCAACCCGTTACCGCAGCCCAGGTCCAGGGCACACAGGCTCGGTCCCAGGGCGGATTCTTGGATGAGGGTGTCCAGTTGGACAAGGTCGGCAAAGCCGTGCTGGCACAGGTTGCGTCCGTAGAGTTCTTCGCAGTAGGCAGCGTTGGCCGGGCTGGTGGCCACCGCGCGGTAAAATCGTTCGTAAAAGTCTTTCATGGAAAACTCCAATGATTGGGTAAAACCAGTATACATCATGCTGGTTGATTGAAATACATCCTTTGGTTTTAGTTGTTGGCGAGTGTGGATAGATCATGTATAAATAAATCATGTTTACTTCTCGCCCTTTTTCGCCTGCAGATTTTCCTGCCATACAGCGTTTGGCTGGTGCCTTTCCCTGCGATCACTTGCATATGATCGATCTGCCCTACCGCATTTCCAGTGGGGCAATGGATGACCCCGCCAACACCTGCCTGTGGTTCAATTCCTCCGGAGCCCTGGTTGGCTGGGCAATTCTGCAATTGCCTTTCTGGGCACTCGATTTCACCTGCGATCCGGACCTGGATGCCAGCCTGCTGCCTGAAATACTCGCCTGGGCGGATGAGCGCTCCCTGGAAATGCGCCTCGGACCAACTGGCCGGGAGTGTTGGTACCTCAATGTCTTCGCCGACCAGGCTCAGCGCCTGGCCATCTTGCAGGCTGCTGGCTGGGCTGATCAATCGAATTTAGGTGAAGATTCCTGGAGCAAGGTCTGGCTGCGCCGTCCGATCGATCTCCCGGTTCGGGATTACCGCATCCCGCCGGGTTTCACCATCCGCCCGCTGCGCGGCCAGGCTGAGGTAGGCGCATATGTAGATTTGCATCAAACTGCGTTCGGTACCAGGAATATGACTTTCGAATGGCGCTCACGCACCCTTCAGCAGCCCGCCTACCGCCCGGAACTGGATATCGTGGTCGAAGCACCGGATGGCAGCCTGGTCGCCTTCTGTATCGGTTGGCTGCTGCACACCTCGGATGGCAGCCTGCGCGGTCAGGTGGAACCGCTTGGCTGCCACCCGCAGTACACTCGTTATGCCCTCGGTCGCCTGGCGTTGGCGGAGGTTCTGCGCCGCCTAGTTGTTGCCGGGGCTGAAAGCCTGTGGGTTGAAACCGATACCTACCGCAACACCGCCCATAACCTCTATGAGCACATGGGCTTTATCCTCGAACGGAATGTACTGGTGCTTCGTAAGGATTATTAATTTGATTAGTTCCCTTCCACACACAATGAAGACCATGAGTTTCTTTCACTGGCTTGTGGGTGGAGATGACAATCAAGTTCAAGCAGAGTTAGGAGGCTTGTGATGAAGAAATTGACATCTCGGTTTTCAATCGCCCTTATCCTCATTTTGTTGACTGGCACCTCCTGTTCAAATCAAACTACAGCAACCCCTTCATTGATAATTTTTACAACCACTTCTACACTGCAACCGATTGCCCAACCTACCATAACCATTCAACCCACCCCAACCCGTCAAGCAGAAACTGAAATGCCAATACCACCGCCTGAACCGACCCCGGTTTTTACCTCCACCCCGGTGATCCATCCAATGGATCTGCAAATCAGCTTCTTTGCGATGATCGATGAACAGATTCCGGTTCCGGGCCTCAATAATTACTACAAAAATAATACGATCTTATATCTGTCGAACCTGGATGGTTCAAACCGGATTGAAGTCCTGGATGAAGCATACAGTGACACCGCTTCCTATGTGTGGTCGCCGGATGGGCAGCAGGTGGCTTATGTTACGTTGGACGATTATTTTTCAACCCAGGATAGCGGGGATCAACTTTATTCAGTGTATGATTTGAAATTGCAGACCACCCTGAAATTGCCATCTGTGCGGCCGCCGGCCTGGCATACCAGCGGGAAGGCGCTCGTTGTGGCCGCTTCGGAAGGATGGCTAACGCCCACCTCACTGCTGTTAATGGATATTCAATCGGGTGCTGTGTTGGCTGAATTGCCGTACCAGCAAATCTCACCCTTGCTGACGTATGAGAACTTCTGTATGGCTCCCGATGGTGAAACGTTGGCCATCCTTACCGGAGGTGGTTTGAGCCAAACAGCCGTCCATCTCATCAAAGCGGTGGTGGAATGGGATCCAGCGACCCGGCAGTTGACAGGGAAATTTGAACGGTTGCAAATACTTCCCTTTAAGATCCCCGAGATACCGGACGCATTTATCAGGTTTTGCACCTGGTTGCCAGATGGGAGTAAGCTGGCTTTTTCAACCAGTTGGGGCGATGGGCGGGTTTCCAATTACGTCTACACATTCAGCACAGCATCCCTGGTGAAACTCACATTAAATGTCTGGGATTACCAATGGCTGCCGGTTTGGTCACCGGATGGCCAATCCCTGGCTCATTTGGAAAGTAGAGACGGGCCGTCGTATGTCGTCATCGTTCAAGCGGATGGGACCGGTCGCATTAAAATCCAATCGGACTCCTACAATCATTCCAACCGTACATTTGCCTGGACGCCAGACGGCTCGCACCTGATTGTGAGTGAGGGGGTGGGGCTCTTTGGAGCTGGGGCCAAAGGATTGGGATTGTACCGGCGGGACGGCACGCGCGTCACTTCCTTGCCGCTTCCGGAAGGAGAGGCATTTAAAGATTTTATGTTTCGCCCGGGAAGCGGTTTTGCGGGACCGTGGCCTGAGGAAACAATTAAGCCTTAAGATCAATCTCTGTCTTGATAGGGTTGAAATCGTCAGATAGCCGCCTGGTCGCTGCCGGTGTGGTGAGCATCTACGAAGAGACGGACAACTACCGCAACACAGCCCTCACTTTTTCTCCTTCACATTATGCTCTTTCCGTGTTCTTCCGTTCCAATCCGTTCTAATTCCGTGTTAAAAATATGCCCGGAACAGGCGATGCCGAATTGTGGTATAATCTATTTGTTGTCGCGTAAAACGATTGTCTAATTTTGTTTACGATTATCCGCGGGCCGGGGCAATCCCCGGCCTGATTTTTTGTCAGAAAGTTGATATATGAATTTCGAACCTTTTAATTTTCACCCGCACATTCAAGCGGGCATTACCGCTGCGGGCTATGAAACCCCCACTCCTATTCAAGTACAGGCCATTCCCCCCCTCTTGCAGGGTCGGGATATTCTCGGTCTGGCTCAAACAGGCACCGGTAAAACGGCAGCTTTCGGGTTGCCCATCTTGCAACGCTTAATGAGCGGCCCGCGCGGCCGTCTGCGCACCCTGATCCTCTCACCCACCCGCGAGCTGGCCGAACAGACCCACGTTGCCCTGCGCAACCTGGGCCGTCAGACTGGTTTCCGCTCCGTCACCCTGTATGGAGGCGTCAGTCAGCAGCCCCAAGTCAAGGCGCTGCAGACCGGTACTGAAATTGCGGTCGCTTGCCCCGGACGTCTGCTCGACCTGGTCAACCAGCGTCTGATCGATCTCAAAGGTATCGAGATGTTGGTGCTGGATGAAGCCGACATGATGTTCGATATGGGCTTCCTGCCGGACATTCGCCGCATCCTGGCCCTGTTGCCCGTCCAACGCCAAACGATGCTCTTTTCCGCCACCATGCCCGCCGAAATCCGCGGTTTGGCAACGGACATGCTCAAGAACCCGGTCACGATTGAAATTGGTTCCTCCAAACCAGTGGAAACGGTCGAACAGACCGTCCTTCTCGTGGACCAGGAACGCAAGTACGAACTGCTACTGCAATTGCTTCCGGAAACCGGCGATGGCCAGGTGCTGGTCTTTACCCGCACCAAGCACCGTGCCCAGAAAGTAGCCCGCCAGCTCAGCCAGTCCGGCCATTCAGCCACCTCGCTCCAGGGCAACCTATCGCAGAACCGCCGCCAGGCCGCCATGGATGGTTTCCGTTCCGGCCGGGTCAAGGTCATGGTCGCCACGGATATCGCAGCCCGTGGGATTGATGTCTCACAGGTGACGCATGTCATCAACTTTGATATGCCGAATACCGCGGTTGCCTACACCCATCGCATTGGCCGCACCGGCCGCATGGAGCGCCTGGGCACTGCCCTGACCCTGGCCACACATGAGGATCACCTGATGATCCGCAGCATTGAGCGCTTGCTCGGTCGCCCGTTGGCCCGCAAAAAGGTGGAAGGGTTCGAGCCTGTTCCGTTGACCCTCCAACCGGAAGCACCTCTGCCGGCCGCACCCGTGCGCCGCCCTTCATCTGTCCCATCCCGGCCGGACTATAACCGGCGCAATCCCTCGACAAGCCGCTTCCGCCGCTAAACAACCTCATAAGCCAGTCGCCCTCCCTTGTTGAGGGCGTTTTTTATTGTTCCGACTGGGACGTTTGTGTTATGATAAATCCACTTTTTTACTTTTCTCTGTGTCCTCGGTGGTTTAATTTCTTCGTTTTAGGGTAATCCTATGAACCGTCTTCGCAGTATCTATCACGAATTTCCGCGCAAATTCTGGGTGGTCGTTGGGGTCATGTTCATTGACCGCATCGGCGGCACCCTGCTCTTCCCCTTCTTCTCGCTCTACATCACCCAGAAGTTCCAGGTCGGCATGACCCAAGCTGGCGTGATCCTCGGCCTGTTCTCGATCTTTGGCCTGGTCGGGCAGATGATCGGCGGCGCCCTGACCGATAAGTTCGGCCGGCGCAAGTTGATCCTGTTTGGCCTGGTTTTCAGCGCCCTCAGCACGCTGACCCTGGGGTTGGTAAATAACTACGCCACCCTCATCCCACTGGCCATGCTGATTGGCATTCTCTCGGATATCTCTGGTCCGGCCCACCAAGCTATGATGGCGGATATCCTGCCGGAAGAGAAGCGCCAGGAAGGTTTTGGCCTGATGCGCGTCGTTGCCAACCTGTCCTGGATCATCGGGCCGACTATCGGTGGTTTTATTGCTGGGCGCTCCTACCTGGCCCTCTTCATTATCGATGCGGCCATCAGTTGTGTGGTAGCGGTCTTGTTCTACTTCCTGATCTCTGAAACCAAGCCCGAACTTCATCCGGGCCAAAAACCGGCTTCCGTATTTGAAACCTTCAAGGGCTACGGCCAGGTCTGGCGGGACCGCGCTTACGTTGCCTTCATCCTGGTGATGATTTCGATGGGGTTGGTCTACGGGCAAATGTACAGCTCGCTCTCGGTCTACCTGCGGGATGTGCACCAGGTCGATCCCCAGGGCTATGGCTTCTTGATGTCCACCAGTGCCATCACGGTCATCCTGTTCCAGTTCTGGGTTTCGCGGCGTATCAAAAACTCAGCACCGTTCCTGATTATGGCATTTGGGGCTGTGTTTTATGTGATCGGCTTTGGCATGTTCGGTTTTGTCGCAGCCTTCTGGCTGTTCATGGCGGCCATTGTCATCATCACTATCGGCGAGATGCTGGTCAGCCCCACCATGCAGACCCTGACGGCCAACTTTGCCCCGGAAGCCATGCGCGGCCGCTATATGGCGGTCTTCGGCTTTGCCTGGATGCTGCCCTCGGCCATCGGCCCCGGCGCAGCTGGCCTGATTTTGGATAATTTTAACCCCAATCTGCTCTGGTACATCGGCGCCGGGCTGTGCACCGTCTCGGTGCTCGGCTTCCTCCTACTGCACCTGCGCCTGGGCAAGCAATCTCGCTTTGCCCCCAACCCGCAATCGATGAACAATGATTAACTCATCTCACTCCGCCCGTGGATACACCGCCGCCCTGGCCGCCGCGGTTTTCCTCTCCACCACCGCCATCTTCATCCGCTACCTGACAGTGAATTACCAGCTGCCCGCCCTGGTGCTGGCCTTCTGGCGGGCGTTGTTTGTGGCCATCACCCTGTTGCCCATCCTGGCCTTTTCCCGCCGGGTGGATGTGCGTTCCGGCCTGGCCCACTCCAAATACCTGGTCATCTATGGCCTGGTGCTGGCCCTCTTCAATTCCATGTGGACTCTTTCGGTGGCGCTCAACGGCGCCGCCGTGGCAACTGTGCTGGCCTACTCATCGGCGGCTTTCACCGTGTTGCTCGGCTGGTGGCTGCTCAAGGAGCGCCTCACTCTGGTCAAAATCGTGGCGGTCGTCTTCAGCCTGGCGGGATGTTTCCTGGTCTCTGGCACCCTGGATGCCTCCGTGCAGCTCAACCCTGGCGGAATCCTGGCCGGGATCCTCTCCGGTCTGGGTTACGCTGCCTACAGCCTGATGGGTCGCTCGGCGTCCGGGCGCGGCCTGAATCCCTGGGTAACGCTGCTTTATACCTTTGCCTTTGCTGCTCTCTTTTTGCTGGCCTTCAACCTGCTGGGCGGCGGCATACTGCCCGGGGCTGCTCCCCATCCGGCGGATCTGGGCTGGTTGGGTTCTGCCTGGCAGGGCTGGCTGGTGCTCATCATCCTGGCCGCTGGCCCCACTCTGGCCGGTTTTGGCTTTTATAACGTTGCTCTCAACCATCTGCCCTCTTCCATTGCCAACCTGATCGTCACCGTCGAACCAGTCTTCACGGCCATCATCGCCTACCTGTTGTTTGGCGAGCAATTGACTGGCCTGCAAATGTTGGGCGGCCTGCTCATCCTGGGCGGGGTGGCCAGCCTGCGCGGTTACGACCTGTGGGTGGCCCGCCGCCAGCGCCTGATCATCTCATAACAATTCCTCAATTCCCTTCTTGCATTCTTTGTCAAAATTCTATACTATTAATTTATTAATAATTCTCTTCGATATTGTCGATGCTGCGGAAAAAATAACCATCCCAGTTTCCATCACTCTCCCAATACCGGTTGAATTCCCATAAATCCATTCAATCCACCCGCCTGGTTCAGTCAAGGTCCAGGGAGAGCCCTCTGTGCTGCGAAGCGGGACTTAGTTCTGTTTTGTTCGGAGGAAATCATGAAAGCTTGGAATCTGGTTGTAACCGTCCTGGCCTGCCTGATTTTGCTGGTGGGCAACTTCAACCCTGGGGTGGCGCAGGAAGTAACCCCTGAAGATACCCTGCAGGTGGCGGATCCGAAAGCCATTGCCCCCGGAGCCATCGGCGTTCAAGGTCGCCTGACAAACGCTGCCGGGGTCCCGCTAAACGGTATCTATACATTCACACTCAGTTTGTATGAAACGGTGGATGCTGTTTCTTCGCTCTGTTACGATGTTGTTGATATGACCGTGACCAACGGTTTATTCTCCGGTTACATCGATCATTGTTATGATCATATTTCAGGCCAAAAACTCTGGCTTGGGATCAGTGTTGAAGGGAATCCTGAAATGACCCCGCGCCAGGTGATCTTCCCAGTGCCCTATGCACTCACCCTGGTTCCACGCGCACAGGTCATCGCCACCACCGATCGAGTGCTCACGCTTTCCACTTCCCATACAACCGGGACAACGCTATCGGTTGAAGAGACAGCTGCCAGTGGTGTGAATTATGCGATCAGCGCTGTTTCCCATTCACCGGGTGGGGTTGCCGGCTATTTCTACAATTACAGCTCAGGCACTGCGCTGGCTGCGACCAGTGTTGGGGGCCCCGCTGTGACGGCCAATAGCCTGGGAACGTCCATGATTGCCACCAGCGCTACGGGTTCATCCATTTCACTGGAAGGTACAGGCAAATTAACCAGCACTGCCAAATCTTCGATCTGGATCAGTGGCAACGATGTGCGCCCTTATTTGCAAACGGAATCAACCAACATCAGTCTGGATTCCATCGGTGGCGCATTCATCCGCCGGGGAGCAACCGCCGGGAATAAGAATGTCATGTTGCCCATCACCATCCCAGGCCCTTTGTACGGACAGGATGTGAAAGTCACCGGGATGGATATCTACTGGCAGGCGGACACCGATTTTGATGCCATCATGGTGGTCTTGATGCGCCGCCAGACTGGCGCCTGCCCAACTTGTTACGTCAACATCCTGGATTCCCGTCCGGTAGGTGGGATTGGCTGTGAAAACAGTGCAAATCCGAATGGATGTGTTACCCATTACAACCTGACCAGCAACAATATCATTTCGGATTCTTCAGGAATCCTTTACCTGACTCTGGAGTTGGCTTTCAACAGCGACACATCCTGGATTGACCTGGGTGGCATCCGCCTGACCCTGGAACACCATTAAAGGCTGGTGAACCATGAAACTCATGCGTAAGCTCCTTCCAGGGATTGTCGTCTTGCTGCTACTGACCACCACGGCCCTGGCTATGTCTTCCGATAATTATGGATTGGAATGGCATACGGCATTAATGGGTAGCGGTGGGCCAGCTCAATCCACAAATTTTGCGGTCAACCTGACGATTGGCCAATCCGCCATCGCTTCTGCCAGCAGTACAAACTATCAGGCTGGCATGGGATACTGGTATGGCCTCTTGCCGAATTACCCGATGTACTTGCCAATCATCTCCAGGTAATTGGGTATTCCAGCCTTGGTTGGATTTTCTCTGTCCCCATCTAGATGATGGAATCCTTGATGGGGACGGAACAACCAGACACGCAATCTAATTTTTCAAGTCACCATCGTCCTGTGCTACAATCATCGCGTGTAACAGGAGGTTATTGTGAAACGCGTCTCATTACTCGCCCGTGGTGAATATGACTCCACCTGGATCAGTGATTTTTACGACCAAGCCCACGACTGGTGGGGGGATGACCCCCAGGAGCCAGGTGTCCACCCGGCCCGCGTTCAAACGGTGGCACGCCTGTGCGGCTCCGGCCCGCTGCGCATCCTGGAACTTGGTGCCGGGGGCGGTAACACCTCCGCAGCCCTGGCGGATGCCGGACACGATGTCACCGCGGTTGAACTCAGCCCCAGCCGCGCCGGCCTGGCTATAAAACTGGCTGCCCTGCCGCATGTTGGCCGCATGACCGTCCACCAGGCGGATTTTCTTGCCTTCCAGTTGGAGGACTGCTTCGACCTGGTCTGTTGCTGGGAAACCTTTGGCCTGGGCCTGGATACCGACCAGCGCTGCCTGCTGCGCCGTATAGCCCAGGACTGGCTGACCCCGGATGGTTGCGCCCTGGTGGAAGTCTACAATCCGTACAAGCCGGCCGCCGATGCAGGCAAGGAGGTTCGCCTGGACCCGTTGCCCGGCGTCCCCGGCTCGGTCGAGATGATTGAAAAGACCCATTTTGATCCGTTGCACAACCGTTGGACCGACGAGTGGGAGCCGGTCGAACACCCGGAACAGGCCCTGGCCCAGACCATCCGTTGCTACTCCGTGCCGGAATTCCAATTGTTGTTGGAGGGCAGCGGCCTGCAGATGGATCACCTGGAGGTGGATGGCAGCCCGCTCGATTTTGGTTCCAATCGCATCAACCCCGGTGGACCTTTGATGGATGCCTGGTCTTACCTGGTACGCCTCCGCCCGATTGAAAGGTAGCCTTATGAAACCTATCCCTTTTGGGGTCTGCTTTTTTGAAACAGTCTTTCGTTTGATGCCGGGAATGTCAATTGCTAAAATGTCCCTGGAACAAATCGAGAAAAGCCAGTCACAGGTTCTTCCGGATCATTTTCTGGTCAGTCTTTTCCTGGGTGGCCTCCAGAAAGGCGTCCAGGTAGACGATCGTGCCATATCAGGCCCAGGTGGCAGCCTGCATCTCCGCATCTACTCGCCCGGAACTGCCGCCCCGGCCCCAAGGCCGTTGGTGTTGCACTTTCACGGCGGCGGCTGGGTGCTTGGCAACCTCCGCTCCGGAGATTGGATGTGCAGCACGGTTGCCAGGGATGTGGATGCCGTGGTGATTTCGGTAGATTATCGTCTCGCTCCCCGCTATAAGTTCCCTGCCGGCCTGGAAGATTGCTATGCGGCCCTGATCTGGGCCCGGGACAACGCCGCCTCGCTGGCTGCTGATCCGGAAAGGATCGGCGTGATGGGAGATAGCGCCGGCGGCAACCTGGCGACTGTGCTTTGCCTGCTGTCCAAAGACCGCCGCGGCCCGCAGATTTGCCACCAGGCCTTGCTGTACCCGGTCACGGATAGCAGGATGTCCACCAACTCTTATCAAACCTGCAAGGATGCGGTGATCTTATCTGCCGCGGATATGGAAGCTTTTTATCGTTACTATCTTGAACCCGGCATGGACCCTTTGGATTGGCGCATTTCCCCGCTGCATGCTGCCGATCACTCGGGGCTGCCCCCGGCGCTGATTGTGGTCGCTGGCCGCGACCCGCTGCATGATGAGGGTGTGTTATACGCCGAAAAACTGGCTAAAGCCGGTATCCCGGTCATTCTCAAAGACTACCCGCATATGCCGCATGGATTTGCCAGTGCCCCAAGCCTGAGCCGCGATACCAAATCGGCCTTTGCTGCCATTACCCGCGCCCAGCGGGCCGCATTTTACCCGTAGCCACCCATAAGTAGCACAAATGAAACAGGTCTATCCCTTTACCACCCTCACCCGCCGCGGCCAGTTGCGCCGCCTGCTGGTTCTGGCCCGCCAGGTGCTCGCGGAGTACGACCTACCCACTCCCCGGGTCAATTACCTGCTGCAGGCCACCAACCTGCATTTCAAGGTCCAGGCGGCAGATGGGCAGCGTTACATCTTGCGTATGAGTGCCGATAATGACACCACCCTGCAGGAAAACCGCATCGAGATCTTCTGGCTGCGGGACCTCAACCGGGAGGGACGGGTCAGTGTGGTTCAGCCGCTGTCACGCCGGGACGGTGAGTATATCAGCCTGGCGCAGGTGGAGGGGGATGACCTGCTGCGCCGTTGTGTGCTTTTCCGCTGGGTGCCCGGCCGCACCCTGGATGGAAAGGTCACCCCGGCCAGCTTTCGCGGCCTGGGCCAATTGATGGCCAGTCTGCACAATCACGCCGAATCCCTGCCGCTCCCAGCCAATATGCAGCCCAAGCGCTGGGACCGTGTCTTTTACTTCAACGACGAACGTGCCATTTATCACCTTCCACAATATTCCACCCTGATCACCCCATCTCGTAAAGACCTACTGGATGAAGCGATTAGCATTTGTGATCCCTTGCTGGCCTCACTGTATTCCCCGGGCCGCCAGCCCATCCTCATCCACGGCGACCTGCACATCTGGAACGTTCATCGCTACCAGGGTCGCCTGACTGCCCTCGACTTTGATGACATCACCTTTGGCTTCCCGGAGCAGGACATCGCCATTTCGCTCTTTTATGCCTTCACCCGCCCCGATTATCCCGACCTGCTGGCTGCCTTCCGGGAGGGATACACCAATCTGCGCCCCTGGCCTGCCGTACCCAATGCCCTACTGGCCGAATTGATGTCCGCCCGCCAGGTAAATTTCATCAACTACGTGCTCGACCGGGAGGATGACCCTTCCGCCATGCTGGAGCGCATGTTCTCCTGCCTGCAATCCATGCTAGCGGCTTATCAGAAGGGGCGATAAACAATAGAATGATTCCGATGCCAAAAGGAATCTTATCCCCAATGATTTTGATAATTATCTGCGTTTATCTCCCCTTGCAGGGACAATGTGCGACCATCTGCAGATGAATCCTAAAAAATAGACACATTCCTCACCCTATGAAAGAGCAACCATGACCAACCGACTCACCCTGACTGGCACCACCCTGGCTGTTTTCGTGTGCGGCGACGCCGACTCCATCCAATCCACCCGTCTGGAGCAGGTGGTAGCCGCCTTTGAGGGTCTGGCCGGCGAAAAACACAGTGGCTTCACCCGCCCGGCCGACAGCCGCACCCCCTACTACACCCGCGGCACCCCCATCCGCAATGACCGCCAGATTTCCATCCTCTCCGCTGAGGAGATGCAGCAGGCCGCGGCCAACTTGGGCATCCCGCAGATCCAGCCGGAGTGGATCGGCGCCAACTTGCTCCTGTCCGGCATCCCCCGCCTCTCCAAACTGCCGCCCAACACCCGCCTGGTGTTCGAGAGCGGGGCCGTGCTGTTGGTAACCACCGAAAATCACCCCTGCAAGCTGGCAGGCCGTACGATCGCTGCCCAGATCGGCCGGACCGAGTTGGGCGAGCTTTACCCAAAAGCTGCCGCCGGGCTGCGTGGCGTGGTGGCCGTGGTCGAACTGCCCGGCCTGATCCGTACCGGTGATTCCGTCACCGTCCACATCGCCCCGCAGGCGCTGTACGAAATCAACTAATCCTAAGGAGAAAAAAAGACATTGGAAATCGCCAAAATTTCCAATGTCTTTCATTCTTTCCGTGTTCTTCCGTTTGTTTCCGTCTATTCCGTGGTTAAAATATCCCCCACCAATTAGTTATCTCCTTGTTAGCCGATTGACCTCCCCCAAACAACCGCACAGCACCAGGATCGCCCCGAACATCTCCAACCATTCCTTGAGCGCCACAATATCCAGAGTGAGCACTCCGCCCAACCCGCCGATCACGAAAATCACCAGACCGCTGATCAGCCAGCGCTGCAGCGGGCGATTGTACCGTTCAATGATCAGCAAATAGCCACCGAACAATGCCAGCAGCGCTAACCCGGCCGGGACATAAACCGCGGCGATGGACTGGATGAAAAAGGTGTGGAAAAGCACTTCCCGCAGGCGGGCGGCTTCCTCCAGTGAAAGTAACAGGAAGATGCCGGCGAAGATCAGCCAGAAAAACCGCCACTTTACCCCGGAGCGCAGCCGGTAGATCACCATCCCTGCCAGGGCAATGCTGAACAGCAGCACGATCGAGAACCAGTTGGGCAGGTTGGCCTCGTTTTCCATGTCAAAGGCCGAGATCAGCGCGTCATAGCGGAAGCCAGTGGGGGAGACCGGCGGCGCCAGCGTCACCCACAGGTGACCCGCCGCCAGCAGGGCAGAGACCGCCAGTAATGACCAAAATATCTTACGCACAGGAATTGGCATAGCTTGATTATATGCTGATATTGAAAACGCATGTCTGTTCTTCGAACGAACGCCGAAAACCGTGGGTTGCAGGCACCACCTGTAAGGGTGGGTCTGTGGTCGTTGCAGACTGACTCGATCGCTGTCTAGACCCGCCCGCTGAACGTGGAACACAACAGGTCTAGTGCATCACCTATCAATCCTTGCTATAATTAATCATCCTTTCCCCAAGGAGATCACCCCATGAGCTCATCCCCCCGCAAACCTTCAACCGCTCTGCTGGTCGTCGCCTGGGCGGCGACACTGTTGGCCTCAGCCCTGCCAGCTGTGCTGTGGACGCAGTTCACCAGCGAGGCTGCCCCTGTTTGGATTTACTACTTCCGCATCGGCCTGCCGCTGCTGTTGATTTTCCTCTCCGGGTTGTTGCCGCTGCTGACTCCGCTGCGCTTTTACTTCTTTCTGCTGGCGGTGGTCAATATTGGCTTCTGGCTGATCGGCGTGGTACGAGATGTCCCAGCCTGGCAGGCCTGGGAGGGCAGCGTCAAGTGGATGAACGGCATGCTGGTGCTGCAAGCGCTGGAGGTCGGCATCGCCCTGCTGGTGTTGGCCGCCCTCTTCTTAACCCTGCGCAAGCGCTCCGCTTTCTGGCTGGGGCTCGGCGACCTGAAAGCCACCGCCGCCCCCGTCCCTTGGATTGGCATGACCAAGCCTACTCCCTGGAAAACCTTCGGTCTGATCGTGGCACTGGCATCCTTCTTCGGCGGCATCCTCTTTCTGTGGATCTCCAACCAGCCGACGGGTGCCATGTTCCTCAAGCTGCTTCCCGCCCTGCCGGGGGTGATCCTGCTCTCGGCCGTCAATGCCCTGGATGAGGAAATCATCTACCGCAACGGTCTGCTCGCCCCACTCACCCCGGCGGTGGGCGCTACCCCGGCCCTCTGGATGACCGCGGTACTCTTCGGCATGGCCCATTTCAGCGGCACCTTCCCCGGCGGTCTGATCTGGTTCGCCCTGACCGCCTTCCTCGGCTGGCTGTTCGGCAAGGCCATGCTGGAAACCCGCGGCGTCTTCTGGTCCTGGCTGATGCACTTTCTCTCGGACCTGCCGGTCTTTGCCTTCACGGCGATGGTGTTTATGCAGTAGCTATCGCAGACGCAAGTCTCTGAACAAAAGGACAAAGATAGATCAGAACTTGGTGGGGATTTTATGAAAAGAAAAGGTTTCGGTAAATTTTGGTGCATATTTTTCATCTGGCTGTGTCCCGCCTGCCAGGTTTCCACACCTGTACCCACGCTCTTGACTGAACCTGTTGCTGCAACTACTCTTGCACCATACCTGCTGCCAAACCAGATGGAAACACCTTACCCGGTCGTGGAAATTCCACCTACCCCCAATCCCACCCAATTAGCCGAGCTTTCAAAGACCCTTCCCGCCCCGACCAGGACTCCGTATCCACAGCCAGACACTTCGACACCTTTACCCAGCAATATAGAAATCCACCAATATTTTCAGCCGGAATGCCTGACAGACGAATCCCATCTGCAATGTGTGGATTCAGTAATCGGAATGAAATTCCAATATCCTGAGGAATGGGGGATAATCGAAGCCGTTTTGTTCAACGGGGAATGCGGGGGATACTATTACGGATATGAATTTGGTGAGTTTCCTTACAAGGTTGAAGGCGGAGGCACCAGTCTAGATTTTTGTCGCGGGATGGGAGCAAATCTTTTTCTGCTTTTTAAAGGATTTTCACCGGGTCAGGGTTGCAGCAAGTTTTACTACGCACGGGATTGTTGGGAGTTAAAAGCCAATTTGGTGATCGCCTTTATGTATCCGGAATTTGATATGTTGTGTTCACCTGGACCGGATACATTCTTTACCCCGCTAATGGTGGTTGGAGTAAATTTTCCCGCTGGCCGGTCTGTAAATGGGATGGCATTTTCCTTTGACTTCCTCTCTGAAGCCAGTAAAGAGTTGTTATTTTCTCCTTATGAAGGCGACCCGATTCATTCAGCTAAATGCCGGGATGAACAGGCAAAACAAACTTATGAGCAGTTGGTTGAAGAGATTTCCTCAAAAGTTTTGCTCGGAACCCTGGATGAAGATACGACAAGAAATGTCAACCAGTTTATAAAATTTGCGAAATCGATTAGTTTTACCCCTTAGTTCTCCCGCGCATTCATAGCGGGGACAATAAATTATCCAGTACCCGGTTTCTTCTATTCCCAGAATCATTGAACAAAGCCCAGGCTTGCGGGTTTAGGACGGTCACTAATGGGGATTTAGCCAGACAATTCTTATTGCTTTCCAGCTGTGATCATAAAACTGTTTGACTCCGGGGGAGTTTTTATTAAATAGCTGTTTCTCCACCCCCTCTCCACCCCCCTTTTCCACCTACAGATTCCACCTTTTGACTGATGCGGCCTCCCCCACCCGACCTGTATAATCACGGGCGTAATGATTTCACCTGGAGGTGTACGATGACTCGTGCGTTGATTACCGGTGTGACCGGTTGTGTGGGTTCGAATCTGGCTGCGGCTTTACTGCGTCAGGGCGTGGAGGTGGTCGGCTTGTGCCATCCATCCGCCCCGACCCTGGCGATTGAGGGATTGAAAATCAGGCGGGTGACGGGTGACCTGCTCGACTCGGCCTTGCTGTACCCGGCGCTGGCCGGGGTGGATTGGGTCTTCCATGCTGCCGCCATTGCAGATGACTGGAAGCATCCGGCGGAGCGGATTTATGCCACCAATGTCCAGGGCAGCCGCCACATGCTGGCGGCTGCCCTGCAGGCCGGGGTGGAGCGCTTTGTTTATGTCAGTTCGGCAGCGGCGCTGGGCGCACCCCGCCCGGGCCAACTACTGCTGGATGAGACCTGCGACTTCAACTTTCAACCCGCCGAATGGCCCTATGCCCACAGCAAGCACCTGGCCGAGCAGGCCGTGCAGGAGTACGTCCACCTGGGCTTGCCCGCCCTCAGCGTGCTGCCGACGGCCATCCTCGGCCCGGCGGATAGCGCTATGATCTCCGGCCAGCTCATCCTGCGCGCCGTGCGCGGCGAGATGTTTCCCCTGCCGCACGGTGGCACCAATTACGTCGATGTGCGCGACGTGGCTGCCGCCATGATCCAGGCTGCCCGCAGCGGCGAGGTGGGCGGACGCTACCTGCTGGGTGGGCACAACCTCTCCCACCTGCACTTGCTGGGCACAATCGGTGATGTGCTGGGCCTGCCGGTTAACTACCTCAACCTGCCGGGCTTTGCCCTACCTGCCATGGAAGCTGCCTTTGGTCTGGCGGAGCAAGTTGGCCTGTGCCTACCGCTCAACAGGGTACGGATTCGCCTCAGTGGGACGTATTTGTATTATGATAACCGGCGGGCAGTTGCCGATCTGGCATTGCAGCCACGCCCCTTTGAACAAACGGTGGAAGCCGCTGCCCGCTGGTACTACGATCACGGCCTGCTGGCAGGCTACCGGCAACCAGCGTACCGCATTGACCTGGCCTTGAGGAGCAACGAATGAGCGAAAACATCCTGGTCACCGGCGCCAGCGGATTCCTGGGCGGCAACCTGGCCCGCCTGCTGATCGAGCAGGGGCAGGCGATACGCATCCTGACCCGCCCCACCTCCAACCTTTGCTGCCTGTCGGATCTACCAGGCTGGCAGCGTGTCGAAGGCGATATTACCCAACCGGAGAGCCTGGCTGCTGCCCTGGATGGAGTGGAGCTGGTCTATCACTGCGCTGCCCGGGTCGAGATGCCGCGCTTCATAACGCCCGCCATCTGGGAGGTCAACGTGACCGGGACCGAGAACCTGCTGCAGGCCTGCCGGACTGCCGGGGTGCGCCGCCTGGTCTACTGCTCCACGGTGGATGCGCTCGGTCTGCCGGAGGGCGATCAGCTGTCGGATGAATCCACCCCTTGGAACTGGGACCGGTTGGGCGTCGAAAACGCCTACGCCCGCTCCAAGTACGAGGCCCACCGCCGGGTGGAGAAAGCCGCCGCTGCCGGGCTGGATGCCGTGCTGGTCTGCCCAACCTTCATGCTCGGCGCTTATGACCCGCGCCCCACCAGCGGTCGCCTGATCCAGCAGGCCGCCCGCAGCCCCTTGCGGATGGATACTGGCGGCGGCAACAACTTTGTCGATGTACTGGACGTGGCCCACGCCATGATTTCTGCTGCCGGGTGCGGGCGCAGTGGGCAGACCTACATCCTGGGTGGCCAGAACCTGCCGTATGCCGAGTTGCAGGGGTTGATCCATCAGGCTCTGGGTCGCCGGGCGGCGCTCCGCCTGCGCCTACCCCGACCAGTCCTCTCGGCCGCTGGCTGGCTGGGGGATGTTTACGAGACGCTCTCTGGCCGCTCGAACGGTCTGAATACCCCCATGGCTCGTCTGAGCGGCATGTGTCATTATTATGATTCCAGTAAAGCTGCACGGGAACTAGATCTTCAGCATAGTCCACTGCCTGCCGCCCTGGAGCGTGCAGTGCGCTGGCTGCGTGGGGCAGGGATGTTGTGACCGGATCTCAATAGGGGATTTCAACAAGTGGTTTCAACCCCTTGTTCGAAGACGTAATTACGTAAGGGTGGGTCTGTGGTCGCTATATTCAAACTCAATCAACCCTCAGCCCCACCCGGCTTATGCGCTTAATTTCTAAATCAATCCCAACTCCCGCCCCCGGCGCACAGCCTGGGTGCGCTTCTGCACCCCCAACTTGGCGTAAATGTTGTTGATATGTGTTTTGACCGTGCTGGCTGCCACCACCAAGCGTTCTGCGATCTGCTGGTTGGTCAAGTCCTGCTCGATCAGGCGCAGTACTTCCAACTCTCGCCCGGTCAGCGGCTCGATCAGCGGATCCGTCACAGGGTCCAGCCGCACAGGTTGCGGGGTTGAGTAGGTTGGTGTAGGGTTGGTCCTGACAGTGGGTAGAGGGCGGCGCGCCCGCAGGATCAACAGCACCCCGCCACCGGCTAATAACAACAGCGAAAAACCGCGCATGAAGACTCCCCCCACGATGGCCCCGAAGAAGGCGAAAAATCCCAGGAAGATGCCTGCCGCCCGGGCTGCCCAGGGCATGAGAATTTGCAGGTGCCCGCTGAAGCGGCTGCCCAGCGCCAATCCGGCCGCCGCCCCGGAGATGCAGAACATCCAGGCGTAGGCCCACGCGCTCCAATCGCCGGTGATGGCATTCATCAGGAAGACCAGGCCCATCGCCAGGAACAGGCTGGCTGGGGCAAATAGCCAGTACTTCCAGCGCCACTCATCCGGGAAAAAGTAGATCAAGATGGCAAAGGTCGCTGCCAGTGTCAGGAAGACGATGGCGGAGTCGGCTTTACCTTGCCAGCCTGGCTGCAGGGAGAGAATGAAAAGTCCCAGGCTGAGTAAAATGGCGGCGGCGCCGCTGATGAGCAGGAAGAGTTTGCTGCGCTGCATGAAGATGCCTCGATCAAAAGATAGGTTAATTATAGCAGCGACTGAATGGTTATTCGCAAAGCGTAATCGATCGCTTTATGAATGGGGTCAAGGTTCTCTGTAAATGTCAGCTTTGGATAGACCCCACCCCCTTTACTCCCCCGCCTTGGGGCGGGGGAGTAAAGGGGGTGGGGTGTTTGTCTGATGCTCTACAGAGATATCGATTTGCGTGTTCTACGCAACGGCCAAAAAAGCAATTGACTCTGGGGCTGGAGAAGTGTATAAACAAAGGTACACCAACCTGGAGCAAACCCATGAATATCGAACTCTCCCCCGCCAGCCTGGCGGAAAAACCCACCCTCAAGCGCCTGCTGGAGCTCTATCTCTACGATTTCACCGATTTCGACGATGCTGACCTGGATGATTTTGGCCTGTACGGCTACACCTACCTCGATCAGTACTGGACCGAACCCAACCGCTGGCCGTTCCTGATTCGCGTGGATGACAAGCTGGCAGGCTTTGCCCTGGTGCGCCGCCTGGATGCCACCGAGGGCGGTCCGGCTTACTCGATGGCCGAGTTTTTCGTGGTGCGCAAGTACCGTCACCACGGGGTGGGGCGGCAGGCCGCTCGCCAGATCTTTCAGCGCTTTCCCGGCCGCTGGCGCGTCGCCGTCTGGGCAGATAACCAACCCGCCCAGGTCTTCTGGCGCAAAGTGGTCGAGGATTATTCCCAGGGCGAATTCAGCGAGACCTGGCAGGATGATGAGCAGTGGAAGGGGCCGGTGCAAACTTTTGTCAGCAAATAGTTGATCGGGCTGAATCGGCCACCCAAACGGACCTCTCTCTGCGCAGTGTGACCGCCCCAATCGAAGCGGAGGTTGCATGCCGATGGATACCGTGATGCAGTGCACGCGGTCACTTCGTTCCCAAGGAAAAATAAAATGACGATCACAATGGGTCCTTTACAGGGTCAAGCCATGCTGGATGCATTATTCAGCCTGGATCAGTATTCCCTGCACGCTTCGCCCCCATTCCAGGACAAGGAAGAATGGATGGCCATGGTGCGCGAGCGCAAGGGTGTCACCTGTCATGCGGTTCTTGAGGATGACATGCCGCTTTCGATCGCCGTCAGTACCGCCATGACCCAGAATATGCGCGGCCAGCTCTACCCGGCTTCCGGCATCTGGGGGGTAGCCACCTTTCCGGCCGCCCGCCGCAAAGGCTACTGCCGCCAGACCATCGCCAGCCTGCTGACTGCCGAACGCACCTCGGGCAAGGTTTTTTCGAACCTTTATCCATTCCGTGAGTCGTTCTATGAAAACATGGGCTACGTTTCCTTCCCCCTGGCCAAAATTGCCAAATTTGCCCCGCCAGCCCTGGCCCCGCTCTTGAACCTGGAGACGGGAGGTGAAATTGATCTGCACCCAATTGGCGCGAGTTATGATCTCTACCGGGAATACCTGACCGAAATGCGCCTTTACACCCACGGCATGGCGATCTTTGATTTCGGCGACCAGGCCTCGGCCAACCGCAACACGCTCTGGCTGGCGCAAGCTTGGTTTGGTGACGCTCTGGAAGGATTGCTGTTGTACCGCATCCAGGGCGACGAGCCAACGAAATTTAATTTCGTCGGCATGCGCTTTTATTATCAGACCAGCCGGGCGCGCTACTTACTGCTCAACTGGATTGCCCGCCACATTGACCAGGCGGACCGGGCGGAACTCTGGCTCGCCCCCACCGAATACCCTGAAACCTGGCTGGCGGACATTCAGCCAAACATGGAATCCCCTGCCCGGGCGGGGATGAGCCGGGTGCTGGATGTGGAAAAGATTGGCGGCATGCAGGTAGGTGAGGGGCGTTTCACGGCCCATATCGTTGACAAGCTTTGCCCGTGGAACGAAGGCATCTGGCAGTTCGAGTCTCATGCGGGCGTCTTGCAGGTCGCAAAGGGCTCCAGCGCCGATTGTGAGTTGACCATTCAGGGTCTCACCGGGCTGGTAGCCGGCACCCTCGATCCACAGGATTTATCCCTGCGTGGCTGGGGCAACCCCTCGCCAGCCGTGCAGGCCATCCAGCGCGCAATATTTCCGCATGTGATTCCCCATATGCACGAGGTATTCTAGCAGTCGGGTAGTCGGGTGCGTTCTAGCGAACGCACTAACACATTTAATCAAGGAGAAAAAACGATGCCAACCGAAGCTGAACGGCTCGAAGTCGAAAAGACCATCCACGATTCCATTGGTTGGGCGCTGACCAAGGATATCGACCGTCTCTTTTCCATCATGGCTCAGGATGCGGATTTCTTTATCTTTCATCCCGATTCTAAGAGCACCATTGTTGGCTTTGAAGCCTTCAAAAAGCTGGGCGAACGGGTCTGGCTGAAGGATGCCTTCAAGGCCACGGATTACGCCATCCATGATCTCCGCCTGAATTTCTCCCGATTGGGTGATACAGCCTGGTACTCCTGCACGCTCGATGACCACGCCGAGTGGAACGGCCAACCTACCGGCTGGGATAACTGCCGCTGGACGGGCACCCTGGAAAAACGGGATGACCATTGGGTGATCGTCCAAATGCATTTCTCGTTTGCAAAGGATGATTGATCTCTCTCTGTGTCCTTTGTGGTGAAAGGATCCTATGAAATTTCACATGCGTCCCTTTCAAGATGAATCGGATTACTGGAGCATTCGCAACTTCCTGCGGGAGGTTTTCCTGCTGAACGACCGCCTGGAACATAGCTGGCATGTCGGCCGCCTGGATCATTGGCGCTGGCATTTCATCCAGACCTGCCAGTTGACCCCGCCCGTCGAACAGGTCACGACCCTCTGGGAGACCGGGGACGGTCGCATCGCGGCTGTCCTGCACCCCATTTGCCACGATGAAATCCGCATCCACATTCACCCCCACTTCCGCACCCCGGAACTGGAGGATGAAATCCTGACCTATGCCGAGCAGCACCACTTCGATTATCTCCCTTCCGGCCAGCGCATCCTCTATTCCCCGGTATTCAGTGAGGATACCTTGCGCCAGCAGGTCCAGCAGCAGCGCGGCTTTGGAAAGCGTCCCGGTTGGGCCCATCACTGGCGCCGCGACCTGAATCAGCCCCTCCCACCGGTCCCGGCCACTCCCGGCTATCTGATCCGCTCGATGGGCGCTGAATCTGAACATTCCGCCCGCAGTTGGGCTTCCTGGCGCGCTTTCCACGCCGAGGAACCGGATGAGAACTACGATCCCGATTTCACCTGGTATCACAATATTCAGTCCGCTCCGCTCTATCGCCGCGATCTGGATATCGTCGCTGCCACCCCGCAGGGGCAGATCGCCGCATTTTGCACCCTCTCCTACGATGACTACACCCGCAGCGCTATTTGTGAATTGGTCGGCACGGCCGCCGAGTACTGGAGGCTTGGTCTGGGCAAGGCGGTTATGCTGGAAGGCTTTCACCGCCTGCGGCACCTCGGCTGCACTCGTGTTTTTGCCACAGCCACTGAGGAGCCGGCAGATTATCTCTACGGTTCTGTATTCACGACTTTCCAGGTGACAGAAACCTGGACCAAAACCTGGTGAGGTTGGCAGAGGTGTGATGAACCTGAAAAAACGAAATTACCAAAATTCTGAAGACTACTGGTGCATCCGTGAATTTCTGCGCCGAGTGATGCTGCTCAACGGCCGCCGTGAACTCGGTTGGCATGTCGCTCGCTGGGATTACTGGTGGTGGTTTGCCAACGCTGACCTGGAAAAGATTCCGCTGGAAGATCATGTATTCCTCTGGGAGACGGACACCGGCCAAATCGTCGCTGTCTTGAACCCTGAAGGCCATGGCCAGGTCTACCTGCAGGTTGACCCGACCTTCTGTAGTCCGGAGCTGGACGAGGAGATGATCACCATCGCCGAAGAACGTCTGGCGGTCACCGCTGAGGATGGTCGGAAGTGCCTGCAGATCTTTGTCGACTCGCAGGACCTGCCCCGTCATACCATCCTATCCCGGCATGGTTTCCGGCGCGTCGAGCGGCCGGAGGAGCAGGAAACCCAACACCGCCGCTCACTGGAAGCACCCCTGCCGCCGGTTCCACCCACCCCGGGCTACACCATCCGCTCCCTGGGGGGTGGGTTGGAATTGCTCGAACGCTGTTATGCCTCCGGGCTGGGCTTTCATGACGACGACATTCATGTTGCCCGGGATAACCGCGATCACCCGAATTGGTACAACCATATTCAGACTGCTCCACTCTACCGCCGGGACCTGGACCTCGTAGCGGTGGCTGCGGATGGCTCGATCGCCTCATTCTGCACAGTCTGGTTTGATGATGTCACCCGCACCGCCTATTTTGAGCCGATTGCCACCGTGCCAGCCCACCAAAGGCGTGGTCTGGGGAAAGCAGTGATCTTTGAAGGGCTGCACCGTCTACAGCGCATGGGCTGCCAGGTGGCCTTCATTGGCGGTTATTCCGCTGCAGCCAATGCGCTTTATTTTTCGGTCATGGGTCCGGAATATGACATTTCTGAGCCGTGGGAGAAGATCATGTGAACCTGTACAATCAACTGGACGCAGTCCTTGCTGAGATCGTGACTCGCTGGGGTATCCCCGGCCTGGGGGTGGGCCTGGTCGAAAACGGTGAAATCACCTACGCCCGCGGTTTTGGCGTGCAAAGCCTGGCGACCGGCGATCCGGTCACACCGGATTCGCTCTTCTGTATCGCCTCCATCACCAAGATCTTTGTGGCCACGGCCATCATGCAGTTGGTGGAACAGGGGCGGCTTGAGCTGGATGCATCACTGCTGCGCTACCTGCCGGATTTCCGTCTGGACGATGCCCGCCTGCCCCGGGTCACCCTGCGCCAGGTGCTCAGCCATACCTCTGGTCTGCCGGATATTGATGAAGCTGAATATGATGAATTGGTAGCCAATCCAGAATATGATGAATGCGCTCCCGAACGCTGGATGCGCAGCCTGGCGAGCCGCCAGATGATCGCTGAGCCCGGCGAACGCTTTGCCTACAGCAATCTCGCCTATGACCTGCTGGGAGTATTGATCGCCCGGGTCACCGGCCAGACCTTTGAAGACTACCTGTCCGCCAACGTTCTACGTCCGGCCGGCATGCCCGCCAGCGCCTTCTCTCACCTGGCCGTGCCGCCGGAGCGCCTGGCTGTGCCGCACCTGCGTACCCCGACCATGATTGTCAACCCCATCTATCCCTACCACCGGGCGGATGTTCCTGCTAGCTTTCTGCACTCTTTCGTGCTGGAGATGTGCAACTTCGCCATCACCAACTTGAAAGGAGCGGCTGGGGGTAGTCCTGGCTTGCTTTCGCCGGACACCTATGAAAAAATGTGGACCCCGGTGGTCGACCGCGGCTCCCCGCCGTTTTATGAGCATCACAGCCTGGGCTGGGTGAACGGTCATTACGAGGGTTTCAAAACCGTCAGCCACGGCGGTGGCGGATTTGGCTGGACGGACTTTTTTACCATCCTGCCGGAGCGAAACGCTGCGGCGGTCATCCTCTGCAACGAGGAATCCTCGGCCCGCAGCCGCACCCTGCGGGCGGCCGTTAACGTCCTGCTTGGTCTCCAGTCGGAGGTAGGTACCATCTCCTGGATGATCCCAGTCGGCCAGGCCCTGGCCGAAGGCGGCATCCAGGCTGCCCGCGCCTGCTATGCGGAGATCAAGA
This sequence comes from Anaerolineaceae bacterium, assembly GCA_041741455.1. Taxonomy (GTDB): domain Bacteria; phylum Chloroflexota; class Anaerolineae; order Anaerolineales; family Anaerolineaceae; genus CALESS01. The sequence continues at coordinate 12,537 of JBGSJZ010000058.1, read as the reverse complement.
ATGACCCCGCTTATTTCTTTGAGGAGGATGAATTGGTCTCCCTGGTCTATCAACTGCAATCCGTCCAGAAATTCGATCTGGCGGTCCAGGTGCTTGAATTAAATCTGGAAGTTTTTCCCAATCACGAGGAGTCACTGCGTATGTTGGCCGCACTCAAAAAAGGTTCCTCATGAGATCCCTGCGTGAACGGTCCCTCCGCAGCCGCTTCACCGATTAAACCCCAGCCTGCCCATACACCGCTGCCACCTGGTGGGCATAATCCGCCAGGCTGAAGCGCAGGGCCAGCGGCTCCAGCACCTCGATCGCCCCACCAAAGCCCAGGATGCGCGTCCGGGCACTCTCGAAACTCTCGAAATTCAGGGTCATCCTCTTCCAGCCCTGGCGTTCCAGGCCGGGTGGAGTGTTGAGCAAATCTGGCTGGTTCTCCTTCAATAGCCAGGTCAGGCGCTCAGCCAGGGCCGGGGCGACCAGGGCGGTCACCTCGAAGCGCGGCTGCTCGTTCTCGATCCGCTCGCACCAACCGCGCCAGAATTCCGCCAGTTCAAAAATCTCTGCCCGCTGGAAGCGCTCCGCCAGGATCGAAATTTCTTCGATCTGCGAAACCCGTAACACCCGCATCCGTTCCTGCAGCCGGAAGACCAGGTGCCAGATGCTGGCCTTGGCCACCAGGGCGTAAGGCTCAATCACCGCCTCGAAGTGGGTTCTGAAATCCCCACGGTAGGCGATCCAACAGCATCTATCTCCCCACACGGCTTCCTGCAGGCCGGGCAGGCAGGGGATGGCATCCTCACCCTGGAACCACCAGGCCGAATCCAGGTGGATGCGCGCCCGCGCCTGCTGTTGCTTTTCCTGCAAACGTGGTGAGATTGCCCCGGCTAATTTGAGCAGGCCGGCTTTCAATTCCTGACCCACACCCAGCTTTACCAGTGGTTCTGGAATATTCAGCATCGAAAGGGCTTCTACTTCCTCTGATCGCAGTCCAGTCAGATCAGTGCGGTAACTTTCCACCAGCCTGATCCCGCCGCCCGGTCCACCTTCGGTGAAAATTGGAATACCGGCCGTGTTCAGGGCCACCACGTCCCGGTAGATGGTGCGTTCCGATACCTCCAACTCCTGCGCCAACTGGTGGGCAGTCACCCGCCCCCGACTCTGCAGGATCATCATTAAAGCCAGCAAACGATCCGCTCGCATAATAAACTCCTTGCCTGATCAAAATTCTACCAAAATTCCCTGACAAAGTATGTCAAGAATTAGAATGTAAAATATGAGTAATCATTCAGCCAGCTTCTATCAATATCTGCGATAATCTGCGTTCATCTGCGGAGAAAAGTCAGCGCAGGGTGTGTCCCCAACACACCGACTTCCTTTCATGCATAAAAATTCTACCAGAAATCCCTGACAACAGATGTCAGGGATGACAATCTATAATTTGAGTAATCATTCAGCCAGCTTCTATCCATATCTGCGTCCATCGGCGTGCATCTGCGGATAAATTCCCTGGCTGTTTCAAAAACCATTTTTTAAATTGGAGGTTCACATGCAATCCCTGGAAGTCAAAATCGTCAACCTGCCCCCCATGCGCCTGCTGAGCGCCTACGGCTTTGGCCCCTCGCCGGAAGAAATGGCTGGCCGCAAAATGTCCGCCTTTTTGAAGCAAAAGGGCCTGCTGGAGGGCTACGGCAGCACTTACCCACACTACGGTTTCAACAATCCGAACCCGTCCTCCGGCTCACCGAACTACGGCTATGAAATCTGGGTGGCCGCCCCGCCTGAGGTCGAGCCTGAAGGTGAAATTCGTTTGGTGGAATACGCGGGTGGAATGTACGCTGTCACCCGCTTCGAGAACCTGGAGAACATCGGCCGGATCTGGGGCGAGCTGGTCAAATGGCGCGAGAATAGCCCTTACCGGCATGCTGGTCACCAGTGGCTGGAGCACCTGCTCAACCCGTTGGAACCCGACCCTGGGAAATACATCTTCGAGCTTTTCCTGCCGATCCAGTCCTGATCTTCACGGTAACCTGCAAGGCTGCAACTTGCAGGTTACCTTTTTAGCCTTCACTCAAGCGAAGGGCAAATTCCTGACCACTACAGGCACACCGCAAACGCTTTCATTGCTACAATAGAATTCAGCGAGGTGCACCATGCTTGAATTACTCTCATCTCAATTTCCCCTGGTCCGTTCGTTTTTCGATCCGTATGTGGATCATTTCACCTGTGCCTACGCCGTACTGGGTAACAACGCCCCCGGCCAGGTCTGGGTGGATGACCTCGACCATCCGCAGGTCGGCCTGATTGACACCTGTGAAGGCCATCACCTCTTCGGTGATCCGGCCTGCCAGGCCAATTACCCCGGCTTGCGGGCCACCCTGCCCGCCAGTACCTACCTGATCTGCCAACCGGCTGCCTGGGCGGAGGTGTGCAGCCAGTTTTCCAATGACATCATGGCCCGCATCCACCCCCGCTGCCATTACCGCTGGCACGGCCCGCAGTGGAGCGGCTGGCGTGCCGCCCTGCCGGCAGAGTATGAGTTCGTCGCCATCCACGAGGAAGGTCAAAATATCCCGGCCCTGATGGAACATTCCGAGGTAACCGACCGCCTGAACGGCTGGTTCACACCGGAGGCCTGCTTCCGCGAGGGCGCCGGCTATGCCTTCCTGCACCAGGGCCAGGTGGTCACCGTCTGCATGTCCGACTGCACCCTCGGTGAGCGCATCGAGATCGGCATCTGGACCGATCCAGCCTACCGCCGCCAGGGGCTGGCTGCTATGGCCACCGCTGCCACCGTTGAAGCCTGCCTGGCCAAGGGCTACACCCACATCGGCTGGCAGTGCCTGGCCAACAACATCGGCTCCCGCTCGGTCGCCCGCAAGGTTGGCTTTCAACTGGATTGCGAGTACATCGCCCTCAGTTCCTCCCTACCGACCGAAAACCCGGGTGATCTCTCCCCGGCTGAGTGTGAAGAATGGGCATTGCATTACGAAAGCGCCCCGCCGGAGGATGGCCGCTCCTGTTACCGGGCAGCCGCCACCCGCGCCTTGGCTGGCCAGCCGGAGCTCGCCCTCCAGCACCTGCGCCGCTTACTGAGCCTGTCCTGGAAGGGCAGCCGGGAATGGTTCGACGAGGATTTCCGCTTCGACAGCTTGCGCCCATTGCCGGAATTTCAGGTCCTGGTCGCCCAATTTCAAACTGTTTTCGAAAATAAATAATCGCTCACACCTGGATAAACAACTGATCGTTATATTCCCAATCGTAATTTCCGCGCACCCGAAACTGCATTCGCCCCTCTTCTTTCCGAAAATTCATTTCGACCGGAAAGGAGACCAACTCAAACACATCCTCCGCCATGCAGCGCATTGGCATATACGGCCAAAACAAGGTGGTATACAGACATTGATGGACATCGTCATAATGGATGACCCATTCATCCACCTCGCTTCCATGCTGCCAGCGGTACCTGCCGGTGTATGGCTTCAAGTCACACGGGTAAGGCTCGATTTTTCGATAGGTTGAACCAACCCTGGAAAGAATTTCCCGGACATACGCATCCCAGTGCTCTTCGCTCGTGTCAATTTTGATCTTTGTGCACTCTAATCGCTCAAAGATCTCCAACATCTTTTTCTGTTCAAATTCAACCGCCTCAAACATGCTATTTTCGTCCACATACACATGATTCTTGAAATATACATGCAGATCATCTCTTCGCAGAATCAGGTCCCGCCACCATTTTCCCCGGGCGATAAAAGCTTTTTCCAGGCTCTTCCGCAGATCCGGCCGATATAAAAAGACAATCACGGGATTTAATTCCTGGATTACCTCCAATACCTGCGCATAATAACTGTCAATCTCATGTTCAGTCCAGGAACTGTGAATAAAATAGCGATCATAGGCGTGCAGCAAACATCCTTCCGTTACACAGACTTTCCCGGATGCGTTGATTGCATCCCGGAATGCCATCCATTTCTTCAGCATCCCAACCCGGTTTAATTCCATCCCTTCGACTGTATCCAGTGCCCCGAAGCTGAATTCACCCTGCCGGATGGGATGATTTTCGCACTCCTCGTGCAGCCAGTAGGCATCCTGCCCCAGGCGGATCTGTTGATAGACACTTTTAGAAACGCTGGATTTGCCTACGGATGAGTGCCCGTCCACGATGATCAGTTTTGCTTTCATGTAAATCCTCCAACCATTGTTGTCGATTCTCTATTAGGCTCAGGTTCAGCCTGGCCTGACCGGCAGGCTGGCAAAACTATGGGACTGCCCTAAGGGCGAAGCGGCAGTTCTCAACGTCCGCTTCACGCTTTCAATCCCAGTGATTTCATAACCTTTTCCGTCACATTCCCAAATGACTCTTTGTCCATCTCTATATACTCGAAGCCATACTTTTTAGCCTGCTGTTCGATGTAGGCACTCATCTGCTTCACAAACATTGCAAAAGCGCTCATGTATGGGTCGCTTACAGCCCGCATCCAATTATGCTCATTCTCTTCAGCAGACTTCTTGATGTTCTCTTTGTGATTTTCTCCCTGATTTCCAATAAATACAACCCGATGAGGTACATTCTCAAGCCGAATCACTAACTCGGGAAGAACAGCAACTCCTTCAATTAGTGCATCTCGCCCCTCATCATTCTCTCTTCTGATAAAAGCCTCTACCGCTTTCCAAACAACCTGACTTTCCTTTCGCACATAATTAATAAGCCCTGCGGGGTCCTTCGTTATAAACTTCACCCGCTCTGCCATGGGCATCTTATTAAATTTGTCAAAAACAAACAAGTCTGGCGCGGATTCTGGGCTTAGAACATTCTCCAGCACTGCACCGAGGGAGTCCGTTGATACAACACTCACAGCATATTTTTGCCGAATCTCATTGGAGATGATGGATTTTCCAACTCTTGGAGGACCACCTAAAAGAAAAATCATAATTAGTCTATTCGTCTCAGCTAGCTAACGGCAATTGTTAGTGGCAGGCGGGGGATTTAGCGGGAAAATGCCAGGGCATTGAACCCTGCTTTCGTGACTGAATCCCCTCAAGTGCGGGCAACGCCTATCTTACCCGGTGCACGCGGGATTAGGCCTCTTTCAACGATCGCATTATTCTAATGGCCTGTCCCTTTCCCCTTCTCCAAAAACTCATGTGCCAACATGCTCATCATCACAAAGTCGTGATACTGATGATCATAATAATAACCATCTCGTTGAATGCCTTCCCTTTGGAAGCCTAACTCCTCATAGAACCTCAAAGCTTTGGTATTGAACCCCACTACACCAATCGCCACCCGATGAAAATTAAGATGTCCAAAAGCATAATTCAGCATGAGTTGTGCAGCCTCCTTCCCATATCCTTTTCCTCGCACAGCCTTTTCTCCAATAATCAGGCTCCAATCTGTGGTGCGCCAAGCCGGAAACATGCGCAGCAGCCCCGTTTCCCCGATGACTTGGTTGGTATCTCGCACAACCACGGCCAACCAGACCCGGTTTTCATCCACTTGAACCTTCTGATAAAACTCAAGTGTAGCTGCATAGGTGCTGGGCTGAATTTCCCCGGTTAATCCACGCGTTTCAGGATCGTTTGCCTAGTTGTGCAGCGAGGCTAAATCGTCTGGCTCGATTGACCTGAGATAAACTTTTTCCCCAGATAAAAATTCCACATTGGATGGCTGAAGGCTATTATTCATGAAAAAGTCCTTACTTAAAAATCATGACTATCTGATTGATCCCTCATAAAGCATGCCAGGTGACGGCCCAACGGTTTGGTACATTGTCCCCGTATCGAAGCGGAAGTCCCCACCCGCTGCACGCTATCTTGGGCTTGGTTTATGAGTTAGACACCTTCTTTGTCATTATTTTGTTCTCGGACTGCTTGGTCATAGATTTTATCAGGGATGTCTGGACTTTCTTTATCAAGTTGATTGAGTTGCTCGATAATCAATTCCAATTCAGACAGAAGGGCTTTCTCGAGTTTTGGGTCAGCTTTCAGGTTTGTGCGAAGCTTAAGGAAATCAAGTTTTCTAAAAATAGCAGAATAGTTGGAAGCGGCCAGGCGATGTTTCTCCGCTCTTTCTGAATGTTTAAAAAAGGTTTGTAATGCTGCCAAAACCCCCGCCGATATTGAAAGAAGACCAGTGATTACTTGCACAGATAGAGTCGCCTGTTGGCTAATGGTTGCAAAGATCGCCGTGCCAACAATCGTATTTGCAATAATTCCTGGTACGCCTAAGGTAATGTTTGATTTCTCGTGACGTTTTGCCGTCAAATAATGAGCGCGGGCTTTCCGGTTAGCACGCAATCGGTAGTATTCCAACTTATGTGCAATGTCTTCTATTGGATGTTCTTCTTCAGTATTCATATTGGTTTCTCTCTAGAATTGATTTGTTGGTTGCCACGTGCCCGGCAGTCTGCGCTTCAGAGAGTCTTCAGGTAATCATGCCGGGGATGGATCGTGGAGGCCGCCTTACCAGACACCCGGCACGAGGCGGTAACGCACCTTCTCAGCATATTCCTTGTAGCCGGGTAACTCGGCCAGCAGTGTCTTATCTTCCAATGCAGTCCGGATAACGATGCCGATGCATAGCAGAACGATGGGTGGGAAAGCCAGGAGAGAGTCAAGTAATAACGGGATGCCGCACATCGCGATTGCACCGGTGATATAGGCAGGGTGGCGGACGATGGCGTAAGGCCCCGTGCTAATAACCGTTTGGCCGCGGTCTGTCTGGATGCGAACGTGCGAAGAGAAGTACGCATTGACGGCCATAGCCCATGTGCCAACCGCATAGCCAAAGGTCAGCAGAGCCAGGCCCAGCCAGTGCACCCAGCCCGGCATCGTCGTTGACCACGCCAGACGTTTATCCAGGCCTGCCACCAGCACGGCCAGAAATGGCAGCCAAAGGGCAATCAGCGGTACGATCCATTTGTCCCAACTCTTCGTATCCTGCATCGCGCTGGCGGTGGCTCTTTCCCGGGCAAAGCCCGGGTGCAGCCGGATGGCAATCATCCGGCTGATCAACGTATACAAAAGCATGGAGCCTGTATACAGCCAGCCCAGATCCCAGCCCCAGTCTCCCGAAGCCAGGAAGGGCGATAATAGCAGCAGGATTAATGTCAGGACATTGATCACAATCGAGAATTTTGCGCTCAGACGTTTCTGATCAGCCATCGTTAGCCTCCACAATTCATTGCAAGCCCAACGGTCTGCCAGCGCCCAGCATGGCGCTGGGGCGGGCGTGGACTTTGCTTGGAAGCAAGAAAAACCCAAAGCCACGCTTCGCGAAATGCCTGTAAACTGCGCCCGCCGCGAAGCAGCAGTCCCCAGCCGTCCAGCCGCTCGCCCCGTCGAGCAAAGCGAGAACGTGATGCACGCTTTGTTGGACGGTAGAGTTTTGAAAGAACTTTTTCATTCATTAAAATTGCCTATGTTTAATTTGTTGGCAATCAGGTGAAATCCGAATACTACCAATGCTTGCAAAATAGCGATGCCAAATAATAAAAAGGTCATCTGGGCAGTAAGTTGACTGGATTTTATTACAAAATACCAGAGAAATCCTGCTAAAGTGCCACCAATCATGCCGATTACCAGCAATAAAATGCCCAATGTTTTCTTTCGGAAGAATTCATAGATCATCACAATGACCTGCAATGGAAATAACAATACACCAAAAGGTAGAGCAAAAAAACCTATTGCCACAAGTGGCGGGGGAAATATTGGTCCATCATTAGCCGTTGCATTAGCAAACCAAATAAATGGGGAAGTCGCTAATACCGCTATGACAAAGCCGGCTCCTGCTGAAAACAACAGCACAATAATTTTGATAAATACTTTTCGAATCATCTGGCTTATGATTTTTCTCCTATTTCTCTGAACTAGCAATTGCCCAACGGCTGGCGTTACCCGCTTCCGACCCGCCAGAGGCGGTCGGCTGCACGTTGTGTTCGGCAACCCCGAGGTCTTGGTTATCCGACCATGAAGTCATATCCATTGAGAATAGAGTACCACATTACAACAAAAGATAAGATAACGAAGATATGCAGAATAATGAAATCCACGCGGCGCGGCGTTTTTGCGAACGCGGAACGGATCAACAGAAATTGAATAGCGGGATACATGAGCATGAGTAGGAGAGGTGCTACACTCCCAAGTCTGGCGCCAGAAGGGATACTTATGATCAGTCCCAGAAGTGCAAAAGGCCACCCGATCATGCCAATACTCTGCCAGAGCAGAACTTCCAGCAGCTTGGATAACGGATGGCCCTCAAAAGGAGGTATTATGAATGGCAGGAGTGTGCAACAGAAGAGGATGTTGACTGCCAGGGATAGTCCGAGGCGGGAAAGGTGCTGACGTTGCATGGTAGGAAGCACTCCATTAGACTAACCGGTTGACCATTTCACCATAAGCCTTCTATTAACAGAAGGCTGTAATGATGAGAGAATCTTCATTCTACCAAACATTAATCCTATGAATCTGCTCTTGCCTTGATGAAAAAGTTACCTAATGTGGCACTCATACCCAGAAAGATAAGTTCTACCGGTGTATAGGTTAACCCAACACCAATGGTCTGTAAAGCACATAGGAACAGGGTATTCATCCCATCGCCGTTGTTTTTGCCTACGCAAAGCGGAGTGCTATTTAGCAGGGCCAGAGTCAGAAGAGCGACCAACCATGCAAGAAGTCCCTGTGTGAATAGCCACATCCACGGACTATGGATTCGTCTACCGAATAATTTATGTGGAAAAGTCACACCAATAACCAGACTGGCTACAACAAAAACGGCGGACGTTACAACATAGGTCATCCAGAAATATTCATTTCTGAGCAGGAAGAACGAAAGAGCCGTGAAAATGAACGCGGGGATGGCTACGAACATGGCTGTTGTTAGACGAGGAGAACCATTCATATACTACCTCTGACAAGCCGCCCAAGGGGATGGCTTACTGGCAGCAGCGGTAATTGCATGACTACTCAAATTATCGCGCCATTTCTTGAAAACCGAGCGCGTCCTCTCAGCGGCGTAGTTGCTATCCGCTGGAGCCGGTGATAAGCAGCGGTGGTTATTCATAGAACAATGATTAACTCTCCAAAGCGTCGGGCCAGGGATAGCCGTTCGGATCGGCCATTGCCAGTTGATTCAACTTCTCATTGTTGTGGCCATGAATGTTGGAAAGGAATGGAAAATTTTGCGCCCCAACCAGCAGCCTGGCCAGGGGTTCGGCAGATACGGAACTGACCCAGTGAGGAAAAACGATCTCCACTCGCTGCACCTGCTGCGAAGCCTCTCGTTCAAAAGATTGGCGCGGCAGGATGTAAATCATCCCTTCGCACCATGGTTTTTGCAGCAATACGGAATGCGTGATTGAAAAGAAATACAGCGGATCACTGAACTGATCAGCCGAGATCCGGGCGCAAAAGCAGGAGTTAAAAAGGGTCAACCCTGGATGCTTCTCACGATCCACGATCGCAAAATAGATCACCCAGATCCCATCCGTGGTGGCATAAATGGCATTTTGGTTGCTGTAGGCTCTGATATCGTTGGCCTGACGCGGTTCAACGACCTTGATCTGGCAATTCTGCGAGCCGTGCAGAACGACCTCCTTTGTTTCGCACAGGTAGGTCAGAAATTGCCATTTGGGGTATGGCAAGGAATAATCAATCAAATCCCCTTTGTTGATGGATTGCCACACATCTTCAAAGGACCTCTGTTTTTCGGGCGACAGGTCGAATGCGGGTCTGGGCAGAAGCCAATCCGGTGCTTTCATCATATTTCAACTTCTCCCTGTTAATTGTGAGATGGGATCCGCCTGGCTGTCTGACCGTGTGGCTCACCGGCGGGCGTGGACACTGCTTGAGAGCAGCATAAACCCGAAGCCCCGCTTCGTGAAATGCTCGATTGCCCGAAGGGCGAAGCGGCAGTTCTCAACGTCCGCTTCACGCTTTCAATCCCAGTGATTTCATAACCTTTTCCGTCACATTCCCAAATAATGCTTTGTCCATCTCTATATACTCGAAGCCATACTTTTTAGCCTCCTGCTCGATGTAGGCACCCATCCGCTTCACAAACATTGCAAAAGCGCTAATGTATTGGTCGCTTACAGCCCGCATCCAATCATGCTCATTCTCTTCAGCAGACTTCTTGATGTTCTCTTTGTGATTTTCTCCTTGATTCCCGATAAATACAACCCGATGAGGTATATTCTCAAGCCGAATCACCAACTCGGGAAGAACAGCAACTCCTTCAATCAGTGCATCTCGCCCCTCATCATTCTCTCTCCTGATAAAAGCATCTACCGCTTTCCAAACAACATGACTTTCCTTTCTCACATAATCAATAAGCTCTGCGGGGTCATTTGTTATTAACTTCACCCGCTCCGCCATGGGCATTTTATTAAACTTGTCAAAAACAAACAAGTCTGGTGCCGATTCTGGGCTCAGAACAGTCTCCAGCACAGCACCGAGGGTATCCGTTGATACAACACTCACAGCATGTTTCTGCCGAATCTCACTGGAGATTATTGATTTTCCAACTCTTGGAGGACCACCTAAAAGAAAAATCATGATTAGAATATTCGTCTCAACCAGCTAACGGTTTGGCTCACCGGTGCGACCGTCCGCTGGAGCCGGTGTTGGGCAGCCCTACTTACGACCGAGATACCGATTGTAACCAATCTATGACGCTTGATGCTGGTAAAACCTTTACCTCATTTCTTGGATGAATCAGGTTTTCCCACATCCAATTGTGGTGAACGATAATTGATTTTGCATCCAAGTGCGGCCTATCCTTGGTCGTGTGCCCGTCTTTTACAACTACTACTTCGTAGTTTCTGCTTGTGGCAGCACGGATGGTGGTATCTACACAAAAATCAGTTGCACAGCCAGTAATGATTATCTCCCGGGCGCCATGCTGTTCGAGGAGATCGGGCAACTCTGTTTTATAGAACGAGTCGCAAGCCTGTTTGCATAACAACAAATCTGTATCCACGCGTTCAAGAGACGGTAGGATTTCCCAACCTTCAGATCCTGGCGTAAGGTTGCCATCGTCTTCATGCTGGATAAATATCACGATACCACCGGTAGCGCGTACAGCCTTGGCGATCTCATTTACTCGCCGGATAACACCATCCGCGTCGTGTCGTGGTGGGGTTCCTTCAAACAATCCTACTTGCATATCAATTACAAGCAGAGCTATCATCATAAAACCTTCTTTCAACTACTTAGGTTGCCCAACGAGGGCGTAACCTGCCTGCGTTGTAGCTTCGGGTCTGCTCATTCAGAGCCATGAATAACATATTTTCGCGCCGGTACTCGCTGCATAGCAGGTCAAGTTTAACGTGGGGTTGGGCGGTGCATCCTGCTCGATAGACAAGAAAGGTTTGTAAAGCCTCCAACAAGCACTAATTGTCAGGTATTCCAGTGATGGTCCACTCAATATTATATGTAGTGACTTGGTCAGCTTGCTCCCCGCCTGGCCATACCTGCGTAAGTGTGGATGTGCCATTCACGCTTCCCACCCACAGACCGTCAATAAGCTGCGCAGAAAGGATTCCATTCATGTTGTATGTGACTGTATTATCATAATTTTCATCACCCCCTGTGGCCGTACCTTGGGTGTAAATATTGAAGTTTCCTGAGAATGATTTCATAATGGCATCGTATGTGCCCTCGAACTTTACGGAATCCGTTCCACGTCGAGTCATCTCAGTTCCCGCAGGTTCTTCGAAACTGGCTTCTTCGCTTGCGGTAACTCCGCCTGAGTCATAGTCGATATAAAAGACCGTCCTGTTCCGCAATCCCGTGTGATACGACTGGTTCTCGCCCGCGTAGCTGAAGACAATCTTCTCATCCGCGCCCTCGAATAAGGATTTTTCCGGTGTGGTTTTCAACAATACTGGTGTTGATTCTTGAGTAGTCTTCTTTGCAGCGGCCGTTTGAGTGGCTTCTTTGAATATTTTCGCTTCATATTCTGGTGTAAAAATCTGGCATGCCATGGAAGATATGATACAGATACCCAAAACCAGCATGAATTTCCGAAACGATGGTGACATGTCTATCTCCTTATGAAACTAAACAAAGCACAACTATATATTAGCATGTAACCTTATTGCCTGCCCAACGGTTTGCGTCGTTGTCCCCGCAGCGAAGTGGAGTGGGACGTTGTCCCCGTAGCGAAGCGGAGTGAGATCGCAAAGCATGGTGCTGAGGTGGGTGTGGACACTGCTTGAGAGCAGTATAAACCCGAAACCGGAAATATGCTCGACTGCCCGAAGGGCGTGCCGCAGTCCCCAGCGTCCAGCCGCTCGCCCCGTCGTGCGTAGTGAGAATGGGGCGCACGCTCTATTAGCCGCCGCCTTTTGTGGAAGACTCTAAACTTGTTTGAACTTTAATACACCGTAAAATAAATTGCTTGAACAATTTGACAAAATCAGCCATTTGGTAGAAAATGGCAGGATGAAAAAACAACATGTACAACTCACAGCCAAAGATCGAGAGTATCTGGAAACGCTAATCAGTAAAGGACAACTCACTGCAAGAGTATATCGTCGCACACTCGGC
>JBGSJZ010000057.1:0-2994 GCA_041741455.1 Anaerolineaceae bacterium | reverse complement strand
GTGAGCATCAACTTGCCCCAGGGAGAAGTAAAATCTAAGCGTTCTTGAACCGAAACGAACGAAACGTTGTACCCGCGTAGCTCATCGAGCGCTGTTAGCAAACCAGCCAGGTGACGATAGAAGCGGTCCACCTTATCCACGATTACCACGTCAAATTTTCCCGCTTCTGCATCTTTCATCAACTGCGCCAGCGCTGGACGATGACTATCCTTCTTCGCCGAGATGCCTGCATCAGTATAAATAGCAATCAGTTCCCAATCATTATGGTTTACGTAATCTCGAATGTTCTTCTCTTGTGCGTCTAAACTATGACCATCCACCTGTTCTTTCATCGAAACCCGGCGGTACCCCACCGCCCTCAACTTATCCTTTTCCATTCACGCCCTCCTAGTGCTATAATGGAATTGATGCGCTTTTATTGTACTCCATTGTTCGCATTTTTGTTCTACAAGGATCCAATATGGAAAAACCAATCGCAAAAGCCAGACGTGAAGCTGTTCAAGCGCCCTATGATCCTGAACCGTTGATTTCGAGAGTTAAAGATCTGCTCAAAAAACATAATGAGAGTTACCGGGAAGCGTCGCTCCGTGCAGGATTAGACCACCAGGCAATCCGGCGCATCTTTGCTGGGCAGAAACCACAGATGCATATTTGTATCTTGTTAGCGGATCACTTCGGAGTCAACCCCAATGAATTTCTACAAATGGCTGGCTGGCCTATTCTAAATGCCTTTGAAGTTCGTTCGCTCGAGCACGAAAGTCTTTCTCCCGAAGTGGTTGACGTGGCAGTGGCTATACAGAAGATACCTTCGCCAGGGAAACGAAAAGAAGTCGCAGAGGCTATCCTTACGCTGGTAGAAAAGTATTTTGAGTGATCGGGGCGTTCGTTATCAGTGACGTTATTTCCATCAATCGTTAATTGACGAACACTCTCGGGATTTAAGAGAGGATCTGCCTCAGCGACAGATCCTCTCTTTTCTTACATATCCCTTGGTACGCGATTACACTTTCTGCAACGCCAGCAATCGGTCAAAGGGTTCGTGCGCTAGAACGAGGTGTATAGATGACGCAGCATCAAAGTAAATGGACAAGAACATGACTTTAAGTAGTCGTCTCCGTTCCGTTATGTTACAGCTTGCCCAAATCTTCGGGAAGTTTTCCAATAGAGCCACGATCTCGCACGCTTCGGGTTGTGTGGTAGGTTGATAGGTCTCCAGCCTTTTCCCAATCGTCAACGCTTTCTCATGGAACTGCGCCAGGTTGATATATCCGTTGGAATAGAGCTCTTTGGCCCGGTTCAGTTCCTGGCGCAGGTTAAAGCTTTCCCGTTCAAAGTCAGCCATACCATTGTCGCTCATGTAATAAGCAGCAATCATTTCGTACCAGGCTTTTGGAATAACAAGTTGCGATAAGAGCTGATTCACCTTCGCTTCAGCTAGATCTGACTTAACATTCGTTGTATGAGCTTCCACGAGTTGCTGCCACATTGTGTTGCCGATCACCCCCATGCCCTCTTCCTGTAGCACTTTATCAAGTATTTCCCTTTTTGTATTCCCCTTCCGTTTTTCGTGCATTAATCCACACCGGTAGTACCGATTTCCGCTTCCTCCTTGGGACCCGCGTAAACCAACTTGATGGTTGCCATGTTGGTAACATATCCAACATCGACCTACTCCACTGAGAAGATATTCACGTTTGTTTTGGGTTGCAGCAGCAATCGGTGCATGTGACTTGGCTTCACGTTTTTGCATATTCCGTTTCCAAAGATCCATTGGATAAAGCGGCTCATGAACGCCCTGAGTCAATACCTGAGGATTACGCTTGTTGGTAAGTGGTGACGAGGCCAACAGTTTCTTGGGATTCTCCGGATCATCTTCCATATCGAGCGGACGAGTTGGATAATGGGCAACTAATCCTACGTAAAAAGGGCTTCGAACGATTTCACGGACACTGTCGCGGCTAAATGTCCCTGGCATTTTCTGATTCGGCAGACCCTTGGTACGGAAATGAATCATGGATCCATCTGGCAGGCGGAACAGATGACGGTTCAAATCATCGGCAACTTCCAGATCGCTCTTCCCCTGGGCGTACAGGTTCACCGCCATACGAACCCCATGCGCTTCGACTGGGTGAGGAACAGCGATCCGGCCGCGCTGGCTTTCGACGCGGTCTGGGCCGCCATATTGCGGGCAATAATCCTTTCCATTGGGATCAGTGCAAGTTGAGCAGAGGCCATTGCAGTAACCGAAGCGAAAGGATGCATTGGACAGCCCACGCATGACCCGTTCGAGTTTTGCTTCCCGAGTGCGGGCGGAGGATTGCCAGATGTACATTTCCGCGAGGGCACCAAGAACGTAGAGCACCAGTCTCCCCCACCAGTTATCGGTGTCAATCTGTTCGGTCACCGATACCAGGCGCACGCGATAACGCTTGATCATTCTCAGAAAGCGCAGAAGCGATTCGAGGTTGCGATACAGACGGTCCAGACGATGGACGACCACGATCGTGATGCGCCCGGCTTTGATATCATTGATCATGTGCTGCAGTTCAGGCCTGCGGCTATTTCGCCCGGTCCTGGCCGGGTCTTCGTATACCTGGTAGATTTGCCAGCCCTTTGTTTTGGCATACTCCTCAGAGCGATCCGGCTGAATATCCAACGAATAACCGTGGGCGCGGTGATCGATCCGTGACACGCGCGTGTAAATCCCTGCCATTTCCGCGCCATCAGGCCGGTTCAATTCATTTACGTATCCCTGGACTTTCCTGTTCAGATCATCCAGGCTGTTTGGGATAAAATCTAACATTGTCAGCCTATCCTAATCGTCCGATTTCTTATCCGATGTTGTTTCATTTTGAGTGTCGGTCGGTTGATCTTTACCTTCACTCAAAAAGTCCAGATCGTTCTCAACCACCTTACCTGTAATCCTCCGGAGAGCCAAAGCCAGTTCATAGCAAAACTCACGGATTTTCTCCTGCGTGGCATGATCTGCCCTGG
>JBGSJZ010000056.1:0-52036 GCA_041741455.1 Anaerolineaceae bacterium | reverse complement strand
GAGAAATACGCAGCCATTGCCATGGAGCAGTGGAAGGTTACCATGCAGGATCTATTCAAGGAATACAGCGTCCTGATCCGCATCACGCTGGAGAAGGTACGGGGGTTTTAACCAGTTAGATCACCCTGGGCGTTATTGGCTGGGGGTGGGAATGTTTGGGCTGGCTTTTTAGTGTTTGGCTGTTTCTGGTTCACTCGATAAGCGGTCCGCTTACTTCCAATAAATCCAGATAACCGCTCAACCAGTTTTCACTGATTGAAATGAACGTTTCCCCCTCAATGGGTAATTGTTCCCAGGCATCCAGGGTCGAGTGAGCCACAAAAAGACCTGTTTCTGCATCTTCCCCCGTCTGCGGCATAGAAATGATTAATTGTCGACAAACCCGGATGTGAGCCTCTGCCCAATGTACGAGAACCCCCGGGCAGGTCCGGCGCAGATTCTCCACCCGGTTCTGCAATTGCAGGCGCAGCTTCCAGGCACATTGACGGTTTTCGTCCATCTCGTTGAAGGTCGTCTTCATCTCTGCCGGGGTTGGGTGACCACGGTCCAGGTAGTCCCCCAGTCTCCCGGCTGTGCTTTCCAAACGGTCAATTTCCTGGCGCAATGCTTCCAGTTGCAGCGCCTGTGCCTGATGAAAGGCAGCTTTTTCAGCGGGCTGCAAGCGGACCAGTTCTTCCTTATCTTCGCTACCGTTGATGTAATATTCGTAAGTCATGTGATAGCTGTATAACATTCCGCATAGCGGGCAGCAACGAATATGGGCGTTTTCCGGATCAATCATGTCCGGTGTAATCACTTTCAGCTGGTGAGTAGCGGCTTCGGGCAATGGACAGTCGTAATCCGGTGCGGCATATTTATAGAATGAGGTTTCAATATCCTTTAGTTGACTGCAGATCGGGCAGGGGGGCATCTGGAATCTCCTGTTGGTATTATATCTATATTAATATGATCAAACCACGATGAGTCCAGGCGGAGCGCCAGCAGTTTGTTACCGAAGCTGGCTTTGACAATCCAGATGAACTGAAATTATCTTAGGTTGAGTATTTAATCTTGACAAACAGTAATATGTAATTACAATATAATTACATAGAGGTGAAATATGTACACAACGGTTCGAGCCAAAATCATTAAAATCGGCAACTCACGAGGAGTGCGCATTCCGCGCCCGCTGTTGGAGCAGGCCGGCCTGACCGACGAAGTGGAGCTTTCAGTGCAGGGCGACAAACTCATCATTCAATCCGCCTACCGAGTGCGCGAAGGCTGGGCTGAATACTTTGCTGGCATGACTGATCACGGCGATGATCACTTGCTGGACGAACCCTCGACCACCCGCTGGGATGAGGATGAATGGGAATGGTAGCCCGGCGCTTTGAGGTGTTCCTGGTCAACCTGGATTCTACCATCGGCAGCGAGATCCAGAAAACTCGACCCTGCCTGGTCATCTCTCCAGATGAATTGAATGCCCACATTGCCACGGTTATCGTAGCGCCTATGACTACCCGTGGCCGCCGCTATCCGACCCGGGTGGCCTGCAGTTTTGAAGGCAAGAAAGGTCAGATCGTTCTGGATCAAATCCGAACAGTGGACAAGGAACGCCTGATAAAAAATCTGGGGAAGATTAGCCTGGCCGAGCAGCAGGAGGTATTGCTGGTGTTGCAGGAAATGTTTGCGGAATAGATTATTATCAATTTGCCTGATCGAAAAAATCGCCCTCCCACTATCGGGAGGGCGAATGATTATCCGTTGATCACCCCTTCATGCGCCATCCGCAGCGCCTCCGCATCCATCTTCTCCACCATCCGGTCATAAGTCATAAAGCCGTTGATCTCAATCTCCACATCCGTGGTTTCGGTGTAGACCGCCGCCGTCAATCCCTTTGCAATCAGCGGCTTGACCTCTTCCTCCAGCAGCCGAAGATAATCGTCCTGCAGGTCGGCCGGCGTGTCGTAAAAGCGGTAGCCGAACTTCTTTTTCTCATCCCAGCTGTGCCCGAGCAGCATTAAACTGTACCCGCCAAACTCGGAGATGACAAAAGCCCGCTGATCCCGCCGCGGCCGGTAGAGTTTCTTGAAGTAGATGTGCTTGCTCTGGAAATCCCTGCCGCCCTGGTCAAACCAGCCCGAGGCGTGATCGATCAACCGGGTCGGGTCGTAGGCTTTCAGCCATTCGCTGATTTCCCGTGCCTGGAACTGGCCCCAGCTTTCGTTGAAGGGCGTCCAGATGGCAATGCAGGCTGCGTTGTGCAGGTGATCCACCATGCCTTTCAGCTCGCGCTGGTACTCGGCCCGGTTGGCTTCTTCCGCCCGGCCAAAGCGTTTCAACTTCTTGGTGTCATCCCGGTGAATGCCGACTGAAAGCGAGAGAAACGCAATCACCTCCCCATCAATCAGCCCACCGTTCGGCATGTCCTGCCAGACGATCATGCCCAGCCGGTCGCAATGGTAATACCAGCGCAGCGGCTCCACCTTGATGTGCTTCCGGATCAGGTTGCATCCGATTTTGCGGGTGTACTCGATATCGAAGAGCATCGCTTCTTCTGAAGGCGGGGTGTACAGCCCATCCGGGAAGTAGCCCTGATCCAGCGGACCGTACAGAAAGAGCGGCTGGCCATTCAGGGCGAAGCGCAGGTGCCCAGCATCATCTTTCACCAGGCTGAACTGGCGCATGGCGAAGTAACTCTCCACCTCATCCAGTGGCTGGTCGTTCCAGCTCAGGTGTACACGCAAGCCGTACAGGTGCGGGTCAATCGGGCTCCAAAAGTGCGGATTGGGAATCGACAGCCGTAAGGTCTCCCCAACACTCCCCTTTGCAGAGGCAATTTTTTCAAACAACAAGGTTTCTTGTTGACTATTCTCAGTGTTCTCTGCACGATATCCACTATTTGGTGAGTCGTTATGGTTTATTAAATCCGAAAAAGCTTCAACCTCAATCTTCAGCCCAATCACTGCCCCCGCTCCCCGCAGCCTAACCTCCACTGTCAGGGCATCGTCATCCAGGTTGGGCGTCAATTTCAAGCTCTCGATACTGATCCCCGGCACCACCTCCAGCCAGACCGTCTGCCAGATGCCGGAGACAGCCGTGTACCAGATGCCCTTGGGCTGCAACACCTGCTTGCCGCGCTGCTGCATACCCGTATCCGTTGGATCCCAGACCGAGACCAGCAGTTCATTATCTCCCCCCTGCAGCGCTGGGCTGATATCAATGGTGAAGGGCAGGTATCCACCGCTGTGTTCCCCGGTGGGGACGCCATTGACCCAGACCTGGCACTGGTAGTCCACCGCTCCAAAATGCAGCAGGACCCGATGGGTGGGCAATTCTCCTGGCTGGCGCGGGTCTTGAAACGTACGCCGGTACCACAGGCGCTGCTCGGGCAACAGCGGGCGCTGCACCCCGGAGAGTAGCGACTCGATTGGAAAAGGCACCTGAATCTGTCCAGTGTATTCTTGTGGAGCGGGTTGGGCTTTCTCCAGAATGGCGTAATCCCACCAGCCGTTCAGGTTGGTCCACCCCCGGCGGGTCATCTGTGGGCGTGGGTACTCGGGCAAGGGCACTGGTTCATCGGGGGTCCAGCGGGTGCGCAGCGGGTTACCATTTGGCATGGTGTTCCTCCGCAAAGCCAATCAGATCTTTGATCTCGATCCTTTCACCCTCATCGGTCACGGCGGTGCCGTTGTAGCGCCCAAACATCTGGTGCACTTCACTGGTGATCACCGCCAGGTTGGTGGTCGCCATCCGATCTTTAAAAGGTGTAAAGACCAGATCCAGCCGGCCTTGGCTATCCGTGAATTTCCAGGGTTTCATATAGTCCCCGGATTGATAGTCGAATTTAACCTGCTCCAGTTTATGGATGCGGTTGGCCAAGATCAGGGCGTTCTCGCCAGCCTTGGAGAGGTCGCCGAAACCACAGCCCAGGTTGAGGCCGACCGTCCTCCCATCCGGTAAGAAGCCCGAAGCGCTGGCCCAGTTCCAGAAGGACTGGTACTCCCAGACGCCCCGGCCCCAGTCCAGAGATCCGCTGCAGGTGGTGGGCTCCAGATTTTCGCTCAGGTCACCGTACTTGACAAAGCCGCTGGCTGGCATGCAGTTGATCTTGTTGTTCCAGTAAAAGCGCTTCTGCCCGATCGGGATCACGATGTTCATGGACTCTGCCCCGGGTGGCAGGTGCAGGTCGATCTCTGCTGAGATGCCCCGTCCACCATGAAAGGCCGGCCAGTTTACTGAAATATGCCGTCCGCCAGGTGTGACCTGGAAGACTTCCTTCAATCCCTTGCCTTCAAAGCGACTCTCGCCGGCAGTGCTGTTGCGTGGCAGCTGCACGCCCTTGCCGAACGGCACTACCAGGCCTTCTTCGTGCAACTCGCCGGTCTCAAAGTCCAAGGTGTAGACGAATAGATTGCCGGCGTAACCCAGGTCTGCGATAGTAGCTGAGAAGAAGTGCCGCGGGCTGAAGATGGCGTAGTAGTCCCAGCGCTTGATCCGGTATTTCTGCAAGAACTTGAGTGTGTAGAAGTTGGCGGCGTCCAGGTTGCAATCCAGCAGGGGCTGGCGCGCCCAGCCGACCTGGGCCAATCGGCCGTCGGTTTGCAGCAGGGGTCCGGGTTGAGTCAATTCTGTTTGCATGGTATTCTCCTTAAAAACTATTCACCACAGAGACACGGAGGGCACTGAGAATAATAGGATACAAAGAAAGTAAAAAAACTTGTTTCAGTTAAGTTTTATCTGTGTTAACTCCCCTGACGGGGACAATGTGTGACATCTGTGGTTTCCATTTCTTATCTCTGTGGCTCTGTGGTTAAAGATTCCTTACCCAGCATTCTTCAATATAATCCTTGCGGAAGCCGATCGCCTGGTAGAAAGCTTGGTCCGAGCCGACGTAGGCCGTGGTAGCGCCCAGTAGTGCACAGCGCCGGATGCCCTCCAGCACGGCCGCCTTGCCCAAGCCCAGCCGCCGGTAGGTCGGGTCGGTGGCCACCGGCTCAACGTATCCAAAGTGGTGCTGGGGCTCGTAAAACATGCCGCAGATGGCGGCAAATTCGCCGTTGGGGGCTGCCACCAGGATCTTCAACTCCCGGCTGGCCCGCACAGTATCGAACATCCGGCGGCGTTCTTCCAATTTTCTTTCGTTCATCTCCGGCTCACCGGGATGGTTGAAGCCTCGCCACATCACCCGGTGCAGCTTTGCAAAGTCGGGCTCTTCCGCCAGGCTGGTCAGGCGGTAACCCGGCGGCAATTCAATGCTGGGAAAAGGCTCAGGGATGGCAAACTGGTACAGTGGCCGATCCTCTTCCGCACGCCACTGGTAACCGCGGCTTTGTACCAACTGGCGCAAGGGCTCATCGAAATCATTGACAAAGGCGTGCAGGACGCGCCGGCCGTCGGTTATTGAAGTACCGTAAAGCTGCTGCTCGGCGTAATCCAGCATCTCCGTGCATAAATAGCGATAGCCCGGGTGGAACTGGAAGAAGGCCTCGCCCAGGACGGACTCGTAATTTGCCACCCCGACAATTTCACCCTCATCCTCCCAGATGCGGATCTTCCCCAGAGAGCTGTGGTCCAGGTAAGGATGGCCGTGCATATACTCCCAGATCGGCTCCAGCCAGTTGCCGTCCAGGTTATCCGGCTGGTAATGCCGGATCAGAAAGTCGCTGATCCTCTGGTAATCAACTTCTGATTGGTATTGGCGGTGTTGGGTGCTCATTTTTTATCCCTGTATCCTGACCGTGGCATTCATTTGCGACTCGCCACGGTTGCCCCACAGCAGGTAGGGGATAAAGGTCAGCGGATCACCCTCGACGGACTTGCCCTGGAGTTTAATGATTCCACCGAGCAGTTTTTCATCCATCACGGCTGCCAGCGATTTTGGCGCCAGCCGGGTGCTGAACAGATCTACACCGGGGTTATCCACGGATTCCAGGCAATACACCAAAGGGCCGCGCGTCACGGCAACTTGACCCTGTTGGCCTTTGACCTTCGGGTGAGCCCGGCGCAACTCGATCGACATCTCAAATTCAATGGTTACTTCATCCCCGGCTGCCCATTCTCGCTGAATCTTGAAGAATACTGCCAGGCGTGGATCGTAGCCAGACGCGGTTACTTCTCCGGATGGCTCTGGTCTCTGGCCGAGAGAGAGAGTTGCTGATTCTCCATTGATTTTTACCTTCATCCCCGCCGCCCAGGACGGCCGGCGCAACTGCAATTCAACCAAACCAGGTGGCGCAGCCATAATTTTCAATTGCGCCTGTCCCTGCCAGGGTAGCACAGACTCCATTTCCACCTGCAAGCCTTCGCCGCTCCATTTGCTGCTGATGTATTGATGGATCTGCAAACTCCCGGGTGCAACCGAGTAGATATACTTCCCCAGGCTGGCCCAGGTGCGGGAGAGGTTGGACGGGCAGCAGGGCACAGCATACCAGGCCTGGCGGGTTACCCCGCCCGGGCAGGTCAGTGGGTTGTTATACAGGTACGTTGTGCCATCCTGCCCCATGCCTACCGACGCCGCGTTATAGAGCTGCCATTCAAACAAGTCACTGTATTTTGCCTGACCGGTCAGTTGGGCCATCTCCCAGTTCCAGAACAGGCTGCCCAGGGCTGCACAGGTTTCCGCATAGGCATATTCCGGGTCCAGTTCGTAATCGTTGCCAAAGCCTTCCAGCCCGGGCAGGCTGCCGATCCCCCCGGTCACGTACATCCGGCGGGTCAGCATGTGCTGCCATGCCTGTTCCAAGACCGGCAGCAGGCTGCGGTCGCCAGTTTCCCGGCACAGGCGGGCGGTTGCGGTTTCCAGGTAGGCAAAGCGCACCGCGTGTCCAACCGGCACAGTTTGCCGGCGGATGGGGAGATGCTGCTGAAAATATTTGCCGCTCAGGGCGCTCGCGTACCAGCGGTAGATGGTATTTCTCGGCTTTTTGGCGGCATTGCCCGGCGGCAGGCGGTAAGGTTTGAAATCCGGGTGGGCGGACAGGTAGGCTTGTTTTTGTCGCTGCACAAGTTGAGCGCGCCGGGCAACTTGCAGGTTCTGGCGCAGAATCTCCAGACTGAAAAGTCGCTGGCGGCCGCGTTGTTCAAGGAACTGGCGCGCCAGTTGTAGGTAACGCTCCTCTCCGCTCGCTTCGCTCAGGCGCAGCAGGGCGATCTCGATTTCTTCGTGGCCGGGGGTGAAGGCCGGGCCTTTTCCGCTGAAGTCATCTGCAATCCGCTGGGCGGCTTTCAGGGCAATTTCCAGCAGTTCCCGCCGGCCGGTCGCCTCGAAGTGCGAAACCCCGGCTTCGATCAGGTGGCCGTGACAGTACAATTCGTGTTCGATTTGCAGATTCTGCCAGCGCACGCCGGGAAAATGAATCTGGTTGTAGGTGAACAGGTAGCCGTCCGGAGCCTGGGCCCGCCCCAGCAAGTTGATGAAGTCATCCATCAGCTTCCCAAGGCGTTCATCCTGGTTGGTTGCCCAGATGCGGGCGGCGGCATCCAGCCATTTATAGGCATCGGAATCGGCAAAAAACCAACCCTCCCGCCAGCCCTCGGCTTCCCCGGCTGCGATACGAAAATTTTGAATGCAGCCCGAGGCCTCCAATTGCTCCCATTGGTGGAAGATGGCCCGGCTGGCATTGACCTGCAACCAGTCGTGCCAGAAACCTGGCTGAATCAAGGCCTGCTTCATCTCACTCCTGTTTGCGGATGAAGAATAACGGGATCAGCGATAGCAGCGCGATAACCGAGCCGACCTGGAAGATAATTGGCACAGGGATGAAACCTGCCTCGCCATTCAAAACAGTGGGGATGCCATATCTCTGGATCAGGGTCGAGCCAATCCATGGCCCTACCACCATTGGGATGGCGATCCAGAAGATCATGCGGATGCCCAGGAACTTGCCGCGGTTCTTTTCGGGCAGCAGGTCCTTCAACCAGGCCACGGAGGCCACCGAGCCTGCCACCGCAAAGGCCTGCCAGACCAATCCGGTCAGGGCCAGTAGTGGCAGGGTCTTGACCAATGACAGTAAAATCCCGCCCAGGCTGCTCAGGATGATCGCAATCGCCATCATCAGTCTCTTGCTGAAGCGGTCGGCCAACAAGCCAAAGGGAATAGCCAGTACGGCGCTGCCCACCATGACCGCCCCACCGATGATGCTGAAATCACTCTTACTGACCCCGATGTAATTATTCAAGTAGATGATGAGGTAGGGGAAAGAAACTTGCATGCCAATGCTGCTGATCATGATGAACAATAGCAGGATGAACAACTTGCGGTTCTGGCGCAGGGTCTCCAGGCTGAAGAGCTCGGCGAACTCCGCCCGGAAGGAGCGCCGGGGTGTGTCACCCGCCGGCAGGGGGGCATCCCGCAGCAGCAGGCCTGCCACCAGCCCGACGGCCATCACAATCCCGCCCAGCACGTAAAAGAAGGTGAAATAGCCCACCTGGTCAATCAGCATCCCGGCTGCCACCATCGAGATGATCTGGGCGATGAAGACGCACATGTTCAGCACGCCCTCCACCCGGCCGCGGGTCTGGCTCGTGGCGATGTCCGCCGTCCAGGCGTTGAAAGCTGCGTCGTTGGCAGTGGAGCCGAAGAAGGTCATCAGGGAATCGGCCACCACGACCATGATGATCGCCACGCTGGTGGCCTGGATGTAAGCCACGGTCGGGAACAGCACTGTGGACAACCCCCACAGGATGTATCCCAGCAGGATGTACGGCCGGCGCCGTCCCCAGCGCGAGCGGGTACGGTCGCTCAGCGTGCCCATCAGCAGGGTGGTCAGTGTGGCGGTGATGGCGCTGCCGGCCACCATCCAGGCCACTGGTCGCGGGTCAGGGGTGATGGTGTCATACACAAAGGTGTTGAACCAGGAGTTTTCCACAGCCCAGGCAATTTGTCCGGTGATGGCTAGGGCGGTCAGGATGATCCAGGTGCGCAGGGGGATCGCTTTTGAGAGGGATGAATTCATGGCGACTGCTTTCTATGCGAAAAATAGGAAATGGATTTGAATAATTCTATACCCATTTAATATTTTTCTTCGCCTTTTTCGGGGACAAAGATAGTAGGATGCGCGATAATAGGTGTGAATTCAACACA
Source organism: Anaerolineaceae bacterium (assembly GCA_041741455.1). GTDB lineage: Bacteria > Chloroflexota > Anaerolineae > Anaerolineales > Anaerolineaceae > CALESS01. The sequence continues at coordinate 42,972 of JBGSJZ010000056.1, read as the reverse complement.
CTTTTTAAGCTGGTTTTCCAGTCAATCCATCACGTTCCACATTCATTTTTTTTGAAATTTGGGAGGAAAAATGCAAAAGAGAGATATTTTCACCAAAATCCTGGCAATTGTAGGGACCATTCTTGTCGGGCTGCCGGTTGTTGCCCCGATTGTGTTTGGCTTACTCCGCCTGTTCCGTGGCGCATCCTTCCTGGTGGATTACCTGATGCCGGCTGAACTGGGCTTTCTGGTGCTGGCCGGGGCGCTCATGCTGCTCTGGGCGGCTGTCCGGGTTCGGGCATACATCAAGTGGATTGCCTGGAGTATTGGCCTTGCCATTCTGCTGGTGGTGGGCGCCCAGTGGCTGGCCGTTGTCACCGGCCTGGCAGACGGCTCCACCCTGGAAGGCGGCTGGCAATCAGCAGTGGTCTATGCGGGGATCATTGGTTATGACCTGGCGGTTATCAGCTTACTTGTGGCCGGCATCCAGCTCATTCGCAAGGTTTTTAAGCGGGAATGAATATCATCCTCTGGATCCTTCAATCCATCCTGGCCATTAAGCTCCTGACCGCGGCCCTGGAACACGGTTTTCGCCAGGGAAAGCCGGAGATGGCAGGTGCTATCCAAAAGCTGGGCAAAACTTCCATTGTCCTGCTTTACTTAACCACCCTGGGCACATTTTTTGGCGCCCTGGCTCTCATTCTGCCGGGGCTGATTGGCTGGCCGCCCATCGTCACCCCGCTGGCGGCGCTGGCCGTAGCGGTCCTGCTGCTGGCCTCCATCCCGCTCCACCTGCGCAGCCGGGAAAAGCCCAAGATCTTCGTCAGCCTGGTGCTGCTGGTTTTTGCCGTCATTGTTGCCATCGGGCGCTGGTAGGGCAAGTTGAAAATTTTTCTATTCAGACACCCTGCCTGAAGTGAGAAGCAGTTGCTCCGAAAAAATCTAAAGCTTGCAGACATTTGGGGTTATGAGCTTATGATTGGAATTGGAAAGGTGCGAGGTCAAATCATCCTATCCGCAGCAAGGCAACACTATTTGCATCCCAGATGAAACAGTTGACCGGATCCAGATTTTTTCAGTTTTTTTGATGTGATCCCACTTTTCCAGGGATCCATTGTACCCAGACCGGGGAAGCATTCTCCGGGATAAATTGATAAGCCTGACCGATGGGAATGCCCCTGGTTTTGCAGATCACAGTTGCCAGGGAGAGCCCGTGAGAAACCAGCAGGATTTTCCCGGCTGGATATCGGGCGGAAATTTCATCCAGGGCATGGGCTACCCGGGTCGCAACCTCCCCGACCGTCTCCCCACCCGGAGGACGCACGCTGGCCGGATCCACCGTGCGCTGTTCCCACAGGTCGGCATAACGGGTGCGAATTATATCCACCAACTGGCCTTCCCAATCGCCCTGATTAATTTCGCGCAGCTGAATTTCCAAATGAACCAGCAGGTGAAGACGGTCAGCAATAATGTGCGCAGTTTCGGATGCGCGCTTTAAATCACTAGAGTAGATAGCATCAAAGGACTGCTGGGAGAGTTGAATTGCCAGGCTGCGCGCCTGGATTCTGCCGTTCTCATTTAGGGGCACATCGCTTTGGCCCTGGTAGCGGCCTTCCAGGTTCCAATCGGTCTGACCGTGGCGGACAAGGCAAAAATTGGTCATTTTCCGTGCCGTTCGCGGTAGGCTGGCAAGGTATTGATCGGCGGGCGTTCCAGTTCAGCCACTTCCACCACTTCCAGGTAATAGCCACCATTTGATCGGCGGATCAGTTTCATGCTTTTATTAACATCCTCGATGATTGATCGCTCGTAACGGGTTTCCAGCTTTCGTAGAACCGTCTGGATGATGGTAAAAGACATCTTGCTGAGGGATTCCAGGTCCTGGTTATTGTGGATTCGCTCCTGCAGGTCCACCTGGGCAATGGAGCGCAACCCATGTTGTTCAAACATATCGATCAACAGGCCGGTTTCAACACCGTAACCGGAGTAGAAAACGGAGTTTTCCAGCGCGCTCCTCCGCCCGGCGTATTCTCCCGAAAGCGGCTGAATCACGCCGGATAGTTCCGGATAGAACAGGTTTAACAGCGGGCGGGCTGTTAGTTCTGTCACCCGGCCTCCACCCCCCACCTGGATTCGATTGCCAACGCGCAGCGGCCGCCGGTAAAAACCTTTGACGAACTGGATGGTCTGGTTCAGCAGGAGCGGGCCAATGATACCGTACACAAACATGGGATGGATATTGAGGATATCTGTATCAATCCAGGCGATGATATCGCCACGGGTGACCAGCAGGCTCTTCCAGAGGGCCTCACCCTTGCCGTGTCTGGGACCTAATTCCGGCAACAATTGCTGGTGAATATAGACCGGGATTCCCAGGTCTGCGGCAATTTCCCGCGTCCGGTCGGTTGAATCTGAATCCATCAGGACGATTTCATCCAGCAGGGGGTAATCCTCCATCAGGGCTTTTTTAATAGTGGAAATCACTTTCCCCACGGTTTTCTCTTCATTCAATGCAGGTAAGGCCAGGCTAATGGTGCTGCCCTGTTTCTCTTTGAGCGCTACCAGTTGCTTCAGGTCAGAGAATTCATCTGCGTGGAATGTGTTTTCCGCGAACCATTTATCCACCAGGATGGAAATTGCCTGGGTGCCTACCCGTTCATCAAACATGGCTTCGGAAATAGGCTGGCGGGTTTTCACTACCATGACCGTTGCACTCGATTCCTTTAATAATTTTGCTGCCACCTGACCGATGGAAGATGAGCCGAGGTTTTTGCTGGCTGTCACGCCCAGGACCACCAGGTCGTAGGCCCTGGCTTCCTCAAAAATTGTTTTCTGCACGTCATCAGTTTTGATCGAGCGCAGATTCACCTCCGGGATCTGGTGCAGGATGTGCTTGATGCCTTTGAAAGGGGCATCATCCACAGCGCCGGTCAGAGAGAGGTGTAAAGCGTCCAATTGGGCCGGTTTCAAGCGCATGGTAACCCGCAATGCCAGCTCTGCGTGAGGTCCGCCTCTGACTGCAATCAGGGTTCGATCAAATTTCAACTGCTTCGCCCCGCGCACAATGGCCACATGGCAGGTGGTATTAGAGAGCACCTCACCTGCAGGAATGCCGCAGGAAGTTTGCCCGTTGACCCAGCCGGTGATGAAGATGTCCGGTTTTTCAGATGCAATCACTTCCTGCAAGTCTCTCCACGGCTTTTCCGAGACGATGACCGTGGATTTATAACGGGTGGTGGCATTGCTCAATGCAAATAACCTTTTGCGTATTTCCCGGGCAAGGCCAGCCGCCGCGCTCACCTGTTCTCCGGGAGTAATGGAAATCACGCCCACCAGCACCACCTCTTCGGCGATGGCTGATGCCATGGCGAGGGCTGTCTGGCTGGAATCATCGATCCCTATCGGGACCAGTGCAGTTCGTATATTGCGGATTGGCCTTTTCATAAAACCACCTCTTGCAGCATGGGCTGGATATATATCCTGAAAATTGACTCCCAGGTGAAACCGTGCTTTGCCCGGCGTGCCCAACGGGCTGTTGTTTCGTTCTTCAGGCGTTGCACTACCTGGTTGGCAATATCCTGCGGGTTGGCGTCCGGGTCAAAGAAACTGACATCCCCGCCGCCAAGTTCCCTCAGGACGGGAATGTCTGCACAAAAAACCGGGATGTGGCTGAAAGCAGCTTCGATCATCGGGATGCCGAAACCCTCCTCCCGGCTGGGGAAAAATAGGGCATCCGCCATCCGGTAAAAATCTGCAATCACCTCGTCCGGCAGAAATTCTGAACTCACCTCAGCCATAAAATGCGCCTTGTGGTGCAGCCCCAACTGGTCCCGCAGGGTGAGCAGTCGGTTTTTATATCCGGAGTTGGAGGGGTTGTGCGGCCCTTCCGGGCCGGTGACCAGCAGTGCAGCGCTTGGAAAATCAGCTTGAAAGGCTTTCAAAACATGCAGGGCCAGCTCGATATTTTTCCTGGGTGTCAGTCGGACCGGGAGGAGAAAGAGAGGATCTGCGTCTCCTAGGCTGAGCCGCTCTGCCAATTGAATGGTGAGAGGTTCCAGTTTGTAGAAGCGTGCCAGGTCCACCCCGTTGGGAACCACCCGAATAGATTCCGGGGCAAGGCCAACCAAACTGGAGAATTCCTGGCGGCGCTGTTCGGAAATTACGACCTGGACTGCGCCCTTCCAATCTGTTCTCAAGAGGTCCCACGGGTAACCTTGGTGAAGCTCCTGGCGGTAGCGCTGGGTTGTCCAGGCCAGGTCGTGATGCCAGAGGACGAGCCTGGGAAACCCCGGCTGCTGGTATCGTTGATAAATGGCTGCGGTCAGGGGCAGGTTTTTATGCAGCGATGCCACGTTGTGGGCGATGAGAATATCGAAACCTGTTAATTCGGATTGGAGTTCTTTTTCAATTTGGTCCCGCAGCTCGTCGAAGCGGGCTGAATATTCTCCCCTGTCAAGCAGGGCTTTCTCTTCTAAAATGCGCTGGTGGCGTGAATCCAGCAAGGGCAGTACCCGTACCGGAATATCCGAGGAAATTGATTTTCCCCTCCCGGCGAAAATTGTCACCTGGTGACCGGCAACAGTCATCAGGCGGGCATGATGAGCCATGACGCTCTCCACACCTCCCACGATGGGTGGAGCCGAGTAGTGTAGTAGACCTATTTTCATATATCTTCTCCAAAACAATCTGCTAGGAGCAGGCCAAGGCGGCGTTCCAGCACGGAATAGGAAAAATACCGCCGGGCGAGTTGGTAATTTAGCTCGCAAAGATGTCTGGTTTCTTCTGGGTGAGTTAATACATGGCGGGTATCTTCCAGGGTCTTTTCGCTGATGAAGCCATCAAATTCGATCACCTGGAATCCCTTGGGCTTGATATCAGCCTCGTAAATTGAATAGTTATTCACCACCAGGGGACGTTTGTAGTAGATGGCTTCCAGGAAGGCATTTCCGAAGCCTTCGATGGAGGAAGGGTAGGTTACCAGGTCGGCTTGCGGGTAGACATCCGCTAGGGTGTATATTTTTCGGCCGTCCGCCGTGGTGCCGCGGGCGGCACCGACTATGTCTGATTCAAAATTCACGGTAACATCCAGCAGGTTGGCAAACTCACGCACCCGCTTTTCATACTGGGTGCCTTCATCGCCCGCTGCATGTGAAATGACCAGTTCAGCGGGCAGCCCCAGTCTGCGCGTCAGTTCAATGGCGTGTTCAATCCCTTTTCTTTGGATGATGCGGGTTGGCTGCAGGATGAGAAATTGATCCGCAGCCAAACCCAGGTCTGCCCGTGCGGTAAGGGCATAGTCATCCAATGGCGGTGGTGGGGAATCAAAATCCATCACGTTGGGGATGACCATGGCCGCCGTACCGATCCGAGAGGCGACCTGTTGAGCCTGTACAGAGTTGAGTACCACGTGGCGGATGGCTGGTAGGTTGGGAGGAAAAGCTGCGGCTAGGTAATCCTGGACGGAATTGTTCATGAATCGCTGGCGTTCCCAGTGGAAATCGTGATGGTGGGCGATGACCGGGAAGCCTGTTTCGGCAATGAATTCAGTAATTGCCAAACCCAGCGGCAAGTTGATGGGAATGGTCAGGGCATTCTCCACAATCAACGCTTCAAGGTCAAACTGCCTGCAAAAGCGGTATAGGTGTTCCTTTAGGTAATCCTTCAACTCCTGGACTTTGCGGGTCAGGCTGGCGGGTCGGATGAAGACCGAAAAGAAATCCTGGTGAAGTTCTTCAATTTCAGGGTGGGTATTCACGGTTTCGTGCAGGTGTCCCCAGGTGCCTGCGTAGACTGCCTGGTTAATGGCATCAATGGAGGGATGCCGATAAAAGGCTTCACGAACCAGGTAGCACCGTTCTTCAGGTCGGTCACATTCACCGCTAAAATAAAAGCAAGTGTGCCCCATCCTTTCCAGCACAGTTGCCCATTTTTCAGCTTCTAATGAAACTCCATCGGTGCCGGCGAACCTGGTGGAAATAAAACCAATTCGTCTTGAGGGTGTCATTCTTTCTCCTTTCATACTCAGATCCCCCTGGTGTGATACGGTACAATAAAGCATGTTCAACCTATTTTATACCACAAAATTATCTTTACTCTACGGTCCGCAGCAGGTACCAGAGATTGAGCACCGCCTGTTGGGGTTGATTGATGCCTGCCGGGGGAAGATACTGGTTCCACCTGAGGTAAGCCTTACCCATGAGGATGTCATGCTCATCACCTATGGCGATCAGGTGCAGGAGGAAGGGCAACCTGCCCTGCGCACCCTGGCGGAGTTTTGTGAAAAACACCTGGAAGGGCTGGTTAACAGTATTCACCTCCTACCTTTTTTTCCCTGGTCATCGGATGATGGCTTTTCGGTGATGGATTACCGGGCAGTGGACCCAGCCCTTGGAACCTGGGAAGATATAGAGCGCCTGGCGGGTTCTTTTCGACTGATGTTTGACGGCGTCATTAACCATACCTCCACCCGGGGGGAATGGTTCAAGAAATTCCTGGCGGATGAATCTCCTTATAATCGGTATTTTCTGACAGTGGCAGGGGTCCCGGATTTGTCCCAGGTGGTCCGCCCGCGGACCCTGCCCCTCTTGACGGAATTTGAAACTGAGGCTGGCCCCCGCCGGGTCTGGACGACCTTCAGTGCAGACCAGGCTGACCTGGATTATCGCAATCCGGATGTCCTGCTCGAAATCCTGGATATTCTGCTGATGTATGCCCGCAGGGGGGCGCAATTCATCCGCCTGGATGCGATTGCCTATCTCTGGAAAGATTTCAAAACCACCTGCATCCATTTACCCCAGACTCATGCCATCATCCAATTGATCCGGGCCATGTTCAACGAAGTGGCTCCCTGGGTCATGCTAATTACCGAAACCAATGTATCTCACCCGGATAATGTCTCCTACTTCGGTGATGGAACCAATGAAGCCCAGCTGGTTTATAACTTTGCCCTGCCTCCGCTGGTTTTGCATACTTTACGGGTGGGGGATTCGGCGATCCTTTCAAAGTGGGCTTCCGGTTTGGATTTGCCCTCCGACCAGGTGACGTTTTTTAATTTTCTCGCCTCGCATGACGGCATCGGCTTAAACCCTGCCCGCGACATCCTCTCCGGTGAGGAGATAGAAGCCCTTGTGGAGCAAACCCGGGAGCATGGGGGTTTGATCTCGTACAAACAAAATTCAGATGGTTCGCAAAGCCCATACGAAATGAACATCAGCTTTTTTGATGCCCTCTCGGACCCTCTGGGGGAAGAACCAATCCACCTGAAGGTGGATCGGTTCATGACCGCCCAGGCCATCATGCTTGCCTTGCGGGGCGTGCCTGGGATCTACTTTCACAGCCTCTTTGGTTCGAGGAATTGGCTGGAAGGGGTGAAACTCACCGGGCGAAATCGAACCATCAACCGTCAAAAATTGAAGAGAATCGATCTGGAAGGAGAATTAAGCCGGCCGAATTCGATCCGGGCGCTGGTTTTCAAGCAATATTCACGGCTGCTGAAACAGCGGTCAGAGCTTCGGGCTTTTCATCCGCATGGTGGCCAGAAAATATTGGATTACGGGCGCCATATTTTTGCACTACTGCGCAGTTCACCTGCAGGTGATGAGCAAGTGCTTTGTCTGCAGAATATCACTTCACAACCGCAGTCTGCTGCAGGCAGAATGCTTCGGCCGTACGAGACGCTCTGGCTCAAACAACTGCAGTGAAGCTGGCAGAGGATTGCCCGGGTTAGTGGAAATCCGCCTGGGTGGCTTTGACAAACTATAAATGGAACTCGTTACACGCCTTCCATCCAGGATGGGGAGGAAGAAGAGGAGACCCTTCTTTCATCCTCCAATTCCTGGCGCAAACCACAATTGCATTCAAGTCCCTGGCGGCAGGACTCACAACAGTAATGGTTATAACCGCTGATCACCGGCGCCCATGTGATTTCAACGCCACAGCCATCACAAAAGAGGTTATTCTCAATCCAAACCATTTGTTTCTCCTTTCTACTGGAAACTCAGTAGGAAAAATTGCAGGATGGAGGAGCAAAGTTCACCTTATTGCCTGTGATAGGCCAAACCGTCCGCCTGTATGCGGACGGTTTGATTAAGCAGGATTGAAAAAGCATACAGGCTGGCATCCTTGGATGCCTGGGCGGAGGTTCTGCCCTAAGTATAGGAAATTTTTGTCTTTGAGTCAAGAAAGGCTGCCGTGTGTGGGGTGGATGGGCTGGCAGGGTTTGATCCGGAATATCCTGAAAGAGGGGATGATATAATTTTTTCATGAACCATGGAGATAAATTTGCATCTCTGCTCATCGTCCTGGGACTGGCTTTCCTGGTGCCCATCCTGCTTAATCGGGTTAAGATTTTACCGGTCGTTGTGGACGAAATCCCGGCGATATGTTGACCCTGGAGCCTGGCGAGGCACATACATTTCTGAGCAATTCACCGGACTATTTTCACTTTGTCATTTACATCCCCGACCTGCAGGGTGATGTGGCTCGCACTGAGAAAATCTCTGTCCCCCGCCAGCAGTTGGTTTTGTGAGTTGTAGTCGATTGGAGAGAAAAATGGTGATCCATCCACCCCTTCTGCAGCCCGGTGACACCATCGGCATCGTCAGCCCCTCCTGGGGTGGGGCGGGAAAGTACCCCCACCGTACCCAACAGGGGATTGACCAACTCAATTCTCTTGGTTTCCAGGTGCGCCTGGCGCCGCATGCCCTCAGCCACCAGGGCTACGTGTCGGATTCGGCCGCCAACCGCGCCCAGGACATCCATGCGCTCTTCGCTGACCCGGAGATAAAAGCGATCATTGCCTCCATCGGAGGTGATCACTCCTGCCATTTGCTGCCGTTGCTGGATTTCGACTTGATCGCCCGTAACCCCAAAATCTTCATGGGCTTTTCGGACATCACGGTCTTGAATGTGGCCATCGGACAACAGACCGGGCTGATCACCTTCAACGGTCCAGCTTTGTTGACTGATTTTGCTGAATATCCGGACATGCTGGCTTATACCAAAGAATACTTCCTGAAGGCGGTCACCAGCCTGTTGCCGATAGGTGGCGTCCAACCTTCACCTGACTGGACGGAGGAGTTTCTGGATTGGGAAGGGCAGAAAGACCGCCAGCGTCCCCGCCGGATGCTGCCCAACCCCGGCTGGACCTGGCTCAAACCGGGTATCGCGCAAGGTCATCTGCTGGGCGGCTGCCTGGAATCCCTGCAGCACCTGCGCGGCACGCCTTACTGGCCGGACTGGGGGGGCGCCATCTTCTTCTTTGAGACCTCCGAGGAAAAGCCCTCTCCAGAGGAGGTGGATGGCATCCTGATGGATTATCAAAATATGGGGGTCTTTGATCAAATCACCGGCTTGCTGGTTGGCCGTTCAATGGGTTATTCAGACGAGGAGAAACAAACCCTGCGTGAGCGTATTCTGGAGCGCACCCGTGATTACCGCTTCCCGATTATCACCGATCTGGATTTTGGCCATACCTCCCCGCAACTCACCTTGCCCATCGGCTGCCAGGCCCGCATCGATTCTGGCCAGCAGCGCTTTGAAATCCTGGATCTGGCTGTCAAATAACGCATTGGAGGAAAATGGTTGAACTTTCACATATCCAGGCATTTGGCCTACAAGCATTATTGACTGAACAGGATGATCCAACCCTCTGGGAGGCTGCTCTGCGCCTGTATTGGTTGCCTCCCGATCACCCAAATTGTTTAGTGGATGCCTTGCGCTTCGACCTTGGCCGCCGCTTGATGCCCGGTGAACAGCCTTTCGGTGCAGAAAACGAACAGCTCGCGAAAATGCGCGCGCTGGTGGATATTGAGGAGTGGTGTTTTGAACGGGTGGATGACCGGCAGTTGCGGGTCAAACCATGTTTATCAGCCGCCTCGCCAACCTTCGCATTCCCTGGCACTGGGCTTTCCGGGTTGATGGCCGGGTTTGGCGCTTCCGTGCCTGCTGTTCCAATCCAGACAATCTTCGTTTACCTTGGTATCTCTCGGCCCAGCCTGGGAGTTGAGCAGGCTGTGGTTTATTCAGGCTCATCTGCGCCCGGTATGGGGCAGGGCAACGCCTATCTCTGGGTGCGCCAGAAGGATACTGGCTGGCAACCGACCGATCAACGCCTGGCCTGGTGGATTACTTGATCCTTCGAAAGAGATCAAGCGGAAATCCAACGATCCAAAAACGCCTTCTATGCCTTAAGTGGGGTCAATTTCGTTTATCAAGCTCTACCATGATCCTGATGAGAGATAACGGAGTATCAATCCAGTTATCCTACAGAGATTTTGGCTTGAACTGTTTTTGCTGCCAGACACCTTTTTTGTGCAACTGGTAGCGCATCAGGGTGAAGAGCACCCCAAACCCGTACCAGGTGCTGCGACGGAAGTTGATGGATGAGGCCTCAGGGAAGTAGCGGGTAACGATCGGCACTTCGCGGAAGAACAGGTTACAGGCCATGCCCTGGGCGATGATCTCTGTGTCGAAAACAAAATCGTCGCTGTTTTCCTCAAAGCGCACGGTATCCAGGTATTTGCGTGTGTAGGCCCGGAAACCCGAATGGATTTCAGTCAAATATCGTCCGAAAACCAGGTTGGCATAAGCTGTCAAGAGGATGTTGGCTGCGTACTTCCAACCGGGCATGCCGCCCTCGCGCGGATGCCCGCCCAGCATACGCGAGCCAAAGACCGCATCGGCTTCTCCGCGTAGCAGGGGGTACACCAGGTCCGGGATGACCCGGGCATCGTACTGGTGATCGGGGTGGAGCATGACGATGATATCTGCCCCTATTGCCAGGGCCTCCTGGTAGCAGGTTTTCTGGTTGGCGCCGTAGCCGCGGTTCCTGGGGTGGATGAAGACGGTCAACCCGAGTTCGCGGGCTAACTCAGCAGTATTATCCCGGGAGGCATCATCCACCAGGATGATGTGCTCACGGAAATCCTGAGGGATTTCATTAATCGTGCGTCGGAGTGTTTTTTCCGCATTGTACGCCGGCATGACAATTACAATTTTTACGTCTTTGATTCCCATACGGGATTACCTTGTCGTACTGGGCTTTTTTACTTAAGAGATTTGCCTTTGTTTGCGAATTCAGGAATAGCACGGGAAGTTACAGTATCCATGTTGGATCGATTATACATTAACCACTTGACAGAAACGGGCATGGGAAGACTTTGTAATTATTCTGTAGGGTGGGGCTCATATCTTCTAAATGGTTTGTTGCTTGGAATCTGCGTAAACATAGTTATAATATGACAAATATTATCGTATTATAGCTTGCTGTTTGACTTAATCCGGTGGATTAGAAAAACTGGTGATGAATCCATCTTCCAGGAAAAGGCGAATAGTATTCACTTGAACCAGAAAAGGAGCTCCCATACCCACAAAAATCTTCATCAACCTGCCGGTCAAGGACCTTAACCGTAGCAAAGAGTTTTTCTCTGCACTAGGCTTCCACTTAAACCCCCAGTTCACCGATGAAAACGCTGCCTGCCTGGTGATCAGTGAGGATATCTACGCTATGCTGCTGGTTGAAAAATTCTTCCAAACTTTCACTCCCAAGGGAATTGCTGACGCCAGCCAGACCACCGAAGTGATCAACGCTCTATCGGTTGAAAGCCGCGCCCGGGTGGACCAATTGGCGGATGCCGCCTTCCTGGCCGGCGCCAGGCCTGTCAACCCACCTCAAGACTATGGCTGGATGTACGGCCGCAGCTTCCAGGACCTGGATGGTCATTTGTGGGAGGTGGGTTGGATGGACCCGGATCACATCCAGCCGCTTGAATAGCTGGAATCGTGAAATCTTTGGACAAACTGAAAGGTTTGATTCAAACCTGGTGCGAAAATGCTGTGTTTCCAGCAACGCCCCGAAGCGGATGACCACAGTGTGGCAAGGTAGTAAGTGAAACAAAAAACAAACCGCCTTCTCAAACATATTAGGCGGTTTGTTTTTTTCTCCTATTTGTTGTTATCCCTTCACGGATTTCACAAACGTAGAAAAATCCACCCCGGTTGGTTCCTGGAAGACTCGCAGGTCAAAGTAGTTTGCAGCCGCCAGCAGGTGGTCAAAGATTTCGGCCTGGATAATTTCATAGACTTCCCATTCGGTAGTTTTAGCAAACACGTACAGTTCCACCGGCAAGCCGGTCGGGCCAGGGGATAGTACCCTCACCAGGAAGGGCATCCCTGTGGTGTAGATATCCGGCCGGTTCTTTAGGTAAGCGGTGATATAGGCCCTAAAGACTTCAATATTGGTAATCTGCGGCCCATCCAGCGGCGAATCAAAGTGATCGGCGTGTTCGATTTTGTAGGCTTCTAATTTGGCCGTTTTTTCTTTCAGGAAATCAGTCAACAGGTCAATCTTGCTCAAACGTTCCAGCATTTCCGCATCGCAGAACTTGATGCTGACCATGTCCACCGTCACCGAACGCTGGATGCGCCGTCCGCCGCTTTCCTTCATACCGCGCCAGTTGCGGAAGGCCACATCCACAATCTTGTAGGTCGGGATGACGCTGTAGGTCATATCGAAGTTGCGGATCTTGATGGTGTGCAGGTTGATGTTGACCACATCGCCATCCGCCTCGTAGCTCGGAACTTCCACCCAGTCGCCTTCTTTCAGTAGATCGTTAGCGGCAATCTGGATGCTGGCTACCAGCGAAAGAATAGTGTTCTGGAAGATCAGCATGATGACTGCCGCAATCGCTCCTAATCCGGTCAGCAGCACAATCGGCGATTCGTCGGTTAGCAGCGTGATGCTCAGGATAATGCCCACTACCACGAATAACAGCTTGGCGATATCCAGGTAACCCTGGATGCTGACCCCGTTGTAATTTGGTCGGCTCTCGTAGATTTCGTTGATCGCATTCAGCAGCCCGCTCAGGGTCAGTACGGATATCCACAGAATGAAGAACAGCGATAGCTTGGAAAGCAGCACCTGTACATCCGGGAAGAGGAAAGCTGTGATGTAGATCACAGCCAGCGGTGCCAGCCAGGCCATGCGGAAGGGATGCAGCCGGCGTACCAGGATGTCATCGATCTTGGATTTGGAGCGCGCCGCTAGTTTCATTAACAACCGAGCAATTCCATAGCGGAAAAGGATGAACAACAGAATACTGAGCGCAGCAACAACGCCGATCGCAAGCGGTAGGTTGATCTGTAACTGGGCAATCCATTCGCTGGTGGTCATTTTTCCTCCGGAGATACAATAATTAGATATATTTTATCTTAATTGGATCTTAATTTCCAATGTATTTTTAAAGAAACTTAAAACAGGGTGATAAAATTACTCCAGCCATTCTTTTACAGGGCAAAATTTCTTCCTTGCTCGGTATGGTACTTGTTGAGATGAACTGTCAAAATAGTGAAGAACTTGCACAGTTAAGAAATAAAACGGTTATCAGGAGTTGAATCGTGTCCAAATCCATTGCTTCCCTTTCCCTCGTTGTGCGGGATTATAATGAAGCCATCGACTATTTCACCCGCTGTCTGCGCTTTCGCCTGATGGAGGATACCGATCAGGGCAACGGTAAGCGCTCGGTCGTGGTTGCCCCGCCAGGTTTCAACGGTGCCTCACTCCTGTTGGCCAAAGCCGTCAATTCGGAGCAGGAAAGCCGCATCGGCAATCAGACCGGCGGGCGGGTTTTCCTCTTTCTGCACACGGATGACTTCTGGGGTGATTATCAGGATATGAAAGCTCGCGGCGTTCATTTTCTGGAAGAGCCACGGGTGGAACCCTATGGCATTGTAGTTGTCTTCGAGGATCTTTATGGTAATAAGTGGGATTTTATCCAATCTGCGAACACATGAAACTACTTGAATGATGTAATGTCCAGCCATTGTGAAATGAAACAATAATTGGGTAGGGGGTGAATCAATCCACTCCTTGCCAGTCGGGCAAATATTCCCATCTGATCTCCATAAATCTATTTCCAAGGAAATATGTCAAGCCTCCTCACCTCCACTCCAAACAAACCTTTCATTTATAGTTATGATTCTTGCAGAAATAATGAAGCATTCCCTTGGCAGTTTGGTGTATCCGGTGTGAGCTGATGGTTTGCTTTTTGTCGCTCCCACCTCAGGGTAACGCTGATGACATAAGCCGCAGTTGAATTATCAAATGCTTGGTCGTTTGGTGTTCAGAAGCGTGAATTGTGTCGAAAAATGTATTGCTGGCTGGTTTCTTAACCCGAAGTGGAACGGAAATAACCGGATGAACACGGAAGGGTGAACTTCATTTTTCAGAAATCTTGAAGAAATCTGAAAACTTTAAAGAATTTCTCGCGTTTTCAAACAATCATCGAAGGGGCGTGTTCCTCGAGCCATTTACGCTTTTCTTTGTAATCCGGCACGATGGCAGCAACTTTTTGCCAGAAGCCTGGGCCGTGGTTGTGCTCCTGGGTGTGCACCAGCTCGTGGATAACCACGTAATCGATCACCGGCAGCGGAGCCATCACCAAGCGCCAGGGGAAGCTGAGCGTGCCTTTGGAATTGCAGGAACCCCAGCGGGTTCGAGCCGAGGTGATTTTGACCTGCCGGTAACTGAAACTATAGCGGGCGGCGTACTCAGCCACCCGGGCGGAGATCACCGTCATGGCCTGTTTGCGATACCAGTTCTTGAACACCATCTGCGGGTTTGCAAGCGCCCGGCGATCCAACAGGAAGTGGTCCTTGAATTCCAGTAGCCTTCTGGCGCCGTCCACCAGGTGCAGCGGATACTGCTGTCCCAGGTACCAGAAGGTCTCGCCCTCCTTTTACGTTTTTTCCAGGTATTGCAGGTTGCGGGCCCGCAGCTTCTCCTGGGTCTTGCGGATCCAGTCTTGGTGCTGCTCTACAAAGGGCCGGATGTCCTTCTCGCTTGTGCGCAGCGGAGCGCGCACAGTCAGGCTGCCATCACGTTCGATGCGCAGGGCGATGGTGCGGCGGCGGGAGCGGATGATTCGGTCGATTTTGATCATGGTGTTACGCCATATCATACCCTAGAATTCCGATAGAAAGCATAGAAAGAGATTGGGAAAAACCACCGGAAGATGGATTACTCCCGGTGGTAGGATGGACTTTTTTCTTGACGGTTCCGTTTTATCTTTGGATTGCCGGTAGGAAAATCTCCTTATCCAACCGCAATGCAGTGGCCAGGCCTATATGATAGGGCTCATCCTCAAGCGCCCCGGTGTAAAACAGTCGATAATAGGGGATGCCCAACATCGCACTGGGATACCCAACCAGGCCGGAATCAAAATCGGTCCCAGTGCCCATGGGTAGAATGGCTCCCTGTTTAGACCAGGTAGTACCGTCCAGCGACCGGGCATAACCAATCTGGCAGATCCCCAGACCGTCGCATCCGGAGTAGAACATCTGTAAAAAGCAACCATCATTCAGCACAAATGGTGCGTAAATAATGTCATCCCATCCCCCGCTGCCGCCAGGGATGACAGGGTTTGCAGGGTCTTTTGTCCAGGTGGTTCCATCAGGAGAGGTGGCATGACCGATCCCACTGGCCCCGGTAATGCCGACACTGTACCACATTTGATAACCGCCGCCCACCTTGGTTACAGTGGGAATGCTCACCTGGCCGGCATCCCAGGCACCGGTCGGGCCGACATCCAACACGGGGTTGCCAGCATGTTTCGTCCAGTCGATGCCATCGGTCGAAGTAGCCATGCCAATCTTTCGGACACTTCCAACCCCGCCAGCACCTGGACCAGTGCCGGTGTACCACATCTTGTAAACATCGCCATCCTGGATGACAGTGGCAAAATTGACACTAAAATCATCCCAGGCTCCCGTGTCCCCGTTTTCGACCACAGGATTGGTAGTCTCCTTGGTCCAATCGGTTCCGTTGGTGGAGGTAGCATAACCGATGGCGGAAGTAAAACTGGCATTGGAACCAGCGTACCACATGCGGTAGGTGCCGTCGGCCCAGAGGACACTCGGTCTGAGTACTCCCATTTCTTCCCAACTACCCACCCCGCCCGGGTTTAGGATCGGGTTGGTTGCGGATTTTGTGAATGTCCCGGGTCGAATCTGGGGATCTGAACAGGCGAGTTTGGGATTTAGCCAGGGATTATTGGGATTTGCTGGATTGGGAAGAGGTGGTTGCGATGGTTGAGGCTCGGCCAGGGTGCCATGAGGAGTCAGGAGAAAGGCGGCCAGAACAAGGATCGATGCTCCCAACCGCAAAACGGGTTGCAGTTTGTGGTTCATCGGGTTCTCCTTTATTTCGAACTTTCCAGTAGTATAGCACGCCGAATTCGCCCTAGTCAACTGGACAACCGGGCAACAGCACGAAATATCAGACTAGGTGCGGAACATGCAAAAAAACACATACTAATCCGCTTCCAAGCACGTCCCTTGCTGAGGATCCGGCGAAGTATTAAATCCTTCAGTCAGCCTTCAATGCTATACTAAATTATTGGTCTCCATGATTTTTTCACTAAAAATCTATCCGGAGGTTAATATGAACTGGGCGAATGTCATCTATCATCGAACACGGATATCGGACAGCAAGAGCATCTTCTTTTTCTATACAGCAGATGGGGTTTGGGTATTGGATAAAAAAGAGCCGGGGAAGAAAGCCTCCAATTCATCGGTGCCGATTCATTTTTCGGAGCTGGCTGGATTTGTTGCAGCGATTTCGAATTTTCACTCAACCGGTCAACTCCAGAGTTTTGCCCGTGATTTTGGTGAATTTGACAAACGACTTACCGTAATTACTGCGGATAAAATTTTGAACAAGAACGGCTTGGGCGTCCTGCTTGACGATGATGACAAGCTCTGGCTAATCGAAGTCATCCATGAGATTTTACGAAAGGAGGGCGCCTTAAAATAAAGCTGTAGAATTTCACTAAAACTAACTGTAATGTTCTGCACAGCAAGGTTTTTTACCTTCAGTTACCTGGCTTTATAACATAACCACCGTTGTAGAAAGATGGTTATGTGTGGTACCCCCGGTGTGATTTGAACACGCAACCTTTTACTCCGCGAGCAAACGCTCTAGCCAATTGCGCATCAAAGGGCATCTCATTGCCTTGCGGAGGGTAATGATATCACCGCCTGGAGCGAATCGCCTGCTGCAGCGCCAGCACCACCCGCCGGTAATTGCAGATATCTTTGCTGCTCCCCGGCGACAATTTGACGAACCATTGCAGCCAGATAGGCAGGCATTGGAGACGCCAGGATTGCTTGAGAACGCGCACCCCCTAACCCTTTCAATTTCTAAGAATACCAGCGGGTCAAGGCTTGCTGCGGGTTTCATACCAGCCGCTGTGCACGTCCTGGCGATCATCAAAAGACGGGACGAAGGGCTTGATATCCAGCAGCGGGGTGCCATCCAGCACATCCACCCCCCGGATATCGAGTAGGTTACCGCGCACCCCGACCAGCTCTACCACCGAGAGACCCAGATGATTTGGGCGGCATGGATGGCGTACAGCGAAGATGCCGTGCTTCTGATCGTCCAGATATGGTTCGACCTGCAACTCGGTTCGCTCACAACGATGAAATTGATAGATCAGGTAAATGTGCGAAAAGCCCTCAATATCCCGCAAACCAGCGGCAAACTGTTGGAAAATTTCCACATACCCCACGGCAGTGGAACGCACGGCTTGTATTGGTGTTTCCGCTGGATCGTGGAAGGGTGAGTGAATCACACCGATTGGCTGCAATTGGATGCCGTCTGTCGGGTTCATCGCTTGCGTGATTTCTTCTTTTCCGAGCCAACCCAGATGCCGTACTTCGGCAGGATGACCCGGTGCACCAGCAGAATCAGCCCGGAAACGCCAAAGGCGATGCCGAAAATCAGCAGGGATGTGCCCAGGTTATTCATCAAGGCCGGGTCGATCAGCATCACCACCGCCAGGGTGAGCAGCAGCACCCCGCTAACCAGTTTGAGAATTCGGCCGTGCTTATCCTCCAGCCGGCTGGCCTTGAGGGTGGTGACGGCCGCGAAGAAGATCGCCAGTTCATCCAGCTGGTAGATCAGCATGTACACCAGCAGCAGGCCAATGAAGCCACCCACGGCTACGTTTTGGGAATTCAACAGGTTGGTCCACATGACCGGGAAGCCGGCGGTGCAGGAGAACTCGACCAGCGAGACGCCGGCTGCCACCACAATCGTCGCACCGATCAGCCCCCAGGTGGATTGGCTGGCATCCAGCACCCGGCGCAGGCGTTGGATCAGGCCGGGCTTTTGTTTGTCCGAAATGGTGAAGGAGAGACCCTCCTTGAACCAGAAGTAATCCTTAATGTTGACCAGGGCAAAGAAGGCGGCAACCAGTGCCACGATTACCTGGATCCAAATGGTGAAGCTGAGTACCTTGATCACGCTGAAGAGGCCAGCGATAAAGAGAGCGTAAATGAGGGCCGTAACCGTGATGAAAACCAGGCCGACTACCAAGACTTTGCGGCGCGAACCGGTATGAATGGTGAGAGCCAGCAGCATGGAAAGCGCCCAGAGGGAACACGGGTTAAAGCCATCCACAAAGGAGATCAAAAGCGTGCTGGCCAGCAGGGACTGGTTCTCCAGACGGATCTCGCCGATCAGCGGCAACTTGATCACGTTTTCCTGCGCGATGGCTTCGGGCTGTGCAGCCGGTTCCTCAACCGGATTTTGGGCAGGGTTTTCCTGCGGAATGGGATTGCCCGTATCGTGGGTTACGATCCCTTCGCCCGGGTCCTGGCAGCCATTTTTCAGGCATTCAACCACCACTTGTTCGAATTGTTCATTGACCGCCTCGGTGTAACCTTGCAGATAATATGGGCCAATGAAGATATTAGGCACGCCGGTCGGTTCAAAGTTGTACTTGGCAGCAAATTTGTACCACAGGTCAGCGTTTTCCTGTGAGTAGTACACCTCGTAATCATGGATATAAACACCCGGATATTTTGTCTCCAGACCTTCCAGGAATGGTTTTGCTACCGCACAATGTGGGCAGCCTTCGCCCCAGAAAATATAGATATGCACCGGGTTAGGTACTTCATATTGGGCAGTGGCATCCTGACGAAGGCCGAACCACAGACCAGTGAGGATTAAGATTGCCAGAAGGATTTTAAGGGAAGATTTAAGCATACCGTTAACTTTACCAGAAAAATTTTTTAGTGGAGTAAATCTGTCCGATCCTGCAGCGTGCCATCCAGATAGGCCCGCAACACTTGATCAATTTCCCAGAGATCGGTCACAACCGGGCGGATGTTGGCGGATTTCATGCCCTCATAGGCGCCCATGCCCATCCCGCCGCAAATCAACACCGAGCAATCCTGGATGACGGACGCCATCTGGAAGTGGCGATTTTGTGATTCCGGGTCAAAACCGTGCCCCTGGCCCGCACTGTGAGCATGATCCTCGTGATGGCCCTGCTGCCCGACAAAGTGCTGATGGCCGGGTTTATCGCGCAGTTCACGCCCGGTTTCCTTGCCGTCTTCGATGGTCACCACAAGGTAATGGGTCGCCCGGCCAAAATGCCGGCTGATGCGTTTTCCGTCGTCTGTAATAATCGCAATTTTTTCCACTTGACAACTCCATTGAATATAGCACAGGGTTTTTAACACTACCATTTTCTGTACAATATTATAGTACGTTAATATTAAATATAAATTATTTGTGACAATTCAACCCAAAATATAGGATGGAGATCACTATAGAACAAAAAAATCAGCAACCATCTGGCTGCTGATTTTTGTGGTGCCCCCGGCGTGATTTGAACACGCAACCTTTTGCTCCGCAAGCAAACGCTCTATCCAATTGCGCTACGAGGGCAGTATATACGGACAATAGATCCATTTTTCGGCCTAAATTACCCACCTATGGGGGTAAAAAAGGAGCGAAAATTGACCACCAAAAAGATAGAGCTGTTGCCTACCTCCCTTTTGGGGATGACCTACCTCCAGACCGCCGCCGAATCATTCCTCACGGACCGTAAAGCCCAAAAGTTAGCCAAAGGTACATTGATCTTTTACACCCACGGCTTACGGTCCTTTGTCACTTTCTGCGAAGGCCGGGCAATCAAAACAGCCGAAGGAATCACCCCGCAAGATATAAAAGAGTTTCTGCTTTGGCTTGAAGAAAACGGCCATAATCCAGGCGGTATCCACGCCTGCTACCGCGCCGTCAAAACCTTCCTGCTTTGGATCGAAAACGAGCTCGAGCCGGAAAACTGGAAGAATCCGATTCGCAAGGTCAAAGCCCCCAAAATGGCAAAAGAGCCGATTGAAGGCATTGACCTTACCGACTTCGCAAAGCTACTGCAAGCCTGCCAGGGGAAAGGATTTACAGCGATTCGAGATAGTGCCCTGATTCGGTTCCTGTTGGACACTGGCGCCAGGGCAAGCGAAGTTCTGGCCATCACCCTGCGAGATGTTGACTTTACCACTGGCCAGGTGCTGATTCGCCAGGGCAAAGGACGTAAACCCCGCTTTGTGTTCTTTGGCAAGCGCACCCGCAAAGCCTTGAGAGAGTATATCAGGACCAGGAAGGATACAAGCCCCGCCCTGTGGGTAAGCGAAGCAGGGGAACCGCTCTTATACACCGGCCTGCGATTGATGATTCAACGGCGCTCCAGGAAGGCCGGCATTGAACCGCCTTCACCCCATGACTTCCGCCGCGCCTTTGCCCTGGAGTACTTACGCGCCGGGGGTGATATCTTCACCCTCCAAAAGATCATGGGGCACGCAGATATCACAGTTTTGCGCCGCTACCTTGCACAAACAGACACAGACACGCAAGAGGGACACGCCAGGTTCGGACCGGTGGATCGGCTATGAATCAATCAGGCCGGGAATCATCCCCGGCCTGGTTTTTTACTCTGAGGACTTCTCAGGGCAAGAACGGAAAAACAACAGGTTGACCATGAACCCAAACAACCGGAATTCAAACCCGGTCAAGTTTGGCGACTTGTAGTAACGTACCTTTCCGAAAAACAGGGACTTACTCATTTTCGCGGCCCTCAATTATTTTTTGACAAAACCAAACCGCTTGGCTGATCTGTTCTGGCGTCTCTAGCAATAGCAAAACCAGACCGTTCAAGGCTACCAGGTCGGCATATAGCAGGCCGGGAATCATATTCGACAAATCTTCAAGAACGGAATTCACGTTATCATCTGGGTCGTGTGGTATGTCGTAACTCGGATACAGATTAAGAGTCACGAGAAACGCCCGCGCTAATTCCGCTTGCTTTGCCTCATACGAGGATGGAGAGGATACAGTTTTGGTACTCATTTTTGGCGGCTCACTTTCATTGACTTATAAAAAACGCAAAACCCTACCGGAGTATATATGCCATGCGGAGCCGCCAAGCTCAAACAAGGTGTTTTTACCCCGGTAGGGGTTTGCCCTCAAAATATGCACTTGCGCAAGTCCAGGCATAAAAAAAACACCTTTGAAACGAGTTTGGCGGCTCAAGATCATTGTACCCGCCCCCCGGGAAAAGTCAAGTACTATTTTTTGAATCTTCACCCAGATTCAAGCGTGGATTTATATTGTCAGAGTGTGGGAGAAATTATTGACGTGAGAATCGAATGTAAATTTCGGATTTGTCTGAAGGAGTCGTATTGCTTTTTTGAATTTCGTTCTTTTCGTCTTCAGCCTGTGCATCGTTATAATCGGCTAGAGCGAGCTGGATATCTCCGTTGTACCAAAGCTTAACCGCGGCCATGAAAACGGCCTGATCACGTTCGTCACCGATATCTTCCAGTTTGGTTGCGATTTTTGCCATACAGGTATTATACCTGTTATATAATGGCCTTATGGATGATCCAAACGAATTAGCCCTGCAAGCCTTTGAGCTGATAGACCAGGCCAAAAAGCAGCTCAAAGCAGACCTGGAGACCGGCGGCATGGGGGATATTTACGCCATCCTGGAGGATCTGTTGCAGCTGCAATCAATGGCCATCCAGGTAAGCTATCAGCAAAGGATACACACGGAATTCTTTAAGATTCGATTGGAGCGGGTCCAGAAGTACTTGAAAAGGGGGTAAAAAAGCCAAAAAAGGCCGTTTTATGGTTGCGATAATTCATTATTATCGAAACCATAACCATTTTTTGACGTATAATCAGGGGGATTTGATCTATTCGCTTTTAGCATAATTCACAGGATTTGTTAAGATTCGTGCATGATGATCGAATTCCCCTTTCCCCCCACTGTCACAAATGACCAGGTCAACTGTAACCAGTTGAATCATGTTCTTTACCATGAAAGCGCCTATGATGTCCTGGGTTTGTTGGCCGTTTCTCAAGCCAGGACCGACGCTGAAAACGGAGATTGTGAGGCTTACCAGTGGCTAATAGATACCGGCTGTGAATGGTTGTCCATCCTGGGAGCCGGTGAAAGGGATATTGAAGATATGTCCAGGGAAGTTACAGCCAACCTGCACAAAGCAGGCGCAAGAGGACGGGATACAGGTTTGCAAGAATCGCCGCCGCCGCTTCTAGGATCTCTTTTCAAACATGGTCACTGTAAAATCACCCCGCGAGTCTCGTAGAGCCTTTTAGGGTGATTTTTATTTTCACAGTGACGTTTTATTCGTCTCTCGCATAATAAACGATTTGCGGCCTTCTGGGTGCTCCTGGAGCATGGTGATGCCCGTTTCCTGCAGGAAGATATCGGCAAAGGCAGGCAGGAACCCGCCCGGATCGCCCTGGTATTCCCATGCAAACAATTCAAGCAGGCATAAAAGCATCAAGGTATCATCTCCAGTCAGGTTATCACCTTCCCACCTCTCAAAGAAGGCCAGGTTATTAAAGATTCGGGCTATCAATCCGGCTATGCACCAAAGCGCAAGATTTGCCGGCGCGCCAGGCTTGAGCTTTGCCAGGCGAATCCCCGCCGGGAATCGCTCCAAACTGAAAGCTTGTGGGTGACTTTCCGCCCCGCTCTTTTCCAGGTAGATAATCATCCCATTGACCAAGCGCGCCTCATAATCCCGGATGATAACCGGCCTCTCCAGGATAGAGCCCAAAGATTCACGGACCGCGCCCGGGTCAGCAAACAGATCACAGACATTATCCACCCGGTAATCAATGACGCCCCCTGCATGATTGTCAATCTGCTTTTCAATCCAAAGGCGCATTTCACGCACGCTTGAGAAGGTAACTTCCATCCCGCGCCGGCTTCCCATATCAACCCGAACCCGGGTGTTCTTGCCACTGATAAAGAGAGCTGTATCCTTCTTCTCTTTGATCACCCGCTCCAGTTCATCCAGGCGTTTTATAAGAGCCGTTTTCATGACGCACCACCCTTTATTAGCGACCGGCCCACGCGTTGATTTTCCTTATCAACATAGGGTTTCATGGCCCGAACCAGTGCACCCATAGTGCCCCCAAATTCAATACTTACCCGCTGTTCACCAACATACTGCGAAAGCTTTCGATCAAACATGTTTTCGAGTAAGGCTTCAGGCGCCTCAATATTACGGCCTGCCCGTTGATCACCCAGCAGTGCCAGGAACTCCGCGTTCGGTGGGATCACCGCCCCGCTCGCCAGTCTCGGGATCTGTGGAGCTTCTACCAATGGGATGTTTAATCCCCACGTTTCCCCGCCAAATTCAGGAACCCAGTCTGGAATCGTATATTGCATACCATTCAATGCGCCGATCACAGTGTTCAAGCCGCCGGCCACTGCTCGAATCATCGCATTGATAAAATCTATGATGGTGTTGATTGTGTTTTTAGCGAAGTCTTTCACTCCGCCCCAGGTTGTCTCCCAGGAGGAACCCAACCAATCAGTAAACGTTTCCCAGGCTGTCTCGAGAGGATCAATAATATTTTCATCAAACCAGGTTGCTACTACCTGCCAAACGATCTTGATATCTTCCCAGGCCCCAGTAACCCACTCAGTGATTTTTCCCCATGCTGTATCAAATGCCGTTGAGATGGGATCAACTACAGTCGTTTGGAACCAGGTTGAGACAGTGCTCCAAATTTCTTTGATTTTCTCCCAGGCAACCCCAGGGAATGCCTTAATATCTTCCCATGCATTTTTGAACCAATTGATAATCGGCTGCAGGACCTTGCTATCAAACCAATCCTTAGCGCCCTGCCAGGTATTTTGAATGCCATTCCAGGTGTCAACCGCAAACTGTTTGATATTTTCCCAGGCGGTTGCAAACCATTGCTTGACGTCCTCCCAGGCCTGTTTGATCCATTCCCCGGTATCAAAGGCCGCCTGTTTTATCCATTCCCACGCATCCGACGCGGCTTGTTTGATCCATTCCCAAGCGCCGGCAAACCAAGATTTTACATTTTCCCAGGCTGTTACGATCCAATTGGCAGTATCAATTGCCGCCTGCTTGATCCAGGTCCACGCGTCAATCCCGGCCTGTTTGATCCAATCCCAGGCAATTCTGGCCTGTTCTTTGATGATTTCCCAGGCTTCTTTGAACCAGGTCTTGATTTTCTCCACTGTCTCAAGGATTTTGGAGTCTATGGCCACTTCTTCAAACATCATGTTGCCGCCCCCGCCGCCAAACCCACCGCCCAAGTCACCTGCGGTATCCATATCGGCTTGTTGCATCTGCAAGACGTTGATTTCATCAAACGCTGAAAGAGCGCCTTTCGCGGCTTTCGCCAGTTTCTCTGTGTTTTTGGCCGCCGCCCCGGTTCCTTTGGCCGTCTGTTGCGCCGCTCCGGAAACATATTGCATCACCGTCTTTTGCCCGGACAATGCCGCAATCACCATTGAGATAAAGTTAATTACCTTTATCAGTGAATTGATGATCCAGGTAAGCGCAGGCGTAGCCGCCGACAACAGGGAGGAAAACATTGCCTGTGTTGCCCCTTTCAGGGTATCAAACGCCCCCTTGAGAGATGTAACCTTGTCGTAATATGCTGAAGCCGGTGAGAGAGCCCGGTACATATCCATCGTGATTTTTTCAAAGATTTTGAAGGCTATAACTCCAGCTGCTACAAGTGCGGATCCAATCGAAACGATTGAGCTCCCCACGCTGAGCGCAGCCATGCCGACTTGACTCACCCCCTGCCCGATCTTCCCCATTATGCCCTTGAACCCAGTAGCAACCTTATTCAAGCCGGCATTGAATCCCTTTGGATCAATGGACGTATCTATCCTGATGGAACCGTCATATCCGCTTGTCATTATTTACCTCCCGTAGAATCTCGCTTTACCCTTTGCCCGCGTCCTGGATTGATGAACCGCGTCATGCCCTGCATGAATTGAGCAATCTGATGAATGTTCATATCATCACCGAAAGCGGTTTGACTCGTTCCTGGTCCAAAGGCCTGGTCAATCTTATCCCTCAAAAACTGGCAAACTTCGCGCGCCAGGTCCAATCCCTCTTGGAATTTGACCGGTACTCCGTATTCGTCAGCCTCGCGGTTTTCATGGAGCCTCTTGGACCGCCGTTGAAATTCTGCCTGTTTGGCCTGAAATTCGCTGAATATCTGGTAGAACCGTTCAGCAAAATGAAGGTCATGGGGATCAAATTCAATCACCCGATTCGGATCATCGTTTATCATGATCCGCTGTTTGCCACTACTAATTTGAATACTTTCAATATCCTTACTCATGATGTTGCGCCTCCTCAAGTTTTGTAATTCGCTCCTCCAGATCTGCAAATTGCCGGATCTCCAGGAGCCGTCCTAGTACTACATCTGCCGCCCGGACCTTTGACGAATCCCGCGCGGTTAGGCTATCCAGGACACTTTCAAGGGTTGTAGCCGCTTTATTGGCCAGGGTGACAAGCGAAAGACTGATAGCGGACATGGCTTCACTTTCAGCTTTATGCAATGCCGCTTGAAAAGTAGAATCATGCATCCATAAGCCGATTGTGTTTTCGTGTACTTTGGCCGCTGCAGCCGCTTCTGCATAACTTGCGCCGGTTAAGAGCGCCCGAATCGCCGCTTTTTGTTTTGTGCTGATTCCACTATTAGCCACAATGAACACCTTTCCAGGCATGGGGGCAAGGTCCAAACCCCGCCCCCCATACCCAAACTGCCTTAACCAAGCAATCCGCCCGGCGTATCTAGCAGGCCCGCTGCCTTGCGCATGGAAATTAGCACGCCCTGGGGATCAATCGATTCGCCATTGTCCAGGGGGAAGGTCATACCCTCAGGAATGGCCATAAGGCGATTGACTTCACCTGCAAAGGCATTCAGGCTACCACCTTGCCCTATGCTGATCACCGCGACTTCTTTCAATCGGACCTCCACAAAGGCAGGATCATAGAGCCGTTGCTTTACCAGCTCAACCCCGGCGGTCATGCCCCGGCCTTCGAAGGCTGCATTCAAAATCTTGAGCGCTGCAGGATTCCCGGTAAAGGAATCAATCAACCGCTTAAGTCCCTCGAAGGGTAAGGCGGTTGACACGGTCTGAATGATTGTCAATGCCGGGATGATGGATGGATCGGACAAGTCAAGCGGTTCCTCATACCGCGCCTGGGAACCTGTAACCAGGCTTTCAATCAGGCCGCAAACTTCCTCATAAGCCGCCGCCCACTTTTGGCGGGTCTTGCTGTCCAGGTCGGTAAGTTGTTTCTCAGCAACCTCGGGCAAAAACCCGTTTTGGTTTTCCACAATGGATGCGCGCTGTTTGCGATAGGTTTCCCGCTCTGTTGCCTGCTTGCGCAAGAACAACTCGAGGGTGGATAAATGATCCTGCACCAAAGAGCGATAAGCCTCAGTGCTGGATACCTTCGTGCCATTTGATCTAATTACTGCCATTTTATTAACCTTTCTGCGTTTCAAGGCCGCCGCCTGTCAATATCCGGGTTTGTTGCCCGGTCAAACACACTCAAAAATGTTTCTTACAACGTGGCAACAAGGCAACAATGGCAACAATCATTGCCTCTGTTGCCTCTGTTGCCTCTGTTGCCTGAAATATCATTTTTTGATACTCCATAGGTTATGATTGTCTTTGAAAATCAATCCTTTGGCCTCCAATTCGTTTAACTCCCTGTAGATATTGCCCCGGTTACGCTGCAAATGATTTGCAACCTCTGATAAAGTCGCTGATTCTAATTCTCGCAAAACTGCAAGAACCCCCCGACACGAGGGAGAAATTTCATCCTGTGCAACCTGCCAGGAACCGGTTTCACGGTCAAACAGAATTTCAATTGTTTGTTCGTCAAGATCTCGCCCGGTTATCTGTAATTTCGCCTCACGCTTGCCGCGTTGCCGATATAATCCCCATGACGAATCAACCGCGCCAACCTTGCCAGTACTCCCCATGACATCATCCACTGCATCCGGATCAAAACCGCCGCCTTTTCTGTGATGATCTACCGCCAGAATAGATATACTGTATGCCTGGGTTAGCGACTGGAGCAGGCCGTAAAGGTCTGTTGTCGCGCTGTAAGAATCTCCATCAATTCGAGTGGTAATCCTTCCAATTGTGTCAATGACAATCAGCCGGAAAGATTCGGACGTTATCGCGCGTTGCAGCTGGCCCATACCGTTATATTTTCCAGTTACAGGCTCCCAAGACATGGCAAAAGTCATATCCGCGCCGGCCTGCAATCCTTGCATGTCCAACCTCTGTTTTAAGCGCCTGGGTGAATCCTCCAGGGCAAGGTATAACACTCGCCCTTTTTCAACATGCCGGCCCAAGACAACCCCGCCGGTGGATACCGCGTGAGCAATCTGCAAGGCAAGAAAAGACTTTCCCAGCTTTGGCCGCCCTGCTAGTAATGTCAAGCCCTCCATAAGCAGGCCGGGGACAATCCATTTCGGTTCTGGGAAGTCTGCAGCAAGTAATTCGTCAGCAGTCCAGAAACGTTTTTTTATCGGTTTGGATTCGAGGGAGATTTTAAGATTTGCGGGGAGTGTAGCGATATCATCCATGTACACCCACCTCCAGGATATCCCCTGCCTTTTGGCGCCTGATTTGACCGGCCAGATGATTATGACTATCCCGGAAAACGGTTAGCCATCGGATCTCATTCAATGCCCATTGAATCGTTTCTTCGTAGTGGCCATAATTAAGAGGGACTGTTAAAAGATAGGCGCTAGAGCAGATATAAACTTCATCCCACAAGCCCGCGTTTATGGCCGCCGTGGTGGGTGATTCGCAGTTATCAGGTAGAAAGCGTGCCAGGTCAACAATTTTGCGGGCTGCCTGGTCAATCGGACGCCATCCTGAATCTTCCAGTTTTCGCAGGGTATAAGCATAAGATCCGCAACCCAAAACCACATGAGCAAGGATTCGATCCATCAGCCGCCTTTGGGTTACGATCAATTCAGGGAGGGTGTCAGTCATTCACTTTCCCCTCGTTATTGTTTCCACTGTTTTGTCCAATGGGGGAGGGTTTCAATAAACCGCGCAGCTCTAAGGCTTCTCGCAGAAGGATACCGGCCTGAAAACGCGCCTCCCGCATTTCGCGCCGAGCAAGAACGCTCAGCGCATTACGGGTTTCTTCATCCACCGGGACAGTAATTCTGGATAACCTGGGTACGTACATGCGCCCTCCATGCGATAAATAAAATCAACCTGTTACAAAAGTAACAGGTTGAGGGGGTACGTTTCCAGGTATAAAAGGGGTACGTTAGGGGTACGTTAGGGGTACATCACCCCATATTTCGCGGATTTTCCGCCAGTCTTTTTTTATTGTTTCCTCAGATAGCGTTTTCCTATCGGCTATTTGGGCAAGTGTCAAGCCCTGTTGCCGTAAAGCCCGTATTTCTTTTAGCCGATTAAATCTTGCAATGGTCATACCCGCCGGGGGACGTGCCACTTCCAGGGTTTGTTCATCCTCACCTCTTGGGCTTCCCAGGAGAGCGTCAAGGATTTCAGCGTGCTTTCGATCTTCTTCATCCCGTTTTACTTGAAGTATGTATACAGCATAGGGCAATGTCGTGCCGTTTATAAAGCTCATAACCAAAACCGCCTTTCCATTTGATAGGCGGTTTTTGGTATAATAACTTTGTAACCGCCCGTACCGGTTGCCACTTCCCCTGATGTTGTCGCATCGAGGGGAATTTTTTTAATCGATTCAATTATACCGTGCTAAAATGGATATATCAATTGATTTAGAACATTTGACATTTTGAGCGATTTGTAAAAACTGGATTTTTAAGAGCGGTTGCCGTTTATTAAATTAATAAAACCCGCTTATTGAACCTTCAAAACCCACCCCCATATATGGCCACAAGGACCGTAAAAAATAAAAGCCACACCACGGATGGTGTGACTTTTACCAGTGCCCCCGGCGTGATTTGAACACGCAACCTTTTGCTCCGCAAGCAAACGCTCTATCCAATTGCGCTACGAGGGCATCTCTTTGCCTTGCGGACGCTAATAATACCACCGCCTGAGGCTAATCGTCAAGATTTCAATGTAGGATTTTCAGGAGCGTTCCATGCGCAGCACCCACCCCCAGCCCGCTGGGACCTCCAACCGCAAGCAGCCATTCTGGATCGAGAGGCGTTCTCCCTGGTTCAACACATCCACTGCCAGGTTATATTCGGTTGGAACCGTCACTTCCAGCGGAACCGGGCTGTTGGCTGCATTGAGCATGACCACCACCATCTCCTCTGGTGTGGCACGCGAAAAAGCCAATTGCTGTGATGCCACGTGTAATTGGATGTAATCCCCATGGCGCAGGGAGGGCAGGCTGCTGCGCAGCCCGGCCAGGCGGGACAGGTCACCCGCCAGGTGGGGGTGGGCGGTGGTGCGCTGCATCTCGTCCAAGTCCAGGCAGGGGCGGAGGGCGGCGTCACTGTGGGGCGTGCGCTGGCCGGTCAAGCCCCATTCGCTGCCGTAGTAGACGGAGGGCACACCCGGCATGCTGAATAGCAGCAGGTAGAGCGGGTAGAGGTGCGCCGGGTCATCCAGCTTGCTCGCCACCCGGTCCACGTCGTGGTTATCGGCAAAGTTGTAAAGCGGCTGGCCGGCATACAGACCGCCCGGGCCGAACTGGCGGTTGAGAGCATAAGCGATCTCAAAATAGTTCTTCTCAGCCAGGCTGGAGTACAGCCCTTTATAGGCCTCGTAATTGGTGACCGAATCCAGCATTTGCGGGTTAACCCAGCGCCGGTAGTCGCCATGCACCACCTCGCCCATCAGCCAGAAATCCGGCTTGAGCGTGCAGCAGAAATCGTGCAAGGCGCGCAGGAAGTCGAAATCCAGGCAGTCGGCCACGTCCAGGCGCAGGCCATCGATATCGAAATCGCGCACCCAACTGCGGATGGCCTCGAAGAGGTGCTCGCGCACGGCCGGGTTGCCCAAATTCAGGCGCACCAGGTCATATTGCCCGTTCCATGGCTCGTAGGTGAACGGATCGCCGTACGGGCTACGACCGTCAAAGCGCAGGCCAGTAAACCAATCCCGGTAGGGGGAAGACTCGCGGTTGTGCAGCACGTCCCGGAAGGCCCAGAAATCCCGCCCGACGTGATTGAAGACGCCATCCAGGATTAAGCGCATGCCGCGTTGATGCAGGTCAGCCGAAAGGCGCGCAAGGGATGCTGTATCGCCCAGGCGGCGGTCGACCCAATAATAGTCAGCGGTATCGTAACCATGGGCGGTGGATTCAAAGAGCGGTCCCAGGTAGAGGGCGTTGACGCCCAGGCGTTGCAGGTGTGGCAGCCAGTCACGAACTTTCTGCAGGCGGTCAATTGGGGGACTGGAGAAGTCGTTGCGTGCGGGTGCGCCGCAGAAACCCAACGGGTAAATGTGGTAGAAGATGGCGTCGGTGGCCCAGTGGGGGGATTCGGTCATGGGTGAACTCCTAAAAACTAGATGGATTTTTTAACACGGATTTGGACGGACCAAAACGGAAGAACACGGAAAAAACCTTTCCCTCACCCAACCTCTCCCCGGGAGAGGAGACAACAAGATACATACCGGTAGGTATAGAATATCATCAAAAAAATATAACCTTACGAAAAGATGCCGTGCATGAATTGATGAACAACATTATTGACCAGGTTTTCATCCAGGTTGGCGTCGCCGGTCAATGACAGCACGGCATACGTGTTGAGCAGACCCAGGAACGAGGCGGCATAAGTATGCTGGCGGCCTTGCATGTTGCCGTGATCGCGGGCAGCGCTGCCAAACAGGTCCTCCAGCAACTGCTGCTGGCGTTGAATGAGTGCCCGGGCAGCCAGGAAGGCTTCACTTTCCGGTGGAGCAAAGCTCAGGGAGAGGGAGAAACGATACAGGACCGGGTTTTGGTGAGCGAAGTCAAAATACACACCGGCGACTGCCCGCAAAGCATTGGTGACATCCCCGAGAGAACGGGCAGCCGATTCCAGGGTTGGGAAGAAGGGCTCAAAGGCTTCGCTGAGCAGTGCCGAGAGCAGGCCGCTCTTGCTACCGAAGTAATGGTAGAGGGTGGGTTTGGTGATCCCGGCGGCGTCGGCAATTTCCTGCACGCCTACGGCATCGTAGCCGCGGCTGGCGAACAGCTCCAGCGCACACTTGAGCAGGTTTTCTCGGTTATTCATGGTAACTCCCAGTATACCATTCGGTACACTGGGAGTCAAGGTGCTGTTCAGGTGCACATGAAGTGCAGCTGGAAATGGCTATTGGATCTTGGTGCGCAGGTCGTTGATGGTGCTTTCCATCAACTTCACCGATTGGCCGAGGGTCTCGGCATCGAAGGCCAGGCGAGCGCCGGCCGTGCGGTAAAGCTCCGGCAGGCTGGCAGTGTAACCCAGGGAGAGCGCCTTGCGGTAGGAACGCACCGCTCCGGCTTGATCCTTGAGGGCATTGGCCCAGACCTGGGCCGCCCCAAGTTGGGCCAGACCATACTCGATGTAGTAGAAGGGCACCTGGAAGATATGCAGCTTGCGGTGCCAGCCAGTCAGCATGATATCATCCAGGCCGCTCCAATCCACGCCCTGCATGAAGCGTTCCCAAAGGTCCGCCCAACAAGCATCGCAGTTGGCTGGGACGAGCGCCTTCTCGGGGTTCTCGTAGACCCAGTGCTGGAAGGCGTCCACCACCGCCATGTAGGGCCAGAAGGTGATGCACTTCTCCAGGTGCTCAATGCGGGCCCGGGCAGCCTGGGCCGGCGTGTAGAAGCCGCCGAAATCAGTCGCCAGGTAGGGCGAGGCCAGCAGTTCCATGCCCATCGAAGCGACCTCAGCGAACTCCATCGGAGTGCCCATCTGCTGGATGTATGGCAGGTCCAGGCTCTCGAAAACGTGGAAGGCGTGGCCACTCTCATGCAGCAGGGTCTGTACATCGCTGTGCAAACCGACCGCATTTTCAAAGACAAACGGGCGACGGGAAGCCGGCAGGCTAGCGCAAAACGCACCTGGGGCCTTGTTCTTGCGATTTTCAATATCCAGCAAGCCTTCGCGGTTGAGGCTATCAAAATATCCTCCCAACACTGGGTCGACATGGTGGAAGATGGCGGAGATTTTTTGTTTGAATTCATCCAGGGTCTGGTAGGGGCGCAGGGGCGGTTGGCCGGAAATATCCACGGCCAGATCCCAGGGGCGCAGGGTATCCAGACCAAGTGCCTGGCGGCGGCGCTCATAGATGCGCACAGAAGCCGGGACGGCCGATTCCTCGATGGCGGCGTGGAAGCGGCGACAATCCGAGGGGGTATAGTCAAAACGCAGGAAATTCTGCCAGCGGTAGGCCCGGTAATCCGGCTTGCCGGCATTGGCGGCGATCTTTAATCGCAGGCTGAGGAATCGGCCCCACAACTCATTGAAAGCCGGCCGATCGGCCAGTTGGCGCTCAGCCACCAAGCGCCAGGCTTGCTCACGTCTGGCCCGGTCTGGATCCTGGCCTACCTGCTGCATGCTGCTGATGGTGCGTTCCTCGCCCTCCCAGGTCACCACCTGGGCGCCGGCGATTTTGTCGTATTCGGTGCCGTACTTGGCTTCAGTGCCCAGCAGAGGCAGGTTCTCCTGGCGGAACAGGTCGGCTTCAGCCCGCAAGTTACGCAGCGGGATCTCAAAGCCTTCCGGTTCCAGGCCGCTGGCCAGCAGTTTTTCCTTCATTTTTTGATCCACTTCCATGACCTTGGGGAAGATGGTATCCATGAAATTTTCAAAACGTTTGTGGGCTTCCTCGTCCACGGTATTGACGCTCATGGCAATCGAAAGGCGGGTATATTGTTCCTCTACCCACGAAGCAAGCAGGGTCCAATCTGCCAGCCAGGGTTTGAGGCCGGCTTTAGTCAACGATCGTTCGGCCAACTCTGTGGCGAACGGTTCATAATCTACCCACTGCCAGTGGATGATCTCGGCGGGGGTGGTGGGGAAGGGCTTGGACATGATTGGGGTTCCTTTCTGGGAAAAATAACCGCGGAGTAGCGGAAAACACAAAAAGCGCGGAGGGGAATTTTTTAAACTCCTGAGACACAGGAGCTCAGAGAAATATGAGTGAATTAACCACTATTATAACGTTGGCTGGCGTAAATGCCAGTCGGTGGTTAATTGGTAAGCATGGGTGGTACGGAAAAGCGTCTGTTCGTCAAAGTGGCGACCCATTAATTGTATACCAATTGGCAACCCACACCTATCAAAACCAGCATAGAAGGCCAAAGCGGGCACTCCAGCCAGGTTGGCCGGCAGGGTGAAGATATCCTCCAGGTACATCGACAGCGGGTCATCCGTATGCTCGGCCAGGCGGAAGGCGGTGGTCGGGGCTACCGGGGCGGCAATCACATCCACCGCCTCAAAGACCTGCTCAAAGTCCCGCTTGATCAGGGTGCGCACCTTCTGCGCCTGACCATAGTAGGCGTCATAGTAGCCAGCGGAGAGGGCGTAGGTACCCAGCATGATGCGGCGTTTGACCTCCGGACCAAAGCCCTGGCCACGGGTGCGGCGGTAGACCTCCAGCAGCGCATCGGATTCCACGCTCAGGCCGTAGCGGATGCCGTCGAAGCGGGCCAGGTTGGCGGATGCTTCGGCCGGGGCAATCAGGTAGTAAACCGGCAGGGCGTACTCAGTGTGCGGCAGGCTGACCGGGATGACTTCAGCCCCCAATGCCTGCATTTGGGCGATGGCCGCCCGCACCGTTTGCTCCACCTCCGGCTGCATGCCGGGGATGAAGTACTCCTGCGGCACGCCGATGCGCAGACCTTTCAGGTCCGGTTCGATAGGCAGCGTGTAGGCGGGAACAGGCAGGTCCAGGCTGGTGGCATCCAATGGGTCGTGGCCGGCCATCTGCTGAAAGACCAGGGCAGCATCCTCGGCGCTGCGGGCCAGCACACCGACCGTATCCAGCGAGGAGCCGTAGGCGACCAGGCCGTAGCGGGAGACGCGGCCGTAGGTTGGCTTGAGGCCGGTCAAGCCGCAGAACGAGGCCGGCTGGCGCACGCTGCCGCCGGTATCCGTGCCCAGGGCAGCCGGGGCCAGGCGGGCTGCCACAGCCGAGGCACTGCCCCCGCTTGATCCACCCGGCACTCGCCCGGTATCCCACGGGTTGCGGGAAAAGCCATAACCGGAGTTCTCTGTAGAAGAACCCATGGCGTATTCATCGGTATTGGTCTTGCCGAGCACTACAACTCCGGCATCCAACAAACGGCGCAGCGGGGTGGCGGTGTAGGGTGGGATGAAGCCTTCCAGGATGCGCGAGCCGGCGGTCAGTTGCACACCTTCCAGCGCCAGCACATCCTTGACGGCCAGCGGCAGCCCGAGCAGAGGCGGCAGGGCCTCACCGGTTTTACGGGCAACGATCCGGCGATCATCGGCAGCCTGGGCTTGTCCCAACGCCAACTCCGGGGTGCGGGTGATGTAGGTATGCAGGGTCGGCTCCAGCCGGTCGGTGCGCGCCAGGTAGGCGCGGGTCAATTCCAGGCTGGAGACCTGGCCGGAGGAAAGCGCATCCAGCGCCTGGCGGACGGAGAGATCAGTCAGTTCGGCCATCAGCCTTCCAAATCCAGGATGGGCGGCACCTTGAATTGATCGTCTTCTGTGCGCGGGGCATTTTGCAACACCTGGGCGGTGCTCAAAGAGGGACGAGCTATGTCCTCGCGCAGCACACTGCGAGGCGGCAGCACACTGGAGGTGGGCGGAATATCACTGGTATCCAGCACCTGCAAGCGGGCGGCATACTCCAGGATAGCGGAAAGCTGCTGGCGGTAGCGCTCTTTTTCCTCGGCGCTCAGTTCCAGACGGGCCAGTTCGGCAATGTGTTCAACTTCGGCTAGGGTCAGGCTCATATAGGTTATTATACTTTCTGGGGGGAGGTTTTGGATTGTTTTGAAATTATCCAGATCGGACTTACCAAAATTTCACCAGTATTAGGATCGGCAATCATTTCAATTGCCTTACATTTTATTAAACCATGATTCTTTTTGATTGACTTACATTATAATTACTCCAACACACTTCTCAGCGGGGTATGCAACCTCAATGCCGCCCACATCCCAATCCAAAAACCTTACCACAGCTATCCTGGCTTTTTGGCGCGCCTGTGGTTGATTTTTAGCTTAATCATCCAAATTTTTTCAGGAGACATTCTATGGCTCGATCGATCAATGATATCAAAGTCCATCTCGCTGATCTTGAGCGCCGCCGCGCCACGCTGTATCACAAGATCCAGTCTGTCGCTGCTCATTCCAAAAAGCAGCACGCTACATTGGATGGGTTCATGCGACCGTATTTTGAAGATAACGCCAGCGAGTTGTGCCAGTCCCTGGCCGATAAGCCCATCACCGCCCTTTCGGGTTGGAATGATCCGGCCTGGAAAACCTGGGATGCCACTACCGAGGCCAGTACTCTGGATACCTTCATCCGGGCTGGCGGGCTGGCAGATAATTATGGCTCTGCTCAAAATGAAATCCCGGCTCTTATTCCCTTTATCGGCCGAGGAAAGACGATCATTTTGGTTACGGAAGGGAATAACAGTTCCCTGGGGGCTGCCCTGCTGCGCTCATTGGTAATCCGCACCTCCCTGATGCTGCCACACCAGACACGCTACACCCTGCTGGATCCGGCCGGGAATGGCATCGCCTTCCCTATGCGGCGCTACTTACCGCAAGTGCGGGAAAACTCCGGCGACACCTGGCGTGACCTGACCGATGTGACAAAGGAAGTGCAGCGCATTATTGAAACCTACCTGGATGCCGCCACCACCTCCTTTGACCAGGTGCCATATGAGATGCGCATTAACGAGCGCTTCCAATTTGTGTTTGCAGCAGATTTTCCCAACCAGTATGATCGGCGTTCGATCGAGATCCTCTTCAGTATCGCCAACACTGGTCCGGTAGCCGGGGTCTATACCTTTATCCACTTCAACAAGAACCACCCCCTGCCGAATGATATTAAGCTGGAAAATATCCGCAACGCTGCCATCATTGAAATCCCAGCCAGGGAGGCGGTTGTCAAACCGTTTCTACGCTTCATTCCAGATGCCGAACCGCCGGCTGAACTGCAAACGATATTGTTCGAACGGCTGGCTGCCGCCAAACCACCGGAGCGAGCCATTGACTGGAGTTCGGCTGTAGGTATTGCAGCATCTGAATGGTGGCAGGGCAATGCCTCACGGGTGATTGAGACCCCGATCGGTCTACGCGGCGGTGATAAACAGTTGAATGTTTGGTTTGGTGTCAATTCCCAGGGCCAGCCATGCGCCCACGGGATGCTGGGAGCCATGACCGGCGCTGGTAAATCTAACTTTTACCACGTACTGATCAACGGCCTGGCCGTGCGTTATTCCCCGCAGGAACTACGCCTGTATCTGATCGATGGCAAAGATGGAGTGGAATTCCAACCCTACCGCAAGTTACCGCACGCCGAAGTAGTCTCCCTGCGCTCTTCTCCTGAGTTATCCCGCAGCGTACTGGCGGAACTGGTGGCCGAAAAAGAACGCCGCAACAAGATCTTTGCCCAGAGCGGCGTTAACGACTACCCAACCTACCGCGCCAAGGGTAGCCCGGCCGGAACAATGCCGCGCATTCTGTTACTGGTGGATGAATACCAGGAGCTTTTCGATGGCGACAAGGATGGCCTGGCCTCCAACTACCTGATGCAGATTTCGCAACAGGGCCGCAGTGTGGGTATTCATATGCTGCTGGCTTCACAAAAATATGAAGCTGTCGGTATGATCCATTCCCAGCATATTTTTGCCAATATCCACCTGCTGCTGGCGATGAAAATGAAGGCCGAGGATATCCAATCGCTCACCCAGTTTGGACGACGAGGCAAACAATTGTTACAAACTTGCGATTTGCCCGGCAAGATCGTCCTTAATGACCAGGCCGGTGATGATAACGCCAATGTGACCGGCAAGGTGGCCTATCTGCCGCTGGATCAGCTGAATGATCTGTTGGATGACCTGACCACCCGCTCACAAAAGTTGCCAGAGAACAGCTTGCCTCAGCGTATCATCTTCAACGGCAAGGCCCAACCGGCCTTACTGGATAACCCTGCCCTCCGCCAACTGTACAACCGCAACAACTGGCCTTCTCAGTCCGAGATGGAACAATTTGCCCGCAGCGATGCCGTTGAAGGTGGCCTGGGCGTGGTGGATTGGTTCTATGCCGAGCACCCCTACGTAATGTGGATGGGACAAGAATTCAACGTGCGCGGTCAGGCCCGTCTGGTGGTGCGCCGCCGCATCGGTGAAAACGTGGTGGTATTGGGCAGTAACAACCCCACCCGCTATGGCATGTTGGCCGGCATGTTGGCCGGTCTGACTTTAAATGCCAGCCCGAAGGACCTGCGCTTCGTCAT
This sequence comes from Anaerolineaceae bacterium, assembly GCA_041741455.1. Classification (GTDB taxonomy): domain Bacteria; phylum Chloroflexota; class Anaerolineae; order Anaerolineales; family Anaerolineaceae; genus CALESS01. The sequence goes on along the minus strand of JBGSJZ010000056.1, from coordinate 5,429 downwards.
CCTGGATCGGTCGATCACCGGCGCTCAGTGGAATGGAGTGCTGGAAAGCGTATTTGAGAATGTGTTGCTGCCGGGTGGTTTTCAGGCAGAATTCTCACGATCCGCCAGCCAGGCTGAGGTATTCTTGAATGAACTGGTAAATGAACTGGATCGCCGCCGCTCCCTGGATGAAGACCAAGTTCACAGCCAGTCGGCAATTTTTGCCCTGTTCACAGACCTAGACAATATTGAAGCCATGCGCCGCAAGATGGATACCTATGGTGGGATGGCCGACTCCAGCCTGGGAGAAAAATTGCGTCGTTTATACATGGAAGGACCAGCCCTGGGTATCCATGTCATCCTGTCCTTTGCGGGTATGCGCGCCCTGGCCTCGGTGATGGATGACCGGCGCGGCCTGCATAGTTTCCGTCACCGTGTCGCCTTCCAGATGTCAGAAGATGAATCCTTCTCCTTCACCAGCGGGCGACGGGCAGCCCAATTGCAGGATGATGGGCCTACCCCTGTTTGCGCCCTGTATGTAGATCTTGAGTCCGACCGCAGTGTGCGCTTCAAGCCCTACACCTGCGATGCCGGCTTGACCAACCCGGGTGATGCCATCCTGGAACAACTGCCAAAAGTCGGGCAGACCTTAAAAAACCGGAGGTAGAAGATGGCCGGAAACATGAATGATCAATACGAAATGGGAATGCGTTTCACTAAAATGCTGATGGATTTTAACCTGTCCCTGCGAGCTTCGATGATGGAATTGGAGAAAGCACACGAAGCTGTCTCCCCGCTATGGCAGGATGATATGCGCAAATATTATGATCAAATCTGGGGACCATTTCGCCAGACGATGATGCATTACGACAAGGTGGAAGGCCCAAGTTATGTAGAGTTCCTGCACATTAAGATGCATGCAACCGGGAGGTACTTACAAGGTGGCTGATACACGTTTACTCCTGGCTGGTTTGAAAGAATACCGGCACCAATTAACCTTGCACCTGGCCAAACTGCGCGGCGAATACACCCAACTGGACAACGGCTGGCGGGCCTTCAGCACCACCTACGAAGGCGATGCTGCCGATCAGTTCCGCGAAGGCTGGATCCGCACCACCCGGCGCTTTGAAGAATATATTGATAACACCCAGCGGATTATGCAGATCCTGGATGATCGTATTCAGGCGCTGGAGGATGCTAATCGAAGGGATGGCGGGTTGCCGGTGTGAGCAGCGCTGATCCGAGGGTTATCATGGTGGCACTGCAAGACCTGATTGCAGGTCTGCAACGTTGGTCAGTGACTGCCAGCGAGGTCATCTCGCAGGTTGGGTATCGCCAGCGCCAACTGACCGAGACGGTGGAGATTGCCTTGCACCGCGCCGGGGTGGTGTTAGACCGGGCTCAGCAGGACGAGGAACGTGTCCAGGACATCGAACAACGCACCAATGATCTGGTGACCAGATGCACCCAGGGTGTGAGCAAAGCTGAAGCAATGCGCAATGGCTGTCAGCTTGTTCTGCAAAATGCCCAGGCGACCCTGCAACACTGGCAGGAGGAACTGGCCAAAGCCCGAGCCTGGCTGGCACGTGCACGCCAGCGGTTGGAAGCTGCCAAAGCAGCCTTGCACCAGGCGGAAGCTGAACTGCGCAGCGCTGAATGGGATCTGGATCGGGCCATCAACCGGCTGAGAGCAGCCCAAAATGACCAGGAAAAGCGCAGCACCTGGAGTGAACAGGCGGCTGTCAGCGCTGCCCGGGCCCGGGTGGCCCAGGCCCAACAGGTTGTGATCATAGCCCAGGCTGAGGTGCGCGCCGCAGAAGAAGAAGTTGCCCGGGCGGAAGCGCGGGTTGCCCTTTGTGAGCGGGCAGTGGAAATGTCTGAAACTGCCGTGCAGATTGCCACCCAGGGTGTCCAGGAAGCAGGCACTGCCCTAAACCATGCCGAACGCAGTCGGGAAGCTGCCCTGGCCACCCAGCGGTCTGCCCAGCGAGCCCGCCAGGAAGTGGACCAGGAATACCAGGCAGCGACTCAAATGATGACCCGCACCCGCCAGGGTCAGGAGTTTTCGGATGAAGGCCGGGTGCACCTATCGCATGGAGAAAACCACGAAGCTGAAGCCCAGATGGATATCTCTCGCGGCCGCCGGGAAGTGGAAGAAAAAATCGACATTCTACATGAAGTCAATCGCCCAACCCTTCATTCATCCGGATTCTCCGGCGGTGGATTTTCAGGTTCTTCCAGTTCTGGGGCTGGTGGTTCAGGACTCGGGCGAGTGACCGGCAGCCGGGATGCAGTGCGCTTTGTGGATAAGAACGGTCGCAGCATCACGCTCAAGCAACATCCTAATGGAGATGACAGTCTCATGTTGAGAGCATACGATACCAGCAATGGAAGCGCACCGGATACGCCTAATCTTGGAATCGGAAGGGCAAATTTACAACTGGATCAAGCCAGTGGAAAACTGAAACTTCAGGATATTGAGGTCAACGAAAGTTATCGCGGCAATGGAATCGCTTCCCGGATGCTTAGCCAGGTTGAACAGGCAGGCCGGCAGAGTGGCGCCAGTGAAATTTATGGCGTGATCGAAGGGGAAAAAGCCCGATCATTCTGGCAAGCCCAGGCAGGGCGCGGTTGGCGCATCGTAGATGATGGCTCATACTATGGCCGGGTGATTTTCAACCCGTGAGAGAGGCTTTAGATGAATGATGAACTGTGGATGATGGCGCAGCAATCCCGCTCCTTGCAGGAATTGCGTGGGGATGTAGGGATGGTCTGGACGGACAGCGCCAGTCAACACCTGAATGGGCGCTACTTTGATCATCACCACAACATTAGCGAAGCCATGCAGGATGCCCTGACTCAACGCCAGCATGCCGAAGAGCAGGCACAAAATGAACTGGCCTATGCCGCTGAGAGTGGCAAGGAAGCTGAGGCGAAAGCCCTGTTGGTGCAGCAATTGGTCTACGGTGTGGAACAGGACATTGAACTAGCCATCGATGAATATGGCCAGTATGTGACCTATGAAGGGCGGGCAGACACCACGAGCCGCAATGCTGAAAACTTGATTCGTCAGGTCAATCAACTTCAGTAACCAACCATCTCTCGCCAGAGAGAGTAATTATTTCAGAAAGAGAGATCTCTATGAGCAATTCATTTATTTTTGCCCACCCGGAACAGGAAGTGACCCTGGAAAACCGTTCCAGGCTTGTGGCTGTTTTGAATAACACCCGCCAGATGAATGATGTCATCCAAAAAACTGCGGCCAATTATCAAAACACATTGCCTCCGGAAAACTATCAGAACCTTTCCGCCCAAAACACACCATTGACAGAGATCGACATGGTGCGTCAGTTTCTGGAAGGGTATGTCAATGATGCTAATAAGCTGAATGCTGAAGAATTGACGCTGAAAGAGGAATTGGATAAAGCCACCAAACAGCGGAATCTGCTGATCGGCCTGGGAATTGCAGCCGGTGTGATTCTTCTGATCATCATCATGGCTTCATTGTAGAAGTGTACGAAAGGAAAATTTCCCGTCTTGACATTTCCCCGGCCCGGGTTACAATAGGGCCATACATCTAATGGCTTGGATGGAGGAAAGTAAGCTGATCGAAAGCCGACAGGGAGGCCGGGGCATAGACTGAGACCCCCGCCCGGTGGCAGACAGCCGAAGTTCCCTCCGGAGCCGCCCGGGTGAAGGCAGTTGCTGGTAGTTCGGGCCGCAAGCGCAGCGTTACAGGCGCAGCCAATCGCTTCGGCTGTTGGCGCAGAGTGGACCGCTCCAATCAGCGGTCAATCAGGGTGGTACCGCGGAAACCCCGTCCCTTGTTTGGGATGGGCGTTTTTGTTTAACAATCCATGCAAACCCTAAGGGTATGCATCGGGAAAGTATTTTTTAGGAGGTACTGTTATGGAAGAAGTCAATATCCTGGATCAACTGGCGGAGGCGGAGCAACAGGGCCTGGCTGCGCTGGCAAGCGTCAGCGATGAGGCCGGCTTGCAGGCCTGGAAGAGCGCTCACCTGGCGAAAAGCGCCCCTGTGATGCTGGCCTTCAGCAAGCTGGGCGGACTGCCCAAGGAAGAACGCGCCGCTGTCGGGCAGCGAGCCAACGCCGCCAAAGTGGCGCTGGAAGCCGCCTTCGCCGAACGTGCCGAGCAGGTCAAGCAGGCAGCGCTGCAGCAGGCCCTGGTGACCGAGCGGGTGGATGTGACCCTGCCCGGGCGTACCCCGCCCCACGGTCGCCTGCATCCGGCCACCCAAACCCTGCGCATGCTCTACAAAGTCTTCGGCGAGATGGGCTTCCAGGTCTACCGCGCCCCGGACGTGGAGACCGACGAGAACAACTTCACCCTGCTCAACATCCCTGAGCATCACCCGGCACGGGATATGTGGGACACATTCCACACCACCGACCCCGGTATCATCCTGCGCACCCATACCTCCCCCGGCCAGATCCGGGCGATGCGTGAACGCCACCCCGAGCCGATCCGGGTCATCCTGCCCGGCATGGTCTACCGCTACGAGCAGATGAACGCCACCCACGAGATCCAGTTCAACCAGTTGGAACTGCTGGCAGTGGGCCGCGGCATCACCTTTGGCGACCTGAAGGGCACCCTGAACGACTTCGCCCGGCGCATGTTCGGCCAGGATGTGCGCACCCGCCTGCGCCCCTCCTTCTTCCCCTTCACTGAACCCTCGGCTGAAATGGACGTGGAGTGCTTCGTCTGCCGCGGCAAGGGTTGCAATGTCTGCCATGGCGGCGGCTGGCTGGAGATAATGGGCTGCGGTATGATCCACCCGACCGTGCTGGAAAATGGCGGCTACGACCCGCGCCAGTTCAGCGGCTTCGCGGCCGGCATCGGTCCGGAACGGGTGGCCCTGTTGCGCCACCGTATCAGCGATATCCGCTACTTCTGGGCGAACGATATTCGTTTCCTGGAGCAGTTCTAAGATTAAAATGCAACCACAGATTACACAAATGAGCACAGATAAGAAAAGACGGAAGTCAACTAACTGTCTTTGGATCATTATGAAGAGAGAATAAGAATTTCTCCGTGACCTCCGTGTTCTCCGTGTTCTCCGTGACTCCGTGGTAAAAAATTTTTCAAAGGAGAATAGCCCATGAAGGTACCAATTTCGTGGTTGAAGGATTACATCGATATTGACCTGCCCCTCCTGGAACTGGCCCACGTCTTAACCATGGCCGGCCTGGAGGTGGAGGATATTCAAATTGTCGGCCTGCCCGCCCCGGAAGGCGAGAGTTATGGATTTCGCTACGCCGGCCTGAGTTGGGACCCGGATAAAATCGTGGTTGCCCGCATCGACGAGGTGCTGCCGCACCCGAACGCCGACAAGCTGGTGCTGTGCCGGCTGCAGGATGGCACCCAGGAGCACATCGTGCTGACCGGCGCACCCAACCTGTACCCGTATAAGGGCAGCGGCCCGCTGGC
>JBGSJZ010000055.1:0-69123 GCA_041741455.1 Anaerolineaceae bacterium | reverse complement strand
CCGGGTTTGCCATTGCCACTCCTGTTTTCTGAGGTGCCAATAGCGTAAGTCATCTTTATTCAATTGGTAATGTTCAATTTTTTCTTGCAATTTTTGCCGTTTTTCACGATTCGGCTTCTGATTGCACAACCGTTAGGCTAGTTCATCATCCGTTAACAAGCCTTCAGCATGAAGAAGATTTAACCGCTCTAAAAGTTCTGCTTGGCTAAGAGAGGTTCCTGTCGTTAAAGTTGCAGCTACAGCACTAGATACTGGCTCTGGTTCAGTTGATACTTGTGACGCTTTCTTGCCAAAAAGCCCACTAATTTTATGGCCTAATATGCCCGCTTGTTCTCTCAAGCCCTTTTGCTCTTTCCGTTTATAGCGAGATGCCTGAGCTTGGAGTTCAGCCAGATCCAACTTTGCATCCAAAGCTGGCAGAAAACGATTGAGCAGGTCGAGCTCGGCTGGAGCAATTGCGCCACTGGCGGCAGAGGCCAATTTAAGAAGTTCAGCCAAAGCCTTGCGCAATTTAACACTTTTTACGGCACGCAGCTGTTTCTCGACGATATCAGCATTAATTTCTACGCGAGCTTCAATTTCTTGCAGAACCTCATCAGGAACATTCAAGCACTTAACAATCGCCTGGTATACCTTCAATTCACGTGGATCAATACTACCATCTATGTTAATGACTGCTTGGACTGCCTGCACAATAACAGGCAGATCTTGGGAAGTCAACTCAGCTTTATTACACAGGTCAACTGCCGCCTGTTGCGCCTGGGCTTCCAATTTAAATTCCTGCCGCCCAGTTTCAGCCATGTTCTTTGTAGAAACGTAGTTCCAACCAGAAGAGATAGCTACTCCTGCTCCTGGCACTAAAACTTTCAAAATCGCGTTCCGAGTAATCATTTTCCCTATATTCGGACCCAATATCCTTATAGCAGCTTTTTGAATAATAGGCGTTTTACCTGTAATGAAGCGGTATGCCTGTGCTCGTACTACTTCCGCCCCCACAGCTGTAACTACACCACCTGCATTCGCAGTCACAGCGGAAATACCATATGCCATCATGAATGCTCTATAAAGTTGTTCCGGGTCATTTAAGTCAATTGGGGCGCCATAAACTGTGGCCAGATCGTAAATAAGTCGTACCTGCAAACGCGTGGTGTACAAAATCTCACCGCCAATTGCAGCAATAATTACGGGGATCGTCAAACCACCCAATACCCCTGTTGAAGCGGTTATACCGGTCACCCCACCGGCGATAGCTGCATAACGCATCGCCAACGTACAAAGTTTTTCTGCTATGGCATCCTGTGTGAGCCCCGGATACTTTTTACGAAAATACTCTACACCGCCAGCCTTGATAATTTTCTCAGCATACGATGACAGCATTGCATGCACAAATTCATTAAACCAGGTACCATCCCTTAAGCGGTCCGGGCCAAAGGCGACAGCCATTTTCTTCAGATCTTCCAACTCTGTTTTGATTTGGCTCTTGATTGATTTATCTTCATCGATATGTACGCTGGAATCCACCATTTTGCATCTCCATGATTGAAATGTAGTATATAAAGATTTCGATACCGGTGCTGGGGCGGGCGTGGATTGTGCTTGGGAGCAGGAAAAACTCGAAGCCAACACTGTAATGATGCATTCGCTTTTGAAAGAATCCTTTTTTGGAGGGGTATTTTTCTTTTCCCCCATTTCATTAATTATATATGTGCTTTGCTCCAATGAAACCAAAAAAGCTTTACAACTTTGTAAGGCGCTTGGTGCTAAGCTCGCACCGCCGGGCGGAACTTATACCCATACATCCGACTCGGTCACCGCGGGGTTGGTGAGAATAATTATCTACTAGGTTGGCTCAGCGGCGACCGGGTTAGATATCGGGACTGAGTTTATTCTGGCTTGGAAATATCGACCGAGATCTCCACCGCCGGAATCGTTCCTCTGTTCTCAAGCCAGTGTGTGGTGTTCATATCCTCGGGCCAGCCCAATCCCGGCCCGTATTCCGTAGTCACTCCATCTCGATGGTCAGTGATCGTTCCTTGCAATATATAGACCATGCCCGGCCTGCCTTTATGGTCGTGAATCGGGCCGAAGACGCCACCCGGTTCAAAGGTCACCATACGCATTCGAAGTTGGCGCCCCTCCATGCCCTTGATTTCAAAGCCGAGGTCAAGCGCTGCTAGCAGCTTCACTGTAATACCTTTCGTCTCATGTGCTGTCTGTTCATTTTCCATCGCGGTCTCCTTTCTTACGTTGGTAGGGTGCGTTCGTTTCTGAACGAACTTTTTTTATTTTTCTAAAATTATTACATACTAGCACACAAAAATCGCCCTCCTTTCCAGGAGGGCGATTCAATCTTCGACAGTAACTTACCCGGCGGTTGCCAGCAGCGGGCGGAACTTATACCCGTACACAATAATCCCCGCATCGTTGTCATCCGTGCGGATTTTGCGCGTGACCATCTCGACCGGCATGCCGATCTGCACCGGATGGTCGCCCAGGTCGGTCAACTGGGCAGTGACCATCGGACCTTCCTGCAACTTGACGAGCGCCACGGTGTAGGGGGTGGTGTCTTCAAAGCCGGCCGGGGCGTCGTGCATCACGGTGAAGGAGTAGACCTCCCCGCGCCCGCTGAAGGCATACGGGGTGCGGGCTTCTTCGCCGCATTCCGGGCAGATATCCCGCGGCGGGAAGAGCTTGGTTTTGCAATGCGGACATTCTTCACCGATCAATGCGTAGCGTTGATTTTTCAGGCGCCAGTGGCGTGGGTTTTCCATTTTTATGATTCCTTTTTACCACAGAGACACGGAGGACACAGAGTAAAAATTCTTTTTTCTTTCTCTGTGTCTCTGTGGTTCAGATTTTTTCTTCTTACAATTCTAAGTTTATAAGGTGAAGACTCTCAATTCCTATCAGATTCGTTCCAGGACGTGGGTGACGGCGGTAGAGGCCGGTCCGCCCAGGCTTTGCACCAGCCCGCGCCGGGCATTTGGGATCTGGTTCTTCCCCGCCGTGCCGCGCAGTTGCAAAACGGCCTCGGCCACCTGGTATACCCCGGTCGCGCCGATCGGGTTGCCGCGCGCTTTCAAGCCGCCCATGGTCATAATCGGCAACTCGCCGGTCAGGGCTAGCTTGCCATCCGCAGCCAGCTTCCAGGCAGCGCCGGGCTGGGCGTATCCGGCCGCTTCCAGGCTGAGGAAGGCGTAGATCGAGAAAGTATCGCACAGCTCAAAGAAGTCCACATCCGTCGGTAAAATGCCGGCCTGCCGGCAAGCCTGGTGCAGTGAGCGCCCGGCCGCTTCAAACGAGAGTGGATCCGGGCGATCGTGCAGGGCCAGCCGGTCGATGACCGAGCTGGAGCCGCTGACCCGCACCACGGGGTGTAGAAAATCTGCGGGCAGCAGGTCGCGGCGAGTCAGGATGACCGCCGCAGCCCCATCCGCATAAGGCGCCATATCGAACATGTTGAGCGGGTCGGAATAAAATTCGGCACCGTCGTACACCTCACGCCGGATGGCTTTCTGGAACAGGGCATACGGGTTGTTGACTGCATTGGCATGCGCCAGCAGCGGGATCTCGCCGAAGGCGGAGCGCGGCACATTGTACTGGTACAGGTAGCGCTGCATCAAAATGGCCGCCTGGGTGACAGGCGTCATGCCCTGCACCATTTCGTAGTCGTAATCGCCGGTCTGGGCCAGGGCAGACTCCAACTGCGGGCCGATGGCGTCGTTGTATTTCTCCACACCGACCACCATAGCCGCATCCACCAGGCCGCTGGCGACCGCCAGGTAGCCCTGGCGAAAGGCCGAGCCGCCGGAGGCACCGGCCGATTCGATCGTGTAGGCTTCAATCCCCTCCAGTCCGGACCACTCCGCCAGTAGTGCGCCGAGGTTTGCCTGGTGCGAAAGCATGGAGGCGAGAAAGTTGCCGATGTACATCGCCCCCGGGCGTAAGCCCCCCGCATCCTTGCGGGCAGCCTGGATGGCGCGCACGGCCAGGGTGCGCAGCGAAAGCTCCCAGTGCTCACCCACCGGGGTCTGGCCAATACCAGCAATTACCACATCCGTCATGGGGGCCTCGCTCATTCCAGTGCAATCTTGCCGCGCATGCGCACGTACTCGGCGTAGTCGATCTGGGTGCGGCGGGCGATGTATTCCTGGGTCCTGGGGGCCAGGTTGCGGCGCTCATCTAGCGCCGAGGTGACGTCGATCAGGAAGGCATCCGAGCCAGCGCCCGAACCGAAAGAGACCATCAAGATGCGGTCGCCGGGTTTGGCCACGTCCAGGGTGGCAGTCAGGCCGATCATGGCGGCGCCGGCGTAGGTGTTGCCGATGACGGGCGAAAGCAGGCCGGGCTTGATCTGCTCCGGACTAAAGCCGAGCAGTTGGGCGGCCCGCTGCGGAAACTTGGTGTTGGGTTGGTGGAAGATGGCGTAGGCGAAATCCTGCGGCTTGAGGCCAAACTCGTCCATCAGGTGCTGACCCGCCTCCGTGATGTGCTTAAAGTAAGCCGGTTCGCCGGTGAAGCGGTGACCGTGCTCCGGGTATTTGCGTTCGGCGCGCCGCCAGAAATCCGGCGTGTCGGTGACGTAGGAGTAGGAACCCTGGATGATGGCCAGGGCTTCATCCGCCGGACCAAGGATGTAGGCAGCCCCACCGGAGGCAGCGGTGTATTCCAGGGCATCGCCGGGGCGACCCTGGGCGGTGTCCATGCCGATGGCCAGGGCGTAACGGGCCATGCCAGAGCCGACCAGTCCAATGGCGGCCACCATGGCTTCGGTGCCGGCCTTGCAGGCGAACTCCCAGTCACCCGCCGAGACGCTAGGGGCAGCGCCCAGGGCTTCGGCCACCAGGGTGCCAGAGGGCTTGACGGCGTAGGGGTGGGATTCCGAGCCGACCCAGACAGCGCGCAGCAGTTGCGGATCGATGCGGGCGCGCAGCAAGGCGTTGCGGCCGGCTTCGATGGACATGGTGATCACGTCCTCGTCCAGCCCGGCCACGGCTTTCTCCTTGACTGGCAGGCCAGCTGCCCTGCCTCCTGCCCAAATGCGCGCCACTTCACTGGCGGGCAGGCGGTAGCGCGGCACGTAGGCGCCGTAGCCGATGATCCCGACCGGTCGATCGGGTTTGAGAATTGCTGAGGGATTGGTTTCTGTCATGTTTTTAAATCCTTGTTAGTGAAGATAAACCACGGAGCAATAATTTCTTAAAACCTATGAACCACAGAGACACAGAGAGCACTGAGAAAAACATTTCTTAATTCGCCATGCGTCTTACGACACCCTCTGTTAGTACATTAACATTGAAATTTATGAGGAGCCCAACTTTACTATTCGTAAGCTTTAGATAGGTGAGCAATTGGGCAAAATGAATTGGAGCAAGCTCATTGACTGCCTTTAACTCCACCACCACCTTACCTTCATTCAGGAAATCCATCCGATAGCCACCATCCACAGACAATCCTTTATAAGTAATTGGAAGTTGTTTTTCAGCCTCAAATGGAATTTTTCGCAAAGACATTTCTCTCGCCAGACACACCTGGTAAGCCGACTCTAACAATCCTGGACCCAGATTTTTGTTAACTTCGATAGCTGCACCAATAATCCTCCCTGTTAATTCTTCCTCAGGGTAATCCTCTTGCTTGGCTGGCTTGACATACTTCATAGGTTTTCCAATCAAGTTTTTCTCTGTGTTCTCTGTGCCTCTGTGGTTTAAATTTTTCTTATGTCCCGAAGAACCGATTCAGCTCGATCAACGCGGATTTTCTTCTCGATCACCAGTTGTTGGGCGATAATTTCGATTTCATCGCCCACGGCGCCGGCAGCGATAGCCACCTGGCGCGCATGCAGGCCCATGTGGCCGCGGTTGATGCCCTCCGTCGCCAGGGCGCGCAGGGCAGCCAGGTTTTGCGCCAGTCCCACCGAGACAATGATCTGAGCCAGTTCCGCAGCCGTTTTGACACCCAGCAGCTTGATGGCCGCCCGGGCCCCCGGATGAACGCGGGTTGCCCCACCCACTAGGCCAACCGCCATGGGCATCTCCAACGTACCCACCAGGTTGCCCTGCTCATCCTTGGTCCAGGTCGAAAGGCTGGTGTAGCGCCCGGAACGGGCAGCATAGGCATGCGCCCCGGCTTCCACAGCACGCCAGTCGTTTCCGGTCGCCAGCACTACCGCGTCCACCCCGTTCATGATGCCCTTGTTGTGGGTGGCCGCCCGGTAGGGGTCCGCTGCCGCAAAGGCATAAGCCGCAATGATGCCATCCCGGACTTCTTCGGCGGAAAAGTTATCGAAAGCCAGCTTCTCCAGCGGGAGGATGACTTGCGCTCTTCCCAGGCGGCGATCCGCCAGGTTGGAGAGGATGCGCAGCAGCACCCGTCCACCAGTGATCCCCTCGACCAGCGGTGCCAGGCGCTCACAGGCAGTGTTGACCGCATTGGCGCCCATCGCATCCCGCACGTCGTAGATCAGGTGCACCACCAGGAAGGGTCCGATTGGGGAGTCTTCCATCAGGCGAACTTCCAGGTCACGCGGACCGCCGCCCAGGCTAATCAGCAGCGGGTCCACCTTGGCCGCAGCCTGCAGCAAGCGGGCTTTATTCTCCAGCAGTTTCAGGCGGGCGCCGGGTAAATCGGCAATGTTCAACACCTGCATCTGGCCGATCATCTCCGGGGCGGTAGTGGAGGCAGTGAAGCCGCCACCCGCCGCAGCCAGTTTGGCCATGAAGGAAGCGCCGGCCACAATCGAGGCTTCCTCCACCACCATTGGTACCAGCACCGGACGGCCATTGACGATGAAATTCTGAGCAATCCCCAGTGGCAGGGCATAGCGACCCACCACGTTCTCGATCATGTGGTCGGCCTGCTCCAGCGAGAGGCCAGTCCCACCGCCCAAGGCACTCGATTCTTCCGGGGTCAACTCGGCCTGCGCCGCTACCTGCGCCAGCCGCTCTTCAATTGTCAGTTCGTAGAATTTTTTCTTTTCCATGTCCATCCCAATTTCGATGCAGTTACCTCACGCTGTCAATCTTACCCACAGGTTGCTTGCAAAAACTATCACACCTCAATCCAGGGGGCGTTTGAGGAACAGCGCCACCTCGCCGGTGGATAAATCCGAATTCGAGTAGAACGAGACGTCGATACCCTGGATTTGAAAACCCAGGCGGCGGTAAAAGCGGATAGCCGGGACATTGGTATTCTGGGTCTCCACCCGCAGGGTGCGCAATCCGCGCGCTCGGGCTAGTTGCGCCAGAGTATCCATCAACCTGCGGCCAACACCCATCCGCTGGAAAGCCGGGGCAACATGGAACTCCCAGATCCACAGGGTACCGTTCCAGATCTCCGCCCCGGCGATGGCTATCCCAGCCACCTGGCCATCCACCCAGGCTGCCAGGCAAAGCCCCTGCGGAAGCAATTGCAGGTAGCGCTGTATATCGCCCAAGGTCAGGCCGGAACGGAAATCCCGGGTATAAGGCTGCGACAACCTTTCCAGTCGTAATTGAAAGGTGGTCAGGGGTTCGGTTTCCTCCACAGAAACGGCATAGCGTTCGTGGGAGTTATAACCTGACATCACCTGAAGTAAATCTACATCGGCCAGGGTTGTGAGGACCTGGATATCGATCATTTTCACACCTCAGTTTGGTTTGAAAAACCTGTTTACATCAAGTATACTTCCATCCTATTGAAAGGTTGCCAACCGACCCGTTGGCAGGAAAAACATGACCGATTCAACCTCATCAACCCAAACACCTCTGGATGCATCGCTGACCTTACGCTCCGTGCGCTGGGACGATTTAAACGCGATCGCTCAGCTGATTTACGCGGTGTGCGAAGCGGATGGCGACATCAGTGTTGCGGTTACGCCAGAGGATTTGGCCAATAGCTGGAAACACGCCGGCTTCAACCCGGAGCTGGATGCCTGGCTGGTGGAAACTCGCGAAGGACAGGTGGTTGGTTATGGCGAACTCCTGGATGTGAAAGATCACTACCATCTCAGCGGCGACCTGTACGTTCATCCGAAATATATAGAGCATGGGATTCACACCGCCTTGCTGAGGGTAATTGAAATCCGGGGTGGGGAACATGTGAGGCAGGCTCCAGCCGACCTGCGCGTGTTTATCCGGGCCGCCACCGACCACAAGGACGAACCCGGTAAAACCTACTTCACCCGGGAGGGCTACTCACCGGTTCGCTATTTCTGGCGCATGGGAATCGAGCTGGATGCTGTCCCGCCGAAGCCTATCCTGCCGGCCGGGTTTGAGCTCCGACCCTTCGTGAAGGAACAACATGCCGAGGCCATTTGGCAGGCGCTCAATGAAGCCTTCCAGTCACACTGGGGCAGTCATCCAATCAGCTTTGCTGAGTTCACCTATTACTATTTTGATGCCCCCGAATATGAGCCAGCTCTGTGGGCTGTGATCTGGGATGGCAGTGAAGTGGCGGGGTTTTCCATCAATCATTACCGGATGGAGATCGGCTGGATTCGCACATTAGGCGTACGCCCGGCCTGGCGCAAGCAGAGTTTGGGGCTTGCCCTGCTCCAATATTCATTTGGCGAATTTTACCGGCGCGGGACGAAGAACATCGGCCTGGGGGTGGATGCCTCCAACCCGACCGGCGCCACCCGGCTGTACCAAAAGGCCGGCATGCATATCGTCAGTGAGTTCATCCAGTTTGAAAAAGAATTGCGGCCGGGAATCACACAGCCTGAACCCTCCCAATCTTGAAACTGGTTCAAGCCGGTCGAACAAAATAATAAAAGAACAATCAACCAAGGAGAAAAACGATGAGTTTCTATGAACTAATACTTGTGATGCATGACATCACCCGCTGGCTGGTGCTGGTGGTTGGGATCTATGCCGTAGTGCGGGCTTTTGTGGGCTGGTTGGGGAAAAAGCCATGGGTCAAGGCGGATAACTCCGCCGGAGTTAGTTTCACTTCCATCCTGGACATCCAGTTTCTACTCGGCCTGGTCCTGTTCTTTGTCAGTCCGATTACAACTGCCGGCTTGCGCAACTTTGCCGGAGCCATGGGCAATGCGGTCAGCCGCTTCTTCCTGGTGGAGCATACGCTGATGATGATCGTGGCAATAGTGGTGGCACACATCGGCCGGGCGCAGAGCAAAAAAGCTGCCAGTGATCTGTCCAAGCACCGCCGGGCGGCTTTGTGGTTCCTGGCATCCTTTGTTCTTGTCCTGGCCGCCATCCCCTGGGAGCGGTTGTTTAACTAGTTTTCTGCGAAGGTGAATTTGTTTGCCCTGAAAAAGTCTCCTCTACTCAGGAGACTTTTTTGATTGCCCGCAGGGCTTTGCGGATTTATAATCGAAGCGGGGAGATTTCGTCCGTGGAGGGATGTTCGCATGAAGGTTTTGGTTGTGTATGAATCGGTCTTTGGCAACACCGAAAAAGTTGCCCGGGCGATTGCCGCGGCCTACCCGAACCAGGCAGAGATCGGGGTGGTCCAGGTGTCCGGTCTGACCCCGGAACAACTGGCCGGGGTGGAGTTGCTGATCGTTGGCTCGCCAACCCGGGCTTTCCGGCCGTGGGAAGAAACCAAAAAATGGATGAAGGGTCTAAACCCCGGTAGCCTGAAGGGCCTCAAAGTGGCAGGTTTTGACACCCGCATTGCGATTAAGGATGTCAATAATGGCATCCTGACCTTCATGGTCAAGATTTTTGGCTATGCCGCCAAACCGATTGGGACTGCCATGCTCAAAGCCGGCGGCACGTTGATCGCCGAGCCGGAGGGCTTTTTCGTTAAAGCCAGCGAAGGCCCGCTGAAGGATGGCGAGCTGGAACGGGCAGCCGAATGGGCCAGGGGATTATTCGCAAAGATGTAACAGATGGTTAATCACCATCAACCAATAAGGAACAAATAAACGAACGGAGTCAGTTTCCATTCGTTTATTTGTTTAAAAATTCGTTGATGGTTGCTGCTCTCCCCTAACCATCGTAGAAAATAAAATCAATATCCCCCGGCGACTGGCCCTTCAGGGTCAATAACTGGGCGATTTCGGTATGGTGCTGCATGCCGTGCAGGATGAGATGCTGCAAGACCCGCCAGCAGGGGATGACAAACGTGCGTCCACGCTGGGTGGTCAGTGATAGGTCGGATTCGATTTTTTCGGCCGTCAGGTTTTCCAGCAAGTCCAACCAGGCCTGCTGTTCCTGGTGAAGGGCAGGCAGCAATAAGGCAAAAGTCGGATAGGTCTCGATCTTCTCCGGAGGCGGCTGGATGCCCGTTTCGATGGCGACCCGCCAGCCACTTTCCGCCCGCAACAAGTGGAACAGCAGGGCGTGAATTGAGCCGTGGCCGTAACCTGGATTGGCGAGAGTATCTTCCTCGGGAAGCTGGGCAGCCCGCTCAATCAACCGATTTCGGGTATGAAATTGATAGCCAAACAAGGTTTGAAACTGGGTTTTGGTAGTGAGGGAACTTGTAGTCATGTGGTTAATGGATCTCATAACGCATGATCACTTGCGTTTCCGAGGCCCGGCCAACTTCGACAAAGCCCAGTTCACGGTAGACCGAGGCGATACCCATGAATCCGCTATAACCGGTCAGCTTCTTGCCGTCCAGCGGGGCGGATTGCATATCCAGCGGGTAACCCTCGACGATGGTGGCACCATTCTGGCGGGCATACTCGATCGCGCCGCGCAAGAGGGCCTGCATCACCCCCTGGCGGCGGGCAGATTTTGCCACGAAATAGCAGACAATCGACCAGACCGGTTGGTCATCCACCGGTTTAAGGATGCGGGATTTTGCCAGCGGCAGCAGGGTCTCACGCGGTTGAATGGCGCACCAACCGACCGCCTGGCCCTCGTCATAGGCCAGCACGCCGGGGGCAATCGGCAAGGTTGTCCATTCCTTCAAAAGTGCCTTCTTTTCCTCGCTCTTCAGCTTGCTGAATTCCGAGCGTTTAATCCGCCAGAAAGTGCACCAGCAATTGGCATAGGCACCGTGTTCGCCGAACAACGCTTCCAGGTCCAGCCAGCGTTCAGCGGTGGCGGGGAATACTTCGATTTGACTCGAATCGGTTATCATCGATAAGGTCCTTAATATTCAGCCTCCCAGGCGAAAATTTTAGGGAGGACAAAATGAGACAATTGTTTTCCAGCATCCAACAGAAATTAAACTTCCCAACGTCTTTCAGATATTACGTTGGGAAGTTTTTTATCAAATCAGTTTCGTGCTTGCCAGCCGCGGGATTATTTCTTTGCGCCAGCCAGAAAGCGCGTCACCTTGGTTTTGCAGACCGGGCAGGGACCCTGCACCATTCGACGGCCATTGGGGGATTCCTTGATTACACCACCCTTGACCTGAACTTTTCCACGGCACTTGACGCAGTATCCTTCGAAATCCATTTTTTCTCCTTTTGTACAGGCAAATCGCCTTCAACCTTCCTCTGTTAAAGCCTTTGATCTGGCCTCAGCAGAGGTTAATGACAAACTCCGCTTCGTTATTCCCCCTGTAAATATCCGAATTACAGATTCATCTTACATAAAAATAGAACGTTTGTCAACTGCTATTTACACCCAAAAAACCCGGTTGTATCAAATTTTGGTGTAAATATGGCCAATTCGGCTTCGCAGACCGGTGGGTAGCCGGAAAAATCCCCGGCGGAATTAAAGACCTCTCCGTAATAACAGGGGGAGCTCCAGTGCTCACGTTCGACGTAACCCAGGCGGTAAATATCCGGTTCGGCATCATAACACCAGTTCTGGCCATTGATGATAAATGGCGGCTCAATGGTAAGCAAGTCACCTGGTGTGAGTTGGGCCAGGGTCTGCGGATATTGTCCTTCTCGCTGTCGATAAGCCTCAATAGCGTAGGTGATGCGATCTCCACGCTCACGGGTCATACTGCGGAAATCGATGTTCATTGCGGGAACATACACAATATAGGTCAACACTGGTACAAACAGGAAGAACATTAGGCTGACCAATTTCAGTTTGCCAGGCAGGTTAACTACCAACACCGTCCCGCAAACCAGACTGACCAAAATCGGCATGAACAACCAGAAACCTTCGATGGCATCATAGGTGTTATCCCACATGATCAGGCCGGACAAGTTATGGAAAAATAGTAGCAGCAACGACGCACTCAGGCTGAAGACAATCACCAGGATCCAATCGTCTGTTTTTACCTGACCCACCTCCTCAGCTGCCGGTGGAGAGTACCTCTGCTGGAGCATTTTTACCCCGGCATGCAGCAGGGCCGCTGCCAATACCAGGGCCAGGATGAAACAGGCATAGATCAGGATATCCACAATCGACAGGAAGGGCTGTGGCAGATGGTAATGGAAATATTTCTCTGATTCGATAATGGCCGAGGTTGGAAAGAACAAGCCCAGCAAAACGCCGAGTCCGATATAAACCAACTTTTTCGCCTGTAGTTTTCTGGCCTGCCATAGAAGCCATGACAGGAACGCCCAACCAAACAAACCAATCAAGATGATCCAGATTCCACCCAGTCGGGCACCGAATAGAATCCAGACAACCAGGAAGGCCAGGACAAACGTCATCAGGAAAAAACTGGCTCTTTTCATGGGATACTTTTTCTCAGGAACAGTTTTTTTCGCCAAATTGGAGGGAGAGAATGAGTTTCTCGGGTCTGAACCGGATCATAAGGGGATGGGTATGTTCATTGTACAAACATCCAGCCGGTTGGTTGCTACTAAAAACCATCCATTAATTGCGTTTGACCACTACCGCCGTAAAATCATCCTGGTGTGGGTCTGGAGCGCTGTGCGCCCGGATCGCCTGCCAGAGGTGTTCGCAGACCATCTGCGCAGGTTCCGCTCGGTGGGCGGTCAGTTGCTGGCGGATGCGTTCCAATCCGAATTCATTGCCCTGCGGGTCGGTCGCTTCATTTAACCCATCACTGAATAGCAATACCAACCCACCCGCTGGAAGGGTGTATTGCTGGCGGTCCAGGTGAATCTCTGGATACAGCCCCAGTGGCTGGGCCTCGCTAATCGCCACCTTTAGCGGCTGGCCATCAGCATTCAGCAGGATGGGTGGCAGATGCCCGGCCCGCACATAATTCAACTGGCCGTTGCGTAGATCCAGAATGGCAAAAAGCAAGGTGACAAACATGCTGGCAGCGTTCATCTTGAGCAGGTAACGATTGACGTTCAATAACGTACCGGCCAGGTCATCACCGCGCCCGGCTTCGGCCCGCAGGAGACTGAAGGTCAACGCCATGAACAGGGCGGCGTGCAGGCCCTTATCAGACACATCCCCGACCACGATCCCCAGCCTGTGGCGACCAAAAGGGATGAAATCGTAAAAATCTCCGCTGACCGCCCGAGCGGAAATGATCAGCGAGCCAAAGTCATACCCCGGCCGGTTGGGCGGCCGCATCGGTAGGATGCTTTGCTGCGTCTGGCGGGCGATTTCTATCTCGCCTTCCAGCAATCTCAGCAGGCGCTGGGTCTCATTGAACAGGCGGGCATTCTCCAGCGACTGGCTCATGCTGTTGGTCAGCGCGGACAGCAGGTTGATATCGGATTCCGAAAAAGCGTTCTCTTTATCCAGGTTTTGCAGGCTGACAATTCCCACCACCTGGTCGCCGACGACCATCGGCACCCCCAGCCAGGTTTTCGGCAGTTCAGTGCCCGGCACCACCGACATCCTGCCAGAATCCACCAAACGGTTGATTTCATCCGGATTGATCATGAACGGTTTCCGTGTCCTGACTACATTTAGCCGGGAACTATCAATCGGGCTCCACTGGGTCAGGTTCAAGTGCTGACCGCGCTCGATAGCATAGTGATGAAAAACCATATTGGTCTGCGGGTCATATTGCGAGATCATCACCACCTGGGCATCAAAAGTGTCGCGTAGCTTATCGCCAATCAGGGTGTAGATCGCCTGCATCTGCATCTGGGAGGAAAGGCCTTCCTGCACGCTATTGATGAGCGCCAGCTCGGCATTGCGCTGTTCCTCACACCGGGCGTAATAACGGACAGCCGATTCCCAATCCCCTCGGGCTGCAGCTGCCTTTGCAAGAGTTTGAATATTTAGCGGAGAGATCTCCGGATCCTGACGAGTCTGATCTAATCTTGGTGACATCTTGATT
The DNA here is from genome assembly GCA_041741455.1 of Anaerolineaceae bacterium. GTDB lineage: Bacteria > Chloroflexota > Anaerolineae > Anaerolineales > Anaerolineaceae > CALESS01. The sequence continues at coordinate 55,050 of JBGSJZ010000055.1, read as the reverse complement.
ACCCTGTGAAGGCCTCCGTGGGGATCTGGAAATGTCCAGACCAACTCTACCGAGATTTGCCCGGTTCCATAAGCATATTGTACAAAATGTTTTGCAAAAAACAACCATTCGACAGGATGGTTAACAAACTGAATTAATATGGGACATTTGTCACACTGTCCAGACAACAACCTTCCCTCGCCCTAGGGGTGTTTCAGGGGTAAAATCTCAGCATGACAATGAACGGAAAATTACTGGAATCGGTGCTTGAATACCGGATCGGCGAGTTATTGCGCAGGCAAAACTTGAAGTTGGCTTTGGTGGAATCGTGCACCGGTGGTTTGATCGGTCATCGCATTACCAACATCCCGGGCAGTTCGGGTTATTACCTGGGCAGTGTCGTCGCCTATGCTTATGAAGCCAAAGAACGCCTGATAGGTGTGCAGCACGAGACCCTGATGACCTATGGCGCCGTCAGCCAGGAAACCGCCCTGGAACTGGCACAGGGGGTCCGGCGAATTTTCTCTGCGGATTTTGGGCAGGATCATGTGATTGGCCTTTCCATTACGGGAATCGCCGGCCCAGGTGGTGGATTGCCCGATAAACCGATCGGGCTGGCCTGGGTGGGGCTTTCGACGCCAACCGGCGAACATACGTTTAAAATCTTTTGCCAGGGCAACCGGCAGGAAAATAAAGCCGTCTTTGCCGAACAGGCCTTGATGATCTTGAATTCCTATCTTGAAGGGCGATTATCCCCAGAGAGCTGAGGCTGGCATGGTTGAGGTCCAAAAATTTTAATTTTTTCTGCGGATACCGGATTTGGATACTATTCAATGACGAATCCACGAGTTCACAAACTCAACAATACCAGACGAAAACATGCTTACCATGACTGACACAATAACGGCAATTGTACTAATCTCGGCTGGAGCGGAGTGGCGCGCTTTATTCCCGGAACTGGCGTCAGAGCTGCCCGGCAGGACACCCGTTGACCACTGCCCGTATGGCGAGTGGTTTGAAGCGCGCATTCACCAACAACGGGTGGTTTTTCTGCACGGGGGCTGGGGCAAGGTGGCCGCGGCCGCCTCGACGGAGTATGCCATCAGCCGCTGGCAACCGCAACGCTTGATCAATCTGGGTACCTGTGGCGGGTTTGCCGGTCTGGCCGAACCGGGGGAGATCCTGCTGGCTGAAGAAACTGTAATCTACGATATCATCGAGCAAATGGGTGACCCGCAGGCCGCCATCCAACACTTCACCTGCCGGCCGCGCTGGGTCGGATTGCCAGCCGGGCTGCCCATCCCGCTGCGCCGGGTGCGCCTAGTCTCAGCCGATCGGGACATCCTGGCAGCAGAAATACCCAGCCTGGTGGAACAATACAACGCGGTGGCAGCAGACTGGGAATCCGGGGCAATAGCCTGGGTGGCCGACCGCCACAACTTGCCCTGCCTGATCCTGCGTGGGGTGACTGATGTAGTCAGCACAACCGGCGGGGAAGCCTACGGTAATCCTGAAATTTTCCGCAGCCGGGCGCAGGGAATCATGCGAACGCTGATTGGTTTATTGAACCGAATTATTTGAAATCCCATCCAAAAAAATCACCCGGCTTTGCAGGCCGGGTGATTTTTGGTATCTTGCTGTTCGATTTAGTCCGAAAAAACAGGTAAATGACCAAGCGAAATGACATCTGACCATTTGGCGCGCTCGCCCTCGGTGAAGATGGCTGCCTCGGCGATTATGCGGGCATCGGCTTTGCCCATCAACAGGCGCATCCCCTGCAGGGTGGAACCGGTGCTGATCACATCATCCAGGATGACCACTTGCTTGCCTTCCATTAACTGGCGATCTTTCTCATCCAGGAACAGGGTCTGCGGTTGGCCAGTGGTAATGGAGAGTGTTTCTGCCTGCAGGGCGTTGCCCATGTAGGGCTTGTAGCTCTTGCGCAGGATGACGTACGGCTTGCCTGTAGTAACCGAGAGCGCATGGGCCAGCGGGATGGATTTTGATTCAGCCGTCACCAGCACATCGTATTGGACAGACTTCAATTTCTCCGCCAGGCTGATGGCGCAAGCCTGCACCAGCTCGGTGTCACCCAGAATGTTAAGAATGGCAATTCGCAGGCCGGGTTTCACCTCGAACAACGGCAGTTCCCGATGAACACCGGCAATATCGACTGAATAGGTACTCCGCTTCTCATGCATTTTGATAAGAACCTCCGAAAACAAGATGATGGCCAAAATTGAGTTTATCACAATTTTGAGAGGCCATCAGAGTGTTTGATCAGCCCAATGATCTGGTAAAAGAATGCCCAACTTTGGACGACATGACAAGACTTTTTCAGGAAACATCTGGAATTCATCCAATTCAGCATGACGAGTGTCACTTGTGTAAACCAAAAAATTAGATTATCATCTAACGCGCTGGGAGAATCTGCCATGGAATTACAAAAACCACCTCAATTAACCTGGATCAGTGGAACCGCCTTCGACCTGTTCATCAGCCTGTATGTGCTGCACCACCCGGACCGTTTTGGCCTGCGCGCCTCGTGGGCAGCTGGAGTACGTTCACGCCTGCCGCAACCCGAGCGGGAATTCCTGGAAGATGCCCAAAGCTTCCTGACCGCTCCCCTGCTCTGGTTGTGTTCGATCGGCGAAGATCGCTCCGCGCCGGCAGCATTGCAGGCCCTGGCAGCCCTGCCAGCCAGTGAGCGCCTGGCGGCCATCACCCGCAATATCGATGCCTCTGCCGAATTTTTGGCAGTCACCCGCAAAATGCAACTGAACGTAGCCTATACTGCCGAAGATGTGCAACTGGTCAGTAATGAATTAGCCCGCCGCTCGGCAATACTGCGACCCCAGGCCGCAGTGGAATTGTGCAAAGCCTGGAGCCGGTCGGAAGGTTTTGGTGAAGACTATCTGCAAGCTCTGAATAGCTATTATTCCGTGTTCTTTGAAGAGGAAGAACGCCGCATTCGGCCTGCCCTGGCTTCCGGTCTGGCTGAGGCGCGCTCCCAAGCCATCCAACTACCCCTGCCTGAGTTGTTTGAGCTGTTGTCCCATGGTGTGCAATCCGAAACCTGGTACATGGCTGAAGAGATTGTGCTGGTGCCTTCTTTCTGGAGCTCCCCACTGATCTTCAATGCCCGGTTGGCGACTGGCAAGGTGATGATAATTTTTGGCAGCCGGCCAAAAGCCCAGACCATCGTCCCAGGCGGTTCCCTGCCGGAGACGCTGGTAGATGCCCTGAAAGCTCTGGCAGACCCGACCCGCCTGCGTATCCTACGCCACCTGAGTGCCCAACCACTAAACCCGACCGAACTGGCCCACCGCTTGCGCCTGCGCCCACCGACGGTCATCCACCACTTGAACGCCCTGCGCCTGGCCGGGCTGGTGGCAGTTACTTTGCAGGCCGATGGCGAGCGCCGTTACACCCTGCGCCGTGAGGTGCTGCAAGAGCACCTGGGGGAACTGCAAATCTTTATCGATAATCCCCGTACCTGATCCTGGAGTCTGGATGAATCAATCTTCGTTCGGGGCGCGCCTGCGCGGCGTGCTGGCAACCTATGTTGACCGGGTAGGGTCATTTCACCCCAATGCCCGGCTTTATTTGCTAAACGCCATCATTGCCGGGGCAGCTTTCGGCGTGTATCGCCTGCTCTTCAACTTCTTTGTTCTAAGCATGAACTACGACGAGACCCTGCTCGGTTCGCTGATCACCACCTCCAGCCTGACGGCACTGATCGTCGCCCTGCCAATGGGCTACCTGGCAGACCGCCTGGGACGCAAACAATCCTTGCTGATTGGAAATTTGGCCGTAGTCGTGGCTGTGTTTATCATGGTGCTGCTGCCATCCGCACCGATGTTCATCCTGATGAGTGTCCTGATGGGTGTCGGTCAAAGCCTTTCCGGCGTGACCATGGGACCTTTCTTGATGGAAAACTCCACCGAGAAAGAACGCACCTATTTATTCAGCTTCAGTTCCGGGTTGCAGATGGCCTCCGGCTTTGTCGGCAACTGGCTGGGCGGCTACCTGCCCACCTGGATGGGTTCTTTCCTGAAGGTGGATGCGACCGCCACCCCGGCCTACGCGGCTGCTTTATTAATTGTCGCGGGCGTGGCGGTGCTGGCCATCATCCCGCTGGCGCTGATGAAAATGCCCAAACTGGAACAATCCCAGCGCAGTCTGTTCGCCCCGCTTTGGTATCTGAAAGAACACATGGGAACTTTTGGCAAACTGGTTCTGCCCATGCTGTTAACCTCGATTGGCGCCGGGCTGATCATGCCGTTTATGAACGTCTTCTTTCGTAATGTATACAAACAACCCGATCCGGTGATCGGCTCGATGTTTGCCTGGGGTTCGCTCGCCATGGGCATCGGTTTATTAATCGCCCCACCGCTAGCGGACCGCATGGGCAAGATTCAACTGGTGGTGATCACCCAGGCGCTTTCCATTCCCTTTCTGTTCATGCTTGGCTTCTCCCCGGTCTTCGCTTTGAGCGCTACAGCCTATTACATCCGCCTGGCCCTGATGAACATGAGCGGCCCGGTCTACCAAACCTTTGTGATGGAGCGCGTGGAGCCCTCGGCTCGGGCAACCGTCGCCAGCCTGGTCAGTATGTCCAACAACTTCGGCTGGGCTTTCAGCCCAATCATCAGTGGCTGGATCCAGGTGCGTTACGGTTTCGGGCCGGCTTTCATCCTGACCATCATCCTGTATACGCTGTCGATCTTCTTTTACTGGTACTTCTTCTGGCGCAGCCTTGGGGCGCGCACAAACCAGGCTGCGATGTAACTTTTTACAGGTTCATACATCCAATGAATGAATAGAAAGTAACCAAGGAGATAGATTTAAAAATGGAAATGATCATTGATTTTCCCGGCGGCGCCCGGGTGGACGCTCACTTTGGCCCTTACACCGTGATGACGGACCAGCCCCCGATGGGTGGCGGTACCGGCTCTGCGCCCGCACCTTTTGCCGTTTTTCTTGCATCCATCGGCACCTGCGCCGGCATTTACGTGCTGGGCTTCTGCCGCCAGCGCGGCCTGAGCACGGATGGCATCCGCATCCTCCAGCGCATGCATACCAACCCCCGTACCGGCATGGTGGAAGACATTGACCTGGAGATCCAGGTGCCTGCTGGTTTCCCCGAAAAGTATTATGATGCGTTGATCAACTCAGCTCGCCTGTGTGCTGTGAAAAAACACCTGGAAAACCCGCCCGAGTTTCACATCACCACCAAAGTGGCCGGGTAGGAAAAGTGATATTAAACGAGGATGTTAGTTCAAAATTCCAAAAAGCATTATTGAGCTAACATCCCCTAAGAGTATAACAATGTGCAATTTTTTGTTATGTGGCTGATCGGGGAAAAATTTTTCTAGGAGAATTTTCCAATCTTTGAAGAATTATTCTGAGATCATTGCCCTGTATTATCGGAGTATGAGAGGTAAATAGATATATGTATTTGGATCGGTATAGACCTCGGCAAATTGTTGCCAACTTACATCTACCTTCAAGGGAAAGGCAAAAACAGGAAGAAACGAAAATCCTAGAAGCAGAATTACCAAGCACACAAGTAATATACGATACGATTTCATTACTTACCCCTCCGAATAATGCATATTTTTATTTTATCACACTTATTTTATAGATCTCTCCGACCTCGATCGAGTCAGGCAACAAAATAAGAGGTATCGGACTGCTTATATAAACAGGTCTTTGTTGAGCTTCAAGCAATGCAAGTTTTGATAAATCCTCAGACGTAATCAAGAATCGATTGATCACTTTCACATCCGGGCGATATCCTTCTACCACTTGTAAATATTCCATTACAGGAACTGTATCCCACCACCCAAAATATAAGGCGTTTTGTTCAAGTTGTTGATATGTTTCCTCCCCAATTTGTCGGGCACTCCAATCATTTGAACGGTCAACAGATTGCCAATTGCCTCCCATTGCGAGTATGACACTCCCAATTAATACTCCCCGTAAGATTATCCTGCCCCATTGATACACCCTTGCATCCACCCGATTGAGTGTTGTCATCGGTTCCAGCCAATTGAAAATTTGTTGATATCCAACACCACAGAAGAGCGCCCAAATCAAATAAATTGGCAGATACATTGTTTCCACATCTACAGCTTGATAGCTAATATAAAAGCCAATATTTCCAAATAGCATGAGTACTAGAGTTATTCCCCACTGCCAATTTTTCTTGCAGAGAATATATATGCCCAATAATCCAGGGCCAATTCCAATTACAAGAAACGCACGCCATAAACTGGATAGGACAAGTCCTAAAGATGTCACAACTTTATCAAATTGAAAATTGAACATGAGGCTCTCAAATTGCCGTCCAGACACTAGATCCCAAAAGCCTTGCCAGCTTGCCAGATTGGTAGGATGAAAATTACCGACTCCATCATACATACCAGCATAATTAATAACTGGCGATATAAGGTAACGAAGAGGTAAATAAAGGTATACGCTCAATCCAAGAAGTAAACCAACTAAACCCAGCCACGCACCGCACAATTTTTTACGTTCTTTTCGAAATCTTGTCAGAACAAAAAGAACACAGCCTGGAAGCAACAACAAGGTCGCAAGGTGATTTCCCAGGCATAACCCGACCCAGAGCATTGCCAGCCCAAATCGAATAGGTGATGGTTTTTCAAACCAAAGGTCGAGCGATAATATCAACCCCGACATTAAAACAGTTTGTAAGGTATACACCTCGGCAGTTAAGGATAAGACCCAAAAGAAAGGAGCGCATGCCAAAAGGCCTAATGCTCCAAAGGCTGCATAAGGATTAACAGACCAGCGGCGCAGAATGACCCAACTAATGGATATGGTCATTGCTCCACAAAATGCAGAGAAAAGGTTAAGCCGGTATCCTACATCTCCTATCGGAATTTTTGACCAAATATGTCCGAAGAGTATGTATAAAGGGTACCCGGTGGATCGGGTAAGGCCCAAAGTGGCCGCTGCTGTGGTTAATTCCGCAGAATCAAGGTTGTAGATGGTTGGGGCAAGAGTCTTTATATATAAAGCAAAAGGGATAAGAAACGCAATAAGTGCCTGGAAGCTGGTTCGCTTCAAATTCGTTTTAATTCCTAAAACCAATTTCATCAGTTGATCTCTTCGTCTATAGCCAGGGTAAAAAATGCAAGGAGCACCACTGTGAGCACCCTGCCATACTCCAAAGCCCATGGATAGCTATCCCATAATGAAATACTTCCCAGGCCAAACCAGGCGGCTGCCAACACAATTGACCAAGGATTGTGATAATTGCGAAGTGGAAGGAAAAACAAGGGTACCAGCCAAAGTGCCAACCACACAAGCCCACCTACTAGCCCCTCTTCTGCTGCCAATAATAGGAGTACATTATGCACATAATGAGGAGGGTCCTTTGTGTTTTGATCCAATTGTGCCAGGGGAAAATTACCAGCTCCGATTCCGGTCAAAGGATGATCTCTGATGGTTGTCATAGCAACTTGGATTAATTCTCTACGACCATTAATAGATGCCAACTCTGAATAAGATGTAGAAACAAAAATCCTGGCAATAATCGGCTTTGAAAAAATTATCCCCATCACCAGACCAAAGACGCACAACCCGCTCACCATAATGATGATTGAACGGCGAAGTGCACTAATTCTCCAGGCAATTATTCCGGCTGCAATCAGGAGGCAAATTAAGGTTGCCAACCAGGCCGAACGAGAAAATGTGAGTAGAAGACCAACTGCCAACCAAAGCCACAGAATACGCCATACAGTTCGATTCAATAACGGCAATCCAAGAACCAAACCTGCCATTAAGAAGCCGCCAAACACATTTGGATGGAATGTCATTCCATAAGCACGTAACCAGCCCCGCCCAGTCGCATAGATCACCGCTGCTCGAGGGTTAGTCATCTCTAACGCCAATTCACCTGGAATTCCGAGAGGGTGGCCGATGATTACTTGGCACATGCCGATAACCACTTGAAAGGCTAAGGAGCATAGGAAAACCTGCACAAATCGTTCAATGGGAGGTTTTAGTTTAATCAACGTAAAGTAAAGAGCAACGGCTAGGAGCCAGCGAAATAATGTCCAAGCTGCTAGAGCTGGAGAAAGAGCCCAAGGGAGCGTTACAGCTGCTAATAACACAATTACACCCAGCAATGAACCAACTAGAATCCGAAATCTGTTCGCTTTTTTGCTTTTATTATGGAATCGGAGCCTAAACAATAAACCAACACTGAGAAGTATAAGGAGCGGGAGATCCGTAATATACACAACGGGTGTTACATAAAGAGGGTAGATTGAATCATTGACCGGTTCCCCAATCAGCCAATAGGCAGAGAACGGAAGCAGACCAGCCAGCATTAGGCTACCAAAATAAGCAATTTTGCGAATCATGATAAACCTGATAACCTTGGAACTACTATTCTATGTTCCTTAGATGAAAAATCTCAAAAATGTATTCAAGGATGAATCTATTATATGTTTGGTTTCTTAACACATACTCTTATATTGCCTGTATGGTGTCTTCAGCAAGCGGGAGGAGACATAACACATCAGCGGACGCATTTACGTCCGCTGATGCGTTAACCTCTCCCGTTTCCCGACGATTGAGGAGCTTACACTTTTTGAGCGATGAAAGTTGCGCCTTCGTGCAGGGCTTGAATATTCAAGGGCAACAGGCGTTTGTGGCGCTCTGGGGTGTGCTCTGCGATGGCTTTTTCCAATGCTTCCAACGGCAATACTGGCAGGTTGGCCAGCAAGCCGCCCAGTAATACCATGTTGGTCATGCGCTTGTCGCCAATCCTCTCGGCAATTTCACTGGCAGGGATGACCACGCTGAGAATATCGGTACGAATGACCGGGCGATTGACCATGGACTGGTTGACCACCAGCACCCCACCCGGGCTGACCAGCGGCTCGTATTTATCCAACGAGGGCAGGTTGAGGGCGATCACCCCGGCCGGGTAACGCACCACCGGGGAGCCGATTTCCTCATCTGAGATGATCACCGTACAGTTAGCCGTACCACCGCGCATTTCCGGCCCGTACGAAGGGATCCAGGTGGTTTCCTTGCCATAATCCATGGCGGCATACGCCAGCAACTGACCGGCAAACAAGACGCCCTGTCCGCCAAAACCAGCGACGATAATTTCTTTTTGCATGCTGTTCCTCCCTGGTTGTTAGAACCTGATGGAAGTGATTGCCGGGTTGACTTTGAAGTCATTCAAAGGATAGTAGGGCACCATGTGCTCTTCCATCCACTTCAGGCTCTGTTGTGGAGTCATTCCCCAGTTGGTCGGGCAGGTGGAAAGCAACTCAACCATGGAGAAGCCCAGCCCGCGCACCTGCACTTCAAAAGCAGTGCGGATGGCTTTCTTGGCTAATCGAATGTTCTTCGGGTCGTGCAAGCTGCGGCGCACGACATACGAGGCGCCATCCAGCGTGGCAAGCAATTCAGAAGCCCGGATTGGGTAACCGGCCGTCTCCACATCCCGCCCATTGGGAGAAGAGGTGGTTTTCATGCCAGGCAGGGTGGTGGGCGCCATCTGGCCGCCCGTCATGCCGTAGTTGGCGTTGTTAAGGAATATAACCGTAATATTCTCGCCGCGCGCAGCCGCATGCACAATTTCACCCATGCCAATCGAGGCCAGATCGCCATCGCCCTGGTAGGTCAGAACAACCTTATTCGGCAGGGTACGCTTGACACCGGTCGCCATGGCCGGGGCGCGCCCGTGCGGAGCTTGCACCCAATCAAAGTCAAAGTAATTGTAAGCAAACACTGAGCAGCCAACCGAAGCCACGCCGATGGTGCGATCGCGCACACCCATCTCGTCGATTACTTCCGCCACCAGGCGGTGCGCCACACCATGGGTGCAGCCCGGGCAGTAATGGGTCGAGACCTCGGTGAAGGCCTCCGGGCGCTGGTAAACCAATTGTTCTTCGATTACCGGAAGATCCATTTTTTAATCCTTTCTTTTATCCCATGCGGGCGAGCCAGCGGGTGCGCGGATCACCTTCGGTGGTCAGTGGGCCTTTTGCCAGGCGTTTGATTTCATCCAGCAGTTCATCCGGCAGGGGCATCACACCGCCCAGGCGGGCGAAGAATTCAATCGGCGTGCGGCCGCTGACGATCAGGCGTACATCATCCAGCATCTGTCCACCATTCATCTCAACGACCAGGATACCTTCCATGCGTTTGGACAGCTCTTCCAGTTGCTTCTGAGGGAAAGGTGCCAGTGTGATCGGCCGCAACAAACCGACCGGGATGCCTTCCGCACGGGCAGCACGGACAGCAGAGAGCGCCACCCGGCCAGCCGAGCCAAAGCCAACAACCAGGAATTTGGCATCTTCGGTGTAATATTCTTTGAAGCGCACTTCATTGGCTTCCACTTCCAACCAGCGGCGCATCATGCGCAGGTTGGCTTTCTCTTCTTCGTTTACATTCAAGTAAATCGATGAAAGCACATTGCGTTCGCGTCCAGCTGCACCGGTGGCTGCCCATTCCGGGAAAACCGTCTTGAGTGGTTGCATCGGCGGCTGTTCGCAGGGCTCCATCATCTGGCCGATGCTGCCATCCGTCAGGATGGCCACAATCGAGCGATATTTCTCCGCCAGATCAAAGGCCAGAACCGTCAAATCCACCGATTCCTGCACAGTCGAGGGGGCCAGAACGATCACGTGGTAATCGCCATGCCCACCGCCGTGCACCATCTGGGTGTAATCAGACTGGGCGGGGGAGATATTGCCCAAACCGGGTCCGCCGCGCATCACATTCACAATCACCATCGGCAATTCGGTACCGGCAATGTAACTCAGGCCTTCCATCATCAGCGAAACACCTGGGCTGGAGGAGGAAGTCATCGTCCGCGCCCCGGTGCAAGCTGCACCATACACCATGTTGATGGCGCCCAGTTCACTCTCGGCCTGGACAAAGGCCCGGCCCAGCTCAGGCATGCGGCGGGAGAGATACTCCAGCAATTCTGTCTGGGGGGTGATGGGATAGCCAAAATACGACTGCAGACCAGCCCGTACAGCGGCTTCCGCAACAGCCTCGTTACCCTTCATCAATTGACGTGCCATGCCATCCTCCTAGGTTATCGGCCGCTCTTTGCGCGGCGCTTCACGATAGACAGTGATGGCGGCTTCCGGGCAGACGACAGCGCAAATGGCGCAGCCGGTGCAGCCTTCCGCAATCAGGTAGGCCGGGTGATAGCCTTTGGGCGTCAGACGGTCTTCCGCCAGGGCCAGCACGTGCTGCGGGCAGGCGCCTACGCATAGGTCACAGCCCTTGCAATACTTTTCATTGACTTCGATTCGTCCCTTGACGGGCATTCGATCCTCCTGGATATGATTTGGGAGAACTTGGACATTATCTGTCAATATAATCCGTAATAATTATTATCTTACTTTTCTTTGCTTGTTTCTAGTGTCAACTATCACCAGACCGGATTTACATCTTTCTTGAATCGGGTGAAATTTCTGATACAACCAATCATTCTCACACAATTTACCAACGACATTAAGTGATATTTATTTGACTTTGTCCCGGGAAACAATTAATATTACCATACTTATCCAATTTCTCATTAACCCCGGGTTTGCTCGACTCTCTGGAGATCCATCATTGGCAATCGATCGTTTTGGCCGCAACATCCATTACATGCGCATCTCGTTGACCGACCACTGCAACTTGCGCTGCGTCTACTGCATGCCGGAGGAAATGACATTCCGCCCTTCGGTTGATCTGTTGCAGGATGAAGAGTTGATCCTGCTGGTGCGCCTGTTTGCCTCGCTTGGTTTCGATAAGTTCCGGCTGACCGGAGGCGAGCCAACCGTGCGTGCCAACGTGGTGGAACTGGTGCGCCGCATGGCCGGTGTGCCGGGCGTCAAATCCCTTTCGATGACCACCAATGGCGTGCTGCTTGGCAAGTTGGCCCAACCCCTCAAGGATGCCGGGCTGGAGCGGGTCAATATCAGCCTGGATACGCTGGACCCGGAACGCTTCCGGCGCATCACCCGCTGGGGCAAGCTGGACCAGGTCTGGCAAGGGATTCAAGCTGCCGAGGCGGCCGGCCTGACCCCGGTCAAGATCAACGCGGTGGTGGTGCGCGGTTTCAACGAAGACCAGGTGGCCGGGTTGGCCCGCCTGACCCTGGATCGTACGTGGCAGGTGCGTTTCATCGAGATGATGCCCTTTGCCGGCGCAACCGAGTTACAGCAGCAACAGGCAGTCACGATGAAGGAGATCCAACAGCGGATTGGGGAGGAGATCGGCCCGCTGGAATTACAGGACAATGGCCAGCTGGATGGTGAAGCGGTGATTTACCGTCTACCGGGCGCGCAGGGCGAGCTGGGCTTCATCTCCTCGGTCACCCTGCCCTTCTGTGCCTCCTGCAGCCGGGCGCGCCTGACGGCGGATGGCCGCCTGCGCCTGTGCCTGCTGCGGGAGAAGGAAGTGGACCTGCTGACCCCGCTGCGCGCCGGGGCCTCGCTGGAGGACCTGCGCCAGTTGATCCTGGATGGTATCTGGCACAAACCCTGGGGCCACGGCCTGGCCGAGGGCGAGGTGGCCCTCAACCGGGGCATGAGCGAAATCGGCGGGTAAACGCTTTATCCACAGATAAAGAACCTTTATTAATTGATTGTCATTCTGAGCGCAGCGAAGAATCTCAGAGTCATTCACAGATACTACGTTTCGTTCAGCATGACATTATCATTTTACGTGGCCAGCAACAGTCAGACCAGCATTTCTGAACTTTGTAAAACTGATGAAAGATAAAGAGTAACAAAAAACCGAAATCACTAAGATTTCGGTTTTCATTAATGTTATATCCGGTATTTTCCGTTCTAATCCGTGAAAATCCGTGTTAAAAAACCCTACGCCAGTAAACTAACCACCTCTTGAACCGCCGGGAAGTTGACCAGCTCCACCTGGCCTGCATCGCACTGGGCGGCCACGGCCGGGTCGACCGGCAGGCGTACCCAGCTTTGCAGCCCGGCGGCCGCGGCCGTCTCGGCAGCGTGGCTGGGACCAAAGATTTCGTGCTGCACCCCGCAATCCGGGCAGACAAAGTAGCTGAAGTTTTCCACCAGGCCGAGGATCGGCACCTTGAGTTCCTGCAGCAGGTGAACCGCCTTGCGCACCACCATCCCGGCCAGGTCCTGGGGCGTGGTGACCAGGATGGCGCCGTTCAACGGCAGGTTGTTGATCACCGACAGGGCCGCATCCGAGGTGCCCGGCGGCAGATCGACCAGCAGGGTATCCAGCTTGCCCCACAGGGTTTCCGTCCAGAATTGTTTGATGGCGCCGGAAATCAGCGGGCCGCGCCAGACCACCGGTTGATCCTCTTCCTTCAGCAGCAGGTTGGTCGAGACCACGCGGATCCCGCTGCGGGTGATGGCCGGCAGCATGCCCTGGTCGGTGCCGCGCAGGCCGCCCGGCGGCAAACCGAACAATTTAGGAATACTGGGGCCGGTGATATCGGCATCCAAAATACCAACCTTCTGGCGCTGGCGGTTGAGGGCGCAGGCCAGCAGCCCGGTGACGGAGGATTTGCCCACCCCACCCTTGCCGCTCATCACGGCAATCACCCGGTTGATCTTGTTAAACTCATTCAAACGCGGCCCCGGCGGCTGAACCTGGCCAAAGATCGCCTTGCGTTCCTCTTCATTCATCGCCCGGAACTCGATCTGCACATCCCGCACACCGGGCAGGGCCAGCAAGGCATTGCGGGAGGCATTGCTCATCTGCTCGCGCAGCGGGCAGCCCAGCACGGTCAGCGCCAGGGTGAAACGCACCTCCCCCTCGGGGGTAATGGTCAAATCGTGCACCATTTTTAGTTCAACAATATTGCGCCCCAACTCCGGGTCAAGCACCTTCTTCAGGGCGGCTATCATTTCAGGGATCGTCGGCATGCATCATCCTTGGGTTCAGAATGCGGCAATTGTATCACGATGTAACCAGTGACTATTAGCAATGTGCCAGCGATCCGCCAGATATTGCGTTCATCATGGAAATTTGTATAATGTATTCATCATCCCCCTGTCCAGTCAATAACCAATTTTGGAGGAATTTATGAACCCAGGCAAGATCATTCGGTTGCTATTCATTGCAATTTTACTGGTATCCTGTAGCGAAAAAAGTGCCACCCTGCCACCTACAGAACCTCCTGCCACCGCAGCCTGGACAGCCACCAGTACCAACACTCCCTCCCCGCTCGAATCCCTGGCCGCAGATCTGCTGGCCTATTACCCGTTTAACGGCAATGCGGAGGATGCCAGCGGCAACGGACACCACGGCGAGGTTCACCAGGCTCAGCTCATCCCTGACCGTTTCGGCAATCCGGATAGCGCTTACCTTTTTGACGGACTCAAAAGCGTCATCCAGGTTCCTGCCGGGAACGGTTTCGACCTGACCCCGGATTTCACCATTGGCATGTTCCTGAAAATTTCCATTGCCACGCGCTCCAGCGATGTCATGCTGATCAACAAACACCAGGCCAACCGGAACACCGACGGCAGTTGGTGGCTGGCCCTGGAAAAACCCGGTAAGACCCTGCGTTTTGGGGCAACCGGTGCCAGTGACTTTGAATTTGTCAAAGCCAGCCAGGATCTCAGCCTGAACCAATGGCAGTGTGTGTTCTACACTTACAGCCAATCCAGCCAGAACTGGCGCTTCTTCGTGGATGGGCAGAAGATCGGCGAAGGAAGCATTAAATTCAACATCCAGGAACCCAATCTTGTTATGTACATCGGCGCCGAGCAAACCCAAGCTGGCGAACTGCAGAATTTCTTTGCCGGAGACCTGGACGACCTGATGTTCTTCCAACGCAGACTTTCTGCGGAAGAGATCAGTAAATTATGCGCAGTGACAGGCGAGATTGCCGCCACCGCCCCGCAGCCCGGCAATACCAGCCCGACCGTTGAGTCAACCCAGACCAGGCCGCCTGTATCCAACACAGCCACCCCCGGCAAATCCCCCACCGTAAGATCAACCGCCACCGCCACAGTGAGGTCAACCAGCGCCCCCAGCCTGCAGCCCACCGCCAGCACCTGGAACTTTGGCAACCTGGGGCCGATTGCCGTCGTGACGGGCAGCGACATGGAGATCCGCACTTTGAACCTGAACGGCTCGGACCGCGACTACCTCTACGACCGCAGCGGTTCCAGCACCTCCATAGCCCATCACCTCACCTGGTCCCCGGATGGGCAGTACATCGCATTCCACAACAGCCAGTATGCAGATATCTTCCTCCTCAATGTGTCGGATCGATCTGTCACAAACCTGACCTTGAGCGGAGATTCCGAAAGTTACCCGGCCTGGTCGCCGGACGGGCAATGGATCGCCTTTACCTATGGTAAATCCGGCAGCAGCACCCGGGATATCTATGTGATGAAACCTGATGGCAGCGGATGGAACCAATTAACCGAGTGCAGCGGGCGCTGCACCGAACCCACCTGGTCGCCAGATGGTCAGTGGATTGCCTATATGCTGGACTTTCAAATCTATGTAATGAAGGCCGACGGCAGCGAACCCAGGGCATTGACCCACAACGCTTATAATTTTTCTCCGGCCTGGTCGCCGGACGGCAGGAAGATCGCCTTCATCCGCTCCCTGGACCTCAACGGGCAAGCCTTTCTCTATACCATGAACCCAGACGGCAGCGGACTGACCGCCCTGACAGGTGGAAACGACAGCCCCTGGGATTTTCTGTCCTGGTCACCGGACAGCCGCTTTATCGCCATCCAGAACAGCCCATCCGGGGGCGTAATTGGAGTGTATATTGTGGAAGTGCAAACCAAAGGAATTACCCGGCTGACCGGCAGCGGTTTCTTTGCCCCGGCCTGGTACCCCCTGATGGA
This sequence comes from Anaerolineaceae bacterium, assembly GCA_041741455.1. Classification (GTDB taxonomy): domain Bacteria; phylum Chloroflexota; class Anaerolineae; order Anaerolineales; family Anaerolineaceae; genus CALESS01. The sequence goes on along the minus strand of JBGSJZ010000055.1, from coordinate 39,208 downwards.
ATCCGGTGCAGCCACCGAAGAAACGCCTGTGGCAAGGGAGGATTGCACCAACGGTTGGACCCGCCTGACAGCCGGCGGGCAGGCCAAAGTGATGGGTGCGCCGACGGATCCCCCCAACCGGGTACGCTCTGAAGCGGTGATTGCGGATAATATCATCGGAGAAATTTACCCCGGCACCATTCTGAAAGTCCTGGAAGGCCCGGTCTGTGTCAGCGGCCTGGTTTTCTGGAAGGTGCAAAGTACGGCCATCCCCGGCGGGGTTGGTTGGACGGCCGAGGGAGATGGAGCAGAATTTTATCTGGAACCTTACAGTCCCTGATATATAATGGACTGGATCTATATTTTTCTCTATCATTGAGGTGCTTATGACAGCAAAAAAGATCATCTATCTAGTATTGATTTCGATCCTCCTGGTTTCCTGCGGTCCTAAATCCACGCCAACCAGCACCTCCACCGCAGTCCCAACCTCCATGCCAACGAACACGCAGGCGCCCAAACCGACAGTCACCCGCACCCTGGCTCCCACACAGGAGCAGGCCAGCGTCCCAACCTCCACCCTGAATACCCAACCCACCCGCACCCAGGCACCGCGCGCAACCAGCACCACCGCCCCCAAACCAACCGCTGTTCCTCAACCTTATCCCGGCCTGGGACCCATCGCTGCCGTCTACGACGGATCAGACCATGAAATCACCGTGCTGAACCTGGATGGCTCCACCAAACAGACCCTTTTTTCAGACTACGGCTCCAGCACGGATATTGATTACCATTTATCCTGGTCGCCGGATGGACAATATATAGCCTTCAACAAAACAAACTATGATGATATTTACATCCTCTCGGTGGACAGTAAAACCGCCGTCAACATCACCCAGACCGACGATGCCTTTGAAATCGATCCAACCTGGTCGCCAAACGGCCAATGGATTGTCTTTACCTACCTGGCGAAGGATAAAAACACCCAGGAAGTGGGGGTGATCCGGCCGGATGGAACCGGCAAAAATATCCTGGTCGAATGTGAAACATTTTGCAATAACCCCAGTTGGTCGCCAGACAGCCAGTACATCGCTTTCTCCAAGAAAGACCAGATTTACATTATGAGAGATGACGGCAGCGAACTCAAAGCCCTGACTCATAATGCCGTCAACCAGGCCCCGGCCTGGTCACCGGATGGCAAAACCATCGCCTTTATCCGCTCGCTCAGTTATTATGATAGCCGGTATCTCTACCTGATGAACGCCGATGGTACCTGGCTGCGCGCCCTGACCGGCGAGGGAAGCGATGTCTCAAACTATGTTTCCTGGTCGCCAGATAGTAAATATATCGCCATGCGATATGCACCCAAGGATGGTGGAATGGGGCTTTACATCGTCAACATCCAAACCGGAGAGATTAAAAACCTGGCAGGCGGTAACTATTTTGCTCCAGCCTGGTATCCCATCCTGATGCCAGTCGAACCCACCGAAGAAGCTCCGGTGGCATTGGAAGATTGCACCAACGGCTGGACCCGCCTGACAGCCGGCGGGCAGGCCAAAGTGATGGGTGCACCGACGGATCCCCCCAACCGGGTGCGCTCGGAACCGGTGCGAGCGGAAAATGTGATCGGTGAGGTGTATGCCGGGACTATTCTCAAAGTCCTGGAAGGTCCGGTTTGCGCCAGTGGCCTGGTCTTCTGGAAGGTGGAGAGTGACTCCATCACCGGCTGGACGGCCGAAGGCGATGGGACGGAGTACTACCTGGAACCGTACGTGCCGTAAGTGCAAAGACTCCGAAACGAAATTTCACCCAGTTTTTGTAGATATCATATTCACTCATCGGCAGGTTCAGACCCAATCCCTTCCAGACCAGTTTTGCTGGATCGATCCTGCTTCTTTCTGTCGTTGTAAAAAGCCGGTCCGAAGAAAAATATTACGGCCAGCAGGCCTCCGACGGGTCCACCGCCAGCTATCGCATGCAAGATGAATGCCGTGCTGATGGAACGCGTCCAGAGAGTGAAAGCTGCCAAAGGAATGGCAGCCCCCAGGAACAACTGGATCATCTGTGTGACTCTATGGGTATGCACCAGTGCAAAGAGGGCAGAAGATAGAAGTATCGCCCAAAGCCAACTGTGGCGAGAATGCGAGAAAATCCGCCGGAAGAGGATCAGGGCAAAACCCCGGAACAGCAACTCCTCGGCAACTCTGGCATAACCTCCAAAAAGCTGCATAGAAAAACCCGCCTGAGCAAACATTTCTCGAAGAATGCCAAGATCCCCGATCCGCAGGCTGCCCAATTCGATAGGTGGCAAGGGCAGCCAGACAAAGAGCAAAGCCAGGAGCGCAAGGCCAATGGACAGCCAATTTCGGCCTTTCAAGCCAAATCCCCACTCATCCAGCGACCAATTCCATTTGCGGATACTATAGATGAATGCTCCATAGATGGGAAGATAGAATAAAACAATCAAGGCCCAACCGATCCCGAGGATCCAGGGGCGTGTTTCTTGACTGGCGGATGTTGGTTGGATTGTGGTCAGGTAATTGAGAAGAGCAGCCAGGGCGCTGTATCCCAGCAAGAAGCCCAGTCCTTGGGCGTCAACTTGCTTGAGGTTTGATAACTTCATGGGTGTTTCCTCTTAATGCTTGGGGCTGCCCTTTGTTAAGTTACCTGCACCACCTGGCCGCCTGTCATGCGCGGCAGGTCAGCCGAAGGCAGGCGAAAGACGGCATTGGGGGTGCCGGCGGCCGCCCAGATTTCCTCATATTGCAGCAAGTCTTCATCGATGAAGGTCAAAATTGGGTGCAGGTGACCCAGCGGCGGCACCCCGCCGATGGCGTAGCCGGTCTGCTCGCGTACAAAATCCGCCTCCGCCTTGCCCACTGGTTCCCCCAGCAGTCCCGACAGGGTACCCTCATTGACCCGGTTGGCGCCGCTGACCAGGGCCAGCACCGCCTTCCCGCTTTCCTTACCCCGGAAGATCAGGGATTTTACGATCTGCCCGACGCTGCAACCCACCGCCGCCGCAGCTTCCGGGGCAGTGCGGGTAGAAGCGGGCAACTCCACCACCTGGCATTCCAAACGAAGGGCCTGCAGGGCAGCCTGGACGCGTTGAGCCGCCGGGGAAAGATCAGGCGTGCTCATTGTTGTGAGAGAAATTCATCCAACGACTCGTCGTTGATCTCAATCTTGACTTCCCGGCCTTCGGCAAACTGGGCCACCGTCTCGGTCAACTGGGCGCTAAAGCGCGGATTGTCACACACTCCGCCAAGCATGACCGTGCCAACCAGCTCCACCTTGAGCTCATTCGGCTCGATTTCGATTTTGTCGATCTGCAAGTTGGATTGGTAGAGGGCATTATACAGGCCGGATTGGCCGTAGTATTGATCCTTCAGACCGAGCAAAATTTCCAGGGCAGCCCGCAGGGCATCTGCGCCCGGATCCACCATGATCTCCACCGGCACCACCGAGTCGTCGCAGCCAATCAGTTTACCGGAAGCGCCCTTGTCTTCCAGTGCGATCAGGTAAATCTTTGCCACCCCGCTGGTGATGAGCAGGGCAGTCGGTTCCACGGTTCCGCTCGCGGATGGGTAGGCCTCCTGGGTGGCGCCGCCGGAAGCCTGGGGGATATACAATAATCCGCCTTCCGTGGCCTCAGCCGGGTACGGTTCCGGGGGTTGTGTCGTCACCGGGGTAGCAGCCGGTGCCCGGTTGCAGGCGGCCAGCAGGCTGAGCAATATAACCAACAGGATGGTCTTTTTCATGTTCACTCCTCTCGAACATCGCAGCGGTTGAGTAAAAACTGCCGCCCGATTAATCGTTTGGCTGCCAGTTCAACACAAATTGGCGTTGAGCCTCGGTCTCGGGCGAGGGAAAGGGGAAGGGCAGCCGGTGCCGCAGTTCGTTCAGGTGCAGCAGGGCGGCCTGGCCGGCCTGGCCATGACGCACCAGGTAGCAGCCCACCACCGTGCCGGTGCGGCCAATGCCCGCCTGGCAATGCAGGTACACTTTCTCCCCGGCTGCCAGGGCCTGGTCGATTTCATCCAACAGGTTTTTCATCTGGGAAAACGTGGGCAGGCCAAAATCACCGATCGGAGAATGCCGGTGCACTACCGGGTGAAAGCGGTAGGATTCATCCCGCAGGGCATCCTCATAATCCGGCAATTCACCTTCACGGGTCAGGTCAATGAAACGGGTGATACCCGTCTCCAGCAGGGCCGTGATGCGCGGCGAGGGATTGCCGGAACGACGGGCGCCCGGGAATTCGCCAGCCAGGAAACGGCCGGGCAGCACCCAGTAACATTCGGAGAAAGGCGTGGGGATCGGTTCGGCAGGGAGCAAATTCACCTCGTTAAGTCCCTGCCAATAAAATGCAGGGGGATCAGTTACGACGCAACAGCATGGGACCCAGCCAGTCCATCACGCCGGCAAACAACAGGCTGACCCAGGGCGTCAGGCGGGTGAACCAGGGCACATAGGCCTGGCTGCGCGGCCGGTGCAAGAGTGACCAAACCGCCCCAGCCACCCGTTCGGCTGGGATGGCCAGGCCTTCGGCGGGTACTCGGCGGCCATTTTTCTGGCTGGCAGCCAGCTCAAAGAACTCAGTCAGCACCGGGCCCGGCTGCAATAAGCTGATTGTAACACCACTGCGACGCATTTCGCGATGCAGGGAGGTGGTAAAAGCGTTGAGGAAGGCCTTGGTACCGGCATAAATGGCGATCCCCTGGCTGGGGATGCTGCCGGCGATTGAGCTGATGTTGATGATCGCCCCGGAGCGCCGCTGGCGCATGGCTGGCAGGAATTGGCGGGTCAAATCCATCACCGCCGTGACGTTTATCTCCAACAAGCGGTGCGCCAAATCCGGCGGCATATCCGCGTAGTACCCATACCAGCCGATACCGGCATTGTTGACCAACACATCCGGGCAGCCAAAGCGCTGCAAAACCACATCCGCTAGCTGAGCCCGCTCCTGGGATTGTTCCAGGTCAGCCACCATGACTTCGGCTGAACCGCCGGCAGCCTGAATTTCATCCGCCAAAGTCTGCAGACGCTCCAGCCGGCGGGCCGTTAGCAAAATCCGTAACCCGCGCCGGGCCAGCAAGCGGGCTGTGGCAGCACCGATGCCGCTGGAAGCACCGGTAATCAAAGCCAACTTACCCGACCAGGGGTTTATTTTCATTTGACTATGCCTTCATTCCTTCAACCAGCAACAGGATGCCTTTTTGGGCGTTTTCACTGCGTTGTTCATTCGGCTCCACCAGGCCCTGCAACAGCAAACCCATGGCCATGGCCAGCAACCAGCGGGCCCCCATCTGGGGATCCATTGGCCGCAGTGAACCTTCATTAACCCCTCGCTGGATAAATTCCGCAAACAGATCCTGGTAATTCCGATAAGGGGCAATCACCACTTCCCAGACTGCCGGGTCACGCATCGATTGCGTCCAGAATTCGAGGAACATCGGCAGGTGCCCGCCTGCAGCCGTGAAGACCTCCCCGAACAGTTGGGACATCTGGGAAAAGCCGGTCGGGACATCCTCCGCCATATCCATCACAGCCCGCAGTTGCTCATCCACCCCTCCCAACCAACTCTGCATCAGGGCCAAAAAGACGGTTTGTTTGGTCGGGAAGTGGTGGTAAAACGCTCCCTTGCTGACGCCCGCGGCAGTGCAAATTTCAGCCACGCTGCTGACGTCGTAGCCGTGGTTGGAAAAACAATCGACGGCGGATTGTAGAATGCGATTGCGGGTTTCTTCACTGCGTTGTTGCATCAGGGTTCCTCCAAAACATACCGACCAGTCGGTTTTATTATATTCTTTTTCAAGGTGGATGTCAATTCGCTGGAAATAAGTATAATGGAGAAAACCCTGAAGCAAGTCTGGTTGGATACCCTCTCTTCAAAAACAATATTCTCCAGGAGTTATTATGGTCACCCATCTGCCTTCTTATTTCTCCAGCCCTGCACCAATGAGTGATTTTGGAGATTTTGCACCATTGGTTACCCAACTGCCGACCGAACTGCCGGAATTGGTCAAAGTCGTCCAGGGGTTGATGGTGCACGTCTTCTGGGCCAAACGCTATGGCCTGGAACTGGATGATACCCGCCAGGCTGAGGTACAGATCCGGCCACTGCGACACAAACTCACCCGCCTACTGGAGTTGGACCCGGCCCCACTGAATCAGCCCCGCCCACTGGAACGCAAGTTGGTGGGTAATTGCCGGGATTTCACCCTGATGCTGATCAGTTTTCTGCGGGCACAGGGCTGGCCAGCCCGCGCCCGCTGTGGATTCGGTACGTATTTTGTTCCCGGCCACTACGAGGATCACTGGGTGGCCGAGGTCTGGGATGGCGAATGTTGGCGCATGGTGGATGCCCAATTGGACGTCCTGCAGTGCGAGGTGCTTGGTATCAACTTCGACACGCTCAACCTACCGGCTGGTGCTTTTGTAACCGGTGGTCAAGCCTGGCAATTGTGTCGGACGGGCGGGGCCAACCCGGCAGACTTCGGCATCTTCGACATGCACGGCTGGAACTTCATCGCCGGTGATTTAATTCGGGATGCGCTGTCCCTGCGCAAATTCGAGATCCTGCCGTGGGATTTCTGGGAGGGTATGGGGGCGTCATTGGAGGATAATCCCCCGACCGAGGTTTTGGAACGAGTGGACAGCCTGGCCGCCTGTACTGCTGCCTTCGATGCCAACCCCGAGGCACTATGGGCGGAACTGGATAACAATGGATGGATGCCTCCCGAGAGTTGGACAGAGTAGCTGCTAGCTTGTAACATCGGTGAAATCCAATCAAAGCCCACGACTGCTGTCGTGACTACAACCTTCCCCCTTCTTGTAGTGGCGACGTAAGTCGCTGATTAAATCTCCAAATCCCGGGTGGAAAAAGCGCTACGGGCAAGCCATAGCAGGCACACCACTCCGCCTGCCAGCACGGTTGTGTGCCAGCCCAGCGGCTGCAGTTGTAGAATCCCACCATTGGCCGCTGCCTGTAGCAGAGAGGTCACTTCCAACCAGTTCATCCGGAACAGACTGGCCAATAGATTGTGGAGTACGATCACCAACAGGCTGATCAAACCCCAGGCGAAAGCCCAGCGTCGACCAGCGCCCCAGGCTGAAGTCAGCAGACTGACCCCGCCCACCAGCAGCCCCAGCAGCAAACCATGCAAAACTGAGATCCAAAGACGGCCAAAGGGCAAGCCCAGGCCGAGAGCCAGGTTGCACAACTCGAAGAGCAGGCCCATTCCCAGCCCCTGCAAACCGAGCAGCAACAGGAAGGCTGCAATTTTAGCATCCAACAGGCGGCTGCGCGGCATGGGCGAAGCCAGCAGCAGTCCCAGCGTTCCGCCCTCCCGCTCAGCCGTCAGCAACTGGCTGCCCAGCCAGGCAGCCTGAATTCCCAGACCCACTGGCAGTAGCACACCCAACCCCAAACCTGCCAGCAGATGATCGGAGGAAGGCATCTCCCCCCCGGCCAGCAATCCCAGCCAATCCACCAGCCAGGCCGGCCCAGACAGGCGGAGACCTGGCAGAAATATCAACAACAGCCAGCCAAACAAAAACCAACCTAGCCCCCACCAACGGGCCGGGCGGCGGAAATCACTTAAGGTTTGCCGCAACAGGCTAGAGTGCGGCATGGGCTGTCACCCCATAACAGCGCCGGAAGGTCTCTTCCAGGCTCAGGTGCTGGCAGATAAAGTCGGCCACCGGTAATTGGCTGGCCAGCCGGATTAGCGGCTCGGGATTGCCGCGCACCAGGCAATGCACCAGGTTGTCCTCCACCTTCAGCTCCTCCAGGTTCGATAGACCCCGGAACAATTCCAGCCCCACCGGGCAGGCAAAGCGCATTTCCACCTGGCGCAGCGAGTGACCGCGCAGGTGCACACCGCGCTCAACCGTCACCACCCGGCCATCGTTGAGGATCGCTACCCGGTCGCAGGCCCGTTCCATCTCGGCCACGCTGTCGGAGGTGTAAAACACCGCCTGGCCCTCGCTGCGAGCGTGGGCCACCAGCCGGAAGAAAGTATTCAGGGTAGACTTATCCAGGTTTTGCGCCGGGTCATCCAGGATCAGCAGGTCCGGTTTGCCCATGAAGGCCTGCACCAGGCCCAGCTTCTGGCGCTCCAGGGCACTGGCATTCAGCAGCCGCCGCGAGAGATCCAACTCAAACTCGTCAGCCAGGCGGATGGCATCCTGCCAGTCCACCCCGGGGCGCAGGCCGGCCAGGTAGCGCAGCATGCCTTCAGCGGTCATCAATGGATAAACAGAAAAGCGAGCGGGTAAAAACCCGATCCGTTTGCGGATTTCCACCGGGTGTTTATGGGCATCCATGCCCAGCACCAGCGCCCGCCCGGAGGTCGGACGGACGAAATCCAGCAGCAAGCGCACCAGAGTCGTCTTGCCGGCATCCTGCGGGCCGAGCACGCCGAACACCTCGCCGGGCTCAACTTCCAGCATAATATCTTCCACCCCGACCTGGCGGCGGAAGGTTTTGGTCAATTTTTCAGTGCGGATCACCAGATATCGCATCGGCAACCTCCTTTAAGCGGTTTTTACGGTCCGCCGGTTAAAAAACCACCGGCTGGTCGGGGAGAACCAGCCGGCAGACGGAGGCGAAATACAACCGTCAGCTCAGGAGGTACTCTCCCGCCGGGATTGCCACGCTGCGGTCAATTGCCGGGAAAACTCGTTCACCAGCTCGGCCCACTCCATCATCTCCAACAGGCGTATCCGGCCAGGAGAGTCGGGTTCCAACCCTTCCAGACCTTCTTCCGCCAGCTCCTTGAGGGGCAGCATATCGGCCAGGCGGAGCTGCAGGGCGTTTTCCCAGGCATCTTCGGCGAACTCGTAAAAGTCCACCCGCTCGCCAGGTAACGACACCTTCTCCACCAGCCCGGTCAGCGACAGCGTGCGCAGGTTGGTGCTGATACTGCTGCGGCTGACTTGCAGGGCTTCGGCCATCTCCTCGGAGGAAATGGGGCGGGGCGTGACCAGGAGCAGCCCGAGGATGCGCCCGCCAATGCGGGGAACCCCGTAGCTCTCGTAGTGCAACCCCATATTTTCAACGAACTCGGATAGCGCCAGGTTGTCATCCCCGATAAGGGGAGGCTGACTTCCGTCTATGGCGCTATCGCCTTGCTCTGACTCCATGAAAAAGCTCCCTGTCATCCAGTGGGATTCTGTCTGACGATTAAAAGAAACAACTTGGTATGGTTATTATAGACATGTTGGTTATTTCTGTCAAGACTGAAATAACTGTAAGGTGTGTAGAGCATGTAATAACTGTGCTAATTGAATCACCTATGCGGGCCACACGCCAGTCCCAAACTCCGCCAACCCCAGCCCGTGCCCACTCATTCTGTCAGCTTGCGGTTGGACAGAGGCGTTTTCAATTTTTCGCCAATTTACCATTCCGGTCGGGGCGGGTCGATGGTGATGGACACGTTGACGAATCGATGCCCAGACCCGCCCCGGGAAAGATTTGAATAAATCAGGGTTGTTCTGGATTCAAGTAGGGTTTGACCACAACAATTCACAGACAAACCCCTACAGCCTTTCGTGATGATTAAATTATGCAGGGGTCAGAACCGTTGCATCCTCAAGTCGAAACAAACAGCTTCCCTTCGCTCCAGGGTCTTCCCCTCATTTTTCCACCGTACCTTAATTACGTCATTTTCTGCATCAAAAAAGAATGGATTGATTATGACCGCCCACTCCATAAAAAATCTCCTGGTTGTGGAAACAAGCCACAACCAGGAGGCGCATTTCTCAGGGAGCCATCTCTCAGGGAACCCTTCCCAGTACCTGGTTCAATACCTGGGGGTAGTCGGTGAACAGGCCGCTGACGCCCCACTCGATCAGCTTGCGCATCTCTGCCTCGTCGTTGACCGTATAGATATACACATCGTACCCGGCAGCGCGCAAGGTTTGCACAGTTTTTTGATCGATCTCTTTGCGGTAGGGGTTATAGGCCTGCGCCCCCAGCCGTTGCAACAGGGCCAGCGGGTCCGGGTCGGCTTTTTCCACCAGGGCCGCGGTGACGATGGTCGGCTCGGCCTCCTTCACCCGCACCAGGTAGCTGTGGTTAAAGGAGGAGATTATCACGCTCTCCACCATTCCCAATTCTTGCACCAGTTCCACCACCTTCTCGGCAATAAAGGCATCGCCAGGCGTGTTGCTGGCATCCTTGATTTCGATGTTGACCTTCCAGTCGTTCTGCCGGGTGAATTCCAGCGCCTCGCGCAAGGTCGGGATCGGTTCGCCCGTGAAAGCGGCCTGTTCTTCAGGGCTGACCGCCCCAGCCTGGACCTGCTTGAAGGGATCATCCGCCACATACCAGGAACCGAAATCCAGGATGCGTAGTTCGGCCAGGCTGAAGGTCCACACCTCCCACGGCTTGCGCTCGGGGAAGATTTGGCGGGCATTGGAGGTGCGTTCCAGGGTATCATCATGCAGCACCACCAGTTCGTTATCCGAGGTGACGGCCACGTCCAATTCCCACAGGTCGGCTTTCAGTTCCAATCCCTTGCGGGCAGCCGCCAGGGTATTTTCCGGCGCCAGCGAACGCGCCCCACGATGGGCAATATTTAAAACGGTCATATCAGGCATCTCCTCTCTGTCTGCAGGGGTGGTCGTGCCATCCACTGTACAGCCGGTCAACAGGATCATCAGGATCAAAAACCATAGTTTTTGCATTGCCAGGCTCCTTGATGAAATTCTAGCACAAAACCGGGGACCAATTTGCCAGATGTGACAAAAATTACAATCACGTTACAGGTTGTAAAAAATTCGCCTAAACTCTTAATTTTCGTTATAATCAATTATTAGAAATGAGAGGACAACGATGAGCCAAAAGCACACCCTGATCCTGGCAGATGACCCGCTTGGCCCGGCCCATCCGGCTGTCCAGGCCTTATGCTGCGTGCTGGGACCCGGCAAAGTGGTCGCTTTCAACCCGGCCTTCCGCCTGGCGCTCTATGATCGGATCATGGTCTGCGCCACCCCGGCGAACGGAAAAAAAGTGGTGGATTACGTCCAGGAGGCCTCCGCCCAGTTCAGCGGGCGCCCGGTGGCCCTGGTCAGTTTTGAGGAAGCCGGCCAATCCCCCGGCTGGATGGAAGAAGTCCAGCAGATCCTGGGCAAGCAGGTCACCCACACCCTGAAGGTGGAACCATCTGGATCCCCGGAGAAGCTGATTGACCTGGCTCTGGCCTTCCGCTCCGCTGACCGTAATCCCTCCAATGAAATGCCCGGGCAGGACCTGAAAAAGCTGGTGGAAGCCTTCCTGCTCGAGCACAACACCCTGACCCTCTCCACCCAGTATGACGGCCGGGTGCGGGCCACCCCGCTGGAATACCGCTACAAAGGCGATGGACGCATCTTCTGCCTGAGCGAGGGCGGCGAGAAATTCGCCGGCCTGCTGGCAAACGGCCAGGTATCCCTTGCCATTTACGATCCTTACCGTGGTTTTGAGAAGCTTGCCGGCATGCAGATCAGCGGCATGGCCATGGTGCCCGCCTTTGGCAGCCCGGAACATCTGCAAGTTCTGAGCAGTTGGAGCCTGACCCTGGAGAAGGTGACCAGCCTGCCATCATTCTTGCATGGGGTCATCATTCAATTAGGAGAAGTGGTCTATCTCTCCTCCAGCCTGATCCGGCTGGGCTGGCGGCCGCGTCAGGTTTACCACTTTGAACCGGCTTTGTTAACAAAACGATAACCTTTTCTCCATCAAAAATTAATAGACAGGTGGTACCATAAAACCAGATTACTTCTCCGTATTCTGATTGGTTGGTTTGGTTATTGGTAGTTGAAACAGGCAGCGAGGCGGCTGCCTGTTTCAGTTTAAACGCAGAATATCCCCCGTAGACCCCCGAGAAGGATTCTCTAGACGATAGAGACCAGCGCCCGCTGCACATATTCACTCTGCAGGTCGGCGCCTTCCATCTTGACCAGGCCAGCCAGCACAATCTGGCGCTGCATCTCCAGGCTCAGGGGTTGGCCGGGCGGATAGGTCACAGCCATCAGGGTGAAGCGCACTTCCGGCTGGCCGGGGCCGACCGGTGGGCACAGGTAATCCACTGGTAACGGCACTGCGCTAAACCTCTGGTAGAAACGAATCCGGCGCAAGCGGTGTTGATATTCGATCTCATCCGGCGCATCTTCCAGGCTGCGCACCTCCCAGAAGGCAGCCAGCGGGGGCTGTCCGGTCGCTTTCTTCATCAAATCATCCATGCCCTGCAGAACTGCCTGCATCAATATTTCTCCAAATCCCCGGCCGCGACCAGTTGCCGCAATGGCGATATAGCCCAGGTAGCCCAGCCGCTCGACCGGCAGGGTACAGAACCAGGCCTCTCCCAACAGATCCTGCCCCTCCAGCAGACCCCAGAAGTGAACATCCGCTTCGCCTTGCAACTGGCGCGCGGCTGCCCACAGACCGGCGAAGGGAACTTTCTCTTCCGGTCCGAAGGCCTTCTCATATATAGCGCAGGCGGCGGGTTGCAGGGTGTCATTTACTGGATCAGCGAAAGAGATGATGTTGGGCATGATTTGTCATCGTTCCTTTAGGCATGAGTGTTTTGTGATTATACAGGAAATCGATACGAGATCAGGACCCCGAGCGATATTGGGAACCAACACCGGATAATTTTCGTCTAGTTTATGGTATGCTATTGCATAATTAGATCTGCGCGCACATTTTCGGAGGCTCTCATGGCTGAAAACGAAGACTTGGAATTATTTAACAACGAAGAAGATGGGGCGGAACCCACCCGGCGTTGGCGCTGGGATTGGATTTTTCCGCTCTTCCTCCGCCCGCGCAAAACCTTGACGGCTGTGGCAGAACAGGACAAAGGCGTCTGGCTGCTGCCGTTGTTGCTCATTTCACTGTTGGTGATTTTCAGCGTGCTGGCCAGCGGCCCCGCCCGCCTGGCAGAATTACAAATGAACAGCGGTGAAATACCGCCCGATTTTGAATGGTGGTCCCCCGAACAACAGCAACAATACTTTGATAGCCTCCAACAATCCCAGGGGCCGGTCAACCTGTACGTCTTCCCCATCATCGGTAAATTGATCGGGGTTTGGCTGGTCTGGTTCCTGACCGGCAGCATCCTGCACCTGATCCTGACCCTTTCCGGCAGTCGCAGCAGCAACATCTCTGCCCTCAACGTGGTGGGTTGGGCCAGTCTGCCATTTGGTTTGCGGGCGCTGATCCAGGGGCTGGCTGTGTTGATCTCCAAAACATCGATCAATGCCGCCGGTCTTTCTGGTTTCGTGGGCAGTGAGAGTGCCGGGGCGGCATTTATCAGCCCGTTGCTGGCGCTGGTGGATATTTACCTGATCTGGCATTTCATCCTGCTGCTGGTGGCTGCTCGCCCGCTTTCCAAATTGCCGAGGACGCGCGCTTGGCTGGCCGTGCTGGTCACCCTGCTGATCCTGCTGGCTTTACAGGCCGTCCCCGGTTTCATCGCCAATAAAATGAGCGGCCTGTCCGGCTCCAACCCCTATTTCTTCTTCTAATTTATGACCGATCAACCTTTTATCAAGGTGCGCAATTTGCGCAAAACCTTCATCATGGGGCGCCAAAAAGTGCACGCCCTGGCCGGGGTGGACCTGGATATTCCGGTCAATTCCCTCAGCGTGGTGATGGGCCCCAGCGGCTCCGGCAAAAGCACGCTGCTCTACCTGCTGGGTGGGCTGGACCGGCCAACCTCCGGCAGCATGGAAGTAGACGGCCAGAACGTGGAACAGATGGACGAAAATGATCTGGCCGTTTTCCGGCGCAAGAAGGTCGGTTTTATTTTCCAATCCTTTAACCTGGTCTCCAGCATGACCGCCCTGGATAACGTGGCCTTTCCGTTGCGCTTTTCCGGGGTAGCCGGCAAACAGCGCTCGGCCACGGCTGCCCGCCTGCTCAAACAGGTGGGGCTGGAGAAACGCGCCAAACACCGTCCTACCGAACTTTCCGGCGGGCAGCAGCAACGGGTTGCCATCGCCCGCGCCCTGGTCAACAACCCACCGCTCATCCTGGCGGATGAGCCAACCGGCAACCTGGACACCGGCAGCGGCTTGGCGATTATGCAGATGCTCTCCGACCTGCATCACAGCGGCCGCACCGTGCTGGTGGTGACTCATGATATCCGCATGACTCGCTTTGCCACCCATGTCATCCGCCTGTTGGATGGCCGGGTGGTAACGCAGGAAGAATATGAGGCGGCTGAACGAGTGGCCAGCCTGGAATCATCCCAAGAAACCGCAGAGAGGTAGAAAAATATTATGAAAAAGTGGATCGTATTGTCATCCTTCATGGTTTTGGCCATGCTTGCTGCCCTGTTCACCGGGCAATCGGCCACAGCAGCACCGCTATTACAGCAAACTTTAACACAGTACATCACGGGAACTATACCGCCTGACACGCTGGCCGTCTCGCCAACCACAGCCGCCCTATACGGTACGCCGGGCAACCTGGTGGAATACACTCTGACTGTTACCAACAATGCTGCATCGGAAGCCCTAGTCAAAACATCGATCGACAGTAATGCCTGGCAATCCTCCGTCTCCCCCAACCAATTGACCCTGGCAGCCGGAGCGCAAGGAACAGTGATTGTATCAGTCGCCATCCCGGGCAACACCAGCGCCGGCATCTCAGATACAGTCGCAGTTAAATTTATGTCCATGTGGGATTATTCAACCAAATGGGCTGTACTAACCACTACCGCCATCAACCCGACTACTACCCCCCCGCCCGGCACCCAGCGTCCGCTGGTGGTGCTGGAATCCTACACCACGGGTGGAGCCATCAATCCGGGCCGGGAATTTGACCTGAGCATCAAGCTGAGCAATGTTGGTCAGCTCACGGCCACCAACATGGTCATCTCCTTTGGCGGCACCGATTTCCTGCCGCGCGCCACTGGCGGCGTGCGGGCGGTTGCCAACCTGGATGCAGGCTATAAAGTGGATGTCACCCAGCCCATGTTCGCCCCGCTCTCGCTCTGGGGTTACTCCTACGGCTCTGTGACCGTCAACATCACCTACAATGACGGCTTTGGTGGATCTTATACAGAATCCTTTGTATTGACACTCAACCTGGTGGTGCCAGCCTGGGGCGGGACGGCCACCCCCACCCCCACTCCGACCCAGCTCGCTCGTCCGCAACTGGTGGTGAGCGGTTACGCCACGGATGTTGATCCACTCCAGCCCGGTACAGTCTTTGAACTCGACCTGGATATTCGCAACCTGGGCTCAGCCGATGCCCGCTCCATCACCATGGTGGTGGGCGGCACAGCCAGCGTGGATGCTTCCGGGACGGCCGTGCCAGGCGGTATTTCTGGCGCCGGCAGCGACACGACCTATTTTGCTCCACTGGGTTCCTCCAACCTGGTTTTCCTGGGGGATATTACCGCCGGATCGTTGATGCAGGCCAACCAGAAGTTGATTGTCAATGTATCCACCAACCCGGGCGCCTACCCCCTTAAGCTCTCCTTCGTTTACACTGCTCCCAATGGACAGCGGATGATCGATGACCAGGTGATCACCCTGCTGGTTTATTCTCTCCCGCAGGTGGAGATCAGCTTCTACCAGGATGCCGGTTTCTTCATGGTCGGACAGACCAGCACCCTGCCCTTACAAATCAACAACATCAGCCGCAAGAGTGCTGTATTGGGCACCTTCAAAGTGACCGCAGAAAACGCCGACCTGATGAACAATACCATCCTGATTGGCACGCTGGAGCCGGGCGGCTATTACACGCTGGACGCCATGCTCACCCCCTGGATGGCCGGACAACTTCAGCTAAACTTTACCATCAACTACACCGATGATTTCAACCAGCCGCGGCAAATTGAGCAAACCATGTTGATCGAGGTGCAGGACATGCCTGTGATGGAAACACCGATTCCGGGTACCGAGGGTAACGGCGGCGAAATTATCGTCGATCAGCCGGAGACCTTCTGGCAGAAGATCCTGCGCTTCTTGCGCGGCTTGTTCGGATTGGGTAGTGCACAAGAAACCCCCACCCCGCTGCCCGGCGAACTGGAACCCCTGCCCGATGAAGGCAAACCTATCATCGTTCCCGGGGGGAAAGGCTAAACGTCCGGTATGCGCTTCTTTGACCTGATCAGCCTGATTTTGGATAACCTCAGCCGGCGCAAAGGCCGGGTGGCATTAACTGCGATTGGCGTGGTAATTGGCACGGCAGCCGTGGTCATCCTGGTTTCGCTGGCGATTGGATTGCAACAAAATGCCACCAGCCAGCTCTATGGGATCGGCGACCTGACCGTCATCCAGGTCTATCCCGGCGAGGGTATAGTGATGGAGGCAAAAGCCATGGGAGGTGGGGGCGGTGGAAGTGGGCAAGTCTCATCTCAAAAGCTATTGACGCCTAGCTCCATCAAAGAATTTAAGGCCATCCCTGGTGTCAAGGCTGTGATTGCCCGTGATTACCTGTACGGCGGAGCCACCCTCAGTGCTGGAAAAATGGAAACCTGGGCCAACATCATCGGTGTAGATACCGTTGACCTGGATGTCTTTGGCTACAGCTTGCAGGGTGGCACCACCAAGCTGGCCAAAGGCACCGCCGTTATCGGCGGTTGGGCGGCCCAGAGCTTTTACGATCCCAAGCTGCGTCCCGGGCAGGAACCCCCGCCGCAGCCGGAAATTCTTGATCAGCAACTGCGCCTGACGCTGTTTAAGTACACCGTCGACGGCATGGAAGTCAAGAAGACCTACACGCTGCGGATTGTCGGGGTCCTGACCGAAGCCCGCGCCGAGCAGGATTCCTACCTCTTCCTATCCATGGATGATGTGGTAGCCATGAACCAGTGGATCACCGGAAAGCGCCCAAACCACAACAAAGATGGTTTTGGCAATGTGATTGTAATCGCAGAATCGACCGACACCGTACTGGATGTGACCGAACAGATCAACACCCTGGGTTACATGGCCTACACTCCCCAATCCTATGTGCAGGGCATCAATTCATTCTTCACCGTGCTGCAGGTAATCTTCGGCGGGGTGGGCGCGATTGCCCTGCTGGTGGCGGCCATTGGCATTGCCAACACCATGACCATGGCCATCCTGGAGCGCACCAAGGAGATTGGCCTGATGAAAGCCATCGGCGGCACCAACCGCAACGTGCTCAGTATCTTCCTGGGGGAGGCGGCCGGGATTGGCTTTATCGGCGGCCTGGGAGGGGTGGCGCTTGGCTGGCTGGCCGGGCAAGCCCTGAATGTTTTTGCCACCAGTTACCTGGCCAGCCAGGCCGCGGATGGCGGCGGCATGCCGATTAGTACGGCGGTGGTCACACCGCTTTGGCTGCCAATCTTTGCCCTGGTGTTTGCCACCCTGGTTGGGCTGCTTTCCGGCTTGTACCCGGCGCTGCGGGCTGCTACAATTGTGCCAGTGAACGCACTAAAATACGAATGAGCTGCTCATGAAAATTAATTTTGGCCTGGTTCAACTGGATACCATCCTTGGACGCCCGGATCTCAATCTTGAGAAACACCTGGTATATATTCAGCAGGCGCACGCCGCGGGTGCCGACCTGGTGCTCTTTCCTGAACTTTCCCTGACTGGCTATGTACTACAAGACCTGGTGCCCATGGTGGCGCACCGCGCATCTGCAGAGGATGAAATCTTCCGGCCACTCTTGGATGCCAGCCAAAAAATTGATGTCCAGGTCGGATTTGTGGAAGAAGATGTCCGCAACCGATTCTACATCTCGGCCGCCTATCTTTCCCAGGGTCGGGTCGTACATATCCACCGCAAGGTGTATCTACCTACCTATGGCCTGTTTGATGAAGGGCGCTTCTTTGCCTGGGGCGACCGGGTGCGGGCTTTTGATACCCGCTTTGGCCGGATGGGTATGTTAATTTGCGAGGATTTTTGGCATGCCTCGCCCCCCTACCTGCTCTGGTTGGACGGGGCGGACATTATGCTGCTCAGTTCCTCCAGCCCAGGTCGCGGTCTCAAGAGCCACCCACAACTCGAATCCACTCGCTGGGTGGAGCACATCACCCAGGCCTATGCCAGTCTGTATACCACGTTTGTAGCCCACACCAACCGGGTCGGCTATGAGGATGGCCTGAATTTCTGGGGAGGGGCTGCTGTGTACGATCCGAATGGCGAGCTGCTGGGTCAGGGACCTTACCATCAGGAGGCCCTAACCCTGGTGGAAGCCGACTTGAATCAACTCCACCGTACCCGGGCGCGCCTGCCCCTGCTGCGGGATGAGCGTACAGCCCTGGTGCTGCGCGAGATGAGCGCCATCCTGAGCAATGAAAATCGCACGGGCGGGAGGTGAAATCATGCAAATTGACCTGACGTTAGACACCAATCTGGCTCGGCAGATATTAACTGGATTTATTCACAAGGAAATCACTCGCACTGGCTTCAGTCGGGCAGTCATCGGCCTGTCAGGCGGGCTGGATTCCGCCCTTTCCTGCTGGTTGGCCGCCGAAGCCCTTGGACCGCAAAACGTGCTGGCGGTGCGTATGCCCTACAAAACATCTTCCGAGGAGTCCTTGGATCATGCCGGACTGGTGATCACTGCGCTAGGGGTGCAATCCCTGACGATTCCGATCACAGACATGGCGGATCCATTGATCGAACGCTTCCCGGACATGAATGCCATGCGCAAGGGCAATATCATGGCCCGCTTGCGCATGGTGGTGCTGTACGATCAATCCGCTGCTTTCAATGGACTGGTGGTTGGCACTGGCAATAAAACCGAAATCCTGCTTGGTTATTCCACCCTGTATGGTGACTCAGCCTGCGCCCTCAATCCCCTGGGCGACCTTTACAAGACCCAGGTGCGCCAGCTTTCACGGTCGCTTGGTATCCCAGAAATCATCATCACAAAGCCGCCCACAGCCGATTTGTGGGCAGGTCAAACAGATGAGGGTGAGTTGGGCTACACCTATGCTGATGTGGATCGTCTGCTTTATTTACTGGTGGATGAACGGTACACCCCGGCCGAATGCGTGGAAGCTGGCTTTGCCGAACCATTTGTGCATTCGGTGGTCGAGCGGGTGCGTCGCAACCAGTTCAAGCGCATCCTGCCACCGATTGCCAAGTTAAGCAACCGCACCATCGGTTACGATTTTCTTTACCTGCGAGACTGGGGAACATAAGAGCCAGCCTTCTCGCCCTTTAATCAAAAAAGCAGACCTCCAAACGGAGGCCTGCATTATTTTCCCTAAAGGTCAGGGTTGAAACTGCTCAATTGTCCCAAAAAATCAGGACATCATCACCTGGTTAAATCCCTTTGAAGAGGTTGCCCAGTGCAAGCAGCACAAACGCTGCGGCCAGGAGCACAAAAGAATATGTGGCCAATACTGGAACTGTGGCAATCTGGCCGATGAGAGCTAAAAGAGCAAGCAAGACTGCAATGGCGAAGGTGATGACTTTCGGTTCCGACAATTTCAACTTCATTACGGGGACCCTCCTCAAAGCAGAGATGGTAGTGACCTTGTAAAGCAAGTAAATCAGATCACTACCAATGTTATACATCTTTTGCCGGAAAAGTCAACAACTGTTTGCTAAATTGCAAAGTCCTCGCCACGCCAGCGACCGTGATCCGGGGCATGCGGAGCCACGATGACTTCCTCATAATTTCCATCACCCGCGTGATGACCATTGCCATTTCCGTTGCCATTGACGCTGGTAGGATGTACAGTCATATGCACGTTCAGGGTATTTTCAATCAATTCCAATCGCTGTAGCACCGAAGCCATGGCCGTGCCGAGCGTATCCGGCAGGCGGTCGTGGTGCAAGTCGGATTTCTCCTGGGTGTGGGATTGACTGCGCACCACCACCTGGCCGGGCACACCGACCACCACTGAATTGGTGGGCACCGGCCTGACCACCACCGAATTGGCGCCAATGCGCGAACCGGCGCCGATAGTGATGGCTCCCAGTACTTTTGCGCCGGCACCAATCACCACGTTATCGCCGATGGTCGGGTGGCGTTTGCCCTTCTCTGTGCTGACGCCGCCCAGGGTGACGCCGTGGTAGAGCGTGACGTTGTCTCCGATCTCTGCAGTTTCCCCGATCACCACACCCATGCCGTGGTCGATAAACAATCCGCGGCCAATGCTTGCGCCGGGGTGAATTTCAATCCCGGTGAAGAAACGACTAATTTGCGAGAGCATCCGTCCGGGTAGTTTAAAGCCATGGCGCCAGAGCCAGTGGGCAGTCCGGTGATTCCAAAGGGCATGCAAACCGGGGTAATTGATGGCCACTTCCAGCCGGCTGCGGGCAGCTGGATCGCGTTCCATTACAGCTTGTAAGTCATTATGTAGTGTTTTAAACATGGTTCACTTCCTTCCAATGTGCGGAGGCCCGGTTTTCTTCAATCAGCCAAATCAGCAAACAATGAGGTGGATAGATAGCGCTCGCCAAATGAGGGGATGATGACTACGATCAGCTTACCGGCGTTTTCCTCCCGGAGGGCAACCTGCAAGGCAGCCCACATGGCAGCCCCGGAGGAGATGCCCACCAGCAGGCCTTCTTGCCGGGCCATAGCCCGCGCCGCCAAAAAAGCGTCCTCCCCCTTGACCTGGATGATTTCGTCGTAAATCTGGGTGTTGAGCACTGCAGGCACAAATCCAGCACCAATGCCCTGAATCGGATGCGGGCCCTTGGGGCCGCCAGACAGGACTGGCGAAGCATCCGGCTCCACCGCGATCGAACGGAAGGAAGGCTTGCGGCTTTTGATCACCTCGCTGATGCCGGTGATGGTGCCGCCAGTGCCAACACCCGCCACCAGGATATCCACCTGGCCGTCCGTATCCCGCCAGATTTCTTCAGCGGTAGTGCGGCGGTGAATTTCCGGGTTGGCCGGGTTTTCGAATTGCTGCGGCATAAAGTAGCGTGGATTACTGGCGGCCAATTCGGTCGCCTTGCGGATGGCGCCCCCCATGCCTTCTGAGCCGGGTGTCAGAATCAGCTCGGCGCCATAAGCGCGCAACAATATGCGGCGCTCCTTGCTCATCGTCTCTGGCATTACCAGGGTGCAGCGAATGCTACGAGCAGCGCACACCATAGCCAGGGCAATCCCCGTGTTGCCACTGGTCGGTTCGATCACAATCGTTTCCGGGGTGATTACGCCAGCCTGTTGGGCGGCATCGATCATGGCGACGCCAATCCGGTCCTTGACGCTGTGAGCCGGGTTGAAAAATTCCAGTTTGGCAGCGATGGTTGCCAGCCCGTTTTCGTTCAGGCGGTTAATCCGCACCAACGGTGTATTGCCGATCAATTCAGTAACATTATTTGCGATTCTCATTTTCGTTTCCTCTTTTGCCTCTTCCTGCCTCACCCTGAGGGAAAGGAGAAGGTGTTGTCAGTATATAAAACGGCCACGCAAACAAAAAGCGAACGACAATCGTCGCTCAAACCATCTTGGGATGATTTGCGGGGCTGTCGTTCGCCGTCCGTGCGTGGCCGAAATCTGTTATTCTAGCGGGCGGCGGTTACAGTCCCCGCCGCAGACACAAGCAAGTCAACATCTTTGCTCCAATATTTACTATTTTTATCTTATTTATTTCAATATTATAGACCAAAAAAAGGGCTTGTCAAGCAGCAGTTTATACAAATTCGAAAATGATTGCAACTTTTCACCTGACAGATCGTAATTAATATTGCATGAAATTTTTCTCATAAATTCCGTATAATTATATTGGAAGTGATTCGCTTTCGGAGGTTGAAATGAACGAGACACGTCGTAACACACTGGCAATCGGCATTTTGCTGATATTGTTGGGGGGCTTTTTCCTGGCGCAGATCTTCTGGCCGGGCTTAACAAACCTGGTCTCCTGGCCGGTGATTATCATCGCGGTTGGCGCTGGGTTGTTCCTGCTCGGGTTGGTCATCCGCGTCCCGTCCATGTCCGTCCCGGCAGCCATTGTGGCTGGCATCGGCGGCATCCTATATTACCAGAACCTGACCGGTGAATGGGGTTCGTGGTCTTATATGTGGGCGCTCATCCCGGGTTTTGTCGGACTGGGAATCATCGTCGGCGGCTTGTTAGGCGCAAAGGATCTGAAAATCACCGATGGTGTGCGGCAGGTGGTCACCTCAATCGTGCTATTCCTGATTTTTGGCGCTTTCTTTGGCGGGTTCCGCGGATTGGGCGATTATTGGCCGTTGCTGCTGATCGGAGCCGGCGTGGTTCTACTGATCCTGTACTTCATTCCCAAGCGTAATGCCTAGGGATGGGTTTACCAACAAGGAGAAATAAAATGCGAAAGAGCAATTTATTCTGGGGCATGATGCTGGTGCTGGGTGGGGTAGTTTTACTCCTCAACACAACCGGCATTCTAAAATTCAACGTCTGGAGTGTGCTATTTCCACTCTTCCTGGTGGCGCTGGGCCTGTGGTTTTTGGTTGGCCCGATGATCTTCAAGAATGAGAAACTCGTAACCCAAACCATCCACATTCCATTGGAGGGAGCAACCTCGGCCAAAGTCAAACTGGAACATGGCGCCGGGCGCATCAACCTGAATGCCATGGGATTGGAGACCGGCAACCTTCTGGAAGGTACTTTCACTGGCGGGGTGGAACAACAAGTGGAGCGCTCCGGCAGCCATCTTAAAGTCAAATTGAAAGTGGATGCGGGCATTGTTTTTGGTGTGCCAACGGTCAACATGCAGGGCCTGGAATGGAAGCTTAACCTGAGCCGCAGTTTGCCAGTGGAATTGGTGGTCGAGACCGGCGCTAGCGAGAGTTTGCTGGACCTCCATGATTTAAGGGTGAGTGAATTAGAGATTAAAACAGGCGCCAGCCGGACAGAAGTAAACCTGCCAGCTGCGGCTGGATTCACCAAAGTCAGTGTCACTGCTGGGGCAGCCGAGGTAGTGTTGAATGTACCGGAAGGTGTGGCAGCCAGCATTAAGTTGGACACCGGTTTGAACAGCAAGAACATCAACCTCAGTCGCTTCCCGCAAGGCGGGGTCGGTTATGAATCCCCGGATTATGCGACTGCTGCCAACAAGGTGCTGATCCATGTCGAGGCCGGCGTTGGCTCGATCTCGATCCAATAATGATTTCTAAAAACATGATCGTGACGACATCAGTTATTTGGAACGACTGATGTCGTCACAACGGGAAAATTTTTAAGGAGAAATTGCCATGAAAACTGTTAGCTGGCGCGCCCTTGTTGGCGTTTTGTTGATCCTGTTCGGCAGCATTGCTCTGCTGCAGGCATTGGATGTGATATCCCTGCAAGGAAATCTGGCTACCTGGATTTTCACCGCCATTTTCATTCTGGCCGGGTTAATCTTCCTGTATGTATTGCTGCAAGCGCCAAAATCCAATTGGTGGGCAGCTATCCCAGGCTGCACCCTGGCCGGGCTGGGAGTGATGATGGCCCTGGTCAATATCCCCAATTTTATCGAAGAAATCGGGGTTGGCATCTTCCTGGCTTCGATTGGACTTTCCTTCATCATCATCTTGCTCATCCAACGCACCTTCTGGTGGGCCATCATCCCTGGCGGGGTGATGATCTCGATCGCCCTGCTGGTTGGCTTGAGCTTCATCGAGGCTTTTAATTCACCCTGGTTAATGTTCTTTGGCTTTGCAGCCACTTTTGCAGCCATTGCCCTCTACACCCGCCAGCCAGGCGAGAAATTCCACTGGGCCTGGATCCCGGCGCTGGTGTTTGTAGTGCTGGGTGGGTTGATGGGCTTGAACAAATTCGAATTGCTCAAATTCATCCTACCGGCAGCCTTGCTTGTAGGTGGTGGTTATTTCATCTGGCGCTCACTCAAGGCTGGATAATACGAAAGGTTTTTGATTATGAATCAACGATTGACACGTTCGCGCACTGAGCGCATCCTTGGCGGCGTTTGCGGCGGCCTGGCGCGTTGGATTGGGATTGACCCGGTCTTCGTCCGCCTGTTTTTTGTAGTGCTGGCCGCGGCCAGCGGCTCCGGTGTGGGCATTTACATCCTGCTCTGGATCATCATTCCCGAAGAAGGCATGGCTGAATCAGCGGATTTTGGCGAACGAGCCCGCGATATGGGCGGCGACATGCGTACCGCTTTTTCCAAGCCAAGCCCCAAGATGTTCCAATACCTGGGCATCGGATTGATTGTGCTCGGGGGCATCATTTTCCTGGATCGCCTCAACCTGCCCTGGCTTGGCTGGTTCAACGACAATTTGATCTGGGCTTTGCTGATCATCGTAGCAGGCGTGGCGCTGTTGGTGCGTGCCCTGCGTGGTGGAGATGAACAATGAGTGATACACATAAGTCCCGTAGTTTATTCTTCCCGGTTCTGCTGATCCTAGTGGGGGCATTCCTGCTGCTCAACACTCTCAACCTGCTGCCTGGCTCCACCTGGGATGTACTGATCCGCCTGTGGCCGTTGATCTTTGTGGTCGGCGGGTTGGATGGTCTACTGAAGCGGGAAGGTTTCACCGGCGCCATTTTCGCCATCGGCCTGGGTACCATACTGCTGTTGGGTAACTTTGGCTACCTGAACAGCAACGCCTGGCACAGCCTGCTCCGGTTCTGGCCACTGATCATCATTGCCGCCGGGCTGGATCTGATCATTGGGCGGCGCGGAAAATTCTCAGCGCTCATCGGCATCCTGGTCGGTCTGGTGATGGTGGCGGGTATGTTCTGGCTGGTCATCACCCCGGCTGCCAACCGCCTGCCCAGTAGTAATACTCCGGTCAGCCAGGCGCTGGAAGGCCAGAAGGATGCCCGGCTGATATTGAAGCAAGCTGTGGGTGGGTTGGAAATTTCAGCAGGTGCCTCACCCGCCAATCTGTTACAGGGCGATCTGACCCTGGTGGAAGGCGAGCAGGTCAATTGGGAGATGCGGAATGCGACAACCTTCGAAATGAAATCTGAAGGTAATGCTACTTGGGTGCTTTCCAGCTTTGCCCCGCAATCCCGCTGGGATCTCCAAGTTACCGGTGCCATTCCATTGGATTTGGACGTTTCAACCGCAGCTGGAGATCAATACATTGACCTGCGTGGCCTGATGATCCGAGAATTGGATATCCAACTGGCCATTGGCGAACTACGCCTGACCCTGCCGGAGAGCAGCAGCCTGAATGGCAGTGTTCAATGCGCCTTGGGTCGGATGGTAATTGAAGTGCCCCAGGGCGCGGCGGTGCGTTTCATTGCGGATACCGCCCTGGCCTCGCTCTCCATCCCGCCTGGTTACACCCGCAACGACAAACTGGTCTCATCCCCAGCAGCCGCTACTGCCAGCGAGGTGATGGAGATCAAACTCAGCCAGCCGGTGGGCAGCATCCTGATCCTGGAAGTGCCGTAAACTGTTTATTTCACGAACAAACAGGGCAGGTCTCCTGAAAAGACTTGCCCTGTTTTCATCTCAAAAAACGTAAAGCAACCAGACAGTTTTGGAACTTTTTTTGCAGATTGATCGTCATAAAACAAGAACATAATCTCACAACCTTATGGAGGTTTGAAATGAAACACAAACTACTTATCGTCCTTTCCCTGCTGGCTGTGCTAGCACTGGCCGCCTGCGGCCCGATCTCTACCAAAGCCGTCAACACCCCCACCCTGTCTGCGAATGGCACGGGCATCGTCTACATGACCCCGGATGTAGCCTATATCTACATCGGTGTCCACAGCCAGGCGGAAAACGTTGGCGACGCCATGTCGCAGAATAGTGCCCAGGCTGCCGCCGTGGCGGATGCAATTAAAGCCTTCGGTGTGGAAGCCAAGGATATCCAGACCAGCGCTTTCAACGTCTATCCGCAGCAGCAATACAGCCCGGAAGGCCAGATAACTGGCACCCTGTACATGGTGGACAACACTGTATACGTCACTGTGCGTAAATTGGGCGACCTGGGCAAGATCCTGGATGCAACGGTCAGTTCCGGCGCCAACACCATCAACGGTATCTCCTTCGATGTGCTGGATAAGGAAGCTGCCCTCAAGGAAGCCCGCCTGATGGCGATTGAAAAAGCCAAAGCCCAGGCCGGAGAACTGGCCAGCGCGGCCGGTGTTACCCTCGGCAACCTGCAGTCACTGAACGTTTACACCAGCGGCAATCCCGTTCCGATGTATGAAGGCAAGGGTGGCATGGCTATGGCCGCCTCCGGAGAAGCCCCAATTTCCGCCGGGCAATTGACCCTCACTGTCGAAGCCAACCTGATCTACGAGATCAAGTAATAACTCCCAAATCTATACATCCCCCGCTGTAATATTGAAGCGGGGGATGAAATGTTTAAAGATGTACTAATAATGAGAATTACTTTCTAACCAAAGGAAGCCAAACGCGAAACAGGGGGGAAACATTGACTACCACTGGAATGGATTCAGAATAATTGGTTTTTCCGGATGAGGTTCGCATGACGAACTGGTAGGAAAAGGTGTCCGTTCCGGTAAATCCTCTCTCAGGAACATAGGTGAATGAGCCATCTGTGTTTAATTTCAAAAGACCGTGCGCTGGGCCATTACTGAGGCCCACAGATAGGATAGACATATCCACATCCCGGTCGTTGGCAAGCAAGCCTTGGGGCGTATCTACAATCAACGCATAAGTTTCCATCACCTCATAACGATCCCCAAGTGCCTTAACCTGCCGCAATGCATTCCGCATTGAACTCATGTCTCCCAGAAGCCCCATCCCCAACAAAGCTGCAGCCAGTATGAACATCAGCAGACCAGCTATGATCACCAGCAACCAGCGCCTCGAACCATTTTTAGATTTTTGGGAAGAAGGTCTCAGACCGGATCTGATTGAAGACCGGGCAACAGAGGAAACAGCCGGCGAGTTTGCAGGTGCGACTGTATCGGCTGACCGGGGACGCACTGGATAAACCGGGGTAGGCGCTGCAGAAAGTGGTTTTCGGGTCGAAGCAGGAGAGGATTCGCTTCTGTCGGGCTTAAGCGGTGTGAGAACCGGAGTTGCAGATATCGAGGGTGGGGGAGGTGAGGAGGGTTGGGCTGGATGTGCCCTGACTTCTGGAAAGGAAGCCCTGACAGGAAAAACTGGTATAGCTTTCTCTTCTGGGAATGGGGAAGAACGTTCTGGTTTCAAGGCTGCTTGAAGCAATCGGTCCTGCTCAAATTGTCGGATGGATGGTTCCACCTCTGCTACACCGAAGTTTTTCGCCACGAGCAGGGCTTCCACGTCTGCAATGGATTGCGGACGCTCTCGTTTGTCAAGCCGCATACAACGCATGATCATGTTATCCATTTCAGGTGAAATCTGTGGGTTAAATCTACTGGGCCACCTCACTGTTTCGCCTGACGAAATCATTTGGACATCTTCTGGCGCTTCTCCGGTCAGAAGGAAATACAGCACCGCGCCGAGTGAAAAAATATCAGTTCGTTCATCCGTGCCACGACCTCCAGGTCTCTGCTCTGGCGGCGAATAATGCTCGGTAAATGCCCGGGCACCAATGGTGGTGTGCGAGGATTCCTTCCGTTCCATGGTTTTAGCAATGCCAAAATCCACCAGATAGATCTTTCCCTGCGGAGTCAGGATCAGGTTTTCTGGTTTCACATCACGATGGATGACCTGGTTGGCATGGCAATATGCCAGGGCTGAGATGATCTGTTTTAACCAGGTGCGCACGGTTTCTTCCGGCAGCGGCCCGTGCTCTTCCTCCACCACTTGCGCCAGATTGCGACCTTCAATCAGAGTCATGACAAAATAACCCTGTTCGCCAAGATCAAAATAATCTTCAATTTCAGGCAGGTTCTCGTGGGTGAGGCCGATCAGTAAATCCGCTTCTTTGCGGAATTGTTTTAGCGCCTGGTCACGGGTCACAGGCCGCGAGTTGCGCTGACAGGTGCTATCCTCGCGAATAGTAGCATCCGGATCAGCCGGGATATCCGTAAGTCGCAATTCCTTGACAGCTACAAAACGATTTTTTAGGGTGTCAAAAGCTTTGTAGACCGTACCCATGCCGCCTTCTCCAAGAAGAGCGTCAATTCGGTAACGATCTCGCAATAAATAAGAATCCCCAACTTCCAGCATGGAAAACCCCTGAAGTGTTCAAAGATAAGTGTCTCAATTGTATGATAAATTGCACTCCTGGCAACTTACAGATTCGATAAAAAAACCCTCCTCCCGGGTGGGAGGAGGGGAAAAGTAAATTACAGAAATCGACTTAGCGGGCGATGACGGGGAAGTACATCACCAGCGGATTCACTGTGATCGTCACAGTCGCCTGATCAACCCACGGAGCCTTGAGGCCCGACGGATAGGTGACCAGTTCGTAGACGAAGGTGTCAACACCGACGTAGCCTGGCTCCGGAGTGTAAATGAATGAGCCATCTGCGTACAGGGTGACGATCCCGTGCACGGTTTCAGTTACCAGAGAGACGGAGTGGCCATCATCAACGGCAAAGATGTCGTTCGCCATGACACCAGTCAATGCAGGTACATCCAGCATCGCATTGGCGGTGGCATAGTACATGTCATCCAGGGCAGCCGGGTAGCCACTTGTCGCTGTCAGACCAATCGTAACGCTGGCTTCTTCTGGTAGGGAGCCCAGGGCAGAATTATCATGGACGGCGGTATTGGTCAAAGTTGCGGCCAGCAGTTCATCAACGACTACCTGGAAGGTGATAGTCACCGTGGAAGCAGGACGATATAAGTCAAAGCAAACCATGTGACCATCAGTGAAGTTGGCATCGTTGTAGGCATATGGAGCTGCCTCCAAACCTCCAGCATTTTCCACACCAATGGTAGAAGCGTTTAGCGGCCCGATGATATTATCGTAGGCGAATACAATCTCATACCAACCCGGATCATCATACACTGTGTGAGTATAGACAATCTCAAAGTCATAAGTTGAGGTTGGGATGCCCTTCACCTGAACATCATCATATTCGATAATGTGCACATCTGGGCCAGCAGTTGCGATGGAAACACCCTTTGTATTTACTGCATAGACAATTTCCATATCCTGCCACAATATAGCTGCCAATGCGTTAGGCAAGTCGGCATCCGGAATGTCCTGATGGCTTATATCTGTAGCAGGCAACCAGTTGTTTGCAACGTCGAAGAGGGCAATTCCATCATCAGTGAAGGAAATCGTCGGGTAGTTTACCCCATAGAAATTAAAGGGGATTGTTCCAGGAGATAATGTCCAAGCTGTTCCATCTCCTGTGATTGCAGATTGCGGGTAGATTCCAAAACCAGCTAGATTAACATAGCCGCCGAACCCTGTATCACACAGTGGGTCAGTCTCTGAGTCACTCACTACGTAATAAGGCGCGCCAGGGGGATCAACCAGGCCACTCCAATTAATCGTATTGCTAACTGGATCGTATGTTGCACCGCCAGTTACCGAATCTGGTACATAAGTTACACCATCCGGCATTTCATCCAAAATTGTATAGGTGTATGGTTCAGATTCGAGATTGTTGATTTCAATGGTGTAGGTGATTGTATCTCCAAGCTCTGCGGTTGTCACATCCGCTGTCTTGACGACATCATCTGCCCGACGAATCACATCCATCTCCATCGTGCCGATATTGGTGGCGTAGGCCGGGTCTGCATAGACATCCGCCAGGCCATACAGGCGGTCGCCTTCTTCGGTATCGATGTCGTGCCAGTAGATATCCAATGAGAACGGTACAATCGCCGGGTTGGTGTCCGGCCCGTCAATAGTCATCGTGACGGGAGCCACCGGGGCGTATGGAACAACGCCGATGCTGAGGGTGATGTCGTCAGTGGGAGCGCCGGAGCCAGCCCAGTTTTCCACCAGCACCCAGACATCATAGAAGCCAACCGGGAAGCCCCAGTCGCTCAGGTATTCGAAGGCGCTGCCGGTGGCACTGGCTTCATATTGCTCGGTCGATTGCGGCATACCATCACCATTCACATCAAAGCCCCACCACATATCCACATCCGGAGCGGTGGAGGCGGTGATTTCCGCCACGACACGGGCCGCACCAGCATCCATCGGGATGATGGTGTAGTAAACCTGACTCAGGTCATCATAGGCGCTGCTGTTGGTCGGGTCTTCAGCCAGGGCAAAGGTCGTTTGTACACCCTTCACCCAGCCGTAGGTATCCACGGTCAGGCCGTCGAGTTCCACAGCTACCAGGTCGCTCAGGGTATCCGCACCGTTGTCGCGGTGGGTCTGGAACTTGACCAAGTCGGGCAAGTTGCTGACCGTTGGTAATACAGCCAATGGAATGTGGACATCCGATACAGGAAGACTTCCAAGGTGCGTATCATCTGTATTGAATTCAATGGTTGCAAATTGCCAGACATCCTGCGCAAAAGCACTCACATCGGCCGTGAAGGTCACCACCTGGGTTGCATCCTTGGCAATGGTGAAGTTGGCAGGCGTCACTGTCATCCAGGCAGGTGCTACCGCAGTATAAGTAGCGGATTTTCCTGATACACTGGTGAAGGTGCGAGTCCAACTGCATTCACCCACGCACTGGCTGTTATAAAGGCTGGCGATGTTCAAAGTCTTAACATCACCGCCCAGGGCAGGGTCAGCCGCAACGAAGTTATCGTAGGTTTCGTTCATCACCAGGCCAGTCAGACCGGCCAATTGCAGGGCGATGCGGCCGGAGCCGATATCAAATGGCGTGGCCGGGGTGACTTTATCTTCCTTGAGCACGGTGTCATAAGCCGTTAGCATCAGGGCGGATTTGATCATGGCCGGGGTCCAGGTCGGGTGCAGGGCCTTGAGCAGGGCGGCCGAGCCGGCATCGTGCGGGGAGGCCATGGAGGTACCCTGGTACAGGTTCAGATCTACCACGCCATCCGGGGCGATGGTGTTATCGGCCACCGCAGCCAGGATTTCCACCCCTGGGGCGCCCACATCTGGCTTGAGTACATCCAGGGTGGTCGTCGGGCCGCGCGAGCTGAAGGAGCCCATGATATCGCCAAAGGTATCGTCATAAACAGCACCAAAAGCGGAGATACTAACGGTTGGGCTGGTTGCACCATGGATCCAGTTACCGATAGCCGTGCCGGTGGTACCGGGGACATCCAGCATGACGGCCGGAATGGTGGTGCCGGTGACGCTCATGGGGCCAGGAGCGCGAGTATCGGTATAGATCAAGACACCCGTAGCGCCAGCGGCAGCGGCAAAGTTGATCTTAACGCTGAAGTTGCAAGTACCGCGTTGAATGAGGGCAATGCTGCCGGTAAAGAAGCCAGGAGTGAAAGCAACGCAACCCAGCAGGTTGCTGTTGTCATCGTTCGACCATTTTACAGGTGAGTCAACCACATCCGTGGTGAAGGGGATCTCGCCGGCCAGGCTGTAGATGCCCTGGTACAACGGATCCGAGAAATTCACCTCGCTGGTGAACTTGCGGTCGTGGGTGGTGGCAGCGGTGGTCAGCAGCCAGGGGCCGCGATGACCAACCGTGGCAGCCGTCGGACCGCTGTTGCCGGCTGAGGTCGAAACCACAATATTGGCATCAAAGGCTTCCAGGAAGGCCAGTTCAACCGCATCACTGTAGGGGTTGGAACCGCCAGAGATGGAGAAGTTGATCACATCCACCCCATCCAGGATGGCCTGCTGCACGGCTGCAACAGAATCACTGCCTTCGCAGGCGCCGCTCGGGGAGGAAGGATAGCAGACATCGTAGGAGATGACCTGGGCGTGCGGCGCCACACCGGAGATGGTGAGCGGCGTGCCATAGAAATCAATATCTACGAAGTTACCAACCACCGTGCTGGCGGTGTGCGAGCCATGACCATCGCTGTCTTCCGGGGTATTCAATTCGGACGCAGCATCTTCGGTATAAGTGTAGGCGCCAATGACCTTATCGTTGCAGGCGTCATCATACAGCGGATCGTACTGGGCCAGGTTGGTTGCGTCACAGACACCCAGGTACTTGGCAGGAGCTGGATAAACATAGCCATCATCCGGGTCATCGCTGAAGGACGGGTGATCGAAGTTAATACCGGAATCCAGGATACCCGCGATAATGCCTTCACCGTATGTCTCCGTGCCATCTGGAACGGCCGTGCCGTCCCACAGGGTGGGAGCGCCGATCCAGGTCGGGCCGGCATCCGTATCCAGGTACTCGATGGTATCGCGCAAGACTTTGCGGACGCCCGGAACGCCTTCCAGAGTGGCGGCTTCTTCCGGAGTCAGTTTGACCGCAACGCCGTTCAGAATCACATCATAGACGTGTGAAATTTCAAGTTTACGGCCAAGGGTCGCCTGGGCTTCGGCGAGGATACTCTCGCGGGCTGCGGCCAGGGTATTCAAATAAGCCTGGCTGTCCGCACTCTTGGCATCCAAACCGGCTGCGCCGCCATGCGCCGCAACCAGAGAAGAGCCCTCGAAGAGGACAATGTACGTAGCCGGTTGACCGAGGTTGATCACCTCGTCCGGCGAGACTGTCTGGAATTTATCACCAGCGGTTGCCTGACCGGTCGTTGGAGGAACGGGCACCTGGGCAAATACAGGGCTCACGATCATCGAAAAAACGACGAGCATGGCAAATAATCGAAACAGTTTCGAATTCATATTGTTCTCCATTATTGTGAAATTTGAAAGATACAGTGACGAAGAATTTTCGTGGCTTAGTTTGCTTTCCTCAGAGTTGCAGCTTTTTCAGCACATACCTTTGCGAGGAGATCCCTCCTTTCGAGTAATTGATCGACACAGATTTTATTTTAAGTCGCCTGCACGCAATTCTCCCCGAAGCTGCCAGCAGGCTAATTGTCTCATCTAAAATTTAGTATATGCTAACAAAATTCTAATGTCAAGCAACTGGTAGCTTATACAACGTCGGAGAGGGGCAGTTTTAATGGGCAGGTTTTGTTGTATTCTTAGAAATTATTCGTACAATTAACTTACCTTTCGTTAAGGAGGAAGAACAATGAAATGCTCTCATTGTGATTTTGAGCTTGCAGATAGCGCCAAATTCTGCCCAAACTGCGGCACACCCATCCAGTTGCTCCATCCTGAAGCAGAACCGATCTTGGAACCGGTTGAAGATTTTACACCACCGGAGGTCCCCCCGGCCGAGCCGGAAAATCTATTCGGAGAACCAGAACCCGCCCCGGATAAGCAAACTCCTGAACCAGCCGGTAGATCTGTTCCCCCACCCTTCCCTGCTGAACCCACTCCATCCGGGAATAAATTCCCAATCTGGGTTTTGGGCCTGGGTGGTGTCTTAATTCTGGCGGTCTTGGTGGTGGCCGTCATCCTGCTCAGCAACCTGGTGGGGGGTGGCAGTTCCGGGAACAGCGTCCTGATCGGGGTGCCGGACCGCTCGGATAACATCGAGATTTATGCCCTCAAACTGGGCCAGGAACTCAAGGATTCCGAGCCGATGCTGGAAGACGGCAATTTTGACTCAGGTTACATCTATCAAGTCACCTCCGATGATTCCTATCATCTGCTGGGAACCTGGGAATATAGCGCCGGGTTCGTCAAGGATAGCAAATACCTGGGCATCGGTTACTCCGAAGACGAGGATAGAAGCCTGTACCTGACGCCACCCAACCCCAAGGAACTGAATGCCATTTTTGAATCGGAGGATGATTATTATTCGATCATCCTGGACAAGGGGAAGACCATCTTTATTCAGGAAGATCGCGGCGGGAGCATTCGCTGTTATATTTCCCAAAACGGCCAGGAAGCCGAGCAGGTGGCCAGGGGCGATGGCTGTTCTCTGGCGGTTTTTGGTCAGCGTGTCCTGGTGTCAGATATTTCCAGCAAAGATGAGCTAACGCTTAAAAGTTATGATTTTAAAGGTGAAAACGAAGTCGTCTTGCTGGATGATGAGCCCAATATCCGCAATACCTCATTCCAATATAATATGGAGGGGACCTTGTTGGCGGTCATCGCGGAAGACGGGGATGAAGCCAAAGTCAGGTTGATCAATCTAAAAAATGCCGAAATGATTGCGGAAAGCAACCTGTTTGTGGATATCCTGAACATCGGAATATCCTTCAGGGGTGATGGGGTCTATTTTATGGCTGAGAACCAGGATGGTGTGTTGGAACTGTACACCTTTGAGTCCAAGGCGCAAAAACTGGTGGCTACCGGAACCGGCCTGCAGGCTCAGTTCGATCAAACTGGCAAGAACCTGGTTTACCTGGTAAGCGATGAGGACAACCAACAGACCATCCATGTCCATTCACTGAACGGCAAAGAGGATGTGGAGGTGATGAGCGGAGAAAACCTATCCTTCGACCTGCTTCAGGCCAAAGACATTTTGCTTGTTAAAGAAGAGGATCTGGACAATGGTGATGTGACCCTGTCCTCCGCCAAAGCCGATGGCAGCGCCCTGGTTGAAATTTTCTCCGATTCAGACGTGACCCTCAACAATATTTATACCCTGGCGGATAGCGACAGGCTGCTGATCGAGGTGGCCAACCAGGACGGGCTGTTCAACATATTTTCAACCCAGTTCGGCAGCGCTGAAGGCCAATATATCCTGGAAGATTGGGCAGAAGTTTCCTTCATTAACATCAATGCCAAAGGCACCAGCCTGCTGATGTACGGCGCCGAGGAGCGCGGAGACGACGAGCTGATCTTTTTGCTCGATCTGACCGGCAAGAATGAACTGGTGGAATTGGATGATGACGACATCCAGCGCGTGGTCAGCGCAGTCTTCTCACCCAACGGCAAGGAGATCGTATACACGGTGCAGACCGGTGACAATTACGACGACTATGAAGTCCGCCAGGTTGCCATCTCCGGCGAGGACGATTATGAAGTACTGTATAAAGAAGCCATCCTGATCGATGCGGCCTGGGCTAACCTGGACCCATTCGATACGATTTGGTTTTCATCGCCCACATACAGTAGCAATGCTTGCCCCGGGGCAACCACCCTGGCATTGGATGTGAAGGTTACTGACCGCCTGACCTCCGACCTGGGGGAAACCTGCTTTCGCTTCAAAGCCCAGGCAGAGACTGATTACACTTTCTACGCCATCGGCCAGGATGAGCAGGACCTATCCTTTGAGTTGGTGGACATGGATGGCTACTACCTTTCGAGCGACGACGATTCCGGCCCCGGCAGCAACCCCTCCCTGTATTGGACCAATGACACTGAGACGCAGACCGTCTACCTGAAGGTTGCCGGCAGCACCAGCGATACCCCGGACTTTGACCTGACCGTCACCGAAGGCCGGTACGATCCAGCCTTTGCAGCGGCCGTCCGGATCTCGACCGATGGCAGCCCGGTTTCTGGAACGGTCGAGACCGCCGATACGGTGGATCTCAGCGCTTTTTCCGGCGCAGGCGACCTGTTCTATTTCGACGGCAAGCAGGGTCAAACCATTATGCTGAAGGTGATCGTCAGTGGTACATCCTCCAGCATGGACCCCCTGGTGGCCTTGATTGAAGCCAACCAGAACCTGCTGAACTACGATGATGATGGCGGTACCGACAATGATGCCCTGCTCGAATACGAGCTCCCCAGCGACGGCCGGTATTATGTGCTGGTGATCGACAACAATGAAGCTCCCGGCCCGGATTGCTTTTACACCATCCAAGCCAGCCTGGGAAACTGATTCATGCTGATCTTCCAGGTTGCAACCGTGGCGGTCTCTCGACCGCCAAGGCTATTGTGAAGAGACCCTGCCTGGCTGATCGTATTCAAACCAACATCATGAACCGAAAAATTTCTCCGCTAGGGGTTTTCTCCGCCATACTGGCGCTGCTGCTCGGCCTGGCCTGCCTGGCGGCCTGTTCCGCGCCACCAGCACCCAGCCCTACCCTCACCCCGCTCACACCGAGCGCCACGCCACTGCCATCCGCAACCGCCACCCCTACACAAACCTCCACCCAAGCGCCGACGCCGACCCTCACCGCCCCGCCCACCTCCACCCCCAGCTTCACGCCTACACCGACCCTGACCCCGACCTATGCGGTGCTGCGCGGCTTCGTCAACCAGGAACTGGTGATGTGCTTTTACGGCCCGTCCAACGCCTACCTGTTCAAGTATGCCCTGATTGGCGGCAGCCGGCTGGAGATCATCGGCTTCATCGCCGATACCGGCTACATCCAGGTGCGGGCCATCGGCGGGACGAACCCATGCTGGATGAACTTGAAATGGATGGACGTGCAGGGCGAGATTAACACTGTCCAGCCGATTGACCCGCTGAGCATCAGCCTGCCCTGGTCACCGTATTACGCCGGGCCGACCTGGGTCAAGGCCGAACGCAGCGGAGACGAAGTCAGCATCACCTGGAGCCCGCTGGTGCTGCGGGCCGGCGATGATCCCGGTCAGGAGCTGTACCTGGCGGAAACCTGGGTCTGCCAGAGAGGCCAGCTGACCTTCGTCCCGGTCGGCGCTTACAGTCCGCTGGTGAGGGTGGTGGATGAGCCGGGCTGTGAACAGCCCTCCTTCGGGCGGGTCTACCTGGTGGAAAAGCACGGGTATACCAGGTATCTGAACGTGCCCTGGCCGCCGGCGGAATGAGCGGCCTGTGATCAAACAACCTCCTCCCAGGAAGCCGGAGAGGAGGTTGTTTTTTTGGATGAGGATCAGCCGGACGGCCCATTGGCCTACCAACCGGCAATTCTGCACATAGCAGAGCGGGTCCTTGCACTGTACCCAGCTGACCCGGCACAGAATCTGGCGGTGAGTGGGACAATGGTCTGTAAAAAGGTGTAGGGAGGGTGCTCTGAACCCTCAAAAAAAGAGCCTTCTTTTGGTAAGCTCTTTTGTGACCGACCAGGGGCTCGAATAGCATCCCCCCGTGGGGACCCTGAACCCATTGATTAAGAGATCGGCGGCCATTTCCATCCGAATGGACTGACGTGGCACATAGGCTCCTGCGTTTTGCTGCGGGTGGAACTGGCATCTTTGCCAGGCTACACTTACCCA
Organism: Anaerolineaceae bacterium; assembly: GCA_041741455.1. Classification (GTDB taxonomy): domain Bacteria; phylum Chloroflexota; class Anaerolineae; order Anaerolineales; family Anaerolineaceae; genus CALESS01. Next base: position 2,470 of record JBGSJZ010000055.1, on the reverse strand, counting down.
AAACAGCCCTTCGGGCGGCTCTCAGGCCTTCGTGATCGTCGCTGACCACCAACTGCACCCCGTTCAGGCTGCGATCCTTCAAGGCCTTCAGGAAGGCTTTCCAGTGGATTTCATGCTCGCTCAGTGATATAGTCACGCCCAACACCTGGCATTCGCCCTCTGGAGTGATCCCGGTGGCCACCAGAACAGCTACATCCCGCACCTTCTCGTAGCTGGCATCCAGGTAGAGATAGTGAATTTCGCCCAAAGGTCGCTCCCGCCATTCCTGCAGCACTACATCCAGTTGGACCGTGGCCCGGCTGACCTGTTCGGCAGAGATTTCAAAGCTGCACAAATTGCTCGGTGATTGCTTTCACCCATCGGGTGGAAACCCCTTGCACGTAAATCTCCGCCAGGTTCATGATCAATGCTCGTTCACTGCGCAAGACCTTTTTCAACACCGAAAGATAAAACCCCCTCCCCGCATCTGGGGCACTGAAAAAGTGATTTCTCCAACCCGCGTTTTGACTGTCTTCGGTTTATAACCATTGGCATACCCGATCCGTTCCTGGGTACGCTGATATTCCCCGGCATGCAAGTAATGCGTTCGCTCTTCCACCATCGCCTGGTTGACCAGAATGCGGATCATTTCAGGAATGGCTCCCAGCCATTCTCCGCCAATAGTTCTATGACGTTCTCGGAAGAATAATAATTATTTTGGCGAGTCATTTCGGTCTCCTATTTTGGTTTGGTCACCTACTTAGGAACCTTCTGACTCACCTCTTTTGTTAAGGTTCATGAATTTACTGAAACAATGTACCACCAACCGATTTTTCTCCAGAAGGTTACCTGATGGTACGATATCCTCAACGATTGTCCAAAGGTTCACTCCTTGTTCTTCCTTGGCCGGAAAAACATAGTGTACCTTGTGGCAGTCATCATTTGTTAAAGTGTCCGGCAGTCAATTCAGGGAAAACATTCCGGGGAATACCTTCAGTTCAAACTTGCTTAATTTTAAACTGAGGTAGATATTCTTGATGACAGGTAAAGAGTTCGTTGGTCATCTGCCTGATCTCTTTCAACGATAGTACAGCAGCCGTTAGAGGATCATGGCAGATCGCCCGGTAGACCAGGGTTGGATCACCCGTCAGGGCGGCAGTGATCGCCATCTCCTCAATCCCACACGATAGCGCCGTCAGCAATGCACATTCTGGTGGCAATGCCCCCACCGGCAGCGGATGAAAACCAACCTGATCCACCTGCACTGGTACTTCAACACAGGCCCCGGATGGCAAATTGTCAATCAAACTGGTATTGGGTACATTTCCATTAAACCGATAAGGTTCCCCACCTGCCAGGGAATTGATGATGTAAGACGCATATTCCTGTCCACGCTGAAGGTCTGCCGAGGTTAAAGACCTGTCCAAATTTTGCTTAACCTGATCCTTCCAGGTGGCTTCGGTGTGCTGGTATTCCTTAAGGATATACGCATATTCTCCCGGGTTCCAACCGGTTCCTGGCAAGCAATATTCTTCAATCAGGTCCTGACGCTTACGGAACCACCAGTTGTATTCGCTATTATGACCGCTGGATTCGGTCACATATTTTCCCAGGGCAAGATACATCTCATTACGGACGATTTCAGCCCGGTAAATTTCCGGGCGTTGCGTGATAGCCTGATGAATTAATGGATAGGCATCTTGACCTTTCCAAAGGAACTCCAGGTACCAGGCCATGTGGTTGATGCCGGCACAGGTATAGTTGATCTCTTGGATGGGCGCGCCGATCCACTCAGCCAGCATCATAGCTGTGCCTTGAACAGAATGGCATAAACCAGTGGTCGGAACAAAGCTCTGGCGTTGGATAGCTCCACACAACATGGCCATCGGATTGGTGTAATTCAACAGAACAGCCCGGGGACAGACCTGTTCCATATCTCGGACAATAGCTAACATATCAGGTAGGGTGCGTAAAAAGCGGAAGATGCCGCTGGGGCCGCGCGTATCTCCGACATTAATATCGATACCATATTTTTTAGGAATTTCGATATCATGGCGCCATACTTCGGTTGAACCAGAAAGAATAGTCGTCAGGACCACACTAGCATCCCGCAATGCTTCTCTGCGATCCAGGGTGGCATACACCTGCGCCGGGTAATGACCGGCCTGGACTAATTTTTGTACCGATTTGAGTGCAAAATTTAATCGTTCAGAATTAATATCCATCAAGCAGATCTGGCAGCTTTCCAGCAATGGAAAAGTAAGAATATCCCGCACTAACCCGGCAGTAAAACCAAGGCTGCCTGCGCCAATGAAAGTTATCTTGGTCATTTATTTACTCCATAAGTTAATTGACTAATATTACAGCGCAAGGTTGGGTAAAAGGATAGCAAGTCGAGCGAGCTTGGACTTACGGTGAGACAAATAAGCCTGGAAATTTCGTTTCTGATAATAACGAACCCGATGTAAAGCGGCAGCAGCATCAAAAACAG
>JBGSJZ010000054.1:0-54861 GCA_041741455.1 Anaerolineaceae bacterium | reverse complement strand
GCAGGTATACTGTTTCATGCGACAACCTCCTGGTGAAAAGATTGTTGGTGTGGTAACCAAATCTTATCTCACTCAGAAGGTTATCGTTTTTCTTTGGGATGACTTGTAGCCCTGTTTGCGCAAAATTTTGGTGTCAGCTTGCGGTACATCTCGTGCTATAATCCAAAAATGAGAAAATCCTGGGCGGTACTCAGCGGGTTAGTGGTGCTGGCGCTGGCTGGCTGCAGCCTGTTGCTGCCAAAAACCACCCCGACAGCCCTCCCGGCCACCCCCACCCCCTCTGCCACGCTGACCCTGCCGCTGGCGCCGACTGCAACCCCCACCATCACCCCAACCATGACGCCCGACCCGGCCCGACCCTGGGGCCGCTACGAAGGTCCCAGCCTGCCCTCAGTCACCCAAATTCCCTACCCGGCGACCCGGCTGGATTATCCCGATGAAATCCAGGTGCTGGCCCTGCTCGGCACCGACCGCCCGGCGCCTTACATCAGCCGCACGGATCAAATCACGCTGGTCATCTACCACCCGCGCCTGGCCAAGGCCGCCCTGCTCTCGCTGCCGCCAGATTTGCTGGTCTACATCCCCGGCTACACCATGCAACGCCTGGGGGTGGCCTACGCGGTCAGCGGGGCACGTGGCTTCCAGCGCACCATCGAATACAACTTCGGCCTGCGCCCGGATTCCTGGGCCTTCATTCACAACGATGATTTCAAGGCCTTTATCGACGACATCGGCGGGATCGAAGCGACCATCCTGCAGCCGATTCCCAACCTGTGCGGCGGGCTGCCCCAGGGCACGTGGATGCTGAACGGCGAGCAAGCCCTGTGCTATGCCACCTTCCGCCTGGGAGCGGACGAGCCCTCCCGCAACCGCCGCCAGCAGGAGGTACTGCGCCTGACCCTGCAGCGCCTGATCTACGGCGGCAACCTGGTGCGCCTGCCCGAGCTATGGGAGGCCTACGCCAAAACGGTGGAGACCGACCTGACCCTGAATGACCTGTTGGAGGCCATCCCGCTGGCGCTCAAGTTCGGCGACCCCAATCGCATGCGTTATTACACCCTGCAGACCGATGAGCTGCCGCGCTGGGATTTCCCGAGCGATGACCGGGCCAGGGTCTTCCTGCCCGACCCGACCGCCCTGCAGACCTTGATGAACGAGGCGCTGACTTTTGTCCAGGTGCCAGCGGCCCTGGCCGAGGTGGTGGTGACGCTGCAATATGAGCTGACCGTCTCCCCCACACCCTCCGAGACACCCCTGCCGACCTATACCTTCACCCCAACCTATACGCCGACCGCGACCCGAACGCTCGTCCCCACGGCGACCTACACCCGCACGATGACCTTCACGCCCAGCGCGACATTCACGCCCAGCCCCACCCGCACCGCGACCTTTACCATCACCCCCAGCCTGACCATCACGCCCAGCTACACAGCTTCGCAGACGCCAACACCCACCACAACGCTCACGCCGACGCCATAAAAAAGTTTTTGCGAAATCAATCCTGGTAGCCCTGGGGATTTTCATTTCCTTCGACCACGGCGCGGAAGTCAACCAGGTCGGCTTCAAAGCTGTGCGGATCGAAGCGGTCGAAACTGTCCGGGCAGGGCAGCAGGATGTGCAGGTTATGAACAGCCATGCGCACCCGCATCCGTTCCCGGAAGTCTGCATCATTCGGGCAGCCGGCAAGCGCCAGGAATTCCGGGCGCAGATCGGGCGGATAGTACCACCACAGTACCGCCCCCAGGTCGAGGGCCGGGTCATCCAGGCGCATGGCTTCGAAATCCAGCAGGTAAACCCGTTCTTCATCCGATACCAGCCAGTTGGCGTTGCAGGGATCACTGTGCGAGGCCACCAGTCCAGATCCCTGGAGCTGCCCGAGGCGGTTTTTAAGATATTCCATCTTTTCATTCACATACCCGGCTACCCGAGAAGGCACACATGGGGCATAGAACTGCCAGCGCTGCTCGACCTCCACCAGCATCTCCAGACCAACGTCCCGATATTGATGCGAGAGACGCGGGGCTAAATGCTGCTGCAAGGCCTGCGAACCGTGCAGTGAGCGAATACTTTGGGCAAATTGGCGCAGGAGGCGTTGAAAATCTTGACGGGTGGGCATATGGCCCTGGATGCGCTGCTGGACAAGAATTGAGGTACCCTCTTGCAAGCAGCCGGCGGCGATGAGCGGTGGAGCCAGGACGAGCTGGGCGGCGGCCCGATACAGTTCAACCCGGGCACCCAGTTTGATGAAGACCTCCTGGTCCTGCCCGCTGGCAAAGTACGTCTCCTGGCCAGTGCCGTGCGGCGGCCGGGTAATTTGCCAGGCCTGGTTGGCAACCTGCTGGCGTAGAAATACCTGCACAGCCGGCAGGTGCTGATCACGAGGGTAGTTCATCAACAGCGTCCTTTCCTAAGAATCAGCTTTGCAGGTTGGTTTTCTGCCAATCCTCGCGCAGCAGGCTGTACAGGTACGAATCCTTGAAAACACCATCCTTGAAAATATACTGGCGCAGGATTCCTTCTCGGCGAAAGCCATTGCGCTCAAACAGGCGGATGGAATGGGCGTTGAATTCATAGATCTCTGCCCCAATCCGATTCAGCCCCAGCTCGGTGAAGCAATAAGCAATGATCGCCTGCAAGGTTTCGCTGGCGTAACCTTTGCCCCAGTTTTCTGTATTCCAACCCAGGCCAATGCCCAGATCACAGCGCCGGTTGTAAGAATTGATGTGGGCAATCATCCCACAGCCTATCAACTCATCCTTTTCCTTGATGTGAATGGCGTAGTCGATGATATCGGCATCCGACGGACGATGCAGGATGCGGTCGAGCAGCGTCTGGGTTTCCTCCAGCGTTTCCAGGCGCTGGCGGGGTGGGTCATCGCTATCGAAATAATCCTCGTTGGGGTGATTGAAGGTGGTATTCAGCCAGACCAGGCTGTTCTGGGTGTGGGGTTTAAGAATGAGCCGTTCAGTTTCAAGATAGAGCATGGGGTTGTCTCCCGAATTGAGGATGGGGCAGATCTGCGAGAAGATTAGGGAACCTAGCTGACCACTTCCTTGACCAGAGTTAAATTTTCTAAATCCAGGGCCGGAGGGTCGAGCACTTCCAAAGGTTTTAAGCCATATCTGAGATAGAACTGAATAGCCCGGTGGTTCTCCCTGTGCACCACGGCAACGATTTTACAGAAATGATTGGCAGCTGCCCAGGCAAAGACCCCATCAATCAAGCACTTGGTGGTCTGCCCGCCCCGCTGTCCGGGGGCGACCCAGACTTGCAGCAATTCACCCACCTGCGCCTGGTCCTCCAGGCGATAGAGAGCGGCCATGCCAATCGCTTCATCACCCATAAAGGCGAAAAAAGTGGCTCGATCCGCTCCCCGGGCAGTTCGCTCGGCCTGTTCCTGCCAGCTCTGATCCGTGCGCTGCAGGGCCGCTTCGTAGGTGGACGAAAAGGCGTATGGGGCATCCTGCAAGGCTCTCAGCCTCAGACTTTTGAACAATTGCACCTCTCCCGGTCGAATGCGCCTGGTTGTGATCATCTCTCTACCTAATTTTCTGGCTCTAAACTACCAGCCAAAGAATTCGCGAATAACGGTTAGCAGAATGTCGATTCCATCACTGATATTGGAAAGGATGCTGACAGTCAACTGTTCGGGGAGTTGGTAGTAGGAGGCGAAACCCACCCCGGCATCTCCACCAAGGATATAATACAGCCGGTCTTCCAGGCGTTTATACACTCCGCAGCCATAGGCCCTTTGCTCATCAAATTTATGTTGGCTTGCCAGGAATTGACAGGTGGTCTCTGCCAAAAGGATCTCCCCGGTGAGCAACTTGGGCCAAAAGGCAGCCAAATCTGCGGCCGTGGTGAACATTCCCCCATCCCCACCACCGCGGATGGGCAGGTTGTAAATATTGGTGGTCTGGCGGTCAGCCAGGTAGCCATTGGCGGTATTTTCAGGCAGGTCATTGAGGGCGAAGAAGCCGGAATGGGTCATGCCCGCTGGCGCCAGGATATGCTCCTGGATAAAATCCCGATAACGTTGACCGGTCAACTTTTCGATCAACATCCCCAGTAAAACATAGCCGCCGTTGGAGTAGGAGTAGCGCTCTCCCAGCAGAAATTTCGGTGGCTTGTTCACAAACAGCGGAAGATAATCGGATGGAGTCTCCAGGTGATACCAGGGGATTTCGACGAAAAAATGATCCCAATCCTGTTCGATTTCTTCGTCATAGTAATCATAGATGCCGGAGGTATGGGTCAGGAGCTGCAGGATGGTGGCACACGGGTCGATGAAACCCTGGTACTCACTCGCAATTTCGCCAACACCAGTCTGCAGAGAAATCCGCCCCTGGTCGATCAACTTGCCAATGCCCAGGGCGGTAAAGAGCTTGGTTCCCGAGGCGATCCCGAAGCGGGTGGTAGGGGTATTGAGAAGTTGGTTTTTGACATCCCGATCGCCATACGCCTGGCAAAAAAGACTGACATTCTGCTGATCCATGGAGATGACGCCGGAAAAGCCTGTCTCCCGGGCGATTTGTTCCAAGCGGTTGATCAATGTTTGCATACTTTTTTCCTGAGAATACCTGACCCGGATGAACTGAGATTTAATTATATGCCTTTCTAGCATTGGACTGGTAATCAAAAATATCGCCTCCAGGCATTCTGATTTACGGACAAGAGTCGTCCATCAATATTACCTGTGTCACCGTGAATCGAAATCAATCAGCGGTATAATTTACTGGTAACCAGTGTTAATCTCAGCGAGGTGTTATGGAGAAAAAGATTCGTGTGCTGATCGCCAAGCCCGGCCTGGATGGGCACGACCGCGGCGCCAAAGTGGTAGCGCGCGCATTGCGGGATGCCGGGATGGAAGTCATCTACACCGGCCTGCGCCAGACCCCGGAAATGATTGCCGAGGCGGCCCTGCAGGAGGACGTGGACGCGGTGGGGCTGTCCATCCTCTCCGGGGCGCACCTGGCGCTCACCCCGCGCGTGCTGGACCTGTTGCGCGCCAACGGGCAGGGCGATGTGCACCTCTTCCTGGGCGGCATCATCCCTGAAGAAGATATCCCGGCGCTGCTGGCGATGGGCGTCCAGGCCGTTTACGGTCCAGGCACTTCCACCGTCAAGATCGCTGAAGATATCCGCGCCGCCGTGCAGGGTATGGGCAGCGCAGAGCAGGCTTGAGCCGCGAACGCACCATATCCACCCGGGCGGTGCTGGCCGGTGACCGGCTGGCGCTGGCTCGCCTGCTGACCGAGGTCGAGAACGACACCCCGGCCGGGCAGGCAGTCCTGGATGAGCTTTACCCGCACAGCGGGCAGGCCCACATCGTTGGCATTACTGGCGCACCGGGCACAGGCAAATCCTCGCTGGTAAACCAGCTGGCACGCGCCCTGCGCCGCAGCGATCCACCCCGCAAGGTGGGCATTATCGCGGTCGACCCGACCAGCCCCTTCACGGGTGGCGCCATCCTCGGCGACCGGGTGCGGATGCGCGACCTGGCAGGCGACCCGGGCGTCTTCATTCGTTCGATGGCGGCACGGGGGGCATTGGGTGGTCTGGCCCGCACCACGGCGGCTGTCACCCGGGCCATGGATGCGGCCGGCTTTGACCTGATCCTGATTGAGACGGTGGGCGCCGGCCAGAGTGAAGTGGATATCGCCCGGCTGGCCTACACTACCGTGGTGATTGAAGCCCCCGGCCTGGGCGACGACATCCAGGCCATCAAGGCTGGCATCCTGGAGATCGCCGATATCCTGGTGATCAACAAGGCCGACCGGCCGGGCGTGGAGAACACCGAGCGGGCATTGCGCAACATGCTGGAATACGGCCACCCGGTCCGCCGCATGGAGAGCCGTCTGGATCATCATATCCAGGCGGGCCCGCAAACCCTGCTGGAGGGTGCTGATTTCTGGCTGCCGCCGGTGCTGAAAACAATTGCCCCTCAGGAAGTGGGGATCGAGGCAGTGATGAATGCCATCGAGCAGCACGCCGCCCACTTGCAGCGCAGTGGAGAATTGGAAGAACGCCGCCGCCTGCGCCTGCAGGACGAAGTGCAACACCTGCTGCTGGATGCCCTGCACACTCGTTGGTTGAATTCAGGCGGAGATGGCCGGATGGAACAAGTTTTACAGGAAGTGTATGATCGTCGGGTCTCACCCGCCCGGGCTGCCCAACTGCTGGCAGCCGGGTTGCAGACACCGTAAACTAGTTTGGGAGAGAAGAAAATGGAACGCACCCTTATCGGCAACCTACGACAGTCCATCGGACAAAAAGTCACCATCCAAGGCTGGCTGCAGACCCTGCGCGACCAGAAGAAGATGCAGTTTCTCATCGTGCGCGACCGCACCGGCCTGGTGCAGGTGGCCTACTGGAAAGCCAACAACCCCGCCCTGGCCGAAGAAATTTCGGCGCTGGCGGTTGAATCCGCCGTCACCATCAGCGGTACCGTGGTGGATAACCCGGTCGTCAAGCTGAACGGGTTGGAGATCCAACTGGAAGAGCTACGGATTGAAAACGCAGCTGCGGCCGATATCCCCTTTGACCCCTTCGGCGAGACCCTACCCGCCGTCGATTTCCGCATGGACTGGCGCTACCTCGACCTGCGCCGCCCGGTCAACCAGTTGATCTTTGACGTGCAAACTACCGCCGAAGCCGCCCTGCGCGAGTGGTGGCTGCAGCACGATTTTGTTGAAATTCAATCGCCCAAAATCATGGGCGTACCCTCCGAAAGCGGCGCTGAATTGTTCGAAGTCATCTATTTCGACCGCAAAGCTTACCTGTCCCAATCGCCCCAATTCTACAAGCAAATGGCCATGGCTGCCGGCTTTGAGAAAATCTTCGAAATCGGGCCGGTTTTCCGCGCCGATCCGTCCTTCACTTCCCGCCATATGACCGAATTCACCGGTGTGGATATGGAGATTTCGTGGGTTGAATCGCACGAGGACGTGATGGCCACCGAAGAACTCCTGCTGCAATACGCCTACCAGAAGGTCAAAGACAAACACGACGACAAAATCAAGGAACTGCTTGGGCTGGATCTGACCGTCCCAAGTGTGCCCTTCCCGCGCATCCCGATGTCCAAGGCCTATGAGATCCTGCGTAATGTGGGCTACAAGCTGCCGCCTGAGAAGAAGGGTGATATTGACCCCGGCGGTGAGCGCGCCCTGGCCGAATGGGTCAAGGCTGAATACAACCACGACTTTGTCTTCGTCACCGATTGGCCGATTGCCGTGCGCCCGTTCTATCACATGCGCCACCCCGACCGCCCCGACCTGACCCGCTCGTTCGACTTGATCGCCAACGGGCTGGAGATCACCACCGGCGCCCAGCGCGAGCACCGCCCGGAGATTCTGGCCAAACAGGCCCTGGAAAAAGGCCTGACCCTGGAACCCATCCAGTTCTACCTGGATTTCTTCCGCTTTGGCTGCCCGCCACACGGCGGCTTTGGCCTCGGCCTCTCCCGACTGCTGATGGTCATGCTCGGTCTGCAAAACGTGCGGGATGCAGTCTTCCTCTTCCGCGGCCCCAACCGCCTGAACCCCTAGATAGGAGATCAGATGATCCTCGGCGATGGCATCCGCCTGCGAGCAATCGAAGAAAGCGACATTTCACAATTTGTGGAATGGTTGAATGACCCCGAGGTGTACAAGAACCTGCGCCTGATCTATCCGCTGGGTACCGACATGGAGCAGGCCTGGTTCACCCGCTTGAAGGACCGCGACCCGGCCACCCGCCCGCTGGGCATCGAAATCCAGCGACCAGAAGGCTGGATCTTCATCGGCAACGTCAGCTTCAACAGCATCGATTGGATCAACCGCAGCGGCGAGTTGGGCATCTTCATTGGCGAAAAGCAATACTGGAGCCATGGCTATGGCAAAAAGGCCATGCGCCTGATTGTCCAGTTCGGTTTTGAGACGTTGAATCTACACCGCATCATGCTGCGGGTACATGCCAACAATCCACGCGCCATCCGCTCCTACGAAGCGGTGGGCTTTGTGCATGAAGGCAAATTGCGCGATGATTTGTATCAGGACGGCCAGTATTTCGATGTGCTGTTGATGTCCATCCTGCGTTCGGAATGGCAAAACCAGTCAAAGTGAGGATTTAGTCGTATGCCTACTTTCCACCCGCGCCTGGAGCGCTTGCGTTATGGAGATGTAAAACTGTATGCCGGCACATCTTGCCCGGACCTGGCCGGAAGTATCGCCCAATATCTAGATCAAACCCTGTGTGCGCGAGATATTGTCACCTTCTCCAATGACAACATCCTGGTCAAACTGCACACCAGCGTGCGCGGCCAGGATTGTTTTGTCATCCAGACTACTTCCATCCCGGTGCACCGCAACCTGATGGAGCTGTTGATCATGATCCAGACCCTGCGGCTGGATTCGGCTGCCCGCATCACGGCTGTGGTACCCTACCTGTGCTATGCCCGCTCGGATAAAAAGGACCAGCCGCGCATTCCGATCACTGCCCGCCTGGTGGCGGATTTGATCGAAGTGGCCGGCGCGGATCGTTATATCACGCTGGATCTGCATGCCGGGCAGATCCAGGGCTTCTTCTCCATCCCCGGCGATGTGCTGACTGCGTTCTACATCCTGGTGGATTATATGAAGTCCATGAAGCCGCAGATGGTGGACCCCGTCGTGGTCACGGCTGACCTGGGATTCGCCAAAAAAGCCCGCAACTACGCTGCCGGGTTGGGCGTGCCCCTTGCCTTCATCGAAAAACGCCGGGTGGCCAACGATTCCAAAGCCCAGGCCCTTTCGCTGATCGGCGATGCCAATGGGCGGGATGTCATCATTGTGGATGACGAAGTGGATACCGGCGGCTCGATGATTCAGGCCATTAAATTACTCAAAGAAAAGGGCGCCCGTAACGTCTACCTTGTATTCGTGCACCCGGTGCTTTCGGCCAACGCCGCCGAACGCCTGGCAGCCCTGCCGGTGACCCAGTTCATCACCACCGACACCATCCCGATCTCGCCAGAAAAGTGCGCCTTCTTTGGCGACCGTCTGAAGGTGCTTTCGGTCGCCCCGCTGATCGGCGAAGTGATCCTGCGTGCCCATGAAGGCCGCAGCGTCGGTGAGATGTTCAACGAATAAGCCGTGCCTGAACTGCCGGAAGTTGAAACCATCGTGCGCTCTCTGCAAAACGGCGGGCGCGGCTGCCAACCCCTGCCCGGCCGACGGATTGATTCTGCCGACCTGCTCTGGCGGCGCACCCTGGCTGATCCGACTGAAGCCGAGTTTCTCGGCCGCTTGCCCGGGCAAACCGTGCAGCGACTTTCCCGCCGGGCCAAACTCATCCAGATTCATTTTGATCGCGATACGCTGCTGATCCACCTGCGCATGAGCGGCGATTTACGCGTTGAGTTGATTTCTTCAGAAATCCAGAAACACGACCGGCTGCTGCTTAACTTTACGGATGGCCTGCGCCTGGCCTTCAATGACACCCGCAAGTTCGGACGGGTCTGGCTGACGGATGACCCGGCTGCCCTGACAAACCATCTTGGCCCGGAACCGCTGGATGAACAGTTCACAGCCGCTGATCTGTACGCCCTCCTGCACCTCACCCAGCGGCTGCTCAAACCCCTGCTATTGGATCAATCTTTCCTGGCCGGTTTGGGCAATATTTACACCGATGAAGCCCTGCACCGGGCCGGCCTGCACCCGCTGACACCAGCAGGCCAACTAGATGAAGCCGCCGCAGCCCGCCTGCTGGAGGCGATCCGCGCTACTTTGCGGGAGGGAATCCTGCGCAACGGCGCCAGCATCGACTGGGTCTACCGCGGCGGGGATTTTCAAAACTTTTTTCGCGTCTATGGCCGCAGCGGGCAGCCCTGTCCAAATTGCGGAGCACCGGTGCAGCGAATTATCGTCGGGCAACGCTCGACGCATTTTTGTCCGGTTTGCCAGCCACAGGGAGATTGAACAATGCAACCTTCACAAGTCTTGATCCTGGTCTCGGTCTTATTTGGCGTGGGCGGCCTGCTACTTGGATTTCTCCTTGGCAGCGCCTGGGCCATGCGCCAGCGCAGAGCGACAGAAGCCGAGGAAGCACCCTCCGAAGCCATTTCAGCTCCTGAAGAACCGGTCGCAGAGGATGTGGCCGAATTAGAACCATCCATTGCCGAGGCCGTTCAAACTCTGCCCGAGGAAACGCTCACGGAAGCCATCGAATTGCCGATGGAAATTGCGAATCCTGTCATCCCTGAGCCAGCCACACCTGCCAAGGAACCGGCTCTCCCACCCGAGCCAGAAGATCGCCCAACACCTGTTCCACCGAGCGTTGATCCTGCCATCCGCACTTTTGCCAAACAACCGACCAAACCCCAGCCGAAACCGGCTGCTCCCCTGAGCATCATCGAGCAGATCAATGTCATTTTTAATCAAATGGCTGCCGACACATCGCTGGCGGAGCGCAACATCCGCCTGGTGCAGGAGCCGACCCTGGGCGTCACTGTGCGGGTGGGTGAGGAGAAGTTCGAGAGCATCGACAGCGTGCCGGATGAGGAAATCCGGGCTGCGCTCAAAGCAGCGGTCAAAAAATGGGAAGAGGGGTAAAAAAGTCAGTCATTGCGAATGCAGTGACAACAGGCACGAGGGAGGCTGCTTCGCCGCCTTTGGCGGCTCGCAGTTACAAAAATTATGGATTCTGCTTGATTCGTGTTAAAATGTTCCCATGACTGATAACGCATACACAGGCGCCGCCTTTGTCACCCTGGTCCGGGAGACTGCCGAGACCATGCAATGGGCGCTGGATGAGGTCAACGAAACCGGGGCGGTGCTGCACTTCCCCATGCCCTCCAGCCGCACCCAGGTCCTGCGCATTTTGCGCTTTGATGGTACCCTGGAATTCTCAGTGCAATCCATGGCTGTCTTTGAAAACGAGGAAAGCGTTCCGCATTATCTTTCCACCGTGCTCTTGAAGGTGAACGCCCGCCATAAGATTGGTTTCTGGTGCATTCAGGAGATCGAAAAGAAATTGGTGTTTTCTGTAATGCACAATGCCGAGCAGCAGCACCTGGACCGCCAATATCTGGTGAACATCATCGGTGTGCTGACCGAGCAATGCGATCAGTTCGAAGGCACGCTGATTAAAATTCTGGAAAACAATCAGTAAGGAGCAGGATGTCTACAAGCGAGGAACGGCTGCAAATATTGCGCATGGTGCAGGAAGGCAAGATCACTGCTGAAGAAGGCATGCATCTGCTGGAAGCCCTGGCCAGCCCGACTGTCCGCAGCGAGCCAGCACCCCCCCCTGCGCTGTCGGAAACCCCTGCCATCCCCCAACCGCCAGCCTCCTCCGAATCCCCCAGCCTGCGCACACCGCGCTGGTTCCGCGTCCGGGTGACGGATACCAACAGCGGAAAAGTGCGCGTCAACGTCCGCCTGCCGATCAACGTTATTAACGCCGGTATGAAAATGGGTGCCCGCTTTTCTCCGGAAGTGGAAGGCTTGAAGATTGATGACCTGAGCGCCCTGATCAACTCCGGCACCATCGGCCAGATTGTGGATGTTTACGACGAAGAAGATGGGGAACATGTGGAAGTGTTCCTGGAGTGAGTTTTTATTATTAAACCCCCCTATGAGGAGACCTAACCCATGAAGTCCACCACCGTACGCGATTGGATGAATGACCTGGTAGTCTTTGTTGACCCCGAGGCAACGGTCACCGAAGCCCTGGCAGTGATGCGCCGGCGCTATATTCACAGCTTAATCGTCAGCAAGACCGAGACCAGCCCGGAATATGGCATCCTGACCTCCACCGATATTTGCGACAAGATTGTAGCCCAGGATCGCGATCCGAGCGAATTAAAAGTACGCCAAGTGATGAACTCCCCGCTGATCGTAGTGCCGGAAACCATGGGCTTGAAAGAATGCGCCCAGATCATGCGTGAGAAGAAAATCCACCATCTACCCGTGGTCAACGCTGGCGGAGCGCTGGTAGGGATGATTTCTGATACCGATTTCCTGGTGGTCGCCGAAGCGATGGGGCGCGCTCCGGGAGAGCGAATCGTCTAACCTTGAAACGATTTTTATATTCTCTCATCATTCTATTAGCACTTGCCAGCAGTGGACTGGGCATGCGACCTGCCTACGCCACTACTGGTGCTTATGATGTGCTAGCCGCAGTCAATGCCCTGCGGGCAGCCAACGGTCTGCCTCCACTGGAAGCCAACGGCTCGCTGATGGCTGCTGCCCAGGGGCACTCTGAATACCAGGCTTTCCTCGGAACCTGGACCCACGAAGGCGCGGGCGGATCCACCCCCACCAGCCGGGCGATTGCGGCTGGTTATGGTGGCGGAGCAACCATATTTGTCTCCGAAAATGTGGCTGAGATCAGCCCAACCGGAGGCATGGACTTCCTGCTCTACACCATCTGGGCGGATGCCATCCACTGGAATACAATGACCAACCCGAACTACACCCACGCCGGAGTTGGGGTGGCAGAAGCCAACGGGGAAGTCTTCTATACGCTGGATGTAGGCTATATCTCCGGCTCGCCGGGGGTACAGCCTGTTCAATCGACTTCCTCCACCACCGGAGCCGGTGTGGCCACCGTGCAATACGTTCAGCCAGTGTTAGCCGCCACCCCGCGCGAGGATGGATCCATTGTCCACACGGTGGAATACGGCCAGGCACTGGCAACCATCGCGGAGATCTACGGCGTAACCGTGGATGAAATCAAGGCGCTCAACGGGTTAACCACCAATACCATCTGGGTGGACATGGAATTAATCATCCGAGTGGCTTTCACCCCCTCGATGACGCCGACCATCACCAACACACCGGTGCCACCGACCCGCACGCCTAGCCCCACCCGCACCCTGCGCCCGCCCACGCTGACCTTCACCCCGACCATCACCTCCACCCCCACGCCGGAGAAGGTGTTGCCTGCGATTGAGATGAACGCTGATACCCGTCGCGGCGTCGCCATCGGCATCATCATTGCCTGCGGCGCCGGGCTGCTGTTTATGGTGATTGGCGGGTTGAGGAAAAAGAAGTAAAACGGTTCCCTTAATCAATACCGGGTGCAGATCAAAGACTGCACCCGGTTTTACTGTTAATAGACCGTAAACTGCACACCCGTTTGAAAGTGTTATATTTGTGATTGAAAACAGCCATCATACTCCATGGAGAAATAAAAATGCGCTTCATCCTACCTAAAAGCCTGATCCTGACCATCCTGGCAACTTTCCTGCTTTCCTTTCACCCGGTCCAGGCTTTGCATGTGGCCGAACCCACCAAATCCAGCATCCCGAACTGGACCCTCCAGCGGGCGGATGATGTGCCCTTCATCAGCCCGGAGATGGGCGACCACGCCGCGGTGTATGATGCCAGCGGCAACCTGCACGTAGTCTTTGGCGGCGACCATCTGTATTACGCCAAATGCGTGGGAACTACATGCGCCATCCAGACAGTGGATACTTCTGATTCAGTGGGCAGCCAGGCCTCGTTGGCACTGGACAACCAGGGTCATCCGCACATTGCCTACCATGATGCCGGGTTGACGATCGGCTTCTGCAATGACTGGAAATTGAAGTATGCCGAATGGACCGGCAGCCAGTGGGTGATCGACGTGGTGGACGAGAGTTGCACCGGCATTAACCCATCGATTGCCCTGGACGCCAGCGGCAATCCTCACATCAGCTATTTTAACGAGTCGTGGGACGAACTACAACTGGCAGATTGGGATGGCAGCAGCTGGAATACTTACACCCCCTACTGGCTGCCGTCTTATAATGTCAGTGGTTATCATTCCTCGCTGCTCTCCGATGCAAGCGGCAACCTGCACCTGGGCTTTATTACCAATGATGGCGGGAATTCATTCCTCCAGTACACCAAGAAAACAGGGGATACCTGGGACAGCCTGAAACAAGTGGATACCCAGACTGGCGCAATCAATTTTGCTATGACGTTGAATGGCATCAACCCGCATTTCAGCTATCACATAATCTACACGGAAGGTCCAAATACCTATTACAAAGTGCGCTACAACTGGGTCAGCAGTGGCGTCGTACAATCCCCGACCACCCTGGCCGATATGGATTATCTTGGCCGAACCGCAATTACTATTGGCAGCGATGGCTATCCACGGGTGGCTTATCGGACGAGTAGCGCTGCGGCGTATATTGTTAAGAGCGTCTCCAGCTGGGGATCTCCATCAGCTGTCCCGGATACAAGCAATGTCGATTGGATGTACCTGGGAAAAACCAGCGCCGGCATCGGCCTGACCTTTAACCCGGGCGGGGCGGTCAAAAACTCCACGATTGTCACCGCAACCTGGTCGGCCCCGATCACGATTGAAGCCACCGAATACCTCGGCGCCAGCATCTCCCTGGCAACTGCAGCCAGCGGAGACTTGCACATCAGCTACACGGACAACAACTACAAGCAGTTGAAATACGCCCACCGCACTGGCGGAACCTGGCAGATCACAACCCTGCAGACAATCACCGGGATCAATCAAATTTTAGCAACCGATATCGACCTAGGTCCCGGCGACCGGCCGTATATCGTTTATGAGGAAGAGTCGAGTGGATATTCGTTGTTGAAATATACCTACTGGACAGGTACAATCTGGACGCCCCCGGTCATAGTCAGTCAGCCAGACTCCTATGGCTGCTCACCCTCGATGGAAGTAACGACTGCCGGCGAAACTTATATCGCCTATCAAAAATGCGATTTCAACGATGAGGGTCTCTGGTTAGCCATTTATAACGGAAATTGGCAATACCAACCGGTGGAGCAGAGTGATGATGCAGAATTTACGTATCCTTCCCTGGTCGTCAAGGATACTACTGGATTCATTACCATTGCCTACGTGCAGTTGGATGACAGCACCCCCGACCTGCATTATGCAGTGAAAGAGGGTTCTGCCTTCTGGACAATCACAACCCCCTATACCTCGACCAGCAGCTATATCTACAACCCCAGCCTGGCCTTGGATGGTACTGGCAAACCACGCATTGCATTCACTACCAGTGAAATTTACGATTATTATGCCAAATTTGCCTATTGGACCGGCACCGAATGGCTGGTGGAAACGGTATCCCCATTACTGAATGAGCGCTACGAAACTTCCCTGGTGGTGGATGCCGCCAACCGTCCGCACATGACGTTTATCGCTGACGGCCTGAGCTACGCAGTCAAGGACGGTTCCACCTGGATGGTATCAGACATAGATTATCCGCGGCTGGAAGCGGACGGCTGGACTGTCGGTCTGATATACTACGTATCTATAGCCCTCAACAACCAGGGTAAGCCTGTAATCGCCTACAACGCAGAATATGACCTGAAGGTGGCTGAACTGAGCGAAACCTGGAAATTGAACCTGCCGATGGTCAAGAAATAAACCTGTTTTGAATTCAATCGCTTTATCAAACAGCGCTGGAATTTGAACGGCGCTGTTTCTTTTCATTCACAATATTCAAAGGAAGATTGCATCACTGGTTGTTGGTAGCAAGCTGAGTGAAGTTCAGGCGAATTATAGCAAGGCTCCTGAGCTCTCCACCAAAACATCGCTATGCTGGCCATTGAAAAGGATGCCTTCGCAGACCAGCGCCAGGATGACTGCACCCCGGTACAGCCAGATGCCCCACAGTGCTGGATGCAGCATTTCCGAAAAAAACATCGGACCAAGAGCGATCAAAACAGCCAACCCCCAGCAGACCCAATTGAAAATCCGCAAACTACGGTGCCCGGGCTTCCAAAGCCTCAGCAAGTTGCTGAAAAACGGGAGAGCTGCCAGGAAGAACAAGAATCGGAAAGAATATTCACGATACAAATCCACCAGGGTCAATGTGCTGAAAAAACCTGAGCGGATTGTGGAGATATCTGAGACAAAAATACTGAAGGCAAAGTCCAGATAAGACATCGGCGAACCACAAAAATCGCCTTCCAGGCGGACAAAAGGCAGGTTGCATTCATACTCCGCCGGAACCATAATGAGGTCAAAGAACCACGGGCCAACGAAGGCCAACCCCAGCAACAAAAGGAGCACAAACCTCCCGACCGTCCGGTAATTTTGGATGGATTGCATGTTCACCTCCTGTGAGAAATCCCGGAATAACGAGGCGTTCGCTTGCAATAACCCTGGCAATCCCCTTCAAATAGAATAACCAAGTGTTCACCCTTACCCCATTATCGCGCCAATAGACCAAAACGCGCCCAGTTCTTTTCAGAACCGGGCGCGGAGTTGGGTGGGAAATCAGTTGTTATTCGCCGAATGTTCTGTTGATTACTTCTCCATCGTGCCACTCCGGCGGGCCATCCAAACACTCCAGAAGTTTACGATAACGCACATCCTGTTCCGGAGAATCGGCCAGCGCCCGGTAAGCCTCTTTGCTTTCAAACACCACTGCCTCATAACATACCAGAGGATCCTCATCCATGCTGTAGATAAATTCGGCCACCAATCCCGGCACCTTTGCTTCCCGGAATTCAGCCTCCAATGCCAGTAAACGGTCCTTCATGCCAGGTTTTATCCGATACCGTGCCACTGTTCCGTACATATCAAGCCTCCAATCCTCATTTCACTACCGGTAAAAGTCTTCCATCTTCATCATTGCGAATTAATCGCCCTCTTTCAATCACCCCGCCGGCTGGCCCGCGGATGAAAAACGGGTGATTTTTCATCCAGACCGGTTCTCCCTAAATTCGGTGGTTTCTTGTATACTTGATCAGGTAACTATTTGATATTTTGGGGAGGTTTTGAACAAAATGGACGAGAATATAATCCCTGAGGTACCTAAGGAAAGCACGCCCGCAGAGCCAACCCGCAGCAAGGCTCCCATTTCCATCGATTCTGAAAATGAGGCGGATGTTTTATCTGCCAGCTTGAAAGCTCTGGCCGGGGCATCCGGCGGAGCCCTGTCAACCGCCATGGAGGATTTCCTGGGCGGCAAGGGCGAACTGCTGGAAGCCACCCGCAGCGCCAGCAGCAAAGCTGGCAAGACCGCCAAGGAGGAACTGGCCGCCTTCCTGACCAAGAATCTCAAGCTCTCCCCGACCCTGGCAAAGCTGGTAGCGCCGATTTTGCTCAAGCTCTTCCCGGTACTGGGTACGGCCCTGGGGAAAGAAACGGCCGAGAAGCCAACCTCCAAGCCCAAACCCAAGCCAAAACCTACGACCAAACCGAAGACTAAACCAAAGACTAAACCCAAAACAAAGCCGAAGAAGAAAAAGACCTCGGAAAAGGAAAAGCCGGTAGCCAGTACCACCAAGAAGAAACCGAAGAAAAAACCGGCTGACAAGCCAAAAACCACTACCCAAAAACCGGCAAAGAAAACAGCCAAAAAGACCACTAGCAAAAAGAAAACCAGCAAGCGCTCCGAGACGGTGGAAGAATAGAAGAATGATTTGTTGACATAAAATCCGGACGACAAAGCTCCTGGTGAGTTTTGTCGTCCGGGGTTGATTATGGAGGTAATTCAGGCAGAGGTTGCAATTTCTCCCTCAAACCCAGGAATATTCCAATGAAGAATTTTATTAAAAAATATTGGTATCACTTTACGGTTTGGATCCTGATGCTCCTGTTCCTGGCATTCGGCCCGAAGCTAATGGCGGTTTTTCGGGGTGCGGAAGGCAAGCCGATCACTTTTGAAGAAGCGCTGCCCGAGCCGGATGCGATGGTCACCTCCAATATTGAAATCCTGAAAAGCATTTATTCCAAAGGACAAAAATCCGAGCGGGTGGATGGATGGGCTTTTTTATATGGGGTCGCGGATCAATCCCTGTATGACCGCTACCTGGTGCTGAAATCTGGCACCCAGACCCTTTTCTTCCCGACCATGGATGTTCAACGCCTGGATTTGCAGTCTGCTTTCTCCGCCTCCGGCATGGATCTGCAATATTCGGGTTTTTCTGCAACCATCTTTTCCGATCAACTTGCCTCCGGAATGTACCAGATTGGCTTCGTTTTTCAGCACCGGGAGAATGGTTCACTGGTTTATGGCCTGTCAAACAGCACGCTAAAGCGCACACCCAACACGCTGACGTTGATGACCATTGCCCCGCCTACGGCCGCTCGCCTGCCGGACAGCGTACTGGTGAATCTTGATCGCCACTTGCTGGATCCCTCCGACACCATCACAGATTATCTCGACGGCCTTTCTGCCGATGGATCTAGCGAGCTAACCCAGTACAAGCTCTCGGGGTGGGCGTTTCTACCCGGGGAGGAGGATCAATCCAAATTTGAACGGCTCATTGTTCTGATGTCCAGCGAACACACCTATGCCCTGCAGGTTACATCCGTTCCACGCCCGGATGTGCAAAAAGCCTACGAAAGCCAGGGGATCGACGTTTCCAACTCCGGCTTCGCGGTTTATTATTCAGAAGGCTCCATTGCTCCCGGCGAGTATTCCATTGGCGTGATCTTCAAGCTGCCGGATGGAGAGTACCATTCTTACGCCGTGTTCCAGCAAAAGCTCATCCAGCGCAATGATGCCTGGATCCTGGCAGACAAACCATTACCGTGAAGAATGACCTGATGCCCGATTCTGAGACCTCCATTCCCACCCCCGTTGTAGAAAACCATCCCGGCTGGTTGCGGTGCCTGCTGCAATGGTTTAAATTTTTCTTGCCGGTCCTTTTGCTGGCTATATATCCGGCCATCTTTCATTACAGTAACAACGCCGCCAATCTGCTGCTGGGTGACCTGGGCCTGCAAGTTTTGCTGTATACCGCCATCACCCTGCTGGTTTACGGCTTGGCTTCGGCTCTCTTTCACCGGTCGCTGCTCAAGGCAGCCAACACAGCCCTGGTTTTCCTGATTTTCTTTAACCTGTATGGAGTGTTGTACGGATTCCTCCTTAAAGTAGATGTCGTCCGGGTGGAACACTACACCTTACTGTCTTTTTTCCTGCTGCTGGCGCTGTATGCCAGCTGGTTCATCAGCAAATTGCCAGAAAAGCCAGCCGGCATCCTCTGGAAGGCAGCCGTTTTAATCTTCGGGGTTTTATCGCTCTTCAATCTCTTTCGGATTGTCCCGGCGGAAATTGCCAAAGCCCGGCTGGCTGCATCCCTTAATTCACCGGGAACCACCCAACAAGTTGTGGGGGATGCGGCTCAGCCGGATATTTATTACATCATAATGGATGAGTTTATCGGTCTCGAGGCAATGCGGAAATACTGGAACAACCCGGCCGTGGATCCTTTCGAGACATTCCTGAAATCCAACGGCTTCCTGGTGGCGAAAAACAGCCATGGCAGCACCACCAATACCCTACATCAAATGACCACCCGCTTCAACTACCAGGAATACGCGCTGGACGTGCCGGATTACCAGCAAATCTGGTTCAACGACATTGCAGACAACCGGGCCATGCGCTATCTAAAATCCATGGGCTACACCACCGTGGTGTTTGATGAAAAATCCATGGCGTATCCATCCGAGCCGCCGATCCTTGCGGATGTCTCGTTCAACTACGGGGAAATTCCGCACACCCAGCCCGAAGGGCTGTTTGACGATTTTGGCCTGTTGGTTGCTGATAACACCATGCTGCGCGCTTTTTCGCACACCCTGCGGCCCGCTGCTTACGTCCAGCATATCGATATGATCCAGTATACGATCGAGAAAATCGGTAACCTGGATGAGATCGACTCCCCTAAATTTGTGCATGTTCACCTGATGCTACCCCATGCCCCGTTCATGTTTGATGAAGATGGAAATCTAACCGATTCACGGTTCTATCATAACTGGGGACACTACCTGGATAATTATAATTACGCACTGCAAGTGGCCGAAAAACTGGTGAGCAATATTCTAGCATCCAGCGATCCGACCAACCCGCCGGTCATCATCCTGCAATCTGACCACGGCGCCCGAAATAAGACCGATGGGTATGAGGGGGTGCTGGAGAATTACCCAGACGAATACAAAACCAGCATCCTGTTTGCCATCCACCTGCCAGGCCTGAGTGAAGCTCAATTCCCACAGGATATCGATCCCATCAACACATTTCCGCTGGTCTTTAACCAATTATTCGATGCCAACATCCCGCTGAAATGAGCGAATCGGATTAAAATATATCCTGCAAGAACCAGCCCCTGTAGTTAACCTTTCCTAACTGCAATTAACCGGCGCAAACCATTTTACGAGGTATATCTCTGTGCATAGTCTATCTATCATCTTTTCTGTCTTTGCCAAATCCCAGGCCTATCTGGATCCCGGGACCGGCAGCCTGATCACCCAGGTCGTCGTGGCCGGGCTGCTCGGCGCGGGGATATTTTTACGGGCTTTCTGGAAGAAAATCTTCAAGAAGAAGAACAAACCAGAGGAAGAAACCGACCAGGATCTCGACTCTTCTGAACCGCAACCACCCGATGAGCAGTGAATTCCTGTCCGCCTCTCAGGAGCTAAAACCGGGTTTTTGTTCAAGCGGAATGATCTACTTGGGTGGCAGTGAGCGGGCGTATGCAAGACCCTGCTGAAGCCAACCCAATAGTTCCTCGTCTGTTGCCCATCCGGCTGGTTCCACATACAACCAGCCGTGCATCGGTTTGCCGCTCAAATCAAATGGCCGGGTATAAGGCAAGGTCAGCGAGTTTTCTCCGTCCTTGGCTGAAAGCCGGATAATCAAATTCTCCCCATGCACTCCACAGGCCATGTTTCCATTCAACAGGTAACCCACCCCGCCAAACATCTTCTTCTCACTCACACCGGGCAAGCCTGCCAGATGCGCCCAGATTCGTTTTGCCAGTTCCAGGTTATAGGCCATCACAACTCCCTGATCAATCCGTGAAATGCACTTCCGCGGTACTTTTCAGTACCGCACCCTGCTTCTCCAGCTTTGCGTTCCATTCGGCAATCAACTCCCCCGCCTTCTGACTGTAGCTGCTGTGGGCGTCCGAAACCAGGATGACCCGGTAGCCGGCTGTCAACCCGCCGAGACTGGTGGCCTTGACGCAGCCGTGGGTGACCATGCCGGTCACCACCAACGTATCCACCCCGCGCGATTTGAGGATTTCATCCAGCTCGGTTTCCTGGAAGGCATTACCATACTGTTTGTGGACAGTGGTATCCGGCCCCAGCTTGAGTAAGTCCGGGTGGAACTGCCACTCATGGGATCCCCGGATCAAATCACGCTCCCCCGAATGCTGGATGTAGATCACCGGTACCCCGGCTTGTTGCGCTGCTCGCACCAGGCTGGAGATGTTGCGGATCAACTGCTCCGCCTGATAAACTTTGGTGGATTTTGCAAACATGCCCATCTGAACATCAATTACCAACAGGGCTGCATGTTTTAAACTGTCTGTCATGGGATTTACTCCTTCTGTTGGCTGGTTCACTCAACGGTTTTTGAAAACCAGACACGCTCCGATTCAAGCACAAAACCCAGGCTTTCGGCCAGGCGCTGCATGGCCCGGTTTTGACTACTGGTGCCAAGCCCGGCTTTTTTCGCGCCTCTGCGCTGCAATTCACGCAGCCCGGCACTCACCAGGGCACGAGCCAACCCCATGTGTTGATATTGTGGATGAGTTCCAATCGGGTCGGTGTAACCGACCTCCCGGCTGTCACCCTCAAAGCCGCAGATGCAGAAGGCCGCCAGATCGCCAGAAGGTGCAATAGCCACCCAATCCAAGTCTGGCTCGTAGCCAGGGGCGTGCATGATGGCCAGCCGCCCCTCCAGCGTCATGTGGTCGGTGCCAAAGGCAGCCCGGTGGAGTGCGACTAGCTGTTCAACTTCCTGCTCACCCAGCACAGCCCGGACGAAAAAATCCTCCGGCAAGGGATGAATTGGGATGGGCCCGTCCAATGGATGGGTAAATTGAAGGGACCGGACCTCATCGAGTTGAAAGCCATGCGATTGAAGAAACGCCATGCGCCCATAATCCCTGGCCTCACACGAGGCATCCAGGGTGCTGGCTGCGCCTGTTTCAAGGTTGCGCTCCCGCATGCAAGCCAGTCCCCAGTCCACAATTTCCCGCCCCAGGGTTTCACTGGCAAAAGGGGGATCCACATCAAACATCAAATTATTGAAATCATCCACTAGCGCAAAAGCAATTGCCTGATCCCCATCCAGCCAAAGACAGGTGAATCGCAAGACAACCGGGGTGAGCATCTTCTCTTCAAAATCCACCACGCTGGTCCCACCCGGCAGGTGCTGGACCAAGTTGCGGATGAGCCGGAGATCAGCATCCCCTTGCAGAAGATGACTTTCCAAATGTTACTCCTCCACCTGCTCGCGCACGTTCAGCGCCACTGCCAGCACGCCGGCCAGCACGCCAACCAGGGTGAAGGACATATTGCTTAACACCCGGGCGCTTTCATCCGAGAAGCCATCCAACCCCCAAAAGACAACCGCTGCCACCAGGCTGAAGACATACAGGTAGGCTGCAACCACCTGCAGCCAGCTCAAGCGGGATTCCTTCTCACCGTCCCGCAATGGCATTTTGGACCAGGAGTTGAAGTTCACAGCGGAGGACAGTGAGCGTGGCTTGCCGGTGGTGAATTGAGAGATGCCGAAGATGGCGCCGAAGTGGGTGGCCAGCGCCCCGCCAATCACGGTGATGGCCTGGGTCACCACCTCCGGGATGCTGGGTTCCGTTTCAATACCCAGACTGGCAAAGCCAGCCCAGGCGATGCCGCCCAGGTAAGCCAGGGCAGCCAGCAATACGAGAATAACAATCAGTGGGCGTAATTGGTTCATGGGGATCCCCTCCAGGAATCTATTTTATGTTTTTAATTATACGTTGTTCGCGAGATTTGAGATTAAAGAATGATTGCGCCAAAGAGGGGTCACATGAACAAATTCGCAACCTTAGCCTGGTTTTCTGGCAAGAGAAGCATGGTTTTGCGATTATTTTTCAGGGACTGAACCTATAGCAATTCACCCCGCCGGTTTGGCGGGGTGAAGAGTTGGTGAGAGGTTATTGAATGTCTACATGCTTACTACAGAACCAGCAGCCAGGAACCAGATCATCATGCTGGCCACCACGATGGCGCCCAGGTAAATCTTGCCCGTCCGGCGATAGAACCAGACATGCAGCCAGATCAGGATTAAGAACTCGGGGATATAAACCTGCAGCATGAGCGGCCAGAGAGCGCTGAACTGGGGCAATCCAAGCAGTTCAAAACCGGGGCCGGCATTAAACAGATACCATGGAAGGTACTGGATCATCCAGATGAGCAATAGGCCCGTGAGGAAGGCATAGCAGGCTTTGATCCACCACAACCACTGGGTCTTGGCAGGAGTTGCTGCCTCTTTCTGATGGATCTGACCAAAGAGGAAGAGCCCGCCATTGATCAGCCAGAAGAGCAAGGCTGGGATCATATAGAGGAAGAATAGGCCCACCCGCTCAGCATTAGCGAACTGACGCATATACGGCCAGACGAAGCGGAATTCCTGTCCGAGCATCACCTGGAAGAAACCTTCCAGCAGGTACAAAGCCAGGAACAAAATCCCACCCATCAGAGCGGTCTTCCCAATGATCTTCCAATCGAGAATGGATTTCTTCTCGTCAAAGGTTGCGCCCATATCGTACAGGGTCACATTTTGTTTCTTCTTGGCTCCGTTATACCAGATCCAGAACAGGATGGCACAAATGACAGCGTTCACCAGCAGCCAGGCGAAGACACCATTACCGACCTGGAGCTTCAGCCAGGGGAAGATGGCTTCATACTTGTCGCTCAATGCACTCCATTGGGTGAAGATCGGGTAGGTAATGCCGCCGATCAAGAAATTGATGGTCGCAAATAACCACCAATTTTTCTTACTGGCAACATAGCGGGTTGGCATGGGTTGCGCCACCGGGGCAAAGAACTTGGTGGCCAGCAAGACGTTGGTGAGGGGGATCAGCAGGAACAATGCGCCGAGCAGGGTGATCAAGCCAAAAATATTCTTCCACCAGAATACCTGCTTGTTGGCGTCCAGATTGCCAACCCCACCCTTCAAAGCCCCTTCCATCCAGGAAACAGCTTCGTACACTGCCTTATGGGTCAGAGGCAGGAAGTGATGCTCCATATTGACCAGGGCCACCTTGCGGGCTGTGCCATCGGCAAAGCTGCCGTACATGGTATCCCATTCCACCGGGGTGGTCATACCGAAAGCTTCCATGCGCACCGGGTTGGTTGGCAGGCTATCAACTGTAAACAATCCCTCGCGGAAGATGGCAAATTCATCATAGCGGGCCTGGGTCAGGAGCAAATTACGCATACCTGGCGCCCCCGCCTGGCCGCATTGGGGATTGAGGGCGTTGATTTCCGGGTTGATCATTCCAAGAATATTGGTCAGGATGGCGCCCAGGGAGTGGCCCATCACGCCGATATTGGCAGAATCTACGTAGGGTAGGCTTTTCACATACAGATAGATAGCTTGCATGCCGCCGGTATTTTGACCGGTCAATAATCCACCGATATCAAACCCCGGCTTGGAATCTCCGTGGCCAAGGATATCCGGCGACACCACCACAAACCCGCGCCGGGAGAGCTCAATCGCCATCGAGTCATCGACCAACTTGTCATTCTGATAGCCATGAATGTTGATCACAGCGGGCAATTTGCTTTCGGCAGTGGCGGTCAGCGGGCGATACAGCTTGGCAGCAATTGTATTCCCGGCTTCATCTGAGATGAAGATGGTGCTGACTTCCACTTTGCCAAAATCGGTCTCGATCAATCTTGCCATGCCGGCCGCGAAAGTTATAATCACGAGGGCAATGATGATCCAATTGACTGATTTCCGAACATTTGTGAACATAAGTTGCTTCTCCTCTGTGGAAAATATTTGAATGAATGGTTTGAGGAAATGTCCGGGAATGGTAAAGAACCAATCCCTTTACAAAAAATAATCAACCGAGAAGTATTTCTACCAAGCAGGATGTGTTATGGATTTGAATCCAGCTTCTCCAATTTAATAAATGATAAGCATAGTCCAGGAGCCAACTGGATGGTCCCCACCCGATACCCTCCTTTCGTAGCAAAACTCCCCTGATGAGTAACCTGCACAACATATTAAATTATTGCCATTCGAGAGGGGGTTGTAAATCAGGAAATGGCGCTGGTTTGAAAAGAAAAACCCCCAATCCAACGGGGGTTCAGGTTCAGGAGTACTCCATAAGTGTATATTCTGAATTTAATGAGATATTACGGGCACCAAATACTCATATTAACCATCCTGGTTCTGCCCATTCTCCAGGTAAATGCGAACCAAGCTGGCCAGGGTATCCACACCCAATTTTCGCATAGCATCTCGTCTTTGTTTTTCCACCGTCTTAATACTGGTATACAGGAGGGTAGCAATCTCTCGCATGGATTTTCCTTCGACAATATAGTGCACCACTTCCCGTTCACGGGGAGAAAGCCGGTTCAATCGGTTTTCAGGCTGATCCTTTTTCACCTGGCTTGGTCGGTTTGTCCCCCAATTTGCAGCACAGTCCACGGCATGCAGCCAGCCCGCATACAAATCTTCCCGCTTGGAAGCGGAAATGCGCGGCTCAAAGCGGGTATCCAACTGCCAGTTGGAAGCAATTTCTTCCATTGATTGCCAGTAGCCAATGGCCAAACCGGCCAGGTAGGCGGCACCCAACGCTGAAGTTTCGATCACGGTTGGCCGCTCGACCGGAATGCCCAGGATATCGGCCTGGAATTGCATCAGAAAATCACTTTTCGCTCCGCCACCATCCACGCGCAGTGTATGGAGCTTGCTGCCGTATTTTTGTTCAATAATATCGAAGGAGTCGCGGGTCTGGTAGGCCATGGATTCGAGAGCCGCCCGGGTTAGCTGGTTTTTGTTGGTGCCCAGGTTGATGCCAAAAATGGTCCCGCGGGCGTTGGGGCTATGGTGCGGCGCGCCCAGGCCGACCAGAGCCGGCACAAAGTAGACGCCCTGGGTATCCGGCGCCTGGATGGCCAAACCATCCGCTTCGCTGACATCCCGGATGATGCCCAGCCCATCCCGCAGCCATTGGATGACCGCACCGGAAACATCCGCATATCCTTCCATCCCATAGGCAACCTCACCCTTAATCGTCCATAATACCGGTGAGAACGACCCCTGCCCGGGTGGAAATTGGCGATGACCAGCGTTGAGGATCAAAAATGAACCGGTTCCATAGGTATTCTTGATCATCCCAGGCTTGAAACAGGCCTGGCCAAAGGCAGCCGCAACCTGGTCGCCCGCACAACCCGAGATCGGGATGGCAGCCCCGAAGAAAACCTGTGGAGCTGTGTAAGCAAAGATTTCACTGGAGCTTTTCAGATCGGGTAGGATTTCACGCGGGATGCCAAACTTCTGGCGAATCCAATCGTCATATTCCAAGGTTCTCGCATTCAATAAACCGGCCGTGGATGCGTTGGAATAATCCGTCAGGTGGATCGTCCCACCGGAAAGCTTCCAGATCAACCAGGAATCAATGGTGCCAAACAGCACTTCACCGCGGGTGATGGCTTTTTGAACGGAGCGATCTTCTTCCATCAGCCATTGAATTTTGGTTGCCGAAACGTTGGGAACGAGGAATAGCCCGTTGCGTTCCCCGATGGCTTTGCGGTCATCGGGCGATAATCGGTCACAAATCTGTTGTGAGCGCCGGTCCTGCCAGATGATGGCCCGGCCAATCGGCTCTCCAGTCAACTTATTCCAGAGCACGGTGGTGCAGCGTTGGTTGGAAATACCAATAGCGCAAATATCTTCCGGCAGGATGCGGGCATTCTTCAGGGTTTCAGCAATGGTCTGCAGGGTGGTCTGCCAGATTTCATTGGCATCCTGCTCCACCCACCCCTGGTGGGGGTAATACTGGGCGACTTCCCGGTAGGAGCTGGCCACGATATTTCCAGCATGGTCAAAGATGATGGCCTTTGAACCACTGGTCCCCTGGTCGATGCTTAGAATAAAACCATCCATAGTTCAATGCTCCCTGGAGACGACTTCCAAATTCAAAGGGTAGAAATACTGGTCTTCAATTGAAATCAATCGCTGAATACGTATTATTATAACGTTTCATCCACCCTTGTATATACAAAAGACGATCCAGGTTCCGTCATTTTTATGTCCCGTCAGAAAATGGACGGGCGGATAATCAGGCCTGTGCCCGCAGCCGGGCTTTTCTGGCAGGCAGCGGTGGGTCCTATGCAATCAACAACTCCGCCGGGATTCCCAAACCAGCCCGACTCGGGGACACTTCTCCAGGTCCCGGGATGGGTCTTGGCTCTTGATGGGTCAGGCCGTCGAGATTCACCGACCAACCCCTACAGTCTTGTGGTGTGGGTGGATTCGGATTGGAGGTAGGCAGGATTGTTTACAGCCCAACCCGATTCATGGACACCTCCCTGCGTCATTGAACCTGATTATCCTAATCAAGATTCATTTGAGAGATATCAAAACATTCGTTTTGGATTACAATTCTCCCATGCTCAGCCTGCCGGATCGCCCCTTTCGTTACTACCCCAGCATTGGTTCGACGATGGACGCAGCCCGGGCCTGGGCTGAGGCTGACGCACCCGACGGGGCCGTGGTGGCTGCGGATGAGCAAACCAGCGGGCGCGGACGGCTGCAGCGCCGCTGGGTCACCCGGCCGGGTTCCGCCCTAGCCTTCAGCATCGTGCTGAGACCCGCCCCGGCGGAACTGCCCCACCTGGCGCTGCTCTCCCCGCTGGGCGGGCTGGCGGTGTGCACGGCGCTGGAGGATACGCTCGGCCTGACCCCGCAGATCAAATGGCCCAACGACGTACTGCTTGGGCGGCGCAAGACCTGCGGTATTTTGGCCGAAAGCTTCTGGCAGGGGGACGTACTGGGAGCGGTGATCCTGGGCATTGGCATCAACATTGCACCCGGGTCGGTACCGCCGTCGCAGGATTTGCTTTTCCCGGCGACTTATGTGGAGGATTTCACCACCGCCCTGGTGGAGCGCAACGCCCTGCTAGCCGCCATCCTGGATCAACTGGAAGCATGGCGGGCGCAACTCGGCAGCCCGCACTTTATGGCTGCCTGGCAAAGCCGGCTGGCTTTCCGCAATGAATGGGTCGAGATCCAAGCCCCCGGCGGTGCCGCGCTTGTTGGTAGATTGCAAGGTGTGGATGCAGATGGAAACTTGCGAATTGCATTAGAATCTGGAGAAGAAGTCCGCCTGGCTGCTGGCGATGTGCGCCTACGGCCGGCAGGGCTGGAAGGAGACCGTGATGTTTGATGATTTACGCAATACAGCCATGACCCCTTATGAAGAAGAGGCGGCTGAGGAAGCCGCTGAGCCCACCCAGCCAGTGGAGGTCATCCGCCCGCCGTTCCTGGGCATGACCGCCCCCCAGCGCTTTGTGCTGGCTTTACTCGTCCTGCTGATGATTTTGATCTTCAGCACGTTCCTACTCGTCCTGACCGGGAAGATCGTCCTCCCGTTTTACTAGGCCATTGGGCGGGGTCAGGGCCAGGTTCACTAACCCCAGGCGCGCCAGCGAAGCCACTGCATCCCCCGAATCCACACCCATCAGCCGCACCCCGCGCGCTGCCCGCCCCTGCACTGAGATTTCATTCACTCGCAGGCGCAATACCACCCCGCCGGTTGAAATCAGCGTCACCTCATCATCCGCCTGAACCACCCGCGCCGCTGCAATTTTTCCGGTGCGGGTGATCGCTTTAAGATCCGCGGTGCGTACTCCCTTACCACCACGGGCATGGCGCGGGTAATCCGCCAGCTCAGCCCGTTTGCCAAAACCGCCCTCGGTCACCATCAGCAGATAGCCACCCGGCTCCACCACCTCCAATGAGGCCACCCGGTCACCCGGGCGCATGCGGATGCCGGTCACCCCGGCCGCTTGTCGGCCCATGCTGCGCACCTGGCTCTCATCGAAGCGCAGGGCATAGCCGCCGGCTGTCACCAGCAACAATTCCTCCTCGCCCGAAGTCAGACGCACCCAACCCAGCTCGTCACCCTCGTCCAGCGAGATGGCCGCCAGCCCGGAAGGCCGCACAGCTTCAAACTCACTCAACACCACCCGTTTCAGCTTGCCCTTGAGCGTGGCAAAGGTGCAATACTCAGCCAGTTGGAAACCCGGCACAGCCACGGCAGCGGTGATGCGCTCGTTTTGCCCCAGTGCCAGGATGTTGATGGCCGGGATGCCGCGGTCAGTTCGTCCAGCCTCGGGGATCTGGTAAGTCTTGAGAGCATACACCTTGCCCTTATCCGAGAAGAAGAGCACGGTTTGCAGGGTGCGGGCAGGTGCCAGCATTAACACCTCGTCCTCATCACGCATCGACTGGCCGCTGATGCCGCGCCGGCCGCGTCCCAGCGTGCGGAAGGCAGTGATGGGTGTGCGCTTGATGTAGCCGCGCGTCGTCAGGCTGATCAACACCGGTTCGTCGGCGATCAGGTCTTCCTCTTTCAATTCCTCGTGCGCCTCGGCCGTCAACTCGGTGCGCCGGGCATCGCCATACTTTTCGGCCAATTCAGCCGTCTCCGTTTTAATCAGGGTCAGGATCTTGTGCGGGTTCGCCAGTAAATCTTCCAAGAAAGCAATCCGCTCCAGGATTGATTTATGCTCATCCTCAATCTTCTGACGCTCCAGGGCGGCCAGCCGGCGCAATTGCATATCCAGGATGGCCTGGGCCTGGGCTTCGCTCAGGTGGAAGCGCTCGATCAAGCGCACCCGGGCAGTCTCAGCATCGGGCGAGGAGCGGATGGTCTCAATCACCGCATCCAGGTTGGCCAGGGCGATCAACAGTCCGTCCAAGATATGGGCGCGCTGACGGGCTTTCTCCAACTCAAACTTGCTGCGCCTGGTGATCACATCCTGGCGATGCTGGATGAACAGCAGCAACACCTGCTTGACCGGCAACAGGCGCGGTTCGCCCTCCACCAGCGCCAGCATCTGCACACCAAAGGTGGATTGCAGCGGGGTGAATTTATACAGTTGGTTGAGCACCTGGCGGGGCTGGGCGTTACGCTTTAATTCCATCACAATCGCCATGCCATGCCGGTCGGATTCGTCCCGCAGGTCGCTGATGGCATCCAGCCGGCCACTGCGCACCAGTTCTGCGATGCGTTCAATCAGGCTGGTCTTGTTGACCTGATAGGGGATCTCGGTGATGGTAATGGTCATTTTGCCACTGCGGTTCTCATCCATCACCACCTTGCCGCGCACGGTGAGTTTACTGCGCCCGCTGGAATAGGCTTGCAGGATGCTCTCCCGCCCGGCGATGATGCCGCCAGTCGGGAAATCCGGTCCGGGCAGGTAGTGCATGATCTCTTCAGCACTGATCTCCTCGGCCCGCTCATAGTTCTCGATCAAAAAGTCGAGGGCAGCCGCCACTTCCTTCAGGTTGTGCGGCGGAATGTTGGTGGCCATGCCAACCGCAATACCGGAGGAACCGTTTAACAGCAGATTGGGCAAGCGGGAGGGCATCACCAGCGGTTCACGCAGCGTAGAATCGAAGTTGTCGCCAAACTCCACAGTATCCTTGTCGATATCCGCCAGCAGTTCAGCCGCCAGCGGGTGCAAGCGGGCTTCGGTGTAACGCATGGCAGCCGGGGGGTCGCCGTCGATCGAGCCAAAGTTGCCCTGACCGTCCACCAGCACGTAGCGCATCGAGAAATCCTGCGCCATGCGCGCCAGGGCATCGTAGACCGAGGAGTCACCGTGCGGATGGTACTTGCCCAGCACTTCACCCACGATGCGGGCGGATTTTTTGTAGGAGCTGCCGGGTCTGATGCCCAGCTCATGCATGGCGAAGAGAATGCGCCGATGCACTGGCTTGAGGCCATCCCGGGCGTCTGGCAGGGCGCGCGCCACGATCACACTCATGGCGTAATCCAGGTAAGCTGTGCGCATCTGCTGGTCAATATCGACTGTGCGAATACCGTTGTTTTCTGTCATTCTTTACCTTCTTTTTGAACCAAAGAGACACTGCCCTGAAGGGTGCTTCGCGAAGGACACTGAGAAAACCCTAAGAAGTAAATCCCCTCTGTGATCTCAGTGTCTCTGTGGTTAAATTTCTTTACTCCACTTGCCAAAGTGTGGCACCTTGCGGCAGAGCGGGACAATCCAGCCAGCCGCCATGAACAACAGCCACCTGCCCGCTGAAATGCTCCCGCAGGCGCGTCCCATCCGGCAGACCTGCTGCCCGCAGGTCGAGCCGACCGGCCGGGCGCGGTGCGGTGTGGCGCTGGGCAATCACCAGCAGGCGCTCACTGCCCAGGCTGCGCTGGAAGGCAATCAAATCCTCTTCCAGGCTCACAACCTGGAAACCACCGCGCTGCAAGGCCGGTGAAGTGCGGCGCAGGTGGATTAAATCCTTGAAAAAGTCTCGCAGATCGTGGTTCCAAATTTCAGCGTTCCACTTCATACAAGCCCGTGAGCGCAGACCAGGCTCATCCAGCATGCCGATCTCGTCGCCATAATACAGCCCCGGCACGCCGGGGAAGGTCAGCAAGAGGGTTACCGCCAGGCGGTGCAGGCCATCATTTTCAGCTAAAATCGAGCGGGGCCGCGAGGTATCGTGACTGCCGAGCAGGTTATATTGCTGCAGGGCCATCGCCCAGGGAATGCCCGCCATTCTGGAGCGCCAGACAGCGGCCAGGCCGGCCGTGCTGAGCGGGGGACCGCTGACCGGATCCTGCAGACCGATGGCCTGGATTTGCACACCGGTCAGCCAGTGGAACAGCGGGATCGAAAAGCCACTGTAATTCATCACCCCATCAAACTGGTCGCCCTGCATCTGGCGGGTAGCGTCAAAGAAGTTCTCGCCGATCAGGTATGCCTGCGGGTTGGTTTCCTTGACCGCCGCCCGGACGCCGTGGGTGACTTCTTCACCCATCTGGATCTCGCCCTGGCGTCCGAGCATGTTGGCCACGTCCACCCGCCAGCCATCCGCCCGGAAAGGCGGTCGCAGCCAGCGGCGGAAGACCGCCTCCGGCCCGGCGTACATCTGCTGGCGCAGCCCGGCGCTGCGGTAGTTCAGTTTAGGCAGGCTCCACATCCCCAACCAGCTTTCGTATTCATGCGGACGCTGGCGGAAGGTGAAGAAATCTGCCTCAGGGGCATGCTCATCCAACCGGGCGCGCTGGAACCAGGGGTGCGCCCAGCCGCAATGGTTGGGGACGATGTCCAGCAGGTAACGCATGCCGCGCCGGTCCAGGGCGGCCCGCAATTCGGCCAGGGCTTGATCTCCGCCGAAGTGCGGGTCAACGTGTTCGTAATCCATTACGTCGTACTTGTGGTTGGAGAGAGCCGTGAAGACCGGGTTCAAGTAGAGGGCATTGACGCCCAGGTCAGCCAGGTAATACAGATGTTGGGTGATGCCCGGCAGGTCGCCACCGTAAAAAACGATACCAGAGTGTTGATCCTGGGGTGGAGGGCTGCCCCAGGGCAGGGTCTGCGGACGCTGACCGCGGTACTCGTAATCCCCCGGCTGCGGGTCGTTGATCGGATCTCCGTTGGCAAAGCGGTCCGGGAAGACCTGGTAAAAAACGCTCTCCTGCACCCAGGCCGGTGGGTTATAGCCGGCCAGGATTTGAAAATCGGTCTGATCCAACGGTTCAAAGGCTGCCGGACCGTTGGCGGAGTACCACCAGATGCCATCCGCCGCCTGCAACAAGAAGCGGTAATGGGTGACCGGCATGCGGATCGGCAGGTCGGCCACCCAGAGTTGCAGGTGGGCCGGGGTCTCCGGCAGCCGGGTCATCGGCAGGAAGGCCTGTTCGCCATCCGGAAAGATGCGCAGCAAGGCGCGCTGGATCGGGGCGGATGCCTCCACGCGCAGGCGCAGTTGCACGCTGTCTCCCAGGACGGGATAAGTGCTGGAAACGAAATCCGGGCTGCCATCGTGATGCAAGCTGGCCAGCCAGGCAGGAAGGTAAAATTGGTCCATGAGACTTTTCATTTAATTTCTAGGTTTAGACCGCAAATATTCTGTCGATCTTTACCACAAGAAGAGGTTTAAACCCCTTGTTGTGAAAGGCTTGTAGTCGGGGTTTCGGCCTGTATTGTATCACGCCCTGGCCCAGGCTGAGTGCTCCCACCCATCTCAAGTTACACGCCCGGTAAAAAGCTTTATAATATTTACAGCAATTACTCACTGATTCCAAAAGGACATCCCCCATGCCCGACCTCCGTATCCCCAGTCACGTTGTAGATTTCAAATTACAGTTATTGGATGGCGAAGCTGTCATCTTTCACCCGGCCAGCAAAAAAGTAGTCCATGCCAGCCCCAGCGCAGCCCTGATCTGGGAATTGTGCGACGGCCAACGCAGCGTGGAGCAAATCGTCGAGCTGCTGACCGGTGAATACCCCGATGCGCGGACTGAGATCGAGCAGGATGTGCCTGAAACTTTGAATTTGTTTGCTAATTCTGGCGTGGTGGAATGGGCCTGACACCCACTGATACCGAATTGCGGGTGACCTTTGCCGATGCCGCGGTCGCCATCCATTGCGAGGATGCCGAGTTGGTCGCCAGCCTGCACCGGGTCTTCCGACATTGCGACGGCCTGGCGGAACCCGCAGTCATTTACCGCATCTCCCGGCCAAAGCCCAACCTGTGGTTGACCGAGCGCTCCGGCCAGGTCATCCGCCAGGACATCCAGACACTGGACGTGCTGGAAGGACTGATGCACGACCTGGTGGCCCAATTGATCACCCACACCCGCCGATCAGTAGTTTTGCATGCCGCCGGGGTTGAGCAAAACGGACGGACGGCCTTGTTGGTGGCAGATAGCGGCGCCGGCAAATCCAGCCTGGCCGGCTGGCTGGTCGCACAGGGTTGGAATTACCTGAGCGATGAGATCCTGGCCTGGAACACGGGGACCGGGCAGGTGAGCGGCCTGGCGCGGCCGCTGGTGCTCAAGCGTGGAGCAACCGCTCTCTGGCAGGGCTGGCTCTCTGCTGCCGGCACGCTGGAACAGGCCGCACCCTTTGGCAATGGCACGCTCTGGCTGGACCCGGAACTGATCCACCCGGACGCCATCTGCCGGTCAGCAACCCCCGGCTGGTTGCTCTTCCCTCGCTACAGCCCGGGCGCAGCCTTCCAGGCCAGCCGGCTTTCGCAGGCCCAGGCGGTCTTCGGCCTGATGCAGCACCTGGTGAATGGCCCCAACCTACCCGGCGAGGGCTTTGAGAGCGCCACCCGACTGGCCACAGCCTGCCCGGCCTTCCAAGTGGAGTACGGTGAATTTTCAGAGGATCTGGCCGATTGGGCGCAAAACTCATTAAACTGATATTAAATTGATGAGCAAAATCAGTTGACTTTCTGGTAAAATTCTGCTAGATTCTATGCATGTGAATTCGCCGTATGGGGACGGCCTTTGTATTTATTGCAATCTTTACGGAGGATTATCCATGGAGAAATTGACCCGTCGTGATGTTTTGAAGGGTGCCCTGGCCACCACTGGCGCTCTGCTGCTGGCCAATATGCCCGGCTGGAAGAAACCCGCTGTCCACGTTGGCACCGTCCCTGCCTTCGCCCAGACGTCCCTCGGCACTGGCGACCTTCAGGTCACCCTGACCTGGAATACCGGCGTGCCGGTTCCGCCTGAAGAAGAGGGTAAGGTTGGAGAAGTTGACCTGGACCTGTGGGTGACTGAACCCGATGGTACCGAGGTTTATTATGATAATCCAGAAGGTCCAACCGCCACCCTGGATTTCGACAACGTCTACGGCTTTGGCCCGGAAAATGTCTTTGTGGCCCCCGGCGAGGCTGCGGATGGCACCTATGATGTCAATGTGGATTATTTCAGCGGCGAGACCTTCCCAACTACCGCCACCATCCGGGTGACCACCTTTGCCAACACCGCCCAGCAGCAGGTTAAGACCTACACCCACGTTTTCGAGCTGCCCGAAGACGAGGAAGTCAAGTACGATTACTTCCCCTACATCTGCTCGATCGACTTCCCCGCGGGCAACATCTACGTCTCCACCAAAAAAGACGTCAAGCCGCGCCCGACCGGCACCAAAAAGTAAATTTCTTTCCTCAATTAAAAACACAAGAACCCGTTCATCGGACGGGTTCTTGTCCGTTAAGGACCCGTTGTGACGATCTATCAGTTGCTGGGCCGCTGCGCCAAAGCTGATCTCCCCCCCACCGAACTGGCCGACTTGCGCCAGGCGGTGGCGCTTGCCCCTAATCTTGCCAGACTGGTGGAAGAAGCCGAAGCCCAGCGCATGGCGCCACTCTTCTACCACCACACCCGGGCAGCCGGGGCGGAGCTGCCGGATGACATCCGCCTGGCCTTGCAAGGGCTGGTTCTGCGCCACACGGCCGCAGCCGAGGTGCGCACGGCCGTGCTCAAAGAGCTGCTGGTGCTGTCGCAGGACGCTGGCATTCAGGTGATCCTGCTCAAGGGGGCAGCCAGCGCCTACCTGGCCTACCCCAACCCGGCCCTGCGCCCGATGCGCGACCTGGATATCCTGGTCCACCCGACCGACCTGCCCGCCCTGTATGCCATCCTCGACCAGATGGGGTTCATCACCCCGGTCAGCCAGTCCTCCCTGGTGATTTCCGACAAGCACCTGCCTCATGCCGAACTGAAACGCGGCGGCCTGATTGTGACCCTGGAGGTGCATACCCGCCTGTTCGACAGCCTGTGGCGGCCGAAACAGCCCGGTGCGGCTGAACTCTTCCAGCGCGCCCGACCGTTTGAAATCGAAGGCCAGCCCGCCCTCTCGCTCTCGCTGGAGGATCTGCTCTGGCACACCTACCAGCACCTGGTGATCGAGGATATCCGCCTGAACGGCATCGCCGACCTGCTTTCGCTCAGCCAGTGCTACGTGGATGAGATTGACTGGGATTTGATCCGCCGGCGCTACCCGGCCCTGCTGGAGGCGCTCTCGGTGATCCACTTCCTGACCCCGCTGCCGCCCATCGTCATCCAGCGAACCGGTATCCGCATTGGCAAAGCGCCCGCTGAGATCGGCCCGGATTGGTCTGGCTGGCCGCGCCTGGCCTACGGCCGCGGCCGCGGGGACTGGCCTGCGTTCCTCAAGGAAACCTGGTTTCCCTCGGAATGGTTCCTGCGCCTGTATTACGGTGTAGGCAGCACACGCCCGCTCTGGCCAACCCGGGTCTTCCGCCACCCACTGCATGTCGCCTCCCTGGCCTGGCTGCGGCTGGTTAAACGACCGGCTCGATGATACCCAGTTTTCAGAAACCTTTAAGATTTCTGAAACTTACCTCAACCCCCACTGTCTTCTCAACTCATCAAACACCCCGGCACAGGCGATGCTGTCCTCAAAGGGCACCCGGTCGCTCTCCAGTTTTCCCTGGCGGTACAGTTCGGCAAAATGGCGGATCTGGTGGGCAAAACCGTCGCCCTCCGGCCCGGTGTAGGATTCAAGCAATTGTCCATCTGCGTCGTAGCGCTGGATGTGGACCGGTGCAAAGCAACTGTCCAGCTCGATCCGCCCGGACGGGCCATAAATAACCGCATCATTCAGACCGGTGACGGTGAAGCTGCAGGCCAGGTTTGCCAGGCAGCCGTCAGGGAAACGCAGGCTGAAAGCCGCCGACTCATCCACGCCGGTGGAGGTGATGGATGCGACGCCGCTGACGGCTACCGGATTCTGGCCCAGGATGCCGGTGGTGAGTTCGATCGTGTAGACCCCCAGGTCAAACAGGCTGCCCCCGCCCAGCCCGGCATCGTAAAAGCGATTAGCGGGGTCATAGGGCAGTGGATGACTGAAATTGGCCGTGATCAGCCGCACCGGGCCAATTTTGCCCGCCTGCACCCACTCCCGGGCGACCAGGTAAGCCGGCTGGCAGCGGGTCCACATGGCTTCCATCAGCAAAGTCTGGTTGGCCCGGGCCAGGTTAACGAACTCTTCCGTTTCCTTTTGGGTGGTGGTCAAGGGTTTCTCACACAGCACCGCTTTGTGATGCTCCAGGCAGATTTTTCCCAGCTCCAGGTGCCGGTTGTTTAGCAACCCGATGTAGACCGCATCCACCGAATCGTCGGCAATCAAATCCAGGTAATTGTCATAAGCTTTTGGAGCGCCATAGGTCTGGGCAAAGACCCGGGCGCGGTCGAGATCCCGCCCGGCCACTGCGGCCAGTTCAACCCCTTCCATGGTTTTCAGGACCCGCGCAAAGCGGGTGGAAATCCAACCCAGACCGAGGATACCAAATCGAACGTTCATCTTGGTTGCTCCTATATTGTTTTGAACCGGATGATTTTGATTATACCGAACATACCGAGGTAGGGGCACGGGGAGATATCGATAGTCACAATCCGTGGCGTTCTCCCCGTGCCCCTACCTGGGTGCCACAAGGACTAGAAAAAAAGCGCCAGGTGGTGTCTTGAATAGTGGCGACGTCAGTCGCTTGAACAGCAAAACGACTGACGTCGAACCTACGGGTATTCACAGACCAGGTACGCCGCTACCAACTACGAGCTACAAACTACGAGCTAAGATGCCATCTCAATCGACCGGATGGTCCCGCCGCCCACCTGCCATACGTGGGTGGCGATGGCCTGGATGAAGTAGCGGTCATGGGCCACAGCCAGCACGGTGCCGTGGAATTGGGATAGGGCTTGCTCGAAGCGGCCGCGGGCCGGGATGTCCAGGTGGTTGACCGGCTCATCCAGCAGCAACAGGTTGCAGCCGCTGCCCACCAGCAGGGCCAGCGAAAGCCGGGCCCGCTCGCCGAACGAGAGGTTGCCGACCGGCACGAAGACATCATCCCCCTTGAACAGGTAGAGCGAGAGGAATGAACGCGCCTCGGTCTCGTTGAATCCCCCGACTTTGAACAGGCTGGTCAGCGGGGTGAGTGATGGATCGAGGTTCTCCTGCTCCTGCGACATCAGGCCCAGTTTGACGCTGCTGCCCAGGCGCAGTTTCCCGGCCAACGGCAGGATTTGCCCGGTAACGGTGCGCAGCAGGGTGGTCTTGCCGCTGCCGTTCGGGCCGATCAGCACGGCCCGCTGGCCGTAGCGCAGGGTCAGGTCAATGCCGCTCAGCAGGGGCGCCCCGTTATATCCAATAGACAAGTCATCCAGCACCAGCACATCCCGGCCACTTTCGGGGACGCCGCCCAGGTCGATCTTCATCTCCCAGGAGCGGGCCGGGCGATCGATGCGGGCTTCGCCGGTCAACTGCTCGATGCGGGCTTCGATGTGCTTGGCCCGGCCGACTGTACCCTTGGCCCGATTGCCAAAAAAGCCTTTGGCAAACTTATCCCCCGTGTCCGCCTTGCCGCCCACCTTGAACTTGCCAATCTGGCGGAAGTGCAGGGCGGCCTGGCGCAGGCGGGCAATCTCGGCCTGCTGGTCGGCGTATTCCTGCAATTGGCGGTCACGCTGGTTCTGTTTCTGCAGCAGGTAGTCGGAGTAGTTGCCGGGGTAAGCCCGCAGCTCGTGGGTGTGCAGGTCGATCTCCAGGATGCCGGTGGCGACCTGGTCGAGGAAGGCCCGGTCATGCGAGACGATCAGCACCGCCCCGGGGAAGGCCGTTAGCCAATCCTCCAGCCAGGCCAGCATCTCCAGGTCGAGGTGGTTGGTGGGTTCATCCAGCAGCAACAGGTTGGGATTGGAAAGTAGCACGCCGGCCAGCGCCAGGCGGGTCTTCTGCCCGCCGCTCAGGTGGGCCACCGGCGCTTCGGGTGCTTGATCCGCCAAGCCAAGGGCAGCCAGAGTCGGGGCGCCGCGCCCGGCGTTCTCAGAAGCTGCCTGCAGGCGGTCCAGTGCCCGGTCATATTCGGCCTGGACGGCGATCTGGCGGGGATTCTCGCCCAGTTGGGCCGCCAGTTCGGAGAGACGCTCGGAGAGCTGCTCCAGGTCGCCTTCGCAGTGCTGGATGTAGCCCTGGATGGTCTCGCCTTCGGCGAATTCTGCCCCCTGCGGCAGGTAGCCGACCCGCACGTCCGGGGAATCAAAGGTGAAGGAGCCAGAATCGGCCCGCTCCGCACCGGTCAGGATGCGCAGAAGGGTGGTTTTGCCGCAGCCGTTCGGCCCGATCAGGCCGAGCCGCTCGCCGGGATTGATTCTGAAACTGATATTGGTTAAAACGGTCTCGAGACCGTAGGATTTTGAAATTCGTTGGACACTCAACATAGACGCCTGCCTGGTAGAGAAA
Organism: Anaerolineaceae bacterium; assembly: GCA_041741455.1. GTDB lineage: Bacteria > Chloroflexota > Anaerolineae > Anaerolineales > Anaerolineaceae > CALESS01. The sequence continues at coordinate 15,867 of JBGSJZ010000054.1, read as the reverse complement.
CGAAAACCGGGGGCAGAGCCCCCGGCTTAAATGATTCAAGTCGGTACGCAATACCCGGGAAATAGTGGTTTTTACAGGCTGTCCGTCGTCATTGTGGTCGCTTTCTCCAATCAGAACAGCGATATTATAGCATGAATTTTAAGAACCTATCCACAGATGACGCAGATAATAAAATCGGATAAGCGATTTGATTATTGGATTCAATCCAGGCAAGGGAATCAATTCCAAAACAAAACCCATAAGCCAGAATTAGGGGGGTGGAGCATCAGTATTTGGACTAATTCTTCAATATAGAATTATACTACGATAATATATAAATAATATATTATCGTAGTATAATATTTATATGATAGATACCGCTTCTTCCGGCTATTCACAAACACAAGGAATGCGCATCCTGGAGCAGGTTGTCCAGGCGTACGGGCCTGTATTTACCCTGGAACAAGTCCGACTGATTGCTGCAGACCTAGCAATTCAGCCTGAACAATTAGGAAATCTGATCAGCAAGCTGGCCGGTGGGGGTTGGATCGAGATCATCAAGCGGGGGGTGTATGTTGTGAGGAGCCCGTTATTCGCCGGAGAAATCTCTCCCCTGGCGATTGCGGCTGCCCTGATTCAGCCCATGGCGATCAGCCACTGGTCAGCCTGCGCTCACCACGGTTTCACCACCCAGATCCCACGCATGGTACAGGCGGTCACGCCCCAAAAGGTGGTCACCCCTGAAATGCGGACCGGTACGGCCCACAGCCCGCGCGGCCGGGCCGTCTGGCTGGCCTATGGGTTGGAAATTGAGTTCATCCATATTCAAGTCGACAAGTTCTGGGGATTCTCCCCGACCTGGGTCAATTCCTGGCAACAGGTAAATATCACCGACCCGGAACGAACCGCCCTGGACCTGATCGCCCGCGCCGATATTTTCGGCGGCATGTCTGCAGCCATGGAGTTGCTCGAGAATGCGCTTCCAACCCTTCGCCTCGAGACATTGGTCGATTACACGCTGCGTTACGGCGTAGGCTCGGTCATCAAGCGCATGGGCTGGGCATTGGAGCAGTTAGGCGCGCCTGGCGCAGCGCTTGCCCCCCTGGAAGATTACCCGGTTGGCATCAATTATTCGTTGGACCCGCAGCATCATGCCATTGGCGAGAAGAATCAACGCTGGAATATCCGTGAGAATCTGAGGGAGGAGTAAGCCATGGGAAATGTGCTTGAAACCATCCGGATGGTCACCCGGAAAACGGGCGTCCGGCAGGATATTGTGGAAAAGGATTATGCGCTCAGTTACTTGCTGGCCGCAATCGCTGATACTCAGCCGACCGGCGAGGCCATTGTGCTGAAGGGCGGAACGGCGCTGCGCAAGTTGTACTTTGAGAATTACCGATTTTCAGAGGATCTGGATTACTCAACCCGAATACCGGGGACAATCGATGGACTGAACGAATGGATGGAAGGCGTAGTGGCGAAGATGTTGGACATGCTCAACCAGCGCGGTCCGTTTCAAGCCAGGTTGGAGCCGCTAATCCTACCGAATCCGCATCCGGGGGATCAGAAAGCCTACCTGGTTCGAATCCAATTTCCAAGGCAAACACAACCCTTGTGTCGATTGAAAGTTGAGATCACCTGTGATGAGCCCATCTATTCTGATATTCAGACTCGCGCGGTTATCCATCCTTTCGGGGAGGATTATTCTGCAACTGTAGGGGCTTATTCGTTACAAGAAATTGCAGCCGAGAAGATGCGGGCTTTATTGCAAAGCCAGGCTAGATTGCAGGAGCGCGGTTGGGGTGCCAGCCGGGTCTGTCGGGATTATTATGATCTTTGGTATTTATTAAAACAACCCGAATGTAATGAGCAAAATCTGGTGCCGTTATTAATCAGGAAATGTGTAGTCCGGCAGGTGCATTTTTCTTCACCCGATGATTTTATCGGGGACGAATTATTGCATGTGGCACGGACGGAATGGCCACAACAACTTCAACCTTTTGTTCCCCATTCCCCACCGGTCGAAATAGTCCTAAGTGAAGTCGGGGACCTGATTAAGAACCTGTGGTGAAATCAAAACCAAACGACAAGTCAAATTCACCCTCATCCCAACCTTCTCCCTAGGAGGGAGAAGGAGTTAAAACTAAAACCCTAGTTCCTTCAAAATCTGGCTCTCGGTGGCCTTGCCCTTGTCCTTGCCGAGCAATTCCTGCCAGAACTTCTCATCGTAGCGGCGCGAGCGCAGCGGGATGGGCATGGCCACCCCCCAGCCCAGGATCAGCACTTCCTCCTTGGGCTGCAGGCGGGCCAGCATACCGCGCAGGGCATCCCGCCCGGCCAGGCCGGAGAGCACCGCCTGGATGTCGCTGTCATCCCCCAGCCAGCCGCTGATGCGCGTGCCGAGCTGCGAGAGCACCTCGTCGTAAATCTGCGAGGGGCGCTGGTCGATGATCAGCAGGGTGACGTAGTACTTGCGCATCTCGCGGGCGATGGTCGAGAAGGTGGTCTGGGCGGCCATCTCGCGGTTGAGCAGCTTGTGGGCTTCTTCCACCGCAATCACCAGCGGGCGCGGCTCGGGGGCTTTTTCCGGGTGGGCGCGGAAGGCGTTGGTGCGCTCCTCCCAGGCGGCCCGGATGCGCCGGGTCAGCAGGTTGGTCACCAGCAGGTAGTCCAGGTCAGTCTCGTGTTCGCCGAACGACAGCACCACGTGCTTGCCGGCGTCCAGGCTCTTGATGATTTCACTGATGGCATCCGCCGCCGGTTTCTCCACCACGTAGGGCAGGTGGAAAACCCGTTGCAGCTTGCCGTGCAGCCCTTCTGCGGCCATCTCGTTGACACCGGCCTCGCGCGCCCAGAAGGCCACGCTATCCCCGGCCGGGACCTTCTTGCCATTCTCTTCCTCCACCATGGCTCCCACCCGCATCTCCCGGAAGCTGCGGAACCAGTCCCTGCCGAAGCTGTGATAGAGCGCGTCCAGGGTGGTGGGGGTGGTCTCCTTCAGGTTCAATTCGCGCATCAGCATTTCCACGTCGCCCGGAGTGATGTCGCTCTCGGCGATCTCCAGGTGGAAATCCGGGGTGGCGCCGCGGATGCTGGCGGTGCGTCCCAACCCGACCACCTGCACCCGCCCGGGGAACTTGCCGCGCAGGCCAGGCACCCGTTGCTGGGTATCCGAGGCAGTGTCGTCGAAGCCATACTCGTTGTGCATGTCGAAGACCAGCACGCTGGCCTTGTTGTAGTGGATCAGCCCGGCCAGGATGATGCGGGTCAGGAAGGATTTGCCGGTGCCGGTGGCGCCGAAAATACCCGAGGAGCGCTGGACAAACTTCTCCAGGTTGATGCAGACCGGGTGGCCCTGCTCGCGGGTGACGCCGAGCACAAAGTTGCCGGGTTGGGATGCGTCGCCAAAGATGGTGGCCACGTCCTCGGCGGCGGCCAGGCGCACCGGGGCGTGGTGCTGGGGCACAGTCTTGACCGGGATCGGGTGTGGATCCTCCGGATGTTGCTGGCGCCACTCTGGGTAGCGCGGCGAATCCAGCTCCGGGCCGGCCTCCAACATCAGCGAGGGCAACACGGCCAGGTTGGTGAAGAGGGTTTGGCCATGCAGCAGGGCGGCCAGGTTGGCGGGCAGGCGGGCCTCGGATTGCTCATCCGCAAAGCGCGGGTCGGTGGAGCCAAGCTCCAGGTCGGTGATCAGGCCGTAGAACAAGTAGTCGCCACTCTCGATGACCACAAAGCCGCCCTCCTGGACGAATTGGGGCGGTACAGTCAGGCGGACCTGCAGGTTGTCCTTCAGGCTGCCGCCGACCACATAGCCGACGGGCGAATGGGTGTTTTCAGGGTCGTTCATCAGGCGCCTCCGGGGGTGGAATCAGGCAGGTGGATGTCGGAAAGGGCGCCGAGCACGCTCATCAGGGTAGCGTAGTCATCCCGCAGCAGGGTGATCAGCTCCTGCATGGCGGAGGCCAGCCATTCGGACGGCATGGCGGGTGCGGCCTGCTGGAGGTGGGCTGCCAGCAGTTCGCCAACCGGCAGGTCGAGCGAGCGCAAGACGTGGCGCAGGTAGCCAAAGCGCCCGGCAGAGAGAAAAGTCCGGATTTCGGCGGGGGTGCAGGCGTACATCAGATCGAGCGTCAGCGGCGGGGTGGGCGGCAGCAGGTGACTGATGCGCCCGGACTGCTCAAAACCCACAAACAGCACGCTGATCTCGACCGGCACGTTGCGGTTGACCCGGTTGTCGAGGATCACATCCGCCGGGACGTCCTCGTAGGTCACCAACTGGCGCACCAGGCCGTCATCGGCAATGTGAATATCGGTGATCAGGCCAAAGACCTGGTAGGCGTCATCCAGCGGGATGCGCACCAGGCCGCCAAAGGCCGGCGCGGCCAGTTGAGTCACCCGGCAGCCGACCACACAGCCGGTATTGCCGGCGCGCAGCAATCGTCCAATTTCCAATCCGTTCATCGTCCGTACCTCGTGCGTGTTCCTGAGATGTCCTTGGTGCTTTGTTTGTGGGATTCTTCGCCGATCTCGATCCCGTTGCGGTTCAGTTCGGCTTGAATCAAGGAGATGAGCTGGTTCTTCTCATCCATTTGGATCACCGCCACCTCGTGGGCGCGGTGCAGAGCGTAGGGGTAAGCCCGCCCGCCGAGCGTGCGGCATTGCTGGATCAGGGCGGCGTGCAGGGTATCCAATTTTTCGGGATCTTCAGCCACCCAGCGCGGCACTTCGACCCGCGCCAGCCAGGGCTTACGGCCCTCCGGGCTGACGTTGAGATAGAAGAAGTGCAGGGCCAGCGGGCCGTGGAAGACATTCTCGGTGCTGCGGGATTTGATGGTGAAAACCGCCGTGCGCGCCCCCGGGGGCAGGCTCTCGCTGAACAGGCCGGCATCCGTCACGCCCAGCAGCGGACGCTGCTGCCCGGCCTGGCGCAAGTCGTCCTCCGGCAGCAGCAGCAACTCCAACATGCGCACCACCAGGTCGGCGGCGGGTTTATCCACGTAACCGGCGCTGATGGTGCCGAGATCATTCAGTTCACGCAAAGCGGCGATGAATTGGTCCATCAGGCCGGAGTAGAGGGCGGAAGCCTCCGGTTTGCGGAACAACTCCATCGGGCCGTCGGTCAGCGCCACCACCGGGCCAGATTCCTGGCGGGCCAGTTCAGCCAGCAGGCGGCGCTCCAGTAGGTCGCGGCGTAGGGCCACGATCTCTTCGGTGATGCGCCCCTGGGGGGTGTAGAGGTCTTCTTCTTTGTAGAGTAATTCAGATTGGGTGATTTCGCGCGGTGCCACGGCCTGCCCGGGCTGCATGCGGAAGGCCCCCAGGTTGATCACGCAGAATTCGACCGGGGCGTGGCGGTCCGGGTTGACCTGGCTGCCATCCGCGGCCAGCAGGGTGAAAGGACCCGGCAACTCCGGCAGCAGGTGGATGGAACGCAACGGCTCATCCGTGGGGGCGGCGCAACGCAGATGTTGGTTGAGGGCGTAGGCCTGCTCGATGCGCCGCTGCAGGGCATCCGGGTCGGCGTCTGCCGCGGCCAGCAGGTAGAGCGCTTGCTCGTGCTTCTGGCGCAGGGCCTGGCGGGTGCGCAGGGTATCCGCGCCCATCTGGCGCACCTGTTGTTGGATTTGGGGAAAGTTAACCGGCATATCAACCCCTTGTATCGAACATTTGTTTGATTGATTATAGCATGAAAATCTTCACTCACCACGGACCCCTTAGAGTGCTGCGCACGAGACCGGCGCAACACGGAATAACAAGCATGCTATACTAACAATTATTCAAAATTGAATTTGATGATCGAACTTCCTTGGGCAATCCAGTGAAAAACTCCAAGCGAAAAGCCAACCAGGCGCTGCAAATTTTTCTTTCGATCCTGCTCCTGGCAGGGGTAATTTTGATCTTTCAACTGGAAAAAGCGGATTTTATGCCATCCTTGAGTTTGGAGGAAAAACCACAGTTGGCTTATCCACCACCGGATGGCACTCCCGAGGATTTTGCTTCCCCAACCAGTATCCCCTTACCTTCCTCCACCCAAACCCCAACTCCGATTGTGCTGGAGAACGGCTGGTATCTTTACAAAGATCCGGATAACGAATTTTCGTTTGCTTATCCGCCTACGGCTATCGTAACTTTTGGAAAGAATCCCGTTGATCTTTCGAAAAACATAAACATTCAATTCTTGTTACAAGACAAACCGTACCAAGGAATGACTCTCCGCCTCGAATCAAACCCTGGACTATTATCCGGTGCAGAGATTGCTATAAAAGTGCTAGAAGAAAGTTCCGGGAAAATTGCGTCTATGGAATTTAAGGATACCCTTGGGAATATTATGGTTGGAGAAAAACAAGCCGTCCAAGCCACCATACCTGAAACAAATACTGAAACGACGATCATTGTTCCGCTTGGTGAAAAATTCATGATAATAGCTCCTATTCACGATACAGCTGTAATCAAGGTGGAACCGGAAATTCTACAAATGTTTTATCAAATTGTGGATACCGTGCAATTCCCCCTGGAAAATGGCTGGTACTTGTATGAAGATAAGGAGGCTGGTTATTCTTTCAGCTATCCACCAGACGTATTTTTCCATACCAGCCAAGAAGGAGGGTTGGAGTTTAGAACAGCACGTATTCAATTTACAAGATTAAAGGACCAGGGTTATCAAGGGATGGTTGTGGATGTTCTGTCGAATCCCAATAATCAATCAATCGATAAGATTATTCAAGAGATGTACTTCACCCCAATTCTCAATCTTTCTCTGGAAACAATTAATGCCACAGTAAATAAAATATCGGTGGCTGAATTTCCTGCTTATCTCACTACTTACCAACCCTTCATGTTTGAATTATGCATATTTGTTCCCTATAGGGATAAAATCCTATTTATTGTTCCAGTACATGATAATTTGGATAATACAGTTTCACCAGAAGCCCTGAAGGTCTTTTGGGATATTGTAAAAACCTTCAAAATCAAATCATAACAAATCCAACTTCGATTGCGCCGATTTTCGCGTAGCATCCTGTGGACCAGACCGAGCGCATTCACGGTTCTCGGACACCCGGTGGGTGCTTCGCAAAGAGTCCGGAACGATCGAGACGAAATATCAAATCGGAATTTTCATTCTCCGTGCCCTCAGTGACCTCCGTGCCTCCGTGGTGGAGAGTTTATCCACTTGCCCGAAAACAAAACCCGGGCTACAATCTACTCAAGCACTCATCCTCGCAATCGGGAAAATTCACATGGATCAAAAACCAAAGAAATCTGGACGGACTCTGTTTGCCCTCGGCCTGGGCTACCTGGTGGACCAGGGCGAGGCGCAATCCATGGGGGTGCTCTCCCCCATTTTGTTGATGGTCTTCAGCGGCCTGACCAACCAGGTCATCGGCCTGATGGAAACCCTGCGCAACATCGCCCAGACGGTCAGCGCGCCGTTCTGGGGCTACATGGCCGACCGCTACTCCCGGCGCAAGGTGCTGATCTTCGGCACGGGGGTCTGGGGGCTGTGGACGGTGGCGGTTGGCCTGGTGCCGAACTTCCAATGGATGATCTGGATCCGGGCCATTTCCGGGTTGGGGCTGGGCTGCCTGATGCCCGCCACCTTCTCGCTGATCGCCGACCACTTCCCGCAGCGGAGGCGCGGCATGGCCCTGGGCATCATTGGCCTGGTTGGGCTGATGGGCACCGTGCTGGGCGTGTTGGCCCTGGGCTTCGTGGCCACTGCCGACCTGTGGCGCTGGGGCTTCGTCGGCCTGGGCATCGTCAGCATCCTGAGCGGCGTGGTGATCTGGCTGTTCGTTGAAGAGCCGCCACGCGGCGCCTCCGAGCCGGAACTGGCCGGGCTGATCACCCACGAGAGCGAAAAGCGCTATGTAATCAACTGGAAAGATATGTTCTCCACCCTGCGCATCCCCACCATCTGGGCGGCCATCGCCCAGGGCGTCACCGGCACTATGCCGTGGGTGGTGATGGGCGTCTTCTTCATCAACTGGATGGTGAATGACCTGGGCTACGCCAATACCATCACCTTCGACCACCCCAAAGGCAGCGCCCCGCTGATCTTCGCCGGGGTGGTGGTCAGCGCCGCCATCAGCAACTTCATCGGCGGACTGATCGGTGACAAGGCAGAAAAGATTAGCCCGAAGTACGGCCGGACGGTCATCGGACAGTTCTCGGTCCTGGCAGGCGTGCCCACGATGTATATCGTGCTGACCCGCGCCCCGCAGTGGGATTTCATGCAGATGTTCATCTTCACCTCCATCACCGCCCTGCTGATCGGCTGGCCGGGGCGCGGCGCCAAGGAACCGATGATGCAGGCGGTGGTGCCGCCAGAGAAGCGCTCCAGCGCCTACTCGATGGTCAATTTGGTGGAAGGAGGGCTTTCGGCCTTCTCCAGCCTGATCTGCGGCGCCCTGGCGGTTAAGATCGGCCTGACCAACGCCTTGCTGTGGACCATCCCCTTCCCGTGGATCATCTGCGGCATCGTCTTCACCGCCTTCTACTTCACCTACCCGCGGGATGCTGAGAAGGTGCGCCGCCAGATGGCAGCCCGGCGCGAAGAATTGCTCGCGAACGGGAAATAAACCCCCTCACCCTACCCTCTCCCAATGGGAGAGGGTTTTTCTATGTGCCGTTCCATCCGGCCGGCATAGGTTTTGTCTGCCTCACCCTGCCATTTTGACCAACCCCATTATTACCACCGGTAAGGGTTGGTCGGTGAAGCAGCACAGGGTCCATCCGCAACCGCCAAGACCAACCCGAGGATCGCCAGAGCCGCGCCGTCAACGAATAGAAAACGAATACCGCCTCGCCCGCTGCCTGACCGCCATCCTCCGGTAAGGGTTGGTCGGTGAAGCATCACAGGGTCCATCCGCAACGGCCAAGACCAACCCAGGGATCGCCCGAGCCGGGCCGTCAACGAATGAAAAACGAATAAACGAAAGCAGAACCAGGGCGGGTCTGAGAACCACCGGTTGAGTTTGGCCAAATAAACCACCGACCCGCCCTTACGGTGGAAACCTAATTTCCTCCGCTCTCAATTTCTCGAATTACCTTACGGATCCAATTCTCCCGGGCAACATAACCGCGGCCTTCGATCATTTTCAATGCCTGGCGCGCCAAATCCAGTGCCTAGACTCTTTTTTCTTGCAGAACCAGGATACGAGCCTGGTTGGTTAGCGAGATTGCCAAACCTTCCCAATTATTCAGCCGCCGGCAGATGTCTTCCTGTTCCTTCAGCAGCCGCATCGCCTCCCCCAGCTCGCCCTGCCTACGCAAGATTACCGCCTGGTTGCCCAGCGAGGCCGAGAGATTGGGTTCATTTCCCAGTTCACGATACACGTTCGCCAAGTATTTATACAACGGCAAGGCATTCTCCAGGCCGGCCTGCCCGATTTGCTGGAACATCAGTGACAGGTTGAACAGCAATCCGGCCGGGTGATTCTCTGGCTGGGTAATGGTACTGGCATAAATCTCCTCCATCTTCAGCCCGGCTTTCTCGGCTGGCCCCCAGGCTTCAAACAATAAAAACTGATTCTCATCGTACAGGCGGTCCAAGTACTGCAGGTCGCCCAGCAGGCGGGCCAGTTCGTCCTCCCGCCCGGCCGCCAGCAGGTGGAAGGGCAGGCGGCGCAGTAGGTAGCCGTCCAGCCCCTCCAGGCCGGCGCTTTCATAAATTCGCCAGCCCGCTTCAGCCAATATTTTATGCCCGGCGGCCGGGTTCGCCCAGAAGCGCATTCCGGCTTTACCGCGGTCGGCCGCCCATTCCAGCAATGTGCGATGCGGGGAGGCCAGCCGCTCGCCCTCCAGGCTGAACAGTCCCTGCACGGCTTCCTCGAACTCCCCCCGGGTGTAGTCGTTCCAGCCCAGCCAGGCCTGCAAATCGGCCAGCGGCAGGGCTTCGTAGGCGGCGGTCGCCAGTTCCAACGCCGTGCGCACCAGGGCGGAATAGACCGTGCGGTCTGGAAACTGGCGCTCGAAGAATTGTTTGTACAGGCCATCCAGGCCTTGCGGGAAATCATGATACTGGTTGAGGTGTAAATGCTGCTGCTGCAGTTCCTGGCGCAGCAATTCGATGTACAGGAATACGCCTTCGCTCTTCTCCAGTAGGGTTTGCACCAGGCTGCTGCTCAGGGTTTGGCCGCCGTTGAACGTTTTCAACCCGCTCTGGATGAATTCCTGCAGGTCGGCCTGGTTCTGGATGCCAGCTTTGGGTAGTTCCACGGGTTGCGTGCCCTGCAGCCATTCCACCACCCGGGTATGGGCACGGCTGGTGATTAATATCCGCAGCCAGGGCGGCAAGCGCCCGGCCTGTTAGCCGAGCAGTCCGGCAACCGGGTTGCCGGCCTGCGGGTCGACGGCCTCGTCCAGGCCGTCGAGGATAAAGAGCAGCGGTTGCTCCCCTTGCGGCGGGGCAAACTCCCCGCCGGCCAGCGGCTGGACCAGCAGGCGGTCGAACAGGCTGCCGAGGTCGTCTTTCTCCAGGTCTACTGCCTGCGTCAGCAGGATTCGCCATAGCCAGACGCCAGGCGCTGGCTGAGGGCGTAGGCCAGCGAAGTGACCAGGCGGGCCGGGTCGTTCTTCTCGGCGATGCCATCCTTGCAGAAATGGACAGATACTGCGGCATCCAGTTGCCCGGCCAGCCAGGCGGCCAGGGCGGTCTTGCCCACGCCTGGCTCGGCCGTCAGCCAGAAGATTTGGGCGGCCTGTGAGTCAGCTAACCAGGCCTGGATTTTATCGCTCAGCCAGGTGCGACCGTAAAAATGGGGGGTGGCGTGCAGTTCGTAATTGAAATCCAGCGGTTGCAGGCGGTTGAGCAACCCGGATTGCAGCCCTTCATATTCGTTTTCGTTGTTTTCCAGGTTCTCGATCAGTTTCGCCACCTGGCGCTGGAATACTTCCCCATGCGCTTCGGCTGGCAGGCAGGTTGAGAGGTCGCAGTACTGGTGACGGATGATTTCAATAGGTATCTTGACGTGCGCCTCCAGGCGCACCGGGAAGACTGGCAGTTTAAGACTCTGGGCATATGCCATTTCTTTCATACAGAAGCCGTCCGGGCGGACGGCCTGATCGGTCAGCAGCAGCACAAAGCGCCCGGTCAGCAGGTCCTGGGCCGCCCATTCCAGGGCTTCTTCCAACTTCCGAGCCCAATCATCCCCGTGGTGCAGGGCGGGATCTAGGAACACCTCATGGCTGCGCTGTTCAAAATCGGCCTTCAGGCGCTCGGCCAGAGCCAGTTGTTGATGGTCGTAACTAATGAAGATGCGCAGTGCCAATCATCCCTCCGCCGGGGGCGAATACCCCCATTGAGAATATTATAGCGAAATTTAGCGCCCGCGGGCACAGGGAATCCGGGGAGTTTTCCGACCCTGGCCTGAGGCGGGCAGGTTGGAACCCGATCCTGCGCGTGCATTTTCCAACAAATGTTTGCGGCAATCAGTATAATAGAATTAGCAAATGGAGGCGATATGACACAACACATGGGTCTGGTGCTGGTGGGATTTGGCAACGTGGGGCGGGCACTGGCGCGCCTGTTGATGCGCAAACGCGGCGACCTGGAAAACCAATTTGGTCTGACCTTCCAGGTCAACGGGATCGCCACCGGGCGGCATGGCATGGCCATCCATCCGGAGGGCATCTTCCTGCCGCGCGCCCTGGAATTGATGGAGCGCGGCGAATCACTGAACGCCCTCTCGAGCGTCCCGGTGCTGGAAAGCATCCCCGAATTCATTGCGGCCTGCCCGGGGGATGTGCTGTTCGAGAACTCCCCGGTCAACCATCAGACCGGCCAGCCGGCAGCCAGCTACCTGCGCCTGGCGCTGGAGAAGGGCATGCACGCCATCACCGCCAACAAGGGGCCGGTGGTGCACGCCCACCGCGAGCTGAGCGAACTGGCCGCCCGGGTTGGCAAGCGCTTCCTGTTCGAATCGGCGGTGATGGACGGCGCCCCGATCTTCTCGCTCTTCCGCGGGCCGCTGCCCGCCACTGAGCTGCGTTCGTTCACCGGCATCCTCAACTCCTGCACCAACCTGCTGATCGGCCTGATGGAAGAGGGCCGGGATTTTAATGATGCCGTCAGCTACGCCCAGTCGATCGGCATCGCCGAGACCGACCCGAGCGCCGACATCGACGGCTGGGACGCGGCGATCAAGGTGGCCGCCCTGTGCACCGTGCTGATGGGCGTCCCGCTCAAACCGCAACAGGTACAGCGGCGCGGCATCCGCGAGATCAGCCCGGCCCTGATCGCCGAGGCGCGGGCTGCGGGCCAGCGCTGGAAGCTGGTCTGCAAGGCCCAGCGCCTCGGCGAGGACACGGTCTCGGCCAGCGTCCAGCCACAACGGGTGGGGCCGGAGACCGCCCTGTACGCCATCAACGGCACCAGTTCCTACGTCCAGTTTGAACTGGATGTACTGCCCGGCCTGGGGATTGTGGAAAGCAACCCCGGCCCGGATACCACCGCCTACGGCTTGCTGGCGGATTTGATCAACGCTTGCCGCGGAGGCTGAGATGGCACGTCTAACCCGGACCTACCTGGCACTGGGCTCCAACCTGGGTGACCGGCTGGAATTTTTCCAGCGCGCCCTGGATTCGATCAAAAGCATTGCCAGGCTGGAGCGGGTGGCGCCAATTTACGAGACCGAGCCGTGGGGCATCACCGACCAGCCGCGCTTTTTGAACACCGTGCTGGAAGCCAAAACCCACCGCGAACCGTTGGAGCTGTTAATGATGCTCAAAACGATCGAGAAGACGCTCGGGCGCAAGTCAACCTTGCGCAACGGGCCGCGGGTGATCGACATGGATATCCTGCTCTATGGCAGCCAGCAGGTCAGTCTGCCAGAGCTGGAAGTTCCCCACCCGCACCTGGCCGAGCGGGCTTTTGTCCTGGCCCCGTTGGCAGACCTGGCGCCCGACCTGCGTCCAGCGGGCTGGAAACAGACCATCCGCGAGCAGTTGGAGACCCTCGATCGCAGTGGCGTGACCCTTTTCCCGGCGGCCTTGTTGAACCTCAAAGTGCTGCCGGCCGGGTCGACAGGCAGTTCGGCCATGGTCAATTTACCGACCGAGGTCGGCCAGGCATTGGGCAAAATCGGCCCGGCGCCGGTGCGTTGCCGCATCAATAATGTCGAATTCCGCACCACGATTTCCTCTACCGGCCTTGGGACGCACTACATGGTGCTAAACCAGCAATTACGCCGGGAGGCAGGCTTCAAGGTTGGCGATGATGTCCTGTTGCGCCTGGAATTGGACAGCGAGCCGCGGGTGGTGGAAGTGCCGGCGGATGTGCAGGCTGCCTTGCAGGCCAGCCCGGCTGCAGCGGCCCGTTTTACCAAATTGAGCTTTTCTCACAAGAAGGAGTACATGGATTACATCGAGTCCTCCAAGACGCCGGAAACGCGCGCCCGGAGACTCGGGCAATTACTGGCCAAGTTGACCAAGAACGAATAACTATGGGTAGTAATGACGTCCGTCGTTCCGACAAACCCAACGACTGACGTCGTCACTACGATTGGATCATTATTGGTATTGCGTTGATAGACTCCGGGAACACCCTAAGGGTCTCCAAGACCCTTAGGGTGTTCCCGGGCAGGATAGGAGAAATATGTCCGAACCGAGACTGCCCGAGTGGGGCAGACGCACGTATGTGATGGGAATTCTGAATTTGACGCCGGACAGCTTCTCCGGCGATGGCTTGCTGCAGGGGGGAGATATTGTTTCCGCGGCTCTCGAACAGGCCGGGCGCTTTCTTGCGGCCGGGGCGGAGATGCTCGACCTGGGCGGTGAATCCACCCGGCCCGGCTCGCAGCCGGTTACGGCCGCCGAGGAGCTGGAGCGGGTGTTGCCTGCCCTGCGGGCGGTGCGAGCCGCTCACCCGGATGTGATCCTCTCGATTGATACTTACAAGGCCGAAGTGGCCGAGGCCGCCCTGGCCGCCGGGGCAGACTGGGTCAACGACATCTGGGGCCTGCGGGCCGACCCGGCCCTGGCCGAAGTGGTCGCCCGGCACAACGTACCGGTGGTATTAATGCACAACCGCAGCCGGCCGGCCAACGCTGAACTGCAGGAGCGGCTGGGCGGGCGCTACGTCGGCATGACCTACGACGACCTGATCGGCGAGGTCTGCCGCGAACTGATGGAGAGCATCCAACTGGCCCGCAAGGCCGGCATCCCGGATGCGCACATCATCCTCGACCCGGGCATCGGCTTTGGCAAGACGGTGGAACAAAACCTGGAGCTGATCAACCGCTTAAACATGTTCAAGGCCAGCGGATTCCCGGTGCTGCTGGGCGCCAGCCGCAAGTCGTTCATCGGGTACACGCTGGATCTGCCACCGGAGCAGCGCCTGGAAGGCACGGCTGCGGCGGTGGCGGTGGGCATCGTGCGCGGGGCGGATATCATCCGCGTGCACGACGTGGAGACGATGAGCCGGGTGGCCCGCATGGTGGATGCGATTGTCAGAAGGCATTAATCCTGGAACCACCCCTAACCCCTGCCTCAAGGGAGGGGAATTTGGAGCATGATCGATGAGCCCGATCGAGATGTCGAAGCTGGAAACCTCCATCCGCACGGTGCTGGCCTTCCACGAGGCGCGCAACCGGGGGGACCAGGCCGGCTTGCTGGCGCTGCTGAACGAGGATTGCAGCCTGGAATGCCCGGGACCGGCGCCGGAGGGTGAGCTGGTTTCTGGCAGGGATGCCATAACCCAGTTCTGGCTGGATTTCTGCCCGGCCGGTGCCCGGATGGAAATTGAGGAAGTTTACGGCATGGGGATGCGCTGCGTGTTGCGCTGGAAATTGACCCGGGTGGATGGGAGCCATCTGCGCGGGGTGGACGTGGTGCAATTGAAAAATGGCCTGATTTGGAAGATGATGACGTATGTGAAGGGGGATGGATAATCAAGTCCTTAGTGGACTAAAAAATTCCTGGGAGGGTAGGAGGTGGTGGTGCGCTCACACCACCAGCGGTTTCACCTCCTGCAAGGTATTCTCACCCAAATTATCCAGCGCTGTCTCCAGATCGTAATCTGCCTGTAATCCCATCCAAAACTCAGCCGTGGTGCCCAGTGCCCGGCCCAGGCGCAAGGCTGTATCGGCAGTAATGGCGCGCTTGCCACGTGCAATGTCATTTATTTTCTGCGGGGAAACGCGCATCGCCATCGCCAGTTGGTGCTGGCTGAGTCCGAGCGGCTTGAGGAATTCTTCCAACAGCACTTCACCAGGGTGCAGTGGGGCAAAATCGTTGCGGGTCATTTCATTCTCCTAGTGGTAATCCACAATTTCCACGTCATACGCATCGCCATCAGACCAGAGGAAGCAGATGCGATACTGGTCGTTGATCCGGATACTGTACTGACCTTCCCGATCACCTTTCAATTTTTCCAGGTGATTAGCTGGCGGAACTCGCAGATCGTTAAGATTTTGCGAATGATGAAGCATTCGTAATTTTCGGAAGGCAACGGCCTGCATAGCTTGCTCCAACCTGGTGGAGCGGGTGCGGTTGAAGATCTTCTTTGCTTCTCCGTCTTTGAAACTTCGGATCATCGATGTCGTCTCCAAGATTATATCATGTTTCACATGACACGCAATAGATGATTTTTTTATTTATCCAGGCGAGTTTGAAAACCACACTTTCAAATTTTCCGGTAATATCCGAGGTAGAACTTACTCCCCGCTCATATCCTGCAAGTTGGCCAGGGAGGCCAACAGGCGTTTGAGGCCAACGCCCGCAAAGAAGACATCCACGATCTCTTCGTTATCCTCCATCTTGCTGTTCATCACCATGCCCTCGCCCCAGACCGGGTGCTTGACGCGCTGGCTGGGGGTGTAGCGCCGTTCTGCTGGCCGGGCTGCCGGGCGGGCGGTTGGCTCGGGATCAGGCGGGCGGGAGGCAGAC
>JBGSJZ010000053.1:0-18905 GCA_041741455.1 Anaerolineaceae bacterium | reverse complement strand
GCAGGTATACTGTTTCATGCGACAACCTCCTGGTGAAAAGATTGTTGGTGTGGTAACCAAATCTTATCTCACTCAGAAGGTTATCGTTTTTCTTTGGGATGACTTGTAGCCCTGTTTGCGCAAAATTTTGGTGTCAGCTTGTTCTACAAAAACAGCGTGCCAGTTGAGTAACCGGCACGCTGTTTTTTTACTTCCGCACAATTTCCTTGGCTCTTACCCTCTCCCTCAGGGCGAGGGCTTTGTTTACCCCGTCTTCAAATTCGACCACTCGGTCTCGATCGACTTATGGATCGGCACGTTCTCCAAAAAGGTGCGGCGCAGCTTCTGATCCTGGATGCGCCCGGCCCGCTCCTGCAGGATCTGATAGGCCACCTCCAGCACCCGTACGGCCCGACCGTCATTGGTTGCCCGCAGCGCCTGGTAGCAGGTCCAGTAGGCTTCCAACGGCTCCTCCATGCTGGCGGCCGCCCCACTGCGCAGCAACGGCAGCACCTCGTTGATCTCGGTTACTGCCCGCAGCGGATCGTCGCGCTCCAGGAATACGCCGGCCAACTCGATCTGGCACTCCAGCGCCCGCCCGGCCTGTCCGGCAGCCTGGTACATCCCGTGCGCCTGGTGGATATGCTCCAGCGCTTCCTCCCAGCGCCTGGTGCCGCGCAACGCCCGGCCCAGGTCCAGCAGTAGCGCCGGGCGCAGGCGTTCCTCGCGCTCGCCAAGCTTGCTCAACGCCAGCGTGGCGTATTTGTGCGCATCTTCAAACTGGCGGCTATGGATGGAAAGGTCCGCCATCGAATGCAGAGCGGATGCCTCGCCGCGCCGCTCGCGCATACGGGTGAAGTTGTGCAAGGCCCGCTCGTAGTAATTGCGCGCCCGCAGCGGATCCCCTACCTGGCAGGCAAACTGACCCAGGCGCAGCAGCGCCCAACCCTCACCGGTCAGGTCGTTCCCCTCCCGGCAGAGCGACAGCCATTGTTCAGCAGAGGTGCGCGCTTGCTCGTATTCACCCTGGCGCAGAGAAAGCTCAGTCAGGTTGGCCAGCGTCACGACCCGGCCGTTGCGGCTGCCCACCTGCTCAAAGATTAATCTTGCCTGCTGGATGTAACCCACCGCCTTGGCATAATTGTGCGTACTCAGGTAGACATCCCCCAGGTTGTTCAGGCTGCGTCCCTCGCCCATCCGGTCGCCGATCTCGCGGCTCAGGCGTAAGGCCAGCTCAAAGTAGTGAATGGCCTCGGCGTACTCCGCCAGGTCAGATGCCACCACCCCCAGGCTGCTCAGCGCGTGCGATTCCCCGCGCCGGTCACCGGTGCGGCGGCTCATCTCCAGCGATTGCTCGTGGTACTCACGGGCCTCTTTGAATTGGCCCATCATGCGGTTGACAATGCCCAAAACGCGCAGGCTTTCACTTTCCAGGCGGTTTAAGGCGGTCTGGCGGGAAAGATGCAGCGCTTGCTCCAACTGGGTGCGGGCCACCGGCAGTTCGCTCTGGCGCATCAGTGCAATGCCCCAGCGCAGGTAACCCTCAGCCACGCAGCGGGTGGCCTGCGCCTCCTCCGCCAGGCGAATGGAGCGCTGGGCCTGCTGGGCCGATGCCATATAGCCACCGGTGATCTCAGCGATGCTGGCCTGGCGCAGGGCGGATTCAGCCTGGTAAAGCGGGTCGCCCAACCGGTTGGCAGTTTCATCCAACTGCTGGATGTCACGCAGCTCGTTTTCCCGGTCGCCCAACAGGTCAAAGACTCGCGCCCGCTCCAGCAGGATGGCGCAGCTTTGTTCCATCTGGTTTTCCAGGGTGTATTCCAGCGCCCGGCCGAAGTAATCCACCGCGTCGGCATTGGCGTACTGGGCGGCAGCCCGCAGACCCGCCCGCAGGTACCAGCGGGCGGCCTCGGCAAATTCGCCGGCCCGTTCGAAGTGATCCGCCACCCAGCCAGAAAACTCGTCCACCCGATCGCCAGCGTGTTCGGCCAGCCAGCGGGCGGTTTCGGCATGGTAGCGCCGGCGCTGTTCCGCGCTGACCGTTCCATAAGTCACCTCGTGGAACAGGTTATGTTTGAAGACAAACTCCTGGGCGCTGGCAAAGGTGGAATGCGGGCGGCTGTAGATCACCTCCCGGCCGGCCAGCGAGAGTAAAATGCGGCGGCAATCCCGCCCTTCAACCGGTTCGCTCTCTTCGCTGCAGCACAGGTCTTCAATTGCTGCATCCCAGAACACCCGGCCAATCACCGAGGCCACCTGCAGGATCTCGCGCTCATCCGCCGGCATGGTCGAAAGGCGAGCTTGCAGCACGCCATTCAGGGTGGGCGGAACCCGCAGGGCGGCCAGTTTGCCCGGCTCCACCCGCCAGTTGTTCTCGCTCTTCTGGATGACCCCATCCTCGATCATCATCTTGATCAGCTCTTCCACGTAGAACGGGTTGCCATCCGCCTCGTTGACCACCAACTCCATCAGCACCTGCGGGATGATCTCCAGCCGGCGCAGGATATCCGTCACCATGCGGCGGGTGTTGTCCTTGGAAAGTGGCAGCAAGTCCATGCGCGAAAAACCAGGCTGACCCATGCCCCAATCGGGATGGTCCGCCAGGAAGGATGGGCGGGCGGCGCAAATGAGCATGGCAGGCTGGCCAATCATGTGCTGGGCCAGATTCTTGAAAAAATCCAGCGAGCGGTCATCCGCCCAGTGCAGATCTTCCGCGCACAGCACCAGCGGGTCAGAACTGGCGACAGCCGAGAAAAATTGCATCAGGTAATGAGCGGCACGGTCGCGAATTTGCAGGGTATCGTTGAGAATGCCAGCCAGTACCGGGGAGTTGGAAAAATCAAAGCCAATCAGGTGGCCGATGAAATGAGCCTTCTCACGCCCCAGCTCACCCATAAAACTGACGATGCCATTCTCCAGCTTTTGGCGGGCCACGGCCGTGCTGTCCGAATCCTGGATTTCAAAACGGTTGGCAAACACGCTGCGGATGAGCGAATAAGGCTGGGTGTGCATTTGCTCGGTGGCCCGCCCCTGAAAATAGACCACCACTTCAGGGCGCAGTTCCATCCAGTTGATAAATTCGTAAATCAGGCGGGATTTCCCCAGTCCGGCTTCACCGATCAGGGCCACATGGTAACCTTTACGGTTGTGAATGGACGAGAGGAAGATTTCCTGCATCTGCACCAGTTCACTTTCGCGGCCCACCATGCGGGTTTCAATACCCTCCACCCCGCGCGAGGTCAGACGGAAGGCGCGCGGCTTGGCGCACTCGATCGCATAGGTTTGCACTGGCTCAGCCCGCCCTGGGATCAGGATCGGGTCCAGCGAGTGCACGTCAAACACACCACGCACGTGGCGATAGGTGTCATGCGAGATCAAGATGGTATCAAGCGGCGCTGACTCCTGCATCCGGCAGGCAATGCCCGGCGGCTCTCCGGAGACGGAAGCCTGGCCAGGGCGAAAGGCGTCGTCAATGATCAACATGCCGGTGTGAAGCCCCATGCGTACATGCAGCGGCTGGAGGCGCGGCAGTTTGCGTCCGGCCTGCCAGTGCCCGCCGGTGATCTCGGCCAGCATATCGAGAGCGGCCCGAATGGCTTGCTCCGGGTCCTCCCCCCGGCTGGTGGTCTGGCCCCAGACAGCCAGCACCGATTCTCCGTCCTGGGTATCCACCACGCCGCCATATTCGGTGATCACGCTCTTCCAGCGGTTGATCAGGCGCTGGCGGGCGGTGCGCAGGTTTTCATCATCCATATGGTTGGTGATCTCGGCAAAACCGGCCAGTTGGGCGCATAGCACTGTTGCCTGGATGCGGCGTTGATCCGGGGGCAGGGGTGCTTCTTCCAGCGCCGACAGTTTCTCGCGCAGAGCGGCAATAGCTGGGGTAATTACCGCATCCCCCAGGGTTTCGCGCTGGCGCTCCAGCTCGGCCAGCGATTTTTGCAGTTCCTCGCGCTCATCCATGAAATAACGCCTCTTTTGTGCCTGAATTGATGGCAGCTTTGCTTGCGAAGCCTGGTCACCTAATCTACTGCATGATCAAACCA
The DNA here is from genome assembly GCA_041741455.1 of Anaerolineaceae bacterium. Classification (GTDB taxonomy): domain Bacteria; phylum Chloroflexota; class Anaerolineae; order Anaerolineales; family Anaerolineaceae; genus CALESS01. The sequence continues at coordinate 14,880 of JBGSJZ010000053.1, read as the reverse complement.
ATATTATGACACAGATTTCGGCAATTCCTCCACTTATCTAAAATGTAAACTGATATAAAAGCCTATTAATAATAAGACGCTGAATCAATTCATCGGATATGATTCAGCAGGTGCAGGTTGCAATAAGCGGCCGCCACCCTGCAGGGCATACTGCTCAAAAGCCGCATCCAGCATAGTACGGTCCGCCCAGAAGGTGGTGAGCTGCGAAGCATAGGAAGCAGCAGCCTGCTGCCAGATGGTGACAGCCTGGGCAGTCAACGTTTGCGGCACAATCTGGCGGGCGGAGGTGTAATAGACACCGGCATCCGGGCTGCGCATGGTGTAGGGCGTGTCCGGGTAATACCACAACGGGCGGTTCAGCGCCTCCGCTGCCTGGCGCACCAGGCAGTGATCGGTGTGATCCCCAATGGCCAGCGGCGCAACCACCTGTACCTCGGGGCGCAAGTCAGACGCCAGGCTTTGAGCAAGCTGCTCCACCAGCCAGGGCTCCGGGTGCGGACCGGATGACCACAGGCCCTGCTCATCCTGCACAATGGGCGCGCCGGTCAGCGGGTGATAGCGATAAATACAATCCGGGATGCTTAAACGCCGCGAAGCCGCCCCCACCAGGGTACAGGCGGCCGCATCCTCTGCCTTGCGGGCGGTCACCGCCTGCTCAGTCAGACCCCAGCGGGCGTGCAGCAGACTGGCGAAGGGCGTCAGCGGGCGATCGGCAGGCGGGTCACCGGCGCAAATCGTCCAAATTTCAACGGCATCGCCGGCCTGAGTCTGCTGCCAGATGGCCGCCCCGCAGGAATACACCGCGTCATCGAAGTGAGGGGAAAGGTAAATCCAGTGCATACATTGGTTTTACCATAAAACGTGAAATGACTGTAGAATATAACTCCTAAACCAAGAACGTCATTTCCAAAAACAGGGTCCTCATGATGAATATCTACAAGCAAATTTTAAATTCTTTACCAGAAGGTCGGGTAATTAGCGTCAACATCGGTTTATTCTGGACTGCGGTGCTGCTGGAACAGGCTGGGGAACAATCTTGCGGCCTGGCCGCCACGCTAACAAACCCGGAGTATGAGCATGCCCGACTTCCGGCTGTGCGTCAGGCCGGGCAATTGGCAGGCTCCTCAGCCCTCGAACTGGCTAACTTGGTTTTTTCTGAAAGTTATACGGAGGCGAGCATAGGGTTGGCCACCATCAACGCCCTGCTGCCACCGATGGAAACCTCCGTGGAACTGTCGGCCGAGGATTACATCGCCCACGCTGGCGTTGACAAACAAGTTGCGCTGATTGGTCATTTTCCCTTTGTTTCCAGGCTCAAGAACCAGGTGCAAAAACTATGGGTTCTGGAACTGAATCCACAGGAAGGCGATTACCCTGCCTCGGCTGCGCCAGAGATCATTCCACAGGCAGATATCCTGGCCATTACTGCAACCACCCTTATCAACCATACCTTTGATCAGATTTTCAGCCTGCGCAAACCGGAAGCAAAGGTGTTGCTGCTTGGCCCCAGCACCCCTCTTTCCCCGGTTTTGTTTGATTACGGCATCCACGTTTTGTCCGGTACCATCGTTGATGACCCCACAACTCTGCTGCCAATGGTGCGGGAAGGCGCCACTTTTCGTCAGATTCGCACTCATGGTGTGCGGCTGGTGACGATTGAAACAGCCAATCATCCGTAACTTATCGAATAATTGACAAGCGGAGGGCAAAGGCATATAATTTAGCTATTCATTAAATGAATACTTTCTTACTGAAAGCAACATAAAAATGTGCCCTCGCCCTGCCCTACCCTTGCGTTTTGAATATATCATCCTTGGATTGATCCGCCGTCAACCCGCTCACGGCTACGAATTATTGCAGGATTGGAATCAACCAAATCACATCGGCATGATCTGGCAAGTAAAATCCGGGTTGTTGTATGCAGCTCTGGATAAATTAAATCAGCTAGGCTTTTTGGAAGCCTCACTGGTTTCGGGACAAGCAGCGCCGCTGAAGAAAAAATATCATATCACCCCGGCGGGGGAACAGGTTTTTTTGGAGTGGCTGGGGACACCCGTTGCGGCTGTGCGCGATTTTCGCCAGGACTTTCTTTCCCGCTTGTTTTTTGCACCTGATGTTGACCCTGGCTTCATGGCAGATTTAATTTCCCGCCAAAAAAGCATCTGTCAGGGCTGGGTAAACTCGTTGGAAAGTCAGTGCAAAAACTCAGCCGGCTTTGAACAACAGGTGCTTGTATTTCGCATTCATCAAGCACGCTCAATTTTGGAATGGCTGGAAGAACCATATTCCATCGATCATCACACCAAGGAGAAATAAAATGAGACGATTATCCGCTTTATGCCTAGCCTTTGCTTTGTTCCTGGGCGCTTGCACCCCCCAGAGTACTCCCCAGGCTGCCACAGCTTATCCTTCTACGGGAAATCCAGCTCAACTGCAACCAACCTCCGATCCTGCCCTGGCCGCCACATCCTATCCGCTTGAGGAAACTCTCCCTCAAGCACAACCAATTACCGTGATCGATGCCCTGGGCCGGACAGTCACACTGCCTGAACTTCCCCAGCGAATTGTGATTACCGGGAAGGCTTTAATCATGATCGTGGATGCCTTGTATATGTTCCCGGAAGCCCCGCAGCGGATTGCTGCCCTGGGCAATGCCGGGCAGGGCAGTAGTAATTTTATCTCCCTGATTGATCCTGATTATGCTGCCAAGGCTATCTTGCAGCAGGATGCTGGCGCAGAACAAATAGCAGCTACCCAACCGGATCTGGTAATCATGAAAAGCTATCTGGCCGAGACAGTTGGAAAGCCCATTGAAGCATTAAACATCCCGATTGTTTATGTTGACTTTGAAACCCCTGAACAATATTCCCGGGATCTGGCAATCCTGGGAAAGTTGTTTCAAAACGAAGACCGCGCCCAGCAAGTGATTGCTTACTACCAGGACCAGGTGGCTGAAATTCAAACCTCCCTGGAGGGAGTCAGCAACAAACCAAGCGTTTTAATGTTGTACTATACCGATAAAGATGGGGCGGTGGCATTCAATGTACCTCCAATACCCTGGATGCAGACTCAGATCGTTCAACTGGCAGGTGGTGAACCGGTCTGGGAATCGGCAAATCCGGGTAATGGCTGGACCAAGGTGACCCTGGAGCAAATTGCTGCCTGGGATGCTGATTATATTTTCATTATTTCCTATTTCAGCAATCCATCTGAAGTTGTAGCCGGGTTGAAATCCGATCCGCAATGGCAAGCAATCCGTGCTACGAAAGAAGGCCATTTATACGCCTTCCCGGGCGACCTTTACAGCTGGGATCAGCCAGATGCCCGCTGGAGTCTGGGTCTTTCCTGGCTTGCAACCCGTCTTCATCCAGAGCAATTTGCTGAAGTAGATATTGTGAAACAGGCGGTCGATTTTTATCAGTTCCTTTATAGACTGGACGAAGCTTTTTTTGAGCAAAACATCCGTCCAACTTTCAAAGGAGATCTACCTTGACATCGGTTGCACTCCGGGAAACTGCAACCCGCAACAAGAGTCACCGGTGGACGTTTTTCTGGCTGGGATTGGGGCTGATCGTCCTGTTTATTCTTTCCCTCCAGATGGGACGCTATCCGAAAGTCGGTTTGATCCCCTGGCAACAAATCGAACAGGATGAGCTGGCCAGGCTTCTGGTGTTCAACTTGCGTCTGCCACGCCTGCTCACCGCGTTAGTGTTAGGCGTTGCTCTTTCCAGTTCAGGCATGGTCTTCCAGATGCTTTTCGCTAATCCGCTTGTGGAACCCGGCTTTCTGGGTGTTTCGCAAGGCGCGGCCTTCGGAGCGGCGTTGGGCATCGTTTTTTTTAGCGCATCGGCTGGCCTGGTCCAGGGCATCTCAGCCCTGTTCGCCCTGGGAGGCCTGGCATTATCCTACCTGCTGGCTCGCCGAATTCGCTATGGTGGCTGGGTACTGCGCCTGGTTCTGGCCGGAATTGCCGTTTCTGCACTTTTTTCGTCCGGACTGGGAATTTTGAAATATATTGCTGATCCAATGCGTCAACTGCCGGAAATCACCTTTTGGCTGCTGGGTGGGTTATCCAGCGTCACCTGGTCACAGTTCTTTTCCATCTTGCCTGCCAGCTTGTTGGGTCTGGTGGTTTTATTCTTTTTCCGCTGGCGGCTCAATGTTCTGGCTTTGAATGAAGAAACCGCCTTCGCCATGGGGGCCGCACCGCGCCGCGAGCGATTGTTATTGCTCACGGCGGCAGTTCTGCCCACGGCAGCGGTCATCTCGGTTGCCGGGATGGTGGGCTGGGTGGGTCTGATTATCCCGCATATTGCCCGCCGCCTGTTCGGTTCCGATACGCGTTTCAGCCTGCCGGCCTCGATGCTGCTGGGTGGCATGTTTGTTATCCTTTGTGACGATTTATCCCGAACTTTGTTACCCGGCGAAATTCCACTGGGGATCCTGACCTCTCTGCTGGGAGCAGCCACATTCATTTTCTTGATGGCCTCGCGCAGCGTTAAGGTGGAAAAATGAGCCATCCTATTCTCACTTTTCAAGAAGTCTCGTTTGGCTACCACCGACACGACCGACCGCTCATCGAAAAGCTGGATCTTTCCCTGGATCCAGGGAAAATCACCGTTATCCTTGGACCGAATGGGGCAGGGAAAACAACCCTTCTCTATCTGGCATTGGGGTGGTTGAAAAAGTGGTCCGGGATAATCGCGCTGGACGGAAAAACAATTGACGGATTCAGCCGGCGAGCACTTGGCAAGCAAATTGCTCTGATTCCCCAAAGCGAACATGTTCCGTTCGAATACACCGTACTGGAGTATGTTCTGCTGGGGCGTGCCCCTTTCCTGCCGCCACTCGGCATGCCCTCCATGGAAGACGAGCGGATTGCGTTCGCAGCGTTGGAAAGGGTGAGCATCGCGGATTTATACAATCATTCCATGCTTGGGTTGAGCGGGGGGGAACGTCAATTAGTGCTGGTTGCCCGCGCCCTTACCCAGCAGCCCCGCTTATTACTTTTAGACGAACCAACCTCTCATCTGGATCTGAGTAATAAATTGCACCTTTTGAACATCTTGAAGGGATTGAAGGAACAAGGCACAACCATTTTAATGACAACTCACGAGCCTGATCTGGCGTTTGCAATCAGCGACCAATCTGTTTTAATGGAAAAAGGCCGCATCCTGACAGCCGGCCCAACGCATGAGGTGGCCACTGATGAAAATCTATCGCGCATTTACAACGTTCCGGTGAGAATCGTGACCGTGGAGGGGCATAAGCAGGCACTGTGGATGTAGAACACTGGATCGTAACTGGTTGGCGCGGCAGTGGAAAAACAACCCTCTGCCGGGAAATCATCCATTATGCGCAGACAACGGGTTGGGATGTTGCCGGGATCTTATCCCCGGCCATTTTCGAAGCTGGCGTCAAAACATCCATTACTGCTATTGATCTGCGCACAGGCGAAGAACGAACCCTGGCACATGTGAGACTCCAAGATGAAACCGATCTAGTCTTTGGAAATTGGTTCTTCAACCGCCAAACATTGGAATGGGGCAACCGGTTGCTGCGCTCCATCCAGTCTTGTGATTTGCTGGTGGTGGATGAATTGGGCCCGTTGGAATTTAATTTATCCCAGGGTTTTGTGGATGCCTTGAACATCCTCCAAAGTAGCGCTTATCTGCTGGCAATGGTAGTCATCCGCCCGGAATTACTCGAACGGGCAAGTGCTATGATCCAACCAACCCATACGATCGAGTTGAGTGAAAGTACTAGCATACCATCCATCCTCCAACAGGTTACTCCCCGGTTGGATTGTATTCGGCGAGGTTCCTAAACCAATTATCTCCGTCTCGGCAGAAACAACAAGTCCCTAAACAAAAAAAATGGATGAGTCGTCTATCAGCGAGTGGATCATTCCTGGCAGGTGGGGGAAAATTGTCAGTGGCACGCCAACATCGGGTCACTTAACAGGCACTTTGAATGATAAAATTGGAAGCATGATGGCATTTAATTTGGATGTTGCGAAGCGAGATCGGAGTGTGAGATGAATTTTCTAATCGATTTACTCGCCCCACCCATCCCCTCCGGCAAGCGCGCCGAAGTGGAAAAACTGCTGGCCGAGCTCTACCGCATCGGCCAGACGGAAGATTTTTTATCAGAGCACCCGAGCCTGACTTACAACCGAGACTGCCGGCATATCCGCACCCGCCAGATCGGCGCCCGCTTGGATGAACTGGGCGGACTCAACCTGATGGCGTATGTCCATCGCCAGGTCAAGCGCAAGCTGGGCAAGATCCTGGGCGAGCACCTGGAGGCCGCCTGGGATAAGGTGGGACCCTGGCGCTACTAGAACAGGCTGAACCAGTCAGTTCCAAAGATGATTGATAGGGCAATCACCACAAACATCACCAATAAGACCACGCCACAACCGCAGCCCATGCAAGAGCCGCTCTTGAAGCCAAAGGTCTTCTGCAGCCATTCAAACAACCAGCCCAGCAGGAAGAGCTTGCCCAACCCAACCAGGCATCCAGGACGATTGTCCATTCCATCCTCCAATTCAAAAATTCGGTCCTCACCGGGGTTCCATTGCGGAACCCCGGTGTTCTATCTAAATATACGAATTTTTGGCCGGGAGGTTGCATCTGTAAGACAAGCTGACAGTGTGCGGTCCATCAACCCACATCCACAAAAAACGTGCAATGCACCCCCGGAGGTGCATTGCACGTTTTTATAACCTTCTAAACGACAGTCGTCGTCACTACGAAAAAGCTAGAGACTCACTACCTCATAATCATAGCTGATCTCGGCCACACCGCGCAGGGTGGCAGCCACCGAGCAGTATTTCTCCTCGGACAGCTCAATTGCCTGGGCGACCGCCTTTTCCGTCAAACCGACCCCGCTCAACTTGTAGTGCAGGCGGATCTTGCGGAAAGTCCATGGCGGGTCAGAGTCCTGCTCAGCGCTGGCGGATATTTCCAGGCTGGTTAGCGGCTGGCGCTTCTTGGCCAGGATCTCGACCACATCCACCGCGGTGCAGGCGGCCAGGGCCACCAGCATCAGTTCGGATGGCTTCATGCCCACGCCTTCATCCGGGGTGGAGAGCACCACCGAGTGTTGGGTTGAATCGATGCCCACAAATTGTTTGCCGCCAATCCAGCGGACGGTTGCATTGCTCATGGCTGACCTCCTACGGGTTTTTGTTAATCAGGTTGACCAGTTCCTGCACCAGCTCCAAACGCTGCTGCGGGTCCTGTGGATCTGGGTTAAGCAGGCAGTCGCTGGCGTATTGCTCCAGGAAGGCGCTGCTGGTGCTCTGCACGGCTGAGCGGATGGCAGCCAGTTGTTGCAGGATCTCGCGACATTCGCGCTCTTCGTTGAGCATGTTTTGCACACCGCGCACCTGACCTTCGATGCGTCGCAGGCGGGTCATCAATTGCTGCTTGCTTTCTTCGTTTTGAATTTTCATCTTGTTCCTGACCGGCTGACACGCAGCCGAGGGGAGTTAGCCGCCTCAGGTAAAGCGGCCGCCGCCACCGCCCGATCCACACGAACTGGCGCTTGAACCAGTGCTTCCACCCAGCGAGGCAAAGGTCGAGACGCGCTTCTTGGTCTCGTTGGAGCGGCAGGCGGGGCATTCCTGGATCTGGTCGGCCTGGCTGAACGAGAGGCGCTTTTCGAACTTCTCGCCGCAGGTTTTGCATTCGTATTCGTACATAGGCATAAGGTGCACCTCAAAAAGATAATATACTGGAGGGGAGTATATCACGAGATCCATATCTGAACAAGGGGGATAACATGAGAGCCTACCCATGCGTATCAAGCTAAGGAAAAAGGAAGCTCTTGGAGTATGATCTGGTTACCAGGCCGGATCACAAAGAGGAGCTTCCCAATGGCGAGTATAACGCAAGTGGCGACTGCAATGCAAAGCATATTGGCAGAATATGCAGAAAAAGTTGAGCGAGAAACCGGTTTTGTAGAACGAGCATCGAAGATGGGCGGGGCGGAATTTGTGCAGACATTGAGTTTTGGTTGGCTGAGTAATCCCGATGCGACATTGGAAGAGTTGGCTCAAACAGCGGCGACGATTGGGATAAAAATAAGCGCCCAGGGTTTGGATCAGCGGTTTACAGAATCAGGAGCGAGATTGCTAAAAAGGGTTTTGGACGAAGCGGTTACGCGATTGATTCGTGGAGAAGGGCCAGCATTGTCTATCTTGAAACGATTTTCAGCTGTGTACATTCAAGACAGTTCGGTAATCGATCTTCCTGATGAGTTTCAGGGAGACTGGCCTGGGTGTGGGAACGGGGCCGGCAAAGGATTGTCTGCGGTAAAGATAGAAGTGCGGCTAGATTTATTAAGCGGTGAAATGGTCGGACCATTTTTGGAAAATGGCCGCATAAACGATACGGTTTCAAGGATCCAGAAAGAATCGACGCTTGCACAATCCTTGAGAATAGCGGACGTCGGCTACTGGAGCTTGGACGAGATGAACCAGATTGCGGCCAGTGGAGGATTTTGGCTATCTCGTCTCAAAAGCGTCGTTCGGATAGCCCATCCGGGAGGTAAAAGTCAAGATATTGTTAGCTTTCTAAAGCATGCGGATAGCAATTCAGTGGATTGCCAGGTGCTGCTTAGTGACAAAAAGCCAACCCTTGTTCGCTTACTTGCCATTCGGGTTCCGCAAGAAGTAGCTGACCAACGCCGCCGCAAACTGCGTGAAGATGCCCAAAGGTGTCAAAAAATAGTTAGTCAACGGTCTTTGGCTCTTGCTGACTGGACTGTATTCGTAACCAATGCCTCCGCTGATTTGCTTACTTTGCCAGAGGCATTGGTCATCATGCGCTCCAGATGGCAAATCGAACTGCTATTCAAACTCTGGAAGAGCCATGGCAAAATTGACGAATGGCGTAGCTCTAAGCCCTGGCGCATCCTATGTGAGGTTTATGCCAAGCTACTGTCCATGCTCATTCAGCATTGGCTATTTTTAATCAGTTTCTGGCAGTTCCCCAATCGAAGTTGGGTGAAAGCCTCTCAGACCATCCGCAAGCACGCACTACATTTGGGAAGCGCTTTCGGTGCCATTACTTCTCTCGAAACCGCGATTCAGGTTGTCAACCGCTGCCTTCAGGCCGGTTGCAGAATTAATAAAAGTAAGAGCGACCTCAGAACTTTCCAGTTGCTCGAGGAGCTTACTCCTGAGGTCTTAGCTTGATACGCATGGGGATAACATGAGAGCCTACCCCGAACCCCAACCCGGTGATGAACCCTGAGCCCGGGCGGATCTAGACATCGATCGTGTGAATGTCTTATCTGCGCAGATCCGCCTCTTCAGCTGAGGCTACAACGAGCTACAAGCTACGTACTATCGCGCAGCAAGCCCGCCAGGGGACCAGCCAAAAACCATCTGTGCCATCCGGGGAATCTGTGGTTAAATTGTCATCAATACCTCAACCCAAGGAAGCCCTCATGCCCTACCCTGCCACCCAGCGCGAGCTGACCATCCACCTCAACAACAGCAACTGGTACCTGCGCCCAATTGAAGACCCCAACATCCTCGGGCCAGTGGACTATGGCTGGCAGCGTTACAATCTTTACCCGGATTCCTTCACCTTCGGCGAGGGCCTGCTGGCAGGTTCCTCCATCCCCGGCTCGCGCCGGCTGGTCTTCAGCGCCTGGTCACCGCAATGGGAGGGTTTCTACATCTCCAGCATCGGCGGAGCAGCTTACACCTTCCACAATCTGGGCGTGCCTTACGTCGCCCTGCGCGGCCGGGCGCCCCAGCCCAGCGTTCTGCTACTCAATCACAAAGGCGGCGAGGTGCACGTCCGGTTGGAGCCGGTCAATCACGAGGTGCTGTGGACCAGCTACGCCAACCCACATGGCGAGCGGTTGATCGGTTTCTACGCCTTGCAGCAGGCGCTCTTTGACCGCTACGCCAGTGAATACCCGGCTGGCAAGGTGCGCATCTTCTGCGTCGGCCCAGCCTCGGCCGTGACCAATGAAGGTGCCATCGGTTCCAGTCCCATTCGCAAGAGCGAGTTCACCCCGGTAGTGGATTGGGCTGGACGCGGCGGCCTGGGCAGCCGGCTACTGCAGTATCACAACCTGGTCGGCTGCGTCTTCGGCGGCGAGTGGGAGGACCCCGACCTGCGGGATTCGGCCGAGATTGACGCCTACTTCCTGGAACACTTCGGCCTGAAGACCATCCAGGCGGATATTGCCCTGACCGAAAAATACCGCTACTTCCCAGAATTTGAAACCGGCGGTACCTTCGGGGTCAACATGCGCGAGCTGAACGAGCGCATTTTGAGCTTCAACTATACCAGCATCTACGCCAACGAGGATGAGCGCCTGCAGCAACATAAGGCCTTCATCCTCGACCACTACCTGGCGCAGTTCAACGAAGAGACCATCAAAACCAAGTCCTTCCAGCACTGCGGTGAACCCTGCCCGGTGGTCTGCAAGAAATTGAAGGATCATTACAAGAAGGACTATGAGCCCTACCAGGCGCTCGGGCCGCTGGTGGGTGTGTTTGACCAGCGCGCTGCCGAGCCGCTGAACGAGCATGCCGACGCCCTGGGTTTCGATGCCATCCAACTGGGTGGCATGCTGGCCTGGATTATGGAGCTTGCCGCCGATGGCTTGATCCAGCCGGAGGATTACGGCTTCCCGCCAGCCAGTGAGCTCAAGTTCAAGTTCACGGCCGACCCAGCAACCTTCGATATCGTCAACGACAGCGCCTTGAATGCCCGTTACGCCATGGCCTTGATGGACGCCATCCTGCTGGACCCAAAAGCGGAAGTTTTCCGCCAGGGCATCCGCCTGGCGGCGGCCGAACTGGACCGGGTGCTCAAAATCCACACCGTGGACCGGGCGGTTTACCTGGCGCACGGCGAGGCTGGCTGCATGGTGCCCAACCAGTACTGGACGCCTGGCATGCTCAGCCCGATGGCGATGATGGGAAAATATTATTGTTACTACGGCGTGGATTTTAACCCGCCGCTTAAGCTCGGCCGGCGCAACGTGGAGCGCATGGTGTACGAATTCTTCAACGACAACTCCGGCATCTGCCGCTTCCACCGCAAGTGGGCCGAGGTGATCGTGGATGAGATCCTGGTGGCGCACTACGACCTGCAGATGGACTACAAGGCGCACCAGTTCCAGGTCGCCCGCGCCATCCACGAGCGCGAAGGTTTCAAGAGCATCCCCTGGGAGAGCGAACGGGTGTATGACCTGATTTTGGGATTTTTGGAGATGTGGGAGCAGAAAGGCCTGGCCGATCCTGAATTGCAGGCCTGGCTGGCGCGCTTCCGGGCAGATAAGAACGATGCGGCCCTGGCCTTCTGGCAAGAGATCCAGGCCGGCATCCAGGCTGGGTTTGCTGCCGGGGCTGAGGCCGTGCCAAATCAGCTCAGCAAGGCGCAGAAAATATAGATTTGACCCTCACCTTTATCCTCTCCCTTGCAGGGAGAGGAATTTACCAAATAAAAAACGGCGACCGTTCCGGGGCCGCCGTTTCAATTTATCCGGACTTTATTTTTCCACCGGTTGCGGAGCAATATGCTTCTCGAAAATCATCTCGAGGGCTATGGTGTGGCTGCAGCGGCCGCGGGTTTGGAAGAAATCGCAATCACAATGCCATTCACCGTGGTTATAAGTCACTGTGTGAGGGTTATTTTCCCCACTCACCGTCACAGTGAAGGCCTCAAACTGAAAACGCTCCGGCTGCTGAGCATACCGCTTGGCTTTGTCGATCTTGCCAATCATGCCATAGTCCATTTCAAAAATCTCCTTTCAAAGTTTGGGTTTGGATGCACAAAGGCACGCGGATCCCGCGTGCCTTAATTGGATTGATTGTGATCTCGTCTCATCTCTAAAATCATCTCGTCTCTCTGGTTCTATGATATATCTTTTAGCAAAAAGAGTCAACTTGCATTTTTGAGAAATGCCGGTTGATTCATGATCTGTTCAGTCACGGGGTGGTTGTCAGGCTGGTGGGCTCTGGCGGTTGATGACCCATCAGGTAGGCGGGGCCGTTGGAGCTGAAGATGACATCCCCCGGCTCCAGCCGGAGGTACTCGTCGATATTGATCTCCGGGCCAGCCCCATATAAGTCAAATGTCCCATCACATCGAAACACCACAATTATCGATTGCTCCTCGAAGGGCATTTCTGGACTGAGATTATAAATATGAGCAAATGGTATGGGTGTTATAGTGGGGCTCAGGTTGGGTCCTGATGTGGCGAATTGATCCGGGGTGGCAGTCGGAGGACCGGCAGGAGTCGGATACCGGGGGATGGGCACGCAGTGGGCAGGCCGGGTGGGCGTGGAGTTCCACAAGCCTGTGGAGAGCGGCGGCGGTGGATTTTGAGCCTGCTCAGGTGTTTTGGTCTTTCCCAAGATTCCCCAAAAAATCCCCAAAATAACCATCACAGCCAGTATGACGCCAACGAAAATGAAGGTTTTTGTTCGGCTCATACCATTCCTTCGTAGCACATCCTTCCGGTAAGGGCGAAGCAGCCGGGCAGTAACGCAGCTATTTTAGATTTCCTATTCTCTGGCCACTTCGCCCTTACCTAAGAGATATAGGAGATTGTTTACTGTCCACAGCCAAAGTGTAGCTGTGATTACCGCACTTTTTCCATCACCAGCGCATCCTCGCCGTCTACATAGTACTCGTGCCAGACGCCGACATGCTGGTAACCGGTCTGCTCATACATGTGGATAGCTGGCAGGTTGCCCTGCCGAACGCACAACCGGATGTGGCTCATGCCAATCCTGTGCTCCACAGCAGCCAGCAACGCCTTGCCGATCCCGCTGCGCCGGTAATCCGGATGGACGCCAATGGTGGTAACCCAGCCACGCCCTTCCTCGGTTTTACGCTCACCGGCAGCAAACCCGGCCATGCGTTCCCCTATCACGGCTTTAAAACGCACAATGCCGGGGAAAGTCAGCACCCCCAGCAGGTCAAACAACGGCCAGGAATCCTTGGCAAAACACAACTGTTCCAGCTTGCGCAGATCCCCCAGGTCGCCCAGTGAGGCGGGTTTGATTTCAAATGTCACGATTGAATTCACGGAATCCGGGGATTTGTGGAGGCTACCGTGGGGCAGCCTCCACTAAATGGGTTGATTGAGCTTACGAATTTTGATCCTTGATGAAGTTCCCCAGCATGCTGGTGAATTCCATCGGGAAGATGTACTTGGTGGAGGGACTGTTGCCGATGTTCTTGAGCGTCTCGAAGTATTGCAGGGTCATGGTCTTCTGGTCGACGGTCTTGGCGGCATTGTAGATGGCTTCGAGCGCGACTGCAAAACCTTCTGCACGTAGAGCCTGTGCCTGCTTTTCGCCTTCAGCACGCAGGATGTTGGATTCGCGCTCGCCTTGAGCCTGCAAAATGGCGGCTTGCTTTGTACCTTCTGCGCGGTTTTTCGCGGCTTCCTGATCACCCATCGATTCGGTCACGAGGGCACGGCGGACACGCTCTGCTGTCATTTGGCGGTTCATTGCATCTTGAACATCACGCGGCGGGACGATCTCGCGGATCTCAACATTTGTAACTTTCACACCCCAACGCCCTGTTACTTCATCGAGGCGGGTGCGGAGCATGGTATTGATATGCTCACGTTGCGACAACACATCATCAAGCATGATACCGCCGATGACAGCACGAAGCGTGGTTGCCGCAATACCCGCAGCGGCGGCTTCAAAATTACTTACCTGCAAAACAGATTCGGATGGGTCTAATACTTTGAAGTACCACAAAAAGTCAATTGAGATCGGCGCATTGTCCTTGGTGATTGATGTTTGCTGGGGAATCTCACGCACCTGTTCGCGCAAATCTGCTTTTACAGCGCGGTCAATGACAGGGATGAGTAAAACAACCCCGGGTCCTTTTGCTCCCACACAACGACCAAGACGGAACACAACCAGGCGCTGATATTCCGGTACGATCCGGATCGCATTTGCCAGAAAGATAAAGCCAACCAGAAGTACAGCACCAACAATACAAACCAAACTACCGCTTAGGATTTCCATGGTTTCTCCTTATTATTTAGCCTGTTTCAGCTTTTTCAATTTCAACCACAAGAGTAAAACCCTCGCGGCGAACCACACGAACATGACTACCAACGGGAATACTATTGCTCCCGCTTCTTGCGGACCACATTTCTCCGGCTACGAATACGCTCCCGTCATCATCAATCGCTGTGCGCGCTTCGCCCACCTTTCCCACCAATCCTTCAAGATCATGTGCTGGGCGAGCAGACGCTGCCTGCACCGACTTGCGAACAACAATCCAAAGGAATGCAGATACCAAGCCTGACGATAACAAGGCAACCAGCGGGTTCACAGCGGGACTAAAACCATCCACAGCAAACAGAAATACCGAACCAATGACCAGCAAAAAGATGGAAAGACCGAGATACAATTCCCGCTTTGGCTTTCGAACCGCATAAAGAAAAGGACCAAAACTAATCAACAGCAGGAGCAAAGCCCACCAATTTACCGACAGGTTATAAACGGCATACCCTGCCAGCACAATGCAAAACAACGCACCCACTTCCAATAACCCCGTCCCCGGATTGAGAATGGCTAAAAAGCCAAGCAAGATTCCACTGAGCAGGATCAGGTAGGCAATGTTCGGGTTCAATAGAAAATCCATTTTTACGCCTCCAAGCAATTATACAACACCATTTCTAACTAAGACATACGATTCGTCGATCCGAACGTTGCAAAACTAAATCTTCAGGCGGTTGTATAATGGAACGCGAAATCAAGCCTCACACAGGAGCACACGTGACATACAAAAAAATCTGCGTTATTGGGCTCGGCTACATCGGTCTGCCCACCGCATCCACCTTTGCCATGCACGGGGTCGAGACCGT
>JBGSJZ010000052.1:0-2552 GCA_041741455.1 Anaerolineaceae bacterium | reverse complement strand
ATCCCGAAGTAACAGCCCTGAGATGTGAATGCTACAAATGTGGGCATGTATTCCGGGTCTACCCGAAAGGGGTCAAACAGAAGCAAATCTCGAAGCGAGTGAATGGTATGGCGGTGATGATGTACATTCTGGGATTGAGCTACGGGGCCGTAGAAATCGTATTGAGCAGTCTTGGAATGGGGATTGGGAAAACAAGTGTGTATCGGGCCGTTCAGGCAGTTGCAAAGCAAGTGCCTGGACTGAAGCGGGAAGAGCTGCTGAGTGGGTACAAGACAAAAGCAGTGGGTGCAGATGTAACCAGTGTACGTTGTAACGGGAAGTGGGTCACAGTCGGGATCGTGGTAGATGCGACCAACGGGCTGGTCTTGAGTATCGATGAGCTACCGGGTGAGGATGCCGAACAATTGAAAGCCTGGCTTGAGCCAATCCTGGATGCAGTAGACGCAGATATTGTGGTTAGCGACGATGCGGACGCATTTAAGAAGATTAGCGATGAGACCGGACGTTCGCAGCAAGTGTGCAAGAGCCATGTTGGCCGAAACACAGACGCCCTGGTGGCTGAACTCTCAGCCATTATTGAAGCAGGACAGGATCATTCTCTGGACGCGATTGGCATTACTCCTGAACAGGTGTTAAACGACCTGGGCGCACTCAAGGAGATGATCCATTCCCGACGCCCGGAAGATCAGCCACGCCTTGAAGGAATCTATCTCCGCTATGCCAATGCGCCCACACCAGGCAAAGGCAAGAAACACTCCGTCGCCTATCGTATGCGCAATCTGTTTATGGATCGCTGGAACCTCTAGCCTCGCCTGACTTTTTATCGCACTTGGAAGGATGAATATGAAAATGAGATTTTAGATGGCACTAACAATCATTGTGAGCGCGCCATTGGATGGTGGATCAAAGAGCGCTACCGCTCGATGCGCGGCTACAAACAGGGGCGCTCCGCTCTTGGCATTAGCCGCCTGATCGCACTGGCCGGGAACAACTTGGCTCATGGCTTGCGCCTACCAATTTTGGAACGATCACGTATGAAACTCCAATCCAATCGTCTGCCAAAACTCGGGAGGTAAACGTTCTCACCTAGTGTCGAAGGTCTTGCCCTGTCGAAGTATCAGATTAATATTTATGGCTGACAATTCGTCCCATCATCGATCCGGAGTACCCCATTTCTGTAAGTAGAGAAGTGGAGAAACGGAGATTCGCTTTTCTACAATTCTCCGTTTCTCCACTTTGAGCCCTATTACTTTTTATTTGCCCCGTTCATCCTGTTCAATAGGTATTGCGCTTCCGTGTGGCTCTTGAACAGCCGTCTGGCGGTATCCGGATGAATTTCCCCATTTCGAGCCTGATGCAACAGCGCCGACCACGGCATCTCGTTGCCAACTGCTGCCGCGTAAGTCTTTGCTTGCTGGCGTGGCGTGGATTCAGAAAAGCCAGGAATATCTTGTAACTCTGCCAGGATTCGGCGACTCTCGGCCAGGGCCAAAGCAGCGATACTTTCCAGAATTTGCTCGCTGGCGTCGACCCACCCATCGGGCAGGATTCGTTTGGGCGGGGACACCTGCCTGGATGATTTCACCTGTGCAAAATTCTGCTGTGTTTCTTTCCAATAATCGCGCCGGCTGGGAACCGACACGATTTTAAATTCGGGAAGTAGCAGCCCGGTCAAGGTCCTGCCATGCACGCAACTGGTGTCCAAGCAGAAGACCCGATCCTGGTAAATAAACGGCTGCCCATTCCGTAGATGATCATGGTGGCCAACGATCACCGGTTTGTCTCCATCGTATAGAGCGTACCAGGGTTGGGCGAATTGATTTTGGAGATAATGATCTCCCGACATCGTACCGCATAACACCGTATCCCGCTGCTGCTCCAACGAAATGCCCGGCTCCAGATATCCATGCGCAAGTATGGCCTCGGGAAGATCGATGTACAGACGAAAGCTGCCCATCCGTTCAAGCGCTTGTTGGTACGATGCCCCAAACTCCTCGCGCGAGATGATTTGCGACAGCGCCAACCTCACCTCGTGCCGTGCGCCGCGAACGTGTTTGCGCTCGTGGTTGCCCATCAGGCTGAGACGCGTGGGATTATTGCAAAAGAAATCCAGCACCTGCACCGAATCGGGGCCGCGGTCGACGATATCGCCCAACCCGATAATGCGGACGTCCTCTGCGACACCGGCTTTATCGGGCAGCTCCTGTAGTTCGGTGAAACAGCCGTGGATATCCCCAATGACAAAGGTGTTCATAGCAATAATGATAACTCATTTGTAAGGTGATCGATTATGAGATTCTTGACATTGGTATCAATAGTGGTATCATATTGACATGCCATCCATCAAAGAAATTCTCGCAACCATGCGGCGGAACCCGAAAGGGGTAAGTTTTGGCGATTTGTGCAAAGTGTGCGACCATTTCTTTGGTGAGGCTAGACAATCCGGCAGCAGCCACAGGATTTACAAAACACCCTGGCCGGGAGATCCGCGAGTGAACATTCAGAACGACAAAGGAATGGCAAAAGCTTATCAGGTGAAGCAAGTGCTCAAA
>JBGSJZ010000051.1:0-3176 GCA_041741455.1 Anaerolineaceae bacterium | reverse complement strand
TCCTGCAGGACATTCCTCATCGCACGCTGCTGACCGGCCTGCTTTCCTGCGCGGTGCTGGCCAGCCTGTATTTCGAGTTTGAAGTCCACCAGTTGGGCAGCGGGGAGGCGTTCTAAGCATGGACACCTACCCCCTGATGGTCGGCTTCTCACTGGCGATCGGCGTTGGGTTGATCGTCAACGCCACATTGTCTTCATTTTATGAGTTAGGAAGGAGGTGGTTACGATTATTGGGCCGCCGGCGCTATCGCCTGCATGCGCTGGGAATCAACGGCCAAAACCATGGGTATACCAGTGAAGATGCGATTCTTGGCTTGACCCGGATCCCCTGGACGAACCTGTACGCAGGAGCAGCTATCCTGGGATTGGCCCTGTTCTTCTGGATTGGACAGGCCGTTCCATCCATCCGTCTGGGTTTTCTCGCCACCCCGACCCTGGTCTGGCTGTTCAAAGGCTATCTCATCCGGCAGCGCAGGCGTTTCCTTTTGGGGCAGCTGCGACAGTTGCTGATCGACATCAGGCTGCACATGAGCCTGCGCGGTTCGCTTCTGCTTGGCCTGGAGAGCATTGCCAGTACGACGGGCGAGAACCAACTGGTCTACCGGCTTTTACGGTTGCGAATGTCCGGTGGGCAGGTAAAGAGTGGCCTGGAGATCTTCCAGCAGATGGCAAAAGATCTCAAATCGGCGCACCTGACCCGCATCACTCAGCGCATCCAGGCCGCACAGCAATCCGGCGGTTTATTGGGCGTAGATCAGGCAGTCGCAAAATCCATCGAAGAGTTGACCGACGAGATCAATGGGCAGACCGAAGAGCAAATGCAGCGCCTGCCGCTGCGCATCACACTCCTGGCGATGCCCTTCTTGCTCGGTCCCATCGTCATCCTGTTTTTCTACCCGCTCGTCGACCGCATTCTCAAAACCCTCTCGGGGACGGCAATCGGCGGCGGATTCTAATCTTGAAGGAGAGCATCTATGTTGTTTGATCGTAAAGCTTCTGAAATTCCGCAGTTCGTGGTCGTTCTGGCGATCGCTATCGTTCTCGGCGCCGCTGCCGTCTGGGGCATCCTCAGCAATATCGGCACCCAGGGAAATGGCGTCGCCACCTGGATCGACAGCATCGCCGTGCCGGCTGCGCACCCGTAATCTGATTTAGGCAATACTCATCCGGTGGTTGGCTGTGCTGACCACCGGATGAGTGGTAAGGAGTGTTCATGTTACACGATCGAAATGGACAGAGCGTCGTGGAATACATCGTCATCCTGGCAATTTTCATCAGCCTGGTGGGTGGCGCGTTGTGGCAAATCTTTACGACCTTGCAAACCAAGTTCAATGATGTCAACGTCGAAATTGGATCGTAAACACGCCCAGCAAGGACAGGCTTCGGTGGAAGCTTTGCTGGTCTTGATGATCCTCGCCCTGGTGATCTTTGGCGGCATTGAGCTGAGCCAGGGGATCGCGGTCCGCCAGGCGCTCGACAGTGGTTCCGGCGCGGCATCCCGGGCGTTATCGCTGGATCCATCTCGCTGGACGTTCGCGGAGACTCTTGTACAGCAGACTGTGGACCAGAATGTGATGGGCGGCAGCGCACCGATAACGCTGCATGTTTACGACTCTGCCAACACCCTGCGCAGTGCTGCGTGGCTCTCGGGTAGTCCATTCGGGACCGCCTTTGTGGTGGAAGCCAGCGCCCCATTTCAGTCAGACATTCCCTTTCTGCCCGATTCGGCCATCACCATTCGGGTCCGCCATTGGGGCATTGTCGAGCGTTATCCATGATCTCTGAGCGAAAAGGCCAAACGGCCCTATGGGGATTTCTCGTCATGCTGGTGTTGATCGCTATCGCCTCCGGCCTGGTAGATATCTACCGGCTGTACGCTGCCCGCAATTGGGCCTATTCAGCAGCGCAGGAAGCGGCTCTAGCCGGGGCATCCCGCGGGCGGGATTGGAGCGCGCTTATGACCGGCATTGAAATGAGGTTGGACAGCGCAACCGCGAAAGCTGAGGCAGAAAGGGTATTGATAGCAGAATTGGCTTCTCGCGGAATAAACGGCTACACCATGGACGTGCGTGTTCTACCGGATGCTGGCGGAGGGAGTATCGCGGGCTTCCCACCACGGCCCGTACGTTTGGGTGACAGCCTTGGCGCGTGGAGCAGCAATGAACCGGCGGTTGGGGTGTATCTGGAAGTTCCGGTGGATTGGTTGATGTTAGATATGTTGACCATCCAGGTAAAAACCGTACACGTGTTTGCCTCCGCGGGAGTAGCTCAATGAGATTTGCTTTGAAAATTGGATCATCGAAGAATACCAGTTGGCTGAAAGCCGCTGCTTTTATGGTTGTTCTTGCCGTGCTACTGGCTGGCTATCGGCTGGCCTTCGCCAACATCTCCCCCGAGTATCTGCGGAATGGGCGAACGTATGATCAGGAAAGCACCTACATCCAGTGGAATGGATCGGTATCTTACATAAACCTGTTTCACCGGGACAGCACTTCGCTCCCGCCCAGCGAAGGGGGAGCATTTTGTGGCAGCGGTTGCACCGAACAAGTCACTCGCATTCAAAGCGGCAGTTCGATTTCCGGCAACTTCACCTATCTCCGGACTTTCAATGTGCAGGCCGCCTACAGCGGCGATTCCAATGTCGGAACGGTGACCGTTCGGGCTTGTGGGCAGGTCATCTTTACCGATGACCTCTACCTGGCAAACCAGAGCGCTCCCGGGTTTAATAACCTGCCGAACCCGGCGTGGAACGTACCAACCGCGGGCGATTGCACCTGGTCGATCTCCGCCAGCGGCGGATATGTGGACGTCCGGGCGGTGACAACCACCTACCGGACAACCCCTGCGCCGACCGTGGATCTGCGGATCAATGGGTCGAATGGCCCGCTCAGCCTCAGTGCACCGGCAAGTTATACCTTGAGCTGGACAAGTACCAATGCCGCGTCTTGCACCGCCTCTGGAAACTGGAGTGGAGCGCAGGCAACGGGTAGTTCCCAGGGTATAAATAATGTAAGCGGCGGCACGTATACCTACACACTCACCTGCTCCAATCCTTCCGGCAGCGCCAGTGACAGCGTCACCGTAAATGTCCTGTCTGCCCCAACGGTGACCGTCAGTGCGCCGGCATCAGCGACCGCACCGGCCAGCTACACAGCGACCTGGACGAGCAGCAACGCC
>JBGSJZ010000050.1:0-56056 GCA_041741455.1 Anaerolineaceae bacterium | reverse complement strand
GCAGGGATTGCGGTTTCTTCCAACTGAGCAGGAATGGCGCTTTTACGGCTTGACAGGCGAAACGCGCCAGATCAAGTTCATGACAACCTTCGACCTGATCAAGGTCTACTACCTGCAAGCCGATGGCGACCTGACCTTCACATGGGTAACCACCGGAGTCGAGATTCCGGGCCATGGCTACCAATCTGCCGCACTCTCAACGGTTCAACCCGGACAGATCGTAGCTGTGCGGTTATTCGGCGAACACGTTGGGCAGTGGGGCGTAGACTGGTCTGATTGTGACAGCGAGTACTGTCGCCTGGCCAACACCATCGACACGATGCTGATCCTGGATGACAAAGGCACCGGTCTAAGTAATGGATTTATCCGCTATGGCTGGGAGCCGCCTACTTATCCGATGTACGGTTTCCTGTGCTGGTCGATAGAGCCGGCGGTTGAGCATCCAGTCCAGGCTTCGACACGGTAGTGGTGATGGCATCAGACGATCTTGAGACGGGCAGTACCCATCCGGCGCAACAGAAGCCACCCCAACGAGGGCGTTGTCCGTTATGTGGTAGGCGTTTGTTGGGCAGACCATCCCGGCGTGATCCTTCTTACCAGGATTGGGAAATACGTGATCTGGAGCAGTTGGTAGAGAGCATGGACATAGGCGACGTCGCCAGCTTGCTGGGCATATCCCGCTGGGAACTGGAAAAGCGCTGCCAGTCGCTTGGGATCCACATCCGTGGATCGAAAGAGGTGGATGAATGAGTATCTTTCGGTGGGTTTCTGAGGGTGCTTCCCTCGCGTTGGCAGTTGGTGTTTTCCTCATTCTCTATAGCACGCTGCGAACTTTGGTTGATACCTTTGCCAATTTATGGCGGAGAATGTTTGCCTCCTGGACCACGCTTCGGCTGCGCGATTTAGGTGTCCTGCGGGAGGAGAAGAGCCAGCAGCGATTGGCGGTGGATTGGGCGCGAATCCTGATCTTCATGTCTATTCTCCTGATCGCTGCTGCGGTTCACGACACGCTCCTTTCCCCATTGATTTTACTGTTTGGCATGGCCGCATTTGCCTGGAGCCGCTATCAGGCAGGTGAAGCGCAGCGTATGCGGGTCAACGAAGATGCAGAACTAGGCACGCTCCAGATGCGCTCGCTGCTGAACGTGGATCACTCCTTGCTTAACGCGCTGAACGGGTTGGAATTGCCAGAAGGGGCGCTGCGAAATGCTATTCGGGATGTAGCCGCCCGGTTACAAATGCACCAGCAGCCTGAGCAAGCCGCCCTGGCTTTGAAGGAATTACCAGGAACGGTCACGGCGCGTCTGGCGGCCCTGATCGCCAACAGCGCGCGCATCACCGATGAGGTTCAGATGGATTTATTCCAGGAACTGGAAGGTGAGGCCCACCGGCAGAAGTTGATCCGTTCCAAAATGCGCCAGACTCTGGCCCTGGTGAAGGGAACGATCCGCCTGCTGCAGGGTGTCGCGGCCGCGGCAACCGTCTTCGTTCTGATGGCACCCGACTGGCGTGCATTCTTCCTGCAGGACATTCCTCATCGCACGCTGCTGACCGGCTTGATTTCCTGCGCGGTGCTGGCCAGCCTGTATTTCGAGTTTGAAGTCCACCAGTTGGGCAGCGGGGAGGCGTTCTAAGCATGGACACCTACCCCCTGATGGTCGGCTTCTCTCTGGCAATCGGCGTTGGTTTGATCGTCAACGCCACGTTGTCTTCATTCTATGAGTTAGGAAGGAGGTGGTTACGATTATTAGGCCGCCGACGCTATCGCCTGCATGCGCTGGGCATCAACGGCCAAAACCAGGGGCATACCAGTGAAGATGAGATTCTTGGCTTGACCCGGATCCCCTGGACGAACCTGTATGCAGGAGCAGCCATCCTGGGATTGGCCCTGTTCTTCTGGATTGGGCAGGCCGTTCCATCCATCCGCCTGGGTTTTCTCGCCGCCCCGGCCCTGGTCTGGCTGTTCAAAGGCTATCTCATCCGGCAGCGCAGGCGTTTCCTGTTGGGGCAGCTGCGACAGTTGCTGATCGACGTCAGGCTGCACATGAGCCTGCGCGGTTCGCTCCTTCTTGGCCTGGAAAGCATTGCCAGTACGACGGGCGAGAACCAACTGGTCTACCGCCTTTTACGGTTGCGCATGTCCGGTGGGCAGGTGAAGAGTGGCCTGGAGATCTTCCAGCAGATGGCAAAAGATCTTCGGTCGGCGCACCTGACCCGCATAACTCAGCGCATCCAGGCCGCCCAGCAATCCGGCGGTTTGTTAGGTGTAGATCAGGCAGTCGCAAAATCCATCGAAGAGTTGACCGACGAGATCAACGGGCAGACCGAAGAGCAAATGCAGCGCCTGCCGCTGCGCATCACGCTCCTGGCTATGCCATTCCTGCTCGGTCCCATCGTCATCCTGTTTTTCTACCCGCTCGTCGACCGCATTCTCAAAACCCTCTCGGGGACGGCAATCGGCGGCGGATTCTAATCTTGAGGAGAGCATCTATGTTGTTTGATCGAAAAGCTTCTGAAATCCCGCAGTTCGTGGTCGTTTTAGCGATCGCTATCGTTCTCGGCGCTGCCGCCGTCTGGGGCATCCTCAGCAATATCGGCACCCAGGGAAATGGCGTCGCCACATGGATCGACAGCATCGCCGTGCCGGCCGCGCACCCGTAATCCGACTTAAGTGAAACATATCCTGCGGCCGGAAAAATCGGCCGCAGGATATGTGGTAAGGAGTGTTCATGCTACACGATCGAAATGGACAGAGTGTCGTGGAATACATCGTAATCCTGGCAATTTTCATCAGCCTGGTGGGTGGCGCGCTGTGGCAAATCTTTACGACCTTGCAAACCAAGTTCAATGATGTCAACGTCGAAATTGGATCGTAAAAACGCCCAGCAAGGACAGGCTTCGGTGGAAGCTTTGCTGGTCTTGATGATCCTCGCCCTGGTGATCTTTGGAGGCATTGAGCTGAGCCAGGGGATCGCGATTCGCCAGGCGCTCGACAGCGGCTCCGGCGCGGCATCCAGGGCGTTATCGCTGGATCCATCCCGCTGGACATTCGCGGAGACGCTGGTGCAGCAGACCGTGGATCAGAATGTGATGGGTGGCAGCGCCCCGATAACACTTCATGTTTACGACTCTGCCAACTCCCTGCGCAGCGCCGCGTGGCTTTCAGGTAGCCCATTTGGGACCGCCTTTGTTGTGGAAGCCAGCGCCCCATTTCAGACAGACATTCCCTTTCTGCCCGATTCGGCTATCACCATTCGGGTCCGCCATTGGGGCATTGTCGAGCGATATCCATGATCTCTGAGCGAAAAGGCCAAACGGCCCTATGGGGATTTCTCGTCATGCTGGCGTTGATCGCTATCGCCTCCGGCCTGGTAGATATCTACCGGCTGTACGCTGCCCGCAACTGGGCCTATTCAGCAGCGCAAGAAGCGGCTCTGGCCGGGACATCCCGCGGGCGGGATTGGAGCGCGCTGATGACCGGCATTGAAATGAGGTTGGACAGGGCAACCGCGAAAGCTGAGGCAGAAAAGGTGTTGATAGCAGAAATGGCTTCACGCGGAATTAGCGGCTACACCATGGATGTGCGTGTTCTACCGGATGCAGGCGGAGGGAGTATCGCGGGCTTCCCGCCCCGGCCCGTACGTCTGGGTGACAGCCTTGGTGAGTGGAGCTGCAATGAACCGGCGGTTGGGGTGTATCTGGAAGTTCCGGTGGATTGGTTGATGTTAGATATGTTGAACATCCAGGAAAAAACCGTTCGCGTGTTTGCCTCTGCGGGAGTGGCACAATGAGATTTGCTTTGAAAATTGGATCATCGAAGAAAACCAGTTGGCTAAAAGCCGCTGCTTTTATGGTTGTTCTTTCCGTGCTACTAGCTGGCTACCGGCTGGCCTTCGCCAACATCTCCCCTGAGTATCTGCGGAATGGGCGAACGTACGACCAAGAGTCTAATTACATCCAGTGGAATGGATCGGTAGCTTACGTAAACTTATTTCACCGGGATAGCACTTCGCTCCCGCCTGGCGAAGGGGGAGCATTCTGTGGCAGCGGTTGCACCGAACAAGTCACGCGCATTCAAAGTGGCAGTTCGATTTCCGGCAACTTCACTTATCTCAGAACCTTCAATGTGCAGGCCGCCTACAGCGGCGATTCCAATGTTGGCACGGTGACTGTTCGGGCTTGCGGGCAGGTCATCTTTACCGATGACCTCTATCTGGCAAACCAGAGTGCTCCTGGGTTCAATAACCTGCCGAACCCGGCCTGGAACGTGCCGACCGCGGGCGATTGTACCTGGTCGATCTCCGCCAGCGGCGGATATGTGGACGTCCGCGCAGTAACAACCACCTACCGGACAACCCCTGCGCCGACCGTGGATCTGCGGGTCAATGGGTCGAATGGCCCAATCAGCCTCAGTGCACAGGCAAGTTATACGTTGAGTTGGATGAGTACCAATGCCGCGTATTGCACCGCGTCGGGGAGTTGGAGTGGAGCGCAGGCAACGGGTAGTTCCCAAGGTCTTAATAATGTAGGCGGCGGCACGTATACCTACACACTGACCTGCTCCAACCCGTCTGGCAGCGCCAGTGACAGCGTCACCGTGAATGTTCTATCTGCCCCAACGGTGACCGTTAACGCACCGGCATCAGTGACCGCTCCGGCCAGCTACACGGCGACCTGGACGAGCAGCAACGCCACATCCTGCACAGGCTCAAACCGCTTCACAGGATTAAGTGGTCTGACAGGCTCGCGGGCCGAGACAGGTCTCCCGGTGGGGAGCTATGATTACACCGTCACCTGCACCAACGCGGCCGGCGCGTCAGCAACCGACACGAAACGAACGGTTGTATATGCCGCCCCTTTGGTTGACTTAAAAGTGGACGGTTCGGACGGGCCTACCGTGACTCGCACCGGCCCGATCTCTTACTCGGCCACATGGACCAGCAGTAATGCCACGCAGTGTGCTGGTTATTCCCGCCTGGCAGGATATTCTGGACTTGCGGGTACGCGTTCGGAAGCAAACGTTCCGGCAGGAACCACCTATGATTACAGCGTTACCTGCCAAAATCCTGCCGGGGCAACCGCCAGCGATTCTGTGCGGATGATCGTTGTGGCGGCGCCATCCGTCGACGTACGGGTGAACGGATCAAATGGACCGCTGACCTTTCAGGAACCGGCCGGTTTCACGGTCAGTTGGACCAGCGCCAATGCTGTTTCCTGCTCGGCGCTGAATAACCTGTCCGGGCCAGTAGGCACGAGTGGCAACCGGGCTCTCAGCAACGTGCTGCAGGGCACCTATCAATACACCGTGCAATGTATGAACCTGGCCGGAACGACGGCCATCGACTCGGTGGTCGTCAATGTCAATCCGCCCCCGCCGACAGTTGATTTACGTGTCGATGGTGGAAATGGTCCAATTACACAGGTTGCGCCAGGCAGCTATACACTGACCTGGACCAGCCAGTATGCCGCATCCTGCGTGGCTGCCAGTTCGGATGCCTTATGGACCGGAAGCGTGACTGTCTCCGGTAGCGCGCCTATCTCCGGAGCGCTGATTGGAACCCATACGTACACGCTTACCTGCTCGAATGTCTCTGGAACGCGGAGTGACACGGTCACCGTGTATGTGATTGCGCCGCTGTCCGGAACAGTCTCACCGACCTTTGCCAGGCTCGTGTTATTTGGCCCAAATCTTAGCCTGCCGGCACAGACCCTGACCGGAACGGTGGCAGGCGGCGAACCACCCTATCTTGTGGTGGTTTCAGTCCGTTCGCCTTCAGGGGCGGTCACCACCTATTCGAGAAGTGGATCCGCCTGGTCATTGTCACCCTCAGCGGCTGGAGATGCCTACTTGGGCACCACGGAGCAAGGAACCTGGACCGTTTGGGCGGATCTGACCGATTCCGCAGGCCGTACCTTTCACACCAACAGCAATACCTGGACGGTTTCCTGGTATCCCGTTCATGGGAGGCCATAATGCGGAGCATCTTGTTTCTCTCAATCCTGGTCTGGTTTTGCCTTTCGGCGGCTGTTCCCCCACTTCCGGTTTCTCCAAATGCATGCAGCCAGGCATATGGCGCGAACTTACCTGCCCCCTTGCCAGGCTGGTTACAGCCTGTTGAGCAATCGGCAGATTTACAGACCTCTCAGTCCTTTGAGCTCCTGGCCGGACACCTGCTAATGGGCGCAATTGTGGATGGTTCTCGATGTCCCTCAGGTGGGCTGAATGCGGATGGATCGCCCAACGCCTGTGGATTGGAAGCCTCTCGAGAGGAGGTGTTTCGCTGGCAAAATCGTTACAATGCATCGATTCAGGCTTCAGCTTCGGGGCAGGACATGCCCGCGAAGGTAATCAAGGCGGTCATCGCCGTTGAATCGCAATTCTGGCCAGCCGCCAATTGGGCGAAAGGGGAAATTGGCCTGGGACAGATAACCGAGATGGGCGCAGACCTGGTTCTAGCATGGCGGCCTGATTATTTTCAGGCGATCTGCAGTCAAGGATTGGATCAAGCTGCCTGCGCCAAAGGCTATGGAGGTCTCGACCTCGCAACTCAACGTCTCCTACGCGGTCTTGTGTTGAAGAGTATCGACGCTACCTGCCCAACCTGCCAGGGCGGGGTAGATCCGGCCAGGGGCGACCAGGCAGTCGTCGTGCTCACAGAAACGTTAGGCGCGAGCTGCCGGCAATCTAACCGGACATTCTGGCTGGCGACCGGGAAGCGGCCGGCGGAACTTCTGAGTTATGAAGACTTCTGGCGGTTATCGCTGGCTAATTACCACATTGGGACTGGCTGCGTCTACCGGGCATTGCGCCATACCGGTAACCCCAGCTCCTGGAGCGCGATTGCGATCAACTTCCCAGCTGGCTGTGGCAGCGGCGCGGAATATATTCGCAGGATTGAAGAGCAAATTATCCCCTGAAAGGTATTTATGGACTGGGTAATTCTTAGCATTGTCATCCTCTGGCTGGCGGCAGTATCCTGGTTTGATCTTCGGAAAGGCGAGGTTCCGCACAGCCTGTGGGTCATCGTTCCTCTGATACTCGCCGCCGCTTACCGTTTCTGGCAGGGGGGCTGGCAGCTTGTTGTCCTGGCGGGGCTGGTGGCGCTGATATCCGAACGAGAGCGCATTTCTAAGTTGTTTAGTTTTGAGGAAGTTGGACGGGTATTGACCTGGCTGCCGTTTTTACTGCTGGCTTTGTTCTGGTCGGTGCAGAACAACCCCATCACTGCGCTGTCCATTGTCGGTTTTTGGATTGCCTGGGAATTAGGTTGGTGGGGTGGCGCGGACGCGGTTAGCGCGATGGCCCTCAGCCTCGTCTGGCCAGGAGCAGACTTTTTCCTGGCTTTTTTCGGGTGTCATGCCATTGTCGCATTAGGTTTGATGGCGTTTACCTACAAAATTGAGCGGAAAGTAAAGGTACACCGGCTGCCCGGGTTACCGATTATGCTGCTGGCAGTCATTTCATCACAAATCATCCAGCGGATATGAGTTAAAGAGCTGACCGTTTGGTTTCTGCGCTCATTGGGTCTGAATATAAATTATGCACCTGCCGGACGAACGTTTGTGCTACAATTTATCCATGCTGATGCTAAAAATTGTTCCCGAACAAAGAATGGCTCGTTTCTATGAGGTACATGTTCAGTCTACCTTGCTGGACAGTCATGCTGTTGTTTGCACCTGGGGAAGCATCAAAAATGGTTATCACCGGGTGCGAATGATCAAAACACAATCAATCGATGAAGCGGAAAAGATCGCTGAACGAATCATCCGGCAGAAAACAAAAAAGGGGTATGCAATCCCACCTCAAAATAATTGCTAACCATCCAGGGTGCGAACGGCTTTGTCCAGATCGCTCATTCCGGGCGTTGTATAAACCATTGTTGTGTCCAGGCTGGAATGCCCCAACAACATCGCCACTTTCTCAAGGCTAACACCTGCATTAATCAAGTTCTTCGCAAAAGTATGTCTGGCGACATGTGGGGTCATATTTTCCACACGAGAAGCATCCCCTATACTTTCTAGAACCGTCTGAATTGCCCGTGTTGTGGCAGACCCACGCTGGGTGGTAAATACTCTATTTGATTTATCTGTGGGGCGGACCGAGCACCATGATTTTATGGCTTTCCGGCAGGAATCATTAAGTGGGATGATGCGCTCCTTTGTCCCCTTCCCAGCTCTTACCCGTAATTCACCCTTTCGTTCTGACATTATAATATCCTCAATCTCCAAGTCTACCAGTTCACTTACTCGTAAACCGGTATTCAAGAGAACGGTCAAAATGCAATGATCGCGAATAGTCTGGCGTTTGGCCGGCTCTGTTTTAGCTGCCTGGATCCGGCGCTCAGCTTCCCGAAGAACGGCCGCTTGCTCTTTACGATCGAGCCATTTGGGCGCGTGTTTTTGTTGGGAAACCCCTTTGATGCCATCAGCAGGATTATAAACAGTACTGCCACTCGTTTTTGCCCATGCCGTATATGAACGTAGGGCGGCCAGGTGGCGGTTGATGGTAGTTGCTTTTGACTTCTGAATGGTGAGAAGATGTCGTTTATATTCGCGCATATCAGTCGGAGTTAAATTATCAGGACGGAGTATCTCGCCATTTGTTTGCTCGAACCAACGGGAGAAAATTGAAATGTCAGCTAGATAGCCTGAAATGGTACGACCTGATTTTCCAGCATCTATCAGGAATTGTTTGAAATCATCAAGGTTTAATATCATCGGTTTCCCTTATTTCGGAAATCTTTTTTTCTTGATTAAGATCGATTCCATCAATTCTCATCATACAAATTGAAATTACGCTATCCTAGCCAGCCAAATAAAAACCATTCTTTGGGCAAGAAGATCTGAAAAGTGCAAGATATTTCAATCAATCAGGGTCCAGTTGTATGAGAAGATTATCTACGGCTTATGTAAAACAACTTGCCCACTTCATCCATTTCAATAATTTGGCACCATTCAGCTCGTTTCATTTTCTGTCGATCGTAACCGTTCTCTCACTTTCAACCCTGTCAAATAAAGCAACAACAAATTCACTCGCCCATTTTATTGGCCTGGTCAGTTTAGGCTTCTTGTTGAATTTTATGGGTACGAGTCCGGTGAGAGATAAAACCGCACTTGCCCTAATTTTTCCACAGGTCGTAGTTGTCTTTGTCTATCGAGGAATTGTTGCGGTCGGCATATTTGAATGAGAAAACCAAAATAAAGGATCCAATCCGGATTTTCGTGATTCCTAACCTGCGCTTTTTTTCAATTTCCGCCAAAGTTTCGGCAGGAAAAGATAACCCAATAACACAACATCTAAGGCTAATTCAAATATCGAAAAGTATTGCCCATAGTAGGCTCGGTCATAATAACTGATTATGCTGTGAAACCGGATATGCCATTCGAACGGCCAGAACAGGAGCGGTCCGTCCGTCACATGAGTGAAAACATCTATCGTCGTATGAACCAAACAACCTGCCACAAACCATAACCACCAGTGGCCTTTGGTGCCTGTTTTACTTCGAAACTGCCACAAAATGACAATATAAATCAGTAATGCGATGGGAGAATGCAAAAAGTTATGAAAGGCTATCCACCAGGGATTATTGAAAAACAAATCATCAAATGCTTTCGGCATAAAATTCGAGCCAGGTTGGCCAAGGACAAATCGGTTATAAAGAAAAAATCCCAATGAAAGCAGCCCCAATGGAATGTCCGGCATGATAGATCCCAAAAGGATGGCCGACTGAGGGATATCCTTTCGACCAGCCTTTTTGTAGAGAGCAGCATTAATGATTAAATGAGATGGAGTATTCACAAGTTTCCTATAAAGGTGTAGCGATGATCACTTCAGACGAAATACCTGAAGTTGCCACAACCGATTGAAATTTAATCTTCCAATGTGTGTTGGGTAAGTATTGCGAAACACGGATTGGCCGGCAGCCACCAACTTTAGCGGGGTTAAAAGTATGTATGAGCTCCCATCCCAAGCTAAACAACCGTGGCCAACCAGCTTTTCCATAGGTTAGATCCACCAGACACAATTCACCATTCCTTTTCAATATCCGATGTGCCTCGGAAATGACCGTCTGAATATCTTCGCTGGATAATATATCCAAAACATAAGTAGAAATAAAACAATCCATCGATTGATCCGGAATGTCAAAAAGCGGGGAGCCATCGGACACTTTAACATCCACCCGATGACTGTATTCAGCAAGGCGTTCCAGTGTAATTTGCGCCATCGTTGGGCTCAAATCGATGCCGTGATATCTTGCATTTTCCGGTAATTGATCGGCCAACAACCGCTTTGCCAACCAACCCGTTCCGCAACCCAGTTCAACAATTTCCTCTACCCGATCCAAATTCGCATGCTGGATAAGCAGATCGAAAGCTGGGTCTTCGTAATAGGATTGCTCATCCTGTCCCATTCCTAGAGCATCGTAAATCTTTCTAGCTTCCGCATAAGTTAGCATTGACCACCATTATCAGGATATATCCTACGATTAATTTCCTCGAATACTGACCAGTATCTTGAGTAAGTCATCTACAGGAGGACGATCGGTAGGGTCGTGACTGGGATAAACAAGGCGCAGGGCCCCTGATTGATCTACAATAAAATCCCCCCCAAGCTGGGAGGTATCTTCCCCTTGTGATTCGAACGTTTTCTTTCCAGACAGCCACGCTTTGAGGTAATACCATCTGGTTTTCAGGCTGCGTGATCGTGAGAAGGAGCGCTCCAGACCATATGCTTTGTATGCGCTTCGATCCCGATCCAACAAAACCTCAAAGGAACCGCAGGTTTCCCCCATCCACTGCTGGAGTGCTGGCAAGGTTCCGAATGAAATGATGAGAACGACGGTATTCTGCTGTCGAAATTCTTCCTGGCGCTGACACAACTGTGCAGCATGTTCGCGGCAGGGCAGTCAGCCAAGGTGGCGCAGGAAAACCAGCAATACGTTCTGACCGCTGCGCAGTACTTCACTCAGCGTGATCTGCTTCCCTTCGACGGTCATCAAGGTGAAATCAGGAGCTTTTGTATTGGTTTCGAGTTTCATCCGGATCCTTTATGATTTTCATTCGTACTTGCCAAACTTATTCCAGGCCCAAACCAGCCGTTGGAAGGTTGTAAAAACGACCATCCCACCAAAGATGGAAAATAACAGCGCTGTATGATCCGGCCAGATCAAAAATGCGCAGTAAGCCAGAATGGTCTCTGTCGCGCCGACTAATCCAGACGGCATTACCACCGTGGTCATGGTGGGCGGCGCGGCCGGATCTCCAACATACTGGCTTCCGCGCTTTTCCAAAATGGCAGCCAGATACATCCAGGAAGCCCCATTGACGTAAAAGGCAGCCAGCATAAATGCCAATGCCAGGTATTGGTCAAGGCTGGGGGCGCTCAACACAATTCCGATCGGCAAAGCCGAATAGATGGCGAAATCCATGAGGATATCCAGATACCCGCCAAAATCACTTTGCTTCTGATGGACTCGCGCCAGGAGGCCATCCAATCCATCCAGAACGCGGCTTACCAACCAAAATGCCAGTGCCCAACCAAACAGACCGCGAAACGCCAACCAGGTTGTCAGAATTCCAACTGCAAAAGCAGCCAGCGAGATGGTGTTCGGGGAAACTCCCTTCAGTCGAATGGCAATCGGTAAACCAATGCGATCTTTCGTCCGGCGCAGGGAAGCATCAAACATTGCTCTCATCCTTCTTCTGCCAGGATAATCGGGCCTGGGTTTTGCGTTTGAGTTTGATCGCCGGCACCGAATAATTCAGTTGATCGCCAATGGCTTTTCCAAGCAGACGGCTAGCCGGCTCGGAACCAAAGAAATGATCGCGGTAACTACCGCTGCCCATGAAACCGACCTGGCGGTTAAGCAGGTTGAACCGGATTTTGTTGTCCGGCAGGTGATTCTTCCCGTTGAGCAAATCCTTGAAAGCCGAAGACATCCAGGGGAAGCGTGCAAACTGCGCCTTGATCTCAACAACTGTACGATCCACATCGGCCTCATCCTCCGGATTCACCGCATCCATCAGCGCATCGATTTTCTCCTGGATTTCAAAGAAAAGCTCAAAGCCACCACCTGCCAGGCGATGAGGTTTCATCAGTTCCAGGTATTTCTGACGGTTGCCGTTCGCCCGATATCGGTTGATAATCAACCGCAAATACTCAAGGTATGCGCCCAACAACCAGAGAACTTCATAGACGTTCCATAACTTGAAGTTATGCCAGGATTTAAAAGAACTTGCCACCAGCCTGTCGTGCATATTGATGTAATTCAGTGTCATTTCCTCCAAGGGCGCAAAAGCAGCAGCGGAATAATCGCCGGTTTGCTTGGCTTTGAGGAGCAAATCCGCCATCAGGAAGATGCTGGCATGGGTGACATACAGCCCTTTGGAATACAATGGATCGATGAAGCCGGCGGCATGCGCAAGTAAGGCGAAACGGTCAGCCACGATATGGTGGGCTGAATATTGCAGGCGATCGATGCGCATCCAATCGCGGACTGCATGCGCATCTTTGAGCTGAGCATACAAATCTGGGAACTGCTGGATGAAAGTGTAGAATTCCTCTTCAGGGGTCAGGTCATCCCGCTGAGGATACAGGCGTGGATCCAGCTGCAAGCCAACACTACACAGCGGATTTGTGGAAGAGGAATGGTTGTTGAAGGGGATAATCCACAACCAGCCGCCCTTGAAGATATGATGGAGTGTTCCTTCCGAAAGGCGGTAGGGATGTCCAAATTGGTCTTTGCTCAGGCTGACATTATTGAAGCAGGGCACATCCACCATATGTGTAAAAATCGTGCGAGAGTAAGATAAACAATCCCGGTGCCGCCAGTTGAATTTTTTTGCGAGTAAAGATTTCATTCCGCCGGCATCAATGATGTACTCTGCAAAATAGGTTTTCCCTTTATTGGTGATCACCTCAACGCCACCAGGTTGAACATTGATATCCTGTATAAATGTGTTCTGCATAACCGTCGCCCCGTAGGATATCGCCACAGATGTCAAGAAATAATCCGAATCCTGTCGCTGGATATGAATTTCATGTCCATAGGGCATCTTGGGAATAACTGCCTGCAGGCTTTTTTGCGCTGAAGCATGCTCGCCAGGGGTGTGATGAACAAAACTGAAGTGACGTTTCACACCATGGGACGTGCCAATATAGCTGTAAAAATTCTCCGAGCTGTAATACGCCAGTTCGGGCACATCGTAAAACTCTGCCAGGGCACGCATGGCCTCTGAAGTTTCCAGAATCATGGACTCGCCGATGGTGAAGCGCGGGTGTGACCCCCCTTCAAAGACGATGACGGATAACCCCTGCCGGGCTAAAACGCTGGCAAGAGTAGATCCACCGATCCCGGAGCCTATAATCGCGACATCATATTTCTGATCAATCTTTTCCATAAGGATTAATTATTCCCTTTGTCAAAAATGTGAGCGGTGGAGATTTCCACTTTTCTTTGGTTATCCGTAAAAACCATTTTCATGGGTAGTTAGTCTGGTGATTGCGCATCAGATGCTTGGGTAAGATGACAAGAGATGATTTGAGGGATCTCACGTGTCTTTTGATGGCTGAACGTTAATTCCCGTTCTCATGTTCATCAATGAGGTTTTTAATTTTCCCCTGGATCACGGGAGCCGGACTGGCTCCGACCAGTCGATCTATTACAGCCCCTTTATCAACAAACAATAACGTTGGGATGCCTTGCACGCCATATTTCATCGCCCATTCAGGATTCTCGTCGGTATTGACCTTCGCAATGAGCACCTTACCTTCATTAGCATTTGCTAGCTTTTCCAGAATAGGTGCAATCGCTTTGCACGGTCCACACCACGGTGCCCAAAAATCTACAACCACCGGCAATGTAGAAGACAAAATCATCTTCTGAAATTCCGCATCAGTTACATGGATTAGATTTTCCATCATTAATTTCCCTTCATATTCAAAATCAGTAAATTGTTACGATTGAGACGCCTTTATTGCCGGTAATCTTACGAAACGTATATTTAGAGAGAAAATATATGATTTCCATACCATCACGTAAGGGACTTAAAGTTGGACGCGTCAAACAACCAACGAAGACCCTAATCTTTTTACGAAAGGAATTCGAGATGCTTAAGAAAACACTCCAGGACTCAGAGAATACCTGTAAAGTAACATTTGTCTTGCCGGCAGGTGTCAACGCGTTAACTGCCTGTTTGTGTGGCGATTTCAATGCTTGGGATGCAGCCCATCATCCGATGAAAAAACAGAAAGATGGAAGTTTTAAAGTCACACTCACGCTGGATATCGGGCGCCAATATCAATTTCGCTATCTCGTAGATAATTCCCGCTGGGAAAATGATTCCGAAGCCGACGCTTACATCCCTAACCCATACGGATCAGAAAATTCCCTTGTGAATCTTGAAACGATCACCTGATCCAATAACGGGTTAGCCTTTCCAGCTGAAGCTCTCAAAATATCGAGTGCGGAATTTTTTCGAATGGAATACCAGGCAAACCGCCTTGATTTTCCTGGAACTTGCCTGGTATTTCTTATATCCCAAGCAAAATAAGATAAAGAAGGTTGCCAGTGCCGAAATCTGCAGAACACAATCGCCTTGATGAATACCGCAAACGCATTAACAATTGGAAAAATTGGGGACCTTACCTGAGTGAGCGTGCCTGGGGGACGGTTCGCGAAGATTACAGCCAGAATGGAACCTCCTGGGATTATTTTACGCATGACCATGCCCGCAGCCGCGCATACCGTTGGAATGAGGATGGGCTGGCAGGGATCAGTGACCGCAATCAGTTTTTATGCTTTGCGTTGTCTCTCTGGAACGGTGAGGATCCTATATTAAAGGAACGTTTATTTGGCCTTTCCGGTTCAGAAGGAAACCACGGTGAGGATGTAAAGGAATATTATTATTACCTGGATAATACCCCAAGCCACAGCTACATGAGGTACTTGTATAAATACCCCCAACAGGCATTCCCTTATTCAGATTTAGTAGTCAACAATCAGCAGCGTGGACGCGAAGAACCTGAGTACGAGCTGCTGGATACTGGTGTTTTTGATGAGAATAAATACTATGATGTTTCCATCGAGTACGCCAAAGCCGATGAAAATGATATCTTGATCCGGATTACAGCTTTCAATATAGGGCCAGATCGGGCAAAACTGCACATCTTACCTTCTTTGTGGTTTCGCAATACCTGGAGCTGGGGATATGAAGCCGGCCCAATGAGCGACGCACCTGGCAAGCCCCAATTGCAACTTATCGAAAACGGAAAAAATATACATGTTGTAAAAGCGAATCATCCCAGCCAAGGTGACACCTATTTTTACATAGAAGGTGCTGATGATGTTCTTTTTACGGAAAACGAAACCAATTCGCTGCGCCTGTTTGGCATAGAAAATGATAAACCATATAAAAAAGATTCGTTCCACCGCTTCATTATTGAAAACGAAACCGAAGCCATCAATCCGGCTAAAACCGGCACAAAAATGGCCGCTTACTTCCCAGTTACGGTAGAGGCTGGGAGTTCGGTATCCATCCGGCTGCGCCTATCCAGTTCACAGCATCCGAATCCTTTCTGTGAGTTTAATGAGATTTTTGCTCAACGGATTTCTGAGGCGAATGAATTTTATAAAGCCGTTCAGCCAAACAACCTTACCGAAGATCACGCTCGCATCTATCGCCAGGCCATCTCTGGGCTGCTATGGAATAAGCAATTGTATTACTACGATGTGGAGCAGTGGTTGACGGGAGATCCTGGGGCTACTCCACCTCCGGACACCCGGATAAAAGGGCGCAATCGTGATTGGACTCATCTCACCAACTTCGACATTATTTCGATGCCGGATAAGTGGGAATACCCATGGTATGCCGCATGGGATCTGGCATTTCACACCATACCACTGGCGTTGGTTGATCCAGAGTTCG
The DNA here is from genome assembly GCA_041741455.1 of Anaerolineaceae bacterium. Classification (GTDB taxonomy): domain Bacteria; phylum Chloroflexota; class Anaerolineae; order Anaerolineales; family Anaerolineaceae; genus CALESS01. The sequence goes on along the minus strand of JBGSJZ010000050.1, from coordinate 40,129 downwards.
CAAAGCGCCAATTGATCTTAATGACACGCGAATGGTATATGCACCCCAATGGGCAATTGCCGTCTTATGAATGGGCATTCGGCGATGTGAATCCCCCCGTGCATGCCTGGGCCGCCTGGAAAGTTTATCAAAGCGATGCGCAGCAAAATGGAAAACCAGATCGAGGTTTTCTAGAGAGTGTATTCCACAAACTATTGTTGAATTTCACCTGGTGGACAAACCGCAAAGACGCGGATGGCAATAACATTTTTCAAGGCGGCTTTTTAGGGCTGGATAACATCAGTGTTTTTGATCGCAGTGCAGCCATCCCTACAGGAGGACACATCGATCAATCGGACGGGACAGCCTGGATGGCCTTTTATAGTCTTGGAATGCTTAAAATCGCTTTGGAATTAGCAAGAGAAAATCCAATCTATCAGGATCTGGCTTCCAAATTCTACGAGCACTTTTTAGGGATCGCATATGCCATGGCGAATTGCGGCGGGCGTGGGCATTGCTTGTGGAATGGTGAAGACGGTTTCTTTTATGATGCATTACATTTACCAGATGGAACGATCCTTCCTTTAAAAGTTCGTTCTCTGGTTGGATTGATGCCATTACTGGCTGTTGAAACTCTAGAGCCCGACATTTTGGACAAAATGCCGGTTTTTTCAAGACGAATGCATTGGTTTACACAACAAAGGCCTGACCTGAGTGGGAATATGGCAAGTGTCGATGTGGAAGGTGTTGGAAAAAGGCACATTGTTTCCATTCTGACTCGCGAGCGCCTGGTGAGTGTCTTGAGATATCTATTGGACCCTGAAGAATTTTTATCAGATTACGGAATTCGCTCGGTTTCAAAATTTCATCAAGAACACCCTTATGAATTTGTTTATGAGGGTAAAGTATTCACGATCAATTACCAACCGGCAGAATCCCAAAGTGGTTTATTCGGAGGAAATTCAAACTGGCGAGGACCGATCTGGTTCCCAATCAACTACTTGATCATTGAAGCGCTTGAGCAATTCTACCGTTATTATGGAGATGATCTATTGGTAGAATGCCCAACCGGATCGGGCAGAATGATGAATCTCAAAGAAATTGCGCAGGATTTATCCAACCGGCTGGTCCGCTTGTTCCTCAAGCAGGAAGATGGTAGAACCCCGAGCTTTGGAAACCAGGATAAGTTCCAGAATGATCCTGATTGGATTGACCATATCCTGTTTTATGAATACTTCAACGGCGATACCGGCGCAGGTTTAGGAGCCAGCCATCAAACCGGCTGGACTGGATTGGTCGCAGAACTGATTCAAAAAGTGGCAGAAATCCAATCCTTGGGCGTCCAGGAAATCCCCCAATGACTGGGGGAAAACTTGTCGACCATGCGGGAGATATGACATGGAAATTCCAATGATCGGAAAAGATATCCCTTACCTCGATACTCAGCAAATGATTGAAGTAGATCGAGCGATGATGGAAGATTATACGATCGACTTGATCCAGATGATGGAAAATGCTGGACGTAATTTGGCTCATCTTGCGCGGGTGCGCTTCTTAGAACGCAACCCGGTTGGGAAACATGTCATCGTAATGGCAGGAACCGGCGGGAACGGTGGTGGAGCTTTGGTGTGCGCACGCCGCTTATATAATTGGGGTGCAAATGTGTCGGTTTACATCACCCGGCGAGACGAAGATTTCACACTCATCCCAGCCCATCAATTAACCATCCTCCACAAGATGCACGTGACCGTGAAACCAGCTCAAGAGATCAACCAGGCCGGCTATGCAGATCTGATTATAGACGGCCTAATCGGTTATAGCCTAAAAGGCGCGCCTACGGGTTCATCCGCCGATCTCATTCGCTGGTCAAATCGTCAAAACACCTCGGTGCTTGCTCTCGACGTTCCTTCTGGAGTGGACACGACTCATGGTACGGCATTTGATCCGGCCATTAAGGCCACAGCCACCCTTACTTTAGCCCTGCCGAAACAAGGGCTGCGTGCGCCTGGAGTAGAGAACTTGATTGGTGAACTGTACCTCGCAGATATCAGTGTTCCACCCAGCCTGTATGAAGGTACGACCCTGGGACTGAAAGTCGGACCCTTGTTTGCGACGAGCGAAATTCTCCGGATATGGTGAAGCAGTTGTCAATGGAAAATAAAATGGAAGCGATTATTCTCAAACGTAGTAGCTGCGATAACTTGGCGATCGCCGAAAGCAAAGAATGGTTGGTTACCAACGGAATCGGGGGATATGCCGCCGGAACGGTAGCTAACCTGCTTACCCGGCGTTATCACGGGCTGTTGATTGCTGCCCTTCAACCACCCTTAGGCCGCACCTTATTGCTTGCAAGACTCGATGAGACTGTCTTGTATGCTTCTCATCAAGCACCTCTTTTTTCCAACCGTTGGTCCGATGGGAGCATAGCCCCCGATGGTTATATCCACATTGAACAGTTTCACCTGGAAGGCACCATCCCCACCTGGACTTTCGCCATCTCCGATGCGTTACTAGAAAAGCGCATCTGGATGCAACCGGGCGCAAACACCACCTATATTCAATATCGCCTGATTCGAGCAACCTCGCCACTATCTCTCGCTGCCAAAGCCTTGGTAAATTACCGTGATCATCATAGTTCAACGCGAGGTGACGGCTGGAACATGCAGATAGAAAAAGTCGAGCAGGGTCTCCGGATCCATGCTTTCGCGGGAGCTATGCCTTATCAAATTTTATGCGATCAAGCTGCTGTCGAACATGGTCATGAATGGTATCGGAATTTCGAATTAAGCGTAGAGCGATATCGTGGCCTGGTAAGCATCGATGACCACCTGTTGGCAGGAAACTTCCAGATCAATCTGGAGGTCGGACAATCTGTGACTTTTATAGCCAGTTCGGAGAATAACCCAATCCTGGATGGGGATAAAGCTTATTCAGATAGACGTTCTTACGAAAATAACCTGCTCGCTCTTGCGCCTGCTGTGCCACCCCAACTCTGCCTGGCTGCGGATCAATTTATTGCCAGGAGGAGTTCTTTGATCGATCCGGTTGGAAAAACAATCCTGGCTGGATATCCCTGGTTTGGCGACTGGGGACGAGACACCATGATCAGCTTGCCCGGATTAACCCTGGCAACTGGCAGGCCCGAAATTGCTCGCAGCATTCTACGCACATATTCACAGTATGTGAACCAGGGCATGCTGCCGAACCGTTTTCCGGACGCCGGTGATTTGCCTGAATACAATACCGTTGACGCGACGCTCTGGTATTTTGAAGCGGTCCGAGCTTATTTCGCGAAAACAAATGATCTTCCTTTCCTTGAAGAGCTTTACCCGATCCTGGTAGATATCATCGAGTGGCATATTCGGGGAACACGCTATCAAATTCATATGGATCCATCGGATGGTCTTCTCTATGCCGGGGAAGATGGTGTCCAATTGACCTGGATGGATGCCAAGATTGGCGATTGGGTGGTCACACCGCGAATAGGGAAGCCTGTAGAAATCAATGCCCTCTGGTACAACGCTTTAAGCAGTATGGCTGATTTCGCCCGCCAGATTGGTAAGGGCTCAGATCAATATGACCAACTGGCAATAAGGGTCAAATCAGGTTTTGTTAAGTTTTGGAATAAAGTAGACGGGTATTTATTTGATGTGATCGATAGTCCAACGGGTGTTGATGGTTCTCTCCGACCCAATCAGCTATTCGCTGTTTCTCTAACGCACAGCCCTCTCGATCCGGGTCAACAAAAAGCGGTGGTAGATATTTGCGCCCGTCATTTATTAACCTCGCATGGGCTGCGCAGTCTTTCTCCCCAAGACGCTGGTTACATAGGACATTACGGTGGTGATATGCGCCAGCGCGACGCCGCTTATCACCAGGGGACAGTTTGGGGATGGCTGATCGGGCCATTTGTAAGCGCACATTTGCGCGTTTACCACGATGAAAACACAGCTCGTTCTTTCCTGACGCCGCTCCTGAACCACTTATCTGATCATGGATTAGGAAGTGTCGCCGAAATTTTTGACGGCGCCCCGCCATTTACTCCACGGGGTTGTTTTGCCCAGGCATGGAGCGTGGCTGAAATGCTGCGCGTGTTATCCAACATCGATGGTGATCATCTTCGTGAAGGATTTGTATTGACCCCGAATTCTTACCTGTTAAAATAAGGGCCCATGATGAATTCTGAATACCCCTTATGTAAACTTTGGATTTACACGAATTATGACTGCAACCTGAGCTGTTCGTATTGCGTAGCCAAATCCAGTCCCGCGACACCGCGCAGGGCAATATCGCTAGATACCGTCCGTGGCCTGATCGACGAGGCTGTAGAGGCTGGATTTTCTTGTGTTTATTTTACCGGGGGAGAGCCACTGGTTTTGGATGATATTTTCGCCATGCTGAGTTATGCTTCCCAACGTTTGCCGACTATTTTATTGACCAACGCCATGTTGATCCAAGGAAAACGATTGGAAAAGCTGAAAGCAACCGCCAATGATCAGCTGGTCATCCAGGTCAGTCTGGATGGCGGGAGTGCTGAACATCATGACGCTTACCGCGGGACAGGCACCTGGCTGCGTACGGTAGAAGGCATTCAGACTCTACAAGACAATGGGTTCCGCGTGCGGCTGTCCACAACGGAAACAAGCGCTAACGCAGCTCATCTTGACGAAATCTGCAGCTTTCACCGCTCACTCGGTATTCCCGAAGAAGATCACTTCATCCGTCCCCTCGCCCGAAGAGGCTTTTCCATAGAAGGGATTGATGTTGGTTTTGACAATCTATCCCCCGAGATTACCGTCGATATCGATGGAATCTACTGGCATCCACTCACTGTAGAGAAGGAAATGTTAGTTTCTTCAAAAACAACGCCTTTATCAGCCGCGGTTCAGCGGGTGCGCGATCAACTTAGCGCCCATGAGCGCGGTGAAAACGGGCCGCTCAAAACCTTTACCTGAGGATAATTGAGCCTTCTGTATGAAGGGAAACGGAATAAAGGAAAATACGATGGCAGAAAAAATCGCCAGCATCATCATTCCGGCGCTCAATGAAGCGGAAAGTATCGGATACGTGTTATCCGCTATCCCGATGGAATGGGCGCACGAGATTTTAGTGGTGGACGGCGGCTCTACGGATTCTACGGTCGCAATTGCTGAGCTGGCCGGGGCGCGGGTTATCCATGAAGGCCGGCGCGGATACAGCCGGGCCTGTCACAGCGGGTTAATCGCCGCGTCCGGGAAAGTGATTGTCTTTCTTGACGCGGATGGCGCGGATGATCCAAGGCATTTGCCCGAACTTCTCGCCCCCCTCATGAACGGGCAGGCCGATTTGGTTTTAGGGTCGCGCCTGGCGGGAAATATGGATCGCGGCGCGATGCCCTGGACGCAATGGCTAGGTAACTATCTGGCCGCCGTGATGTTTCGGTGGATTTATCGTCTGCGCTTAACAGACCTGAGTCCATTTCGAGCAGGATGGCGTGACAAGATCCTCGATCTGGATTTGCAGGAGATGACCTACGGCCTGCCTACCGAGATGATTGCCAAGGCGGCTCGCCGTAACTGGAAGATCGTAGAAATCCCGGTCTCTTATCACGCTCGCCGCGGGGGGAAATCCAAGATCACAGGCACCTGGCGCGGATCGGTGCTGGCATCGACGCTGATCTTTCGTTTGATCCTGCGGTACGCCCGGAGTTGATTGTGGAACCGCAAACGGCCCTGGTAATCATGGCTAAACAGCCGCGTACCGGTTATACCAAGACCCGTCTTTGCCCAACCTTTTCTCCTCAACAGGCTGCTGAATTTTATGAGGCCATGCTGTTGGACACTTTCACATTAGGTAGCAGCCTCGACGGAGTCCGTTTGGCCGTAGCATTCACACCTGCGCTTTCGCGGGATTTCTTTCAACGGGTCACCCCGCCAGGTACCCTGCTTTTCCCAGTCGACGGCGCGGATATCGGAGAATGTCTGGTACAAGCGACAGAACATTTATTTTCAGCTGGCTATAGCCAAGTGATCGCGCTCAACTCCGATGGCCCCTCACTCCCGCGGGATTATCTATTGCAGGCGCTGAGCTTGTTAAAAGACTACGATGTCGTTGTGGGTCCGGGTGAAGATGGGGGATATTATTTGATCGGGCTCTGCCAATTTTGCGCAGAGGTCTTTCAGCAAATCCCTTGGAGCACCCCCCACGTTCTTTCACAGACCCTTGCTCGGGCCGAGACTCTCTCCCTCCAGGTGGCCCTTACCCCACCCTGGTATGATGTAGATACCGCCCATGAAGCCGCGCGCCTTGCCGCTGAACTGGTCGAGTTGACCGCGGGACAATTAACCCATACCCGAAATTTCTTTGCCACTTATCCTTCTTTGGCCGGTAATGGACATACAAGTTAGCAGCAGCAGGAAATACGTTTTCCTGGTCGGATCAGGTCTGATATTCACCTTTCTACCTTATCTCTTCTTGCCACGTTTGACAGGGGAGTACTTGCCGGTTTTCCTGGTTTGCTTCAGCCTGGCTGGATTGGTATATCTGCTGGCGATCAGAAAATTAAACCAATTATCTTTTTCAGCTCGCACAATATGGACTGTCGCCCTTCTTGCTCGTTTGATCGTACTTGGGACTTCCCCGTCTCTTTCAAACGATGTCTACCGCTATCTTTGGGATGGCCATTTGCTCCACCACGGGATCAGTCCGTACGCGGAACCGGTCAGCTCTCCAGAATTAGATTTCTTCTCCACCCCGCTTCGCCAAAACGTAAACCACGCAGAGATGGCTTCCCCGTACCTGCCTGCGGCGCAAGCCTATTTCTGGTTCTTGGAGTGGATTGCCCCGCAGCAAGTGAAAGTCTACCAGTTGACAGCCACGCTGTTTGACCTGCTCACCGGCTTGTTGATCCGCCAAATCCTTTCACGCCTGAAGCTGAATCCTTCAGCAGTCCTAATCTATCTGTGGAATCCGCTGGTCATTGTTGAATTTGCCCACTCGGCGCATGTTGATGCCTGGATGCTGTTCCTTTCCATGTTGGCGATTTATGCTGCCCTTCGCTTCCCGAAAGAACACCTGGCTGCACCTGTTTTGTTCGCATTGGCCACCCTAACCAAAGGGGTGCCGGCCCTTCTTGTCCCAATCTTTTTTCGCCGCTGGCGTCTTTCAGGGATGGCCTTCTCTTTACTAATCATCGGTCTCCCATTGATTCTTCAGGGACTTATCGCTGGCTGGGGATTGGGCCAACCAATGGATGGACGCGGTTTATTTGGCGCGATCAGGATTTACGCGCAATACTGGGAATTCAATCCCAGCCCGCTTTTCGAATTGGTTTCCGCCTGGCCAATCGGAAACCAAGAAATTGCAGATCGCCTGGCTCGAATCTTAACCGGCTTGTTGATCTTAATCACAATGGTCTGGAGCGCCCGAAAAGCATGGCGACTTGGACAACCCGATCCAGATCCTGTTAAGGACGGCCGAGTTTTGGTGCGTCTATCCCTTTTACCGGTTGGGATCTACCTGCTTCTTTCGCCCACCATACATCCCTGGTATGTCACCTGGGTGATACCGTTTTTACCATTCTTCATACCAGATAAAGAAGAACCAGCCAGAGTCTGGCGCTGGGCGATTCCCTGGATTTTCTTTTCAATAACCGCGGCATATTCGTATCTGGCATATCTTTCGCCGGGAAAACTCGGAGTTCCGATCTGGGTCCTATGGATGGAATATTTGCTTCTATATGCCGGTTTAGCCTGGGCCAGTCTCCCTTATTGGCGGCTGCTAACAAAACAGAATAGAGTGGCACCTCATTAAACATGATAAGGTAAGGTAAGATTCTAGTGACACACACCGTCTTACGATAAGATTTGTGATTGGAGAGATTGATATGCGCCATCTGCTTTTTGACAAACAACCCTCAACTTCCCTTACCTGGCTGGCTCTGTTGCGCGGCATGGTTGGGCTGGTCATTTTGACTTCATGGGCCAGCAATGTCGGTAAAGGATTCTACACGCCTGATGGTCTGTACGATTTCTTTACCCAGGTATTTCCCCAATCCGCGAATCCGCTCACCTGGTATGCGGCTTTTATCAACGGTGTAATTTTGCCAATCCGGAACGTGTTTGCTCCTTTCCAATTGGTTGCTGAGTTCCTGTTAGGCCTGGCGCTGCTGACTGGCGGTTTTACCCGTTTATTCAGCCTGGTAGGAATCTTTTTCTTGACGAATACCATGTTGGCCACCTTTGGACATGATTGGCCGTGGGCTTATCTAATGCCCATCGGTATCCTCGCCGTTGTTTTCTTCACTCGCGCCGGGCGTGCTTTGGGCATCGATTCGCTTCTGGTCAAACGGTTTGGGGAGCGCGGATTTTTGCTTTGGTAGCGACGCTCTTCTATGCGGTGATTTCACTGTGGCTAGCCATTTATTCGCTCCACAGTCTTTACCTGTTGTGGATATACCACCGCACAAAAGGCACACGCCTTCCACCGCCAAATCCTCGCGTATGGCCCAAGGTTACGGTTCAACTGCCTATTTATAACGAATTCACTACCATCGAACGCCTGTTAACTTCTATTGTTTCGCTGGATTACCCAAGAAATCTCCTGGAAATACAGGTGCTGGATGACTCCACAGACGAAACCAGCGCTCTTGCAGCAGAATTAGTGTCTGCGTGGCAAAAAGCTGGTATCCAAATTTATCATCTTCGTCGAGAACACCGCCAGGGGTATAAAGCCGGCGCGTTGGCCTACGGAATGAGTTGCGCTGGAGGCGAGTTCCTGGCATTATTTGATGCTGATTTTGTTCCACCGCCCGATTTCTTGAAACAGGCACTGCCATATTTTCATGATCCACGCGTTGGATGCGTGCAGGCCCGCTGGGGACATACCAATCGAGAATATTCCTTACTAACCCGTCTTCAGGCGATGATCATCGACGCTCACTTTATCGTAGAACAGACCGCGCGATCTCGTAGCGGCTTATTGATGAATTTCAATGGCTCAGCTGGCATCTGGCGAAAAATGTGCATTGAAGACAGCGGAGGTTGGAGTTCACAGACCCTTACCGAGGATTTTGATTTAAGCTATCGCGCACAACTGCGCGGATGGCGGATCGCCTACACACCCGGCCTTGTTGTCCCCGCCGAATTACCAATTGAAATCGCCGCTTACAAACATCAACAAGCCCGTTGGGCGCGTGGAAGCCTCCAAACCGCCAAGAAAATGCTACTTCCCCTGATTAGTTCATCCCTTCCTTTCCGGCTTAAGCTTATGGGCACAATCCACCTGACACACTATATCATCCATCCTCTTCTCTTGTTTTCGTTGGTCTTGTCACTTGTACTAAAGATCCAGGCAAGCGAAGTTTTCGAATGGATTCCTGTGTTTATGCTGTTCGCCCTGATCGCGCCGTTGTTGTATCTTACCGGCCATGCCCCAGAGTCGCCCCCATGGTTCAATCGTCTAAAGTTAATCCCGGCGGCGATGCTGTTGAGTATTGGAATGTCGGCGAATAATGCACATGCGGCTCTAAAGGGCCTGCTGGGGCCGGCCGAAGGAGCATTCATCCGCACACCGAAATATGCACTTAAGCAACCATCCGATCATTGGGAAAAAAGCCGCTACGCTCTTTCCCGCCATTCCTGGGGAATTCCTGAGCTTGTCTTTATGGCCTTGACCATTGCAGGAATAATTTATGCAATTCGTGTCAGGGATTTCTATATTATTCCCTGGCTGTTTGTGTATGGTTCGGGATATGGGTTAATCACGATTATTTCGATTGAGCAACTTATTCGCCGAAAAGTATTGAAAACGCACACACATCCATTCTTGTTAATAGGAGACCAAAAATGATCCTTGAACTTCTGTATATTGAAGGGTGCCCCTCCTGGCAATATGGCCTGAAAAACTTTCAGGCGGCCTTGTTAGAAGAACAAATCACGGGCGATATGAGGTTGATAATGATCACAACCGATGAAATGGCCGGTGAGGAAAAGTTCCTTGGATCACCTTCATTTCGCATCGATGGACAGGATTTATGGCCTGAAACTCGCAATTCATATCACCTGGGGTGCAGAGTCTACGCGGCGAAGAGCGGCCTTATTGGAACCCCCACTGTGGAAATGTTAAGAGAAAAAATCCGGCCTGCAATTGGCAAATAGGCTTTTTTTCGGGAATTACTTACGGTTACTTATTCTTGTTCAGCTGTTGAGAGACTAATTCCTTTATTTTTGGAATTGCGAGGTAGGTAATGAGAACTGCATCTAGAATCAGTTCAAAGACCAAAAACTGCCTGCCATAATGTGCCGGATCCCAGTAACTGATCGGGCTGGGGAAGCGATAACTCCAATTCAGCGGCCAGAAGAGCAATGGACCATCATTGAAATGCGTCAAAATATCTACACTGGCATGGAGTGCACAACTCACAACGAACCAGAACAGCCAATATTGGACTTTCCCCGGTCGGGCACGCCAACGCCACAACACCACCAGGTATAACCCTAGAGCCAATGGGGCATGCAGCAAATGGTGGGCACTAATCCAAAATGGATTGGTGAAATATAGGGGATGAAGAACAGCTTCCATCAGGTCAGGTGATTGATTCCCAAGAATCACGCGAAAATAAAATGTGGCGGTAATCGAAAGGATACCCAGGGGTACGTCTGGCATGAAACTGCCCAAAAAGACGGCCAGCCAGGGAATACTTTCTGTATGTTTCTTCCCCGCGCTCCTTAATGCCAGGTTGATCAAGACATGAGAGGGAGTGTTCATGAGTTTGAATAATCGTTCAACTTAACAACTCCTTCTCTCTATGATTACCGCAGCCTTAGCTTCACGCTTCCGGAACCAGCGAGAAAGCAAAATACTCGTGGCAAACATCAACCCGGAAATAATGATCAGATTAAAATTGAGCGATGTTGATGCAATGGAAAACTCGCCATCAAGCGTTGCTCCAATCATCGTAAATGAGATCGTTCCAGGTATACTGCCCAATATGGTCGCAAGCAAGAATCCCCGCCAACCAATTTTTAGGAATCCCGAAAAATAACTCACCAGATCGTACGGTAAGAAAAGAAAACGTAAAGTCAACGAGGTTTCAAAGCTGTTATTCCGCAGGCGGGTTGCATAGCGATTAACCAGGTCATATTTGCAAAATTGGTCGATCAATTCACTTCCAAAAAAACGCCCAATCGAATAAGCAACCAGGGATGAAAGATTGCTGGCGACCATCGCGAAAACAACCCCCAGAAACGGACCATACAGATACCCTGCCGCCATAGTTACCAGGGTGGCCGGGAAGATAAATAACGGTCGGATAATATACATCAGTACATAGAGCAAGATGCCCAGTGGATTATCAACCAGAAATTCAATCACTCTTTTCATCAATTCAACAGCGGTGAGGTCATTTGCCCGGGTATACCACCCGTAAAGAATGACGACCGATATCCAGGCGATGCCTGCGAATAGCCTTTCCTTTGTAAGAAAAGGGCTGTAATGCTTATTGCGTGGCTGATTTTTTGATTCCATCCTAGAGTCACTCCGGCCTGCTTCCTCCCCAAATGGAAGCAGGCCAATTCCAGCGGATTGCCAAGGCTTTTCTCCCCGGACCATTCTGATGATCTCAGTGGATTTGTTTTACGAAACCAATGGCCTTAGACTTTCTTGATCGCATGACCTCCGAATTGGTTACGTAACGCTGCCAACAATCGGTCAGAAAAGGGTGATTCGTTACGAGAGCGAAGTCTGCGCTGTAGTGCCAATGTGATTACCGGAGCAGCAACATCCAAATCGACGGCCTCAAACACAGTCCAACGTCCTTCGCCAGAGTCTGGCACCCATGCCTTGATCTCATTTAATTCCGGGTCATCTTCCAAAGCATTAGAAGTCAGATCTAATAACCAGGACCGGACGACGCTCCCGTGTCGCCATATCTCCGCAATCTGGTGCAAATCTAAGCCGAATTCTTTTTTAGCTTTGAGGATTTCAAATCCCTCAGCGTAGGCCTGCATCAGCCCATATTCGATGCCGTTATGGATCATCTTTACGTAATGACCGGCCCCCGCGGGACCAACATGCCCCCATCCTCTTTCTGGGGAAGGTGCGAGCGTTTCAAAAATTGGGCTATAGCGGTCAACAATTTCTTTTTCCCCTCCGATCATCAAGCTGTACCCTTCCGCCAACCCCCAAATTCCACCACTCGTCCCGACATCAATGAAATGAATACCTTTCAGGGCAAGTTCGACGGCATGCCGTTGAGAATCTTTGTAATTCGAGTTACCTCCATCGATAACGGTATCACCAGGTGAAAGTATTTCTGCAATAGCCTTGATCGTCTCGTCCGTGATTTTTCCCGATGGTACCATCACCCATACCAGCCTGTGATCTGGCAATTTATCCACCAGCTCTTCAAGGGTTCGTGCCCCCTCGGCGCCCTGAGCCTCAACTGCCTGAATAGAGGTTTCATTGATATCATACGCCACTACCCGGTGCTCACCTCTCAACAGACGGACCACCATATTGGCGCCCATTTTTCCTAATCCAATCATTCCAACGTTCATGTTTCTCTCCTGAATAAATGATGAAGCTATTGTGTAACTTGTATGTTATTGATCTGGTTCATTAGCTTATCGGCTCGAGTCACCCCATGATTTACGAACCGGGGAACGCCGCGCGAGTCGAGTATGAAGGTCGTTGGGACTGACAGCACCCCCCAGTGTCTGGCCAGGTCGATTTCTTCGGTCGCATCCACCTCAATAACATCCAATTTTCCGGCATACATTTCCAAAATTTTTCGCACCGCGGGGCGTTGAACCGTTTTACAAGGAACACATGCGGGAGTTGTGAAATACAGGATCACAGGGTTCCCCGACAGATCATAAGGCAGCCTCATGCCTTTATCGCGTATTCGCGACAACAGAACCCGGTTAGTAATCCAGTAAAGGCTTAGTCCGACCAGGATGATTCCCATCGATAATAACAATCGGTTTAACCAATCAAGAGCCATTGGACCGCCCTTTCGGACGCATACCAGGAAGCGAACCCACTGGAGGCTGCTTCACAAAACCCGGGACTTTGAGCTGCCCTAACCAATAATAGAATGCACAGCCAACACAGAAGCCGCCGTATGCATTCAAGGCTGCCAAAACAACAACCAGCCATACCAGTCCCCAACCCACCCCGGTCATATCATTGTAAAGACTGACCGCCCCAGCCATCATAAATACGCCACCCAGCAACTGGGCAAAACGATGAGGTTCGGGATGATCGTCGAGGATATCTCTTTTAACTAACTTGGCTGGCAGCAGAGCATATTTATAAAGAAAGTCAAAGCCTGGAGCCTTCCGAATAACACCCGTCAGCATGACAAGACCTACCAGAAGCACGAGCCAGGGAATGTTCACAATAAACGCCAGGATATTAAGCACAATAATGGTTATCTGGTTCATCTTAATTGCGCTGTGATCTATTTTCCGCAATCCTAAATCCGTCATATTGGTAAACCTCTTCTGTCAGTAATCTGCTGATTAGATGCACCGATGGTTCGAATTATTACCTTAGGATTGCATAACGATTTGGATTTTACTTCCCCGGGTATCCATCAGCCGGTTTCCGTCCCATCCAGCCCATATGTGTCACAGGAAAAGACCGGCCTCTTGAGCCGGAGAAGTGCCTGTTTCTAGTGGCTCTTACTCCAACCCAAGAGGCGGTAAAAAGTCGACCTTAAAAGGAGGTATTATCCCAAAAAAATCTGGCCGAGTTCATGGACTCCCGTAGAGTGGGATACGCGCGCCATTCACTGTACCTGCTTCATCAGAGCAAAGATACAAGATGGCGGCGGTAATTTCTTCTGGGGTCGTCCATGAAGCGTTTTTCACTGAAGGCTGGCGCTCACGTTCGTGGTTCGAGTCAATTGTGCGCACCCGTAAAATATTCGCCGTTACGCCGGTTCCCTTGAGTTCTTCAGCCAGGGTCAACATCAACGCTTCTTGAGCAGATTTTCCAACCGAATAAGGCAGCCCATTTGCCGGCGGAGCGGCCACACTGGGAGAGGAAACAACCACAATCCGCCCCCAGGCATTTGCCGTCATATGAGGTCCAAAAACCTGAGCCAGGTAAAATGTCGTCCAAACGTGCTGCTGCAGCATCGAAGACAATTCTTCTGCTGAAACCTGTGGAACCGGCTTCCCACCGATCCACCCGCCGACAAAATGCAAGAGCATGTCCACGCGACCAAACTTAGCCAGAGCTGCATCCAAGACTGCCTGAGCTGCATCAGGATGACTCAAGTCGGCAGCTACAGAAAGCCATCGCTCTGGTGGCAGCCCAAGGTCTCTGCTAAGCAAATCCAATTTTTCTGCATTTGAACCTACCAGAACAAGATTTGCCCCGTCTGTGGCAAGGCGTCGAGCAACAACACGCCCCAAACCCCCAGTGGCGCCCATAATGACCGCGATCCTATTTTCTACGCCCATCGGTTTACGCTCCAGTAACCAAATCTTCGCCCTGATGCAAGGCGCCAATCTGTTCCAATGTCATCCCCTCGACGATCGGCCGGTCGATTTGTTCAAGGTACCGGACCTCGTTGCCAAATGTCATCAGATGTCCCGACTTTGCGGCTTTGGTTTTCAAATAAAACTCATTGTAAGGATTGGGCGGAATAATGAGTGGGATGCGACCACTGATACTGATCCCGTATTCGGTCAATTCACTAATCTTCTTCGGATTATTGGTCATTAACCGGATAGATTTCACTTTCAAGGAATCGAGCATGTGTGCTGCAGAACTGTACTCACGTTCATCGTCGCGGAAACCTAATGCAAGATTAGCCTCGACCGTATCATAGCCATAATCCTGTAATCCATATGCCCGGATTTTATTGATTAAACCGATCCCGCGCCCTTCCTGGCGTAAATACAACAAGATCCCATTTTCCATTTCGCCAATCGTTTTAAGCGCAGTTTCCAGTTGATCCCGGCAATCACAGCGTAATGACCCAATCGCATCCCCGGTTAAACATTCCGAATGAACACGAACCGGCACATTCTCAGCACCCGAAACGTCACCGTGAACGAAGGCCGCGTGCTCTTTCTTATCACGGTTGTTCCAGAAAGCAACCACCTGGAATTTTCCAAAACGGGATGGCAATTCAGCAATGGACGCAATCCGTACGCAAATGTGATCTTTTCCGTACCCCTCGCATTCGTGTGCGCGATTCTCATCTAATATCTCTTTGATTTGCAAATGATTCAATGGCATGTGAAATCTCCTTTTAGTGATCCGAGTTTTCTGTTCTGAGGTTCTTTAAAACAACATATCGTAAGACTATTCCACCATCATTGTACGGATGTATGTCCGATAATTTCAAGTGAATCGCTGCCTCTCGGTCAAGACCGGGACCACTCGCGAAGGTTGGGGCATTGGCCCCACCAAAAATCATCGGCGCAACGTAAACGTTAATTTCATCCACCAGATCTTGCTTCAATAGTTCCTCGTTTAGTGTGCCCCCACCTTCCACGAGCAATGTTTTCACCCCTGCCTCTCCCAGCTCACCGAGTGCGGCCACAAGATCAACTCGCTTTTCGCCAAAAACATAAACCTGCACACTTCGTTCGCGCAGTGCATTGATTTGTGCTTCGGAAGATTGACTGGTTGTAAAAACAATTATCCTGGCCGGGCCATAATTCAGAAATCGGCTATCCATAGCCAGGTCGGCCCTGGTGACAACCGCAATCTTGACCGGGTTTTCATCCATGCCACGTTCGACCCGTTCTTTACGCAGTTCTGGAGACCGAACCACCAGTCTTGGATCGTCGCCCAGAAGCGTATGACCACCTACCATGATCGCATCACTGGAGGCACGCAAGCGATCCACTCTCTCTTTATCCGATTCCGAAGAAATAATAGCGCCGCGCCTGGCGATGGTATCGGTTTTACCATCGGCAGTCATCGCGACATTCACAATAACGTAAGGGCGAGAATTCATCATTCTTTCCATGGTGCAAGATTTATGAGACAAATAAGGCCTTCTGAATCTATCCGCAATTTCGAAACTGAATGGTCTGATTGAGGTGTTTCGTTCTGTAAAGGCACGTTCATTGTCCCTTCACCTAAGATGCAGTCTACGAGTAAATTATTACCAAATGTAAAATAGAACATTGCTGGTTCCCTGGATCTGGTATGGCCTGATGGTCAGCCCAATAATCTGGCCAAACCTCGAATGACTCGCCCTGAAGCCCCATTTAACAATTGATCGATCCGGATGGCTGCTGAGGCCTGCATGTTGGCCACCGAGTAGCTTGGATACACGTGAATGGCTGAAGATATGTCACCTGCTCTCAATCCTCTGTCCATTGCGATCACCCATTCATTGATCATCTCTCCAGCCCTGGCAGCCACAATCGATACACCCAGTAATGTCCCATCCTTTTTATGGATGATTTTCAAAAATCCAGCTGTATCCACTTCGGCTCGGGCTCGATCCACTTTTGACATGGGCCAATCACGTGTCATCACACCATCGCCGTATTTTGCATGCGCTTGAGCTTCTGTTAAACCGACCTGCGCAACTTCTGGATCGGTAAACGTCGTCCAGGGGACCAGATCCGTTGTGCCCTTGGAATGACCCGGCAGCAGCGCATTGCGTGCGGCCATCGCGGCTTGCCAGCCGGCATAATGGGTGAATTGATACCCGCCGGTGCAATCTCCTGCAGCAAATATATGCTTCTGGTTGGTGCGCAAATGGATATCAACATCAATCCCATTCGAACTGAACTTGATACCTGCTTCTTCCAGGCCCAGCCCGGTCACATTGGGTTTCCGTCCGACTGCCACAAGCAATGCATCTCCAACGACTTCTCCATCGTCAATATCGACGTGGATTCCAGCTTGATCTTGCCAGACCCGTTTCACCTTTGCATTCAAATGCAGCGCGATTCCCTCATCGATAAAGGTCTTTTCAATCACTTGTGAAGATTGCAAATCATCCGTTGAAAGAAGCCGGTCACCGACTTCTACCAGTGTCACCCGGGATCCCAGACGACTAAAGGCTTGGCCCATCTCACAACCAATTGGACCACCGCCCAAAACGATCATCCGCGCAGGAAGCTGATCCATGTTCCAGATCGTTTCGTAGGTGTCGTATTGAACCGAATCCAATCCAGCAATTGAAGGTATGAAAGGACGCGCACCGGTTGCAATGAGGAAATTTCGTCCGCTCAACCTTTGACCATCGACATCAATTGTATGTGTGTCCAAAAATCTCGCCGAACCCTGGAATACATCGATCCCATCCGTCCGTAATCTTTCTGGGGATTCTTCCTGGTAGATATCCTGGATTGTCTGACGAACATGATCCATCACCGCATGAAAATTAATTCGGGGTTCTATTGCAGTCAACCCAAATTGTTCCGCCGTCCGCATTTGATGAGCGACCATAGCAACTTTTCGGAGGGTCTTGCTGGGTACGCAGCCCGTCCAGGTGCAATCACCACCTATGTGGTGCTTTTCGATCAACGCTGTTTTCGCTCCCAATTGAGCGCCAAAAGAAGCCCCCGTCAATCCAGCCGATCCGCCTCCAATGACAATGAAATCATATTTGGCCATATATCCTCCTTGACTTATCGATGAATAGACGAGAGATACACCTGACGGAGAACATTAATCAATGTGGCAACAGATGGGCGGTCGGTAGGGTCGTGGCTGCGATAAGCCATACGAATAATCCGATTAGAGTCCAGGATAAAATCCCCGCCCAATTGAGACGAGTCCCCTTGAATCCCACGCCATTGGCGACCAGAAGCTAATAATTTCACATAAGTCCAGATCGTTTTTAAATTCCATGAACGCAACAGGGAACGTTCCAGGCCATAAGCCTGGTAAACTTCTCTTAACGGATCCATCAATAAGCTGAAAGATGAACAGGTCTCTTCTAACCAGGTTTGCGCTCCCAGCAAAGAACCAAACGTAACAATAATGACCTTTCCATTGAGTTGCTCTACATCTTCAATATGCTGGCACAACTGTGCCACATGCTCGCGGCAAGGCAGTCAACCCAAGTGGCGCAGGAATACCAGCAATACACTATCTTTACCTCGCATGCATTCAGATAATGTAAGCGTTTGCCCATCTACGCTTTTCAGAACAAAATCAGGGGCTTCATCGCCAATTCGGATTTCAGCCATTTGAATTTTCCTCCATCAGGTCCATCACAACCCGTGGAAGGATTGCGGGGTCATCAACAACCCAGCGCGGATCTAACAACTCATTCTTCCGGATTGCAGCCTTTGTAAATGGCGTTGTAACCGCAACTACCTTCATTCCCGCCGCCAGAGCTGCTCTGACGCCTGTCGGCGAATCTTCAACCACCAGGCATTCGTTGGCTGGCACGTTCAATTCCGTGGCAACCAGACAATATATTTCCGGATCGGGTTTTCCATTTTCTACATCATCGCGGCTCGCCACAAAATCAAAAGCTGCATGCAAGTCTAAAACGTCCAGAATTCGGTTCACCTGGGGACAAAATGACATGGTTGCCAATCCCACTTTGCAGCCTGATCGACGCGCCTCCGCTAACAATGCCATGTTGTGGGGCCAGACATTGTCTTGAATCACTCGAGGATCAATCAGCATTTGCTCATAGTACATCAGGCGGATCTGCGCAAATGCCTGCCATGGCGTAGTAACGCCAAACTCAACCATGCGCGTTTGGGCCTGGGCTTCGAGATTGAACCTCTGTAGGAGCCCTTGAGCAACTTCTCGCCGTGACAATCCCACCACCTCTTTAAATTCCTCCAGTATGGTTTCTCCATCCACCGGCACTGGACTCAGTTCTTGGATTGCTTTCGCATACGAATAGGCTTTCAGGCGTTCGGTTTGCACCAATGTGCCATCGAGATCGAAAATCATAGCCCGAATCGTCATAGAATCACCTCACTTAGGTGTTTCAGATTCTCGAGTATTCCTGACCCCAGATCAATCCGATAA
Organism: Anaerolineaceae bacterium; assembly: GCA_041741455.1. Taxonomy (GTDB): domain Bacteria; phylum Chloroflexota; class Anaerolineae; order Anaerolineales; family Anaerolineaceae; genus CALESS01. The sequence continues at coordinate 21,190 of JBGSJZ010000050.1, read as the reverse complement.
ACTTTTCTGCCCACGTCTCTCAACGCCTGGCAATCACCCAGCACCTGCGCCATTTTCAATATCCCGAAGCTCATAGTCCCTGAATCAATTCCGGCTTCATCTGGGATGAGAACATCGTGGGACATTTTTGCTGTAAGCTGAATGAATACTCCTTTTCCGGCGTCTCCTTTATGAAGTTGACCGGTTGAATGAAGAAAACGAGGTCCGTATCCCAACGTTGTGGCCATCTGCGTTTCATCACGAAGTGCAATCCGAAGCACATTGAGCGCCGAGTCAATTTCGGGAGATGGTTGAATATACGCTTGAATAGCAATATAAGCCCCGGGGAGGGTTTGTGAGAGTGTTTGTTGTAAAGCGCCAGTCAAAGTGCCGGCTGTAATATCACCATATACAGAAACGCCATGCTCCTCAAGGACTGGCTTTGGCTGCTCAAGTTGTCCATCTTTGTGATACGCCTCAAGCATTTTTCGCGTCAGGATTTTCGCGCTTTCGACGTTTGGCTGATCGAAGGGGTTGATCCCAAGCCAGTATCCAGCAACGGCCGTTGCCATTTCCCAGAGATAGAACTGCTGACCCAGGTCATAACAATCCCTTAAGCGAAGTGTCACCAAAGGATGACCGTGTTCAGCCAACGCTTGCATCTGTATGTCGTACGTACTGTCCCCTTCCAACCGAATATGGACGAACAGGCGATCGTCCCCATAAACCACAGGCTCACCAAGAGCTTCACCTACCACCGGCAAAATGCCCAAGCCTTCTTTACCTGTGCTTTCCGCAATCAGTTGTTCGACCCAGTCCCCAAAACTCTGGATTTCCGGAGAAAACACAAAAGTTATTTTGTCGCGCCCGGATTTTGCCAATTCTCCCATCAAGGTACCCAGGTATGCGCCCTGGTTGTCGCCATTCACCGCGCAGTTACAACTTGCGCAATTACAGTTCGTTTCAACCGCCCTATCCAGAAGTTTCGCCAAATCGACCCCAATTACTCCGGCTGGAACCAGGCCAAAATATGACAGGGCCGAGTATCGTCCGCCAATATTGGGGTCGTTTTCAAATATGTCGCGGAAGCCAAACTGGAAGGCTATGTCTGTCAATTTGCTGCCCGGATCGGTAATGGCAATGAAGTGTTCACCAGCCTTCGTTTTTCCCACACGAGACACAATTTTGTTATAAAAATACTTGAAAAACGAAAGGGTTTCTGGGGTAGTGCCAGACTTAGTGGATACGATGAACAGTGTCCGCTCCAGATCAATACAATCTGTCAGAGACACTATAGCACCAGGATCAGTATTATCCAGAACCAGTAGATCTAAAAAACCTTCTTTCACGCCAAAAGTTCTCCGGAACATTTCGGGGGCCAGACTGGATCCACCCATCCCGAGCAAAACAACCTGTGTGAACCCCTCTTGCCGGAGAGAATCCACCAGGTTAGTAATTCGGGGCAGGACATCCACCATGCGGTTTGCGATGTCAAGCCAGCCTAACCGGTTGGTGATCTCTTTGGGTTCTGGTTTCCAAACTGTATGATCTAGTGCCCAAATTCGTTTGATAATCCGGTCTCGCTTCAACACCTGGAGACTATTCGCAACGCTTTGGGTATAACCTCCAAGGTTGGCTGTAAGAGGCGACCATCCAGATTGCAGACGGCTCTTTTTTTCTGCGATGCCGGAAAGTAAAGCTTCAAATGATTTCACAAAGGCAGATAGACCGTCATCAAGTAGTCGATCGGTGATATCGCTCAGGCTAATTCCAGCAGCCTCAACATGAGCTAAATGTTCGATAGCTTTATCCACATCGGCCGCCAGGCTTAGCGATGGATTTCCGTGGTCGAGATATGCATCCAATGCGGCCGGTGGGACGGTGTTGACCGTATGGGGACCAATCAAAGCGTCGACATATAAGGTATCAGGATAAGCCAGGTTCTTTGTGCCGGTACTGGCCCACAATGGGCGTTGAACCTGGGCCCCGCGCTCTGCCAGTTTCTCCCAACGCTGACCTTCAAATAGTTTTAGGAACCGGGCATAGGCAACCTTTGCGTTCGCAATAGCCGTTTTTCCCTGCAATTCAGAAACCCCGGCTTTCCCCAAAGCAAGATCTGCAAGTCCATCCACCCGGCTGATAAAAAAGGACGCTACTGAAGCAATCTTGCTAATATCTTCTCTTGCAGCCGTCCGTTTTTCGAGGCCGGCAATATACGCCTCGGCAACGGCCTCGTATTGATTTAGTGAAAAAATGAGGGTTACATTGACATTGATGCCTTCGGAAATCAGCGTTGTGATGGCAGGGATTCCTTGAGGAGTTGCGGGAACCTTGATCATTACATTGGGCCGGCCAAGCGTAGCGAATAAACGGCGAGCCTCCACAATGGTACTGGCTGCATCCTTCGCCAGAGTTGGCCGAACTTCCAAACTGATATACCCATCTTTACTCACCGTCCGATCATAAACTGGCCTTAACACATCGGCCGCAGAACGAATATCGTCCAGCACCAAAGTTTCATAGATGAGGTCAGTGTCATAACCTTGCGCGGTCAATGCCTGCAAGTCGGCATCATAATCGCTGCTGCCCACAATCGCCTTCTCAAAAATTGTGGGGTTAGAGGTTACGCCAGTCACTCCCAGATCCACAAGATTCTGCAAGTCTCCAGAAACAAGCATGGCCCGGCGAATATTGTCATACCAAATCGACTGTCCATATTTCGATAATTCATGGATGATTGACATTAAAAACTCCATTCAAAAAGGTTTACTGATCTTTAGACAACCCAAGTAATCACAATATTACAAAATGACCTGACCGAGTGTGAGGATTGCCATTATGATAAATAGGATAGCCAGCCCGATTTCGAGTGTGCGCTGTGGGATGCGACTGGCAATCCGTGAGCCAATCTGCCCGCCAATAATTACTCCGGGCACAGTGAAAATAATTAAATTAAGCACAGTTTGCAGTACCTCGCCCCCAGTCCTGGCAAACTGAATGAAATGTCCCGTTGAAGCCACCAATGCGGTAACAGCTACAACAAACACACTGGTGGCTACCGAAACCTTGCTGGGTACACGGCATCGTTGAAGTAGAAAAAATCCATTCATTTCACCTAAACCGGTTGAAACCAGGCCCATGAATAATGCGCCAATCCCCGACAAGGCCATTCCTTCCGTTCGATTACATACTGTGTAGGAAATCTCCTCTCCCTCGGCAGTAATGATTCGTGTTTTTGCCTTATCCCCCCCATATTCACTGGTAATGGCCGCGTCCAGGTGTTTAATATCTTTATGCCCCGGCTGTCGGAGAAAACTGAGCGCCACCACAAACAAACCGACACCCAGAATGACCATCAGGTAAACAGGAGCAATCAGTCCCGAGAGCCATGTCCCCAAGATGGCTAACGGGATTGTGACCACCAGCAAGTTAAGGCCAAGGCGATAATCGATCAAGCGCTTCCGGGCATACGCGGCCAATCCACTGGCAAAACCAAATACTTCGGTAGTTAGTGCAGCACCGATGGCAACCTCTGGCGGCAGCCTCAGGGCGAGGATAAACAAAGGCGAGAAAAAAGTGGCACCTTCAACACCAGAAGCCATTGCGGTAGTCGCAATCAGGATAGATACAGGCAACATAAACCAGTATTCAAGGCTCATATTACCTTCTTTCGCTCTTGTCCCGCCAACAATCGGCGGGCCTGGTTGGCAACATTTTCGGCAGTAATACCGAACTTCTGGTAAAGGATTTCGGCTGGAGCAGATGCGCCAAAATGGTTAATCCCTACTGCAATGCCGTCAAGCCCAAGGTAGTGCTCCCATCCCAACGGAGTTGCTGCTTCCACTGACACCCTGGCCCGTATATTTCCAGGCAAGATCCTTTCCTTGTAAGCGTTCGTCTGCCGGTCAAAGATTTCCCAACTGGGTAATGAAACAACCCTAACCTTTACGCCTTCAGATGCAAGCAGCTTTCCTGCCTGGAGGGTTATGTGGGTTTCGGATCCGGTGCCCATCAAAATTACTTGAGGGGAGTCGCCATACTCCCACAAAATATAGCCGCCTTTGAGCGCATCTGAAGCCGGCGCCAACTCACTTCGGTTGAGAATAGGAAGATTCTGGCGAGAAAGGATCAAAGCCGTAGGACCATCTCTGTTGAGCAATGCAGATCGCCAGGCCTCAACGGTCTCCGTGGCGTCAGCCGGCCGGATCACGGTCAGATTGGGAATGGAACGCAACGCCAGTAGGTGTTCGACAGGTTGGTGGGTTGGACCATCTTCACCCAGACCGATCGAATCATGGGTAAAAACAAAAGCGACGCGTAAACCCATCAACGCCGCCAGACGAAGAGGTGGGCGCATATAATCCGAGAAGATCAGGAAGGTTGCTGAATACGGAATCACTCCGCCGTGGAGAGCCATGCCATTCACGATGCTGCCCATGGCATGCTCGCGAACACCAAAATGCAGATTGTGCCCGCCATATTGGTCAACCCCAAAATCGCCATATCCTTTGAGAATTGTTTTTGTGGAAGGTGACAAATCGGCTGATCCGCCGACGAGGGCATGAACCTTCTGGATCAGGGTGTTGAGCACCCGGCCTGAAGCCTCGCGGGTCGCGATTGGTTTATCTCCGGTCTGGAAAAGGTTGTCTAGCTCAGCATCCCAACCATCCGGCAAGTCTCCATGCATAGCCATTTCAAAGGCGCTCGCCAGCTCAAGGTTCGCTTCACGCCAGGCATGCAGGCGGCGCTCCCAGGCTTCTTCGGCAAGTTTTCCGCTTTGCACAGCCTGGCGCATATGAGCCAAAACATCGCCGGGAACATAAAAGGATTCTGCTGGCCAACCCTGGGCTTGTTTCGCTGCAAGTAATTCCGCTTCACCCAACGGCTCTCCGTGTGCGGAAGCGTTATCCTGTTTGGTCGGCGCGCCATGCCCGATGTGCGTGAGGCAAATAATCAGGGTCGGTTTTCCGGTTTCGGCCTGCCCTTCTCGAATCGCGGCCGAGATCGCCTCAGGATCATCCCCGTCGATTGGCCCGATCACCTGCCAGTGATAGGCATCAAAACGCCGCGCCACATCCTCGTCAAAAGCAATATTGGTGCCGCCTTCGATCTGGATGCCATTTGAATCGTACAAATAAATCAGTTTCCCTAATTTTAGTTTTCCAGCCAGTGACGCCGCCTCGGAGGAAACGCCTTCCTGTAGATCGCCATCTGACACAATGGCATAAGTAAAATGGCCAACAATTTCCTCGTTGGGCTGATTGTAATGAGCAGCCAGAAAACGTTCAGCCATCGCCATCCCTATTCCGTGAGAAAAACCCTGTCCTAAAGGCCCAGTGGTCACTTCAACCCCGGGAGTTAGCCCGTATTCCGGGTGCCCAGGCGTTTTACTTTCCCACTGGCGGAACCTTTTCAATTCTTCCATTGGCAGGTCATAACCGGTCAAATAAAGGAGCGAATACAATAACGCTGAAGCATGCCCAGGCGATAGGATAAAACGATCCCGATTGACCCAAGTAGGGTTGGCCGGATTATGTTTTAGAAAGCGGTTCCACAAGGTGTATGCGATCGCTGCCGCCCCCATTGGCGTGCCTGGATGACCCGAGCCTGCTTTTTGGACGATATCCGCGGATAGAAATCGGACGGTTGAAATACTGTGTTGGTCGATTGGGTTAGTCATTATCATTGTTCTCTTTCATAAAAATTTTTGCGGCCATGGAATCGATGAACCAAATGATCTTTCCATCCGCTGGCTGAATGCGTTGAACAGGGAAATTTACCGGATTCTGAGGACCGTCAAGCACGGTAGAAAGCACCTGCGCTTTGTTCTGCCCTGTGACCAGGAAGATGATATTTCTGGAGGAATTGAAAAACAGTGGGGTGAGAGTCACCCGATTGGCTGGACGGCCCAAATAATGTGCAGCCACTGCAATCACGGGGAGCCTTTTCTCTCCAGAATTTATACTGCCGGGAAACAACGAAGCCGTATGGCCATCTGCGCCCATGCCCAGAAGCGTTATGTCCATCCGGGGCCAGGGATTGGCAGAGTCTCCACTTTTCGCTAATGTACAAATGTAATTGCTTGCTGCATCAGCTGGTTCCAGCTCTCCTTTGATCCGGTGAATTCGTTCCTCCTGAGCTGGTATATGGTCTAGCAAAGCCTGTTTGACCTGACCATAATTGCTTTCAGCGTGGTCTGGAGGTACGCAACGCTCATCTCCCCAATAAAAATGAACCGCATCCCAAGGAATCACAGTCTGATAAGGAGGCTGGGCTAAAAGCTGGTAAAGGCTCAGAGGAGTGCTGCCACCAGAAAGAGCCACATAGGCTTTTCCGCAAGATTGAACTGCTTGCGTGATAACCTCAGCGACATGGACAGCCGCGGCCTGATATAAATCCTCAAGCGAAGTGAATACTCGAACCGTTCTTTCAGTCATGATCTTGATCCATCTCTACACCATGACATGCCGCCCCAATCAACGCCGCCTCAGGATTAAGGATGATGTAAACCGGCACTGAAGTGAGGTAATTTGCAAATCTGCCCTTGTTCAAGAACGACTTTAGGAATGGTTCTTTTTTTAAGATCGGTGCGATTCGTGGCGGAATACCACCGCCCAAATACACGCCGCCATTTGCCAAAACCTTTAAAACCAGATTTCCTGCTTCTGCACCAAGGATTGCGGTAAAAAGATCCAATGTGGCGACTGCAATTTCAGCCGTTCCGTCTAAAGCGGCCTTCGTAATCACCGGAGCGGGATCCACTACCTCGGCTATCTGGTCTTGCAACCACGCCGGTTCAGTAATGGCTCCTTCATCTTTCAAAAATGAATATAGATTAGGCAAACCGCTTCCTGAACATACGCGCTCGTAACTAACATGTTCAAAACGCCTGGATAAAAATTCCAACAATCTTAATTGAAGCGGGTTCGTCGGCGCAAAATCCGAATGACCGCCCTCCGATGGATAAGTGCGATAGCGATTTCCACCCCAATTCAAATACGCTTCACCCAATCCTGTACCGGGTGCAACCACCGCTAAGGTTCCATTTTTAACATCAAGACCTGAATTTAAGACGAGTTTGTCGCCTTCTGCCAGAAATGGAACCGCATGCGCAGTCGCGGTAAGGTCATTGATCAGTTTTACAGGGATTCTTAGCTGCTCACTTAACTTGTCCTCTTCAATAAACCAGGGTAAGTTGGTTGCCTGAACTTGGCCATTAACAATTGGGCCGGCAATACCGAAACTGGCCCGAGTTACTTTCCGTTTCTTCTCTTTGAGAAATTGTTCAACAATTTCACCTAAGGAACGGAAATCACGACTTGTAAATGTTGCTTTATCTAAAAAAACCCTTGGCCCGGTCTCTGGATCGATTATCGCCAGGGTCGTTTTTGTGCCACCAATATCCCCTGCCAGTTGGAAATTTCTCATTTTTGCTCCGTCCAAGCTTATTACGATCACCTCATGGGGTCGTGACTGAAAAAATTATTTTCACAAACTCTGTGATGATGTCAGTCAAGGATTAATTACTGCAAAAATCAGCTTTAAAGATGGGTAAGGTTTTCCTTGAATTTGTCATCTAAACAGAGATACGAAGGTGAAATTTTGGATTGGTCACCTTGGCATCTACCTGCAAACGAACTATTTCACAATCAATCCCGCAACTTTCAGGAGAAAGCGAATGCCGACACCCACCTCAATCGTTATTTTTGGAATTTCAGGAGATCTTGCGCACCGCAAACTCATCCCTGCGTTATTTAATCTCTTCCAGAAAGGCCGCCTTAATGGCAGTTTTCAAATAATTGGTTTTTCAGGACGTTCCTGGAAGGATGAAGACTTGCGAAATGCTGCACTGGAAGGTATCCGGAAATTTGCCGAGTACTCTGTGAATGAACCTGAATGGAAAGAATTCGCCTCCCGGCTGCATTACCTCTCCGGTAATTTTCGGGATGCAGGGTCATTTGAGCAACTGGCTGAAAAATTGAAAGGTCTTGAAGATGAAAACACAAATCGCTTGTTCTACCTTGCAACGCCTCCGGATTACTTCACTGACATCATCACAAATCTGGGAAAGTCAGGCTTAATCGAGGAAAATGACGGATGGCGGCGCGTCGTCATTGAGAAGCCGTTTGGCACAGATCTTGAGTCAGCCCGCAAGCTAAACCACGATATTCATCAAGTTCTGCGCGAAGACCAGATTTATCGCATTGATCATTATTTAGGAAAAGAGACGGTTCAGAATATTCTTGTTGCGCGCTTTGCGAATACCATCTTCGAACCCGTGTGGAATCGCAATTACATAGACAACATACAGATCACCGTTGCCGAAAAGGTTGGTCTAGAACGCCGCGCCGGGTACTATGACAAAGTGGGAGTTGTAAAGGACATGTTCCAGAACCATTTACTGCAATTGCTATCCCTGGTTGCTATGGAACCGCCGGCCTCGCACAAAGCAGACGACCAGCGCGATGAAAAGGTAAAAGTAATCAAGGCTATCCGTAAAATTTCACAGGATCAGGTCGATCTTCATGCAGTCCGCGGCCAGTACCGTGGTTATCGAGAGGAAGAGGGGGTTGCGTCAGATACCCGAACGGCAACGTATGCAGCAATTCGGTTCTATATTGATAACTGGCGTTGGCAGGGAGTGCCTTTCTATCTTCGTTCCGGGAAAAACCTGAAAGAAAAGGTAAGTGAAGTTGTGGTTCAATTCAAGCATCCCCCCCACCTGATGTTCCCGCTTCCAACAGAATACGAATTCACTTCCAACACCTTGACGCTTTGTCTTCAACCGGACGAAGGTATTCATCTGAAATTTGAGACAAAGGTTCCAGACACGATTGCAGAAACGCGCTCCGTTGATCTGGAGTATCATTATAAAGACGTATTTGGTGAAGGATCAATCCCAGAGGCGTATGAAAGGCTGCTATTGGACGCGATTAACGGCGATGCATCGCTTTTTACACGCAGCGATCGCAGTGAGTTAGCCTGGGAATTGCTTGATCCAATCCTGGCAGCCTGGGAGCGACCGGATGGCCCCCCATTGTCAATTTATGAGCCAGGCAGTTGGGGACCAGCGGAATCCGATGAATTGTTAGCCGGCGATTCTAGAAAATGGCTCAGAGGATGTGGGAATCATCCGGTCAAAGGAGAGGGAAGCAATGACTGATTCAAGCATAATAGACCTTTACAATTATGATGAATTTGTGCCTGAAAAATATGAACGCTGGATGAATTTTGAAGCCAGTCCACCCTTAGGGAAAAGGAGTCTGGATTTTTCCCTTTGGCACCTGGATGGTACCCTAACTACCCTTAGTGAGGTTCTGAATCGATCCTTGTTGACGGTAGTTGAGTTTGGCAGTTTTACCTGACCATACTGTGGGCTGGCGGCGCCAGCCATGAATAGGATCGCAGAAGATTTTTCCCCGCAGAACGTTGGGGCAGTATTCATTTACACACATGAGGCTCATCCAGGAGAGAACTATCCTCACCTGACCAGCATGGAACAAAAATATCGGCACGCACAGGCCCTCCGAGATATCTATGCGGTCAATCGCCCGATATTGTTGGACACTTTAGATGGCGCCTGTCATCGAGCTTTCGGTTCCATGCCCAATATGACCTGGATATTTAATCAATCTGGGATTCCGGTATACAAATCAGATTGGTCGGACGCTTCTAGTGTCAAGAATGCGTTGGAGTATTTCTTACAAATCCCAGAACGCCGAAAAGCTGGAGAACGACTGGCGCCTTTTCGGGTAGAACGATTAGATTACCGCAATCAAGATCGAGTGGAATTCTATAAAAGCCTGGAGCGTAATGGACAAAAAGCTGTAGATGATTTTCGGAAAGCATTTCCTTCTGGATAATGATGGTTCCGGAAGGAAAAGTCTGGAATTAAGGCAATACCAAAGGATACGAAAGAAATGATGGCGCAACGCTCAAATATTGATTGGCTTGAGGATTTACACGGCAGCGGTGAGCGTCAGACGCTGGCAGTAGGTGATTTGCGTCAATTCATACTTCACAGTCTACCGTATGCGTTGGACGAAAGCGTTGTCCTGGATGCTCAAACATACACCGAACTTTTAGCGGAGATCTCTTCTAAAACGCTTCAATATATTCAGAAGAACCTGGACAGTTTTGACGGTCAAAGTGCTTTCACAACCTGGGCGCTTAAGATTGCGGTCCGAATGATGCTTTTTGAACTTAGACTGCGCCGGTGGCGAACGGTATCACCGGATGATTCTTTCCCAGATATTCCCGCCGGATTGCATGTTTTACTGTCACAACATAAATTCTTAAAGCATGCCCACGAGGTTTTCAAAGAAGAGCTTAGCGAAAATCAGCGCAAGGCTATCCGCGCGATGGTCATGTTTCGAATGCCCAAAGAAGAAGTTATGCAACGTTTGGGAATGGAACGTTGCGATTATTTTAATATGATCCACGATGCGCGTCTGCGTCTGAAACGACGTTTGGAGCTCGATGGCGTTATACCCCATGAAGAAAATGCAGCAAGCTAGATAGGCTTGTATCGTGTGTTGTTTTGTCGAAAGGTACCCCAATGGAATTGCCTCCAGAAATGAAGAAGACACCCTCTGATGTTCCACAGCTTCCTATCCAAGACGAGATAAATGCCCAGGAATCCGAAATTGAGTTTGCGAAAAAAATCTTGGGGATGCTAGCCTTGACACAGAGCGAGGAACTGACTTGTGATGAAGTCTTCGCTTTGTTAGATCAGTATGTAGATCTTGATGTAAAAAATGAAAATGTAGCTTCTATTTATCCTTTGGTCAGACAACATTTAGATATTTGCGGGGATTGCCTGGAGGAATATATTGCCTTGAAAAAAATCATGGCCAAGATGCAGTGAAAGACAGTTCCGGTTTAACGACTAAGCCCAATTCTTTTCGTGAAACCGCAGCGACACATAGCGATTGGAATACCTCAAGACGCCTTTCCGCACACTCGTAACCAACATAACCCAGAATAGAGGTGATGATGACCGATGAACAAGCCCACGAGAGCTTCGAGGAATTCAAAAATTCTTTTTACTACGGCGCTCGATCAGACCTTAACTTCAAGTTCCTGAAAGATTTATCCCCGGAAGACGCGGGACGGTTCTTCCGGAATTTACTCTGGAAACTTGGCGATTCGATGGATGATGGCGATTTTAATCGGATCGTCGAACATATCGTTAAAGCACAAGCCCTAGGTTACGCCGGGGCAGGGCGTTTTGTCTATGATGATGCCCCGTTTACGCCAGTTAAAAAACCATGTTCGCAGCTGCGCCTGGCATTAATGGCTTCCAGTGGGCATTATGTCGTAGGGGATGATCCGAAGCCACTCGGCGTTGAAAATATGTCACAAAAGGAAGCTGAAACCAGGATCACTGACTTCCTGAGAGCTGAACCGCAGCTATCCGAGATCCCATTTGACACACCCGAGGAAAAACTCCGAGTGAGACATCCCGGTTATGATGTGCGCGGTGCACAAGCAGACCCCAATGTGAATTTTCCAATTACTCGCTTATTAGAAATGCAGAAAGATGGCAAGATCGGCGAATTATTCCCGCTCGCTTATTCGTTTGTCGGAGCCACCTCCCAGCTCCGCCTGCAGAAGCACACCGGTCCAGAGTGGGTGCGTATGTTCCAGGAGAATCACATCGATGTGGCCTTATTAGTACCTGTCTGACCGGTCTGTCATGTGTCCGTGGGACACATCGCGCGGATGATGGAAGAAGGCGGCATAGCTACCGTCGTGATCGGCTCGGGATTATTCCGCGACCGGTTGGCGGCGATGAATCTACCGCGGACAGTCATCACTCATCACCCTTTAGGCCGGCCATTGGGTGCGCCAGGCGATCATAAAACTCAACAGGAAATGATTTTGACTGCTCTCAACTTGCTCGAAAATGCGCGTGCAGGTGGCACAATCGTAGAGATGCCGTCGCGGTATCACCCCCAATATCGATCCGTTTGAGTTCGGGAAAATCAATCCTCCAAGAACGGATGAAATAAATTTATTGCTAGAAAGTAAACACCTCCCAGAAATAATTGGGAGGTGTTCGATTCTTGTACGACTTCGATTCCTTGATCATATATAAACTCACCAATTATCCAGGATAGCTGGCCCAATTCGATTGACTGCCTTTGAAAGCCAGAGATATTTTCAGGTGGAACAACCCCACCACTACCCATTGGATGAAGATCATTCGCTGGAGTCCCATTGTCTGATGGCATTTTTTCAATCAATCTCCTTCCTGATGCCAACAATTTCGATGCAACAGGTAAGAACATAAAATCGATCAGCATCCAAACAGGTGAAAACAAGGAGTATACAACATGAACCAGCTCAATCAATTCAGAAAACAAAAAGACGTATTCTACGCCAAAGACCCACAAAGCCCACTGACCCAAGAACAGAAACACGATTTTAAAGGGCTGCATTATTTTCCGGAAAATCCAGACCTAAAACTGGAGGTAACCGTAGAGGAATTCTCCCAAAAGCAGACTGTAACGATGCAAACATCAACCGGAGATATCCAAACCTACCAACGCTTCGGGCGATTTCACTTCACCGTAGATGGGCAGGAAGCCGAACTGACCATTTATTCCAGCGACCATGATTTCTTCCTTCCCTTTGCAGACGTTTTAGCCGGCAAAGAAACTTATGGCGCCGGAAGGTATTTGGAACCACATCCGCTGGGGAAAGGAAGGTACTTGATCGATTTTAATTATGCCTATAACCCATACTGCGCATATAACGAACGGTGGTCTTGCCCTATTCCCCCGGCTGAGAACCGGATCAAAGTGCCTGTTCGCGCTGGGGAAAAAGTTTATGAAGCCCACCCATAAATAGATCATCGTGACGAAATGAGACCCGGAAGTAAGAAAACAATCCGGGTACCCGTCATAACAAATAACAATCGAAATCAGACAGGATAGGAAATAGGAGTAACAATGGCTACGAATGTTCTTGCAGGAAATAAATCCTTCAGTAAGTCCCTGGTCTCAGGGATCATCGCCGGACTGGGCGGTGGTGTCGTATTCGGCATGATGATGGCGATGATGGGCATGCTGCCGATGGTTGCCGGCCTGGTCGGGTCACAATCACCAGTGGTAGGGGCGATTGTTCACATGGCTATCAGCGCTACCATCGGGGCGTTCTATGGGATAGCTGTGACCATTGGGCGCTTTAACCTCGGTTGGGGATTTGCCGTAATCTCAGGAATGGTGAACGGCGTGATCTGGTGGGTGTTGGGCGCGCTGATCCTCATGCCCCTGGGCCTCGGAATGAGCAACATGGTTTTCGTTATCGGTACAACCCAATGGTTGAGCCTAATGGGCCACGTGATTTACGGCATTGTCGCTGCCCTGCTGTATGTTGTTCTGATCCGCCGCAAATAGATTCAACCCAATCGTCATGGTTTTGCTGCAGCGAGAAGTTATGGGGCCCATAGCTTCTCGCTGCATTTAGAAAAGGTCGATAACGGTATGGAAATTACAGGCGCGTTCATGATCAAGTCATTATTGGGTAAATTTATCAGAACCTTATTGTTCATAGTCGTCCTGACAGGATGTGCAACGCCAACGGGAGACTTGAACAGCTATCCGATCTATGAAATTTTTGATACTTCCGCTGGCTCGAAGGTAACCCTGGTAATGGGAGAAGGCAAATTAAACCTCATTGCAGGCGATGACAATTGGGTCGAGGGCACAATCCAAAATAACTTTAAAGATTGGAACCCGTCGATCCAGCGCTCTTCCGAATCACTGACAATTTCCCAAGGTGATATATCTCAAATCGTTCAATTGCCATCGAAAGACATCGTGAACGACTGGACCATCCAATTGAGCAATCAGCCAATCGATCTGTTTATTGAAGCAAAAGGTTATTTCGGGAATTTGAACCTGGCAAAGGCAAATTTGCGGACTTTCAGGATTCTGGATTCTTTTAGTGAAACGGAAATCCAATTTGAAGACCCCAATCCGGTGAATATGTCCATATTTGAGGTTGGATCAGCCAGCTCAAGATTAAAACTTTCGGGGTTGGCTAACGCCAACTTTGATCTGATGAATTTTCGCGGGGTTGGAGGAAACTACACCCTGGACTTTTCCGGGCAGCTCCAACATGACACTCCGGTGAACATCGTTGCTGGCCTTGGGAATATCCGCGTCGAAGTTCCTCGAGAGCAAGCTGCTGTTGTGCAAGTATCGGGGAATACCTCCAAATTTGATTTGCAAGGTGCCTGGGTAAAAGACAACGGGTATCGAAACCAGGGTACTGGCAAACAATTTACGATTGACATTAAAATGGATATGGGCTTTTTAACTTTGGTTTTAAAGTAAATGAACTGATTTGCCTTTGCACCGCTGAAAAGTGTTGAAAAAACGGCTTCTTCAGATTTTTGCACTGTCAGGTATCGATGGTTTGTTCTGAAGAAGTCTAAAAAGCAAACTGGAAAACGCTTTATTTTCCTTTTCGGGTCGTCAGGACTCTACAACTTCAATCCGGGTTCCCCCTGGCATACCTACAGTTAAGTCTCCCGGATCATAAGAGATGACCGGGAGGGTCCAGCGAAACATCCATTTTGCATCCTCTGGCGCAGCATTCACACAACCGTGCGACATCTGCTCACCAAAGTTGTTGTGCCAAAATGTAGAGTGTATCGCGATCCCATTTCCCTCAAATAAACTGGTCCAACTCACGCCTGGTAAATCATACCCTCCACCGGTTGTACCGCCAGACATATGGACAGAAATTAATTTCCGCCAGATCGGCCGTATCCCTAAGGGAGTTAGCCATTCAGTGCGTTTGCCATACATATCCTCCTGGATGCCCGTTGAGATCAAGGCAAAAAAGACCTCGGCCTTTCCCTCGAAACAAGATATGGTTTGACGAGTGATGTCGACAACAATCCGCTTTTCCTCTGCATCTGGGTGGATTGGTGCGATTTCATCTTGTAACAACGGTCGAAACGCTTCTGCTTTTACCCAAAAGACATCTCCATACCCAAAACGTTCATTGGCTCGGTACCAGGTTTGACTCTGGGAATCTTGCTTGATTTGGTCGATCCAGAATATCTGGCTGTAATACAGCCGGGGGTTCAGGTCTTCTTTTAGCCATGGCGAGCGCGCTGGTGGATTGGCCAGAACCAGATTTGCAAAAGGGACCGTAACCTCAGCCCAAAAACCTGAGCCTAGACCTGTCATTGGCAGTTCATTTACAGGCATATTCGGTAAATTTTGGACCGGTTGGAGGTAAGGAGCCCAGATATATCCTTGGGATGTTTCTACCCAGCGCTGGCTCCGCCGGTAAGGTCTTCGACCCACCACTTCCCGAAGCCAGGGAACTACAGCATCCTCGTAGGTTTTCCCGATCGTGGCGCTGTCAACATCCGGTTTCAATTTAATCTCAGCCATTCCCACCGTTACCCTACCCAGTTTGTCAGCTATGGGAAACTGGACTGGAGTCAATCCGGTTTTAAAAGGCAGAAACGCCAGGGCAGCTGTTCCAAGCATCGAATCTTTGATAAATCTACGGCGGGAAATCATAGGGCCAGGCACCGCGTAAATGGCCATTGCATGGGGGATTGGGTTTCTCTTTTCGTTCTATCCATTTCCATTTCAACTTCGTCAGTATGTAGGAAGGGTCGCTCGTTTCCTATTTGGATGTTGAGCTGGGCTTGACAAGACGATACCTGAGATAGGCCGCCAACTCTTTGCCAAGATTGGGCAGGGTCTCGCGCATGAAAAAATCGGCCACTTTCAAAATTCCGCTGGAATATGTGGGGTAGGGATAAACCAGGCGGTAAATCTGATAAAGCGAGATTTTTTGGCTCATGGCCAGTGTAAAGAAAGAAATCATCTCCGAAGCGCGCGGACCAACTATCGTGGCGTGCAAGATCTGCCCGGTCAGACGGACAGCATCTACAATGATGAAGCCGTTTTCTACGCCATCGGTGTAACCCCGATCGGTATGGGTCTTGAAATCTACCCGAATGCGCTTGATCACATTGGGGTGATAATTCTCAGCCAACTGCTTCTCCGTCAGCCCAACGGCGGCTACTTCCGGGTCGCTGAAGGTAGCATTGGGGAACAAAGGCTCATTCTTGGCGATGGGCAGCATCGGGAAAGCAATGCGCTGGGTGACGCGCCGCCCCTGGGCATTGGCGGAATGGGTGAAAGCCGACGTGGGCGTCACATCCCCAATCGCATAGATCCCTTTGACATTGGTCTCGCCATATGAATTGACCAAAACTCCCTGCCGCGGATCCACTTTAATCCCTGCTTTTTCCAGGTTAAGTTTTTCCAGGTTGCGCACACGACCCACTGCAATCAGAACCTTATCAACATCGTGAAGTTCGATTTCTTTGTCGCCAGATTGCAATGTCAGAGTCCGTCTTGAAACATCGCAGGCTTTTGCAACTGTGCCGAGATGCAGGGTGATGCCGCGTCTGTCAAGTTCAGCCAGGATGGCTTCAGACGCCTCGGGAATGGAAGTTGTCAGCGGGCGCCGGTCGAGCGCGAACATGGTGACTTTTGTGCCTATTTTATGGAAAGCAAAGGCCATTTCCAGCGCGATCACGCCCGCGCCAACAATGACCAGGTGTTTCGGAGCATTGGTCAAATCAAACAGCGATTCATTGGTCAGAATCATCTCGGCGGGCAGTCCAGGAATGTCGAGTAAACGCGGTCGCGCGCCGGTGGCGATCACAATATTGTCAGCAGACAGCTCGCGGGTCGCACCTGCATGAGTCACTGCAATTGATTTGGGGGTGGTGAAGCTCGCCATACCCTGGATAAACGTCAGGTTCGCCAGGTGCTGGACTTCTTCGGTTTCTTTATCGCGCAGAGCGTCGCGCTTGCGGATGACTTCCTGTAAGACTTCGTCCGGGTTCATCCCGGGCTTGAAGGTTTTGGCCAGGTGAATCAAGGTTTTGGATGGCACGCAGCCGACATTGGTGCAGTCGCCGCCAACATGGTTTCCTTCGATCAAGGCAACCTTTCGTCCCAACCCGGCCAGCCCGATAGCAACGGTCATACCGCCAGATCCTGCGCCAATGACAATCGTTGAAAAGTGTTCAGTGGTCATGATGAAAAGTCCTTCGTTTATGATTTCTTCGTACTTATGGAAACGGCTTCGCGTTTTTTGAACATACGTGAGAGCACGATGCTGATAATAAAAATGGCAATCGAAAAGCCAAGCGTGACCGGGTTGAGCCTGGGCGGCGAGCCATCAAACGTTTCAATGGATGCACCAAAACCGATAAATGCCATCGTGCCGGGGATGGAGCCAAGCGCTGTTGCCAGGATAAAGGGCAAGAACTTGATGTGTAAGAATCCGGCGATGTAGGTCACCAGGTCGTAAGGTAAAAAGATGAAACGCATGATCATCACGGTTTCAAAGCTATTTTCGCGCATTCGGGCGGCATAGCGTTGGATGAGATTGTTCGAACCGTCCTCTTTGAAAATCCCTTTACCAAAATAAGACCCAACGAAGTAGGCAACGGTTGAGGATGCGTTACTGGCAAGGATGGTATAAAGCACTCCCAGAACAGGTCCGTAAACAAAGCCTCCCGCCAGGGTCAGTACGGTTGATGGAAAAAGGATTAGAGGGCGAATAACATAGAGACCAATGTAAATGAGTGGACCCCAAAATCCAGTATTCATAAAAGAGAGCAGCCGCTGCATCATTTGCAGTGGCGAAAGCTGGTTTGCACTGGCATACCATTGGTAACTAATAATGAGTGCTGCCCAAAAAAGAAGGGCAGGCAGTTTTGCGGCATGTTGAAGCAGCCAGGGTTTTGGTTTCGATTCAGGCATGGTGTTTTCCATATCGTCCTTTATAAATTTTTGATCGCCCAGATGACATGCTGAATGGCCGTGATCAGCACAAGGGCGGCCAGCAATCCAAACAAATAAACAAGCCATTGGGGAAACAGGATAAATAATGAATACATGATGACCGCCTCCGCGCCTTCGATCAGGCTGGCGGGCATGTTGACCGTGGTCAGTTCGCCGCGCGCTTTGGCACCCAGGTTTCGTTTTTCAAAGATGGCAGAAAGGATCATCCACGTAGCGCTGTTTATGTAAAAGATCCCAAATAGAAGCGCGAGTGCAATATAGACATCCACTCGATGGACCCCAAGCGCCAGGCCCAACGGGATGGCTGTGTAAGCCACCATATCCAGCACGATATCCAGATATCCTCCCAGATCAGATTGACGCTGGTTGACGCGTGCCATAGTCCCATCCAACCCGTCCAGGAATCGGTTAACCAACCATAAACCCAGCGTAAGTTCATAGGCCTGTTGGGTTGCTGCGATTCCAGCGCCGACAGCAACCAGGCTGGCAATGCCGGTGATGGTTGTAGGGTGTACTTCCTTAAAGACTGAACGAGCCAATGGTTCGAAAATCTTTTCTTTGGGTAATCGCAATATTTGGTCAATCATTCAGGTATCTTGTTCCTCGGAATTAAGAAGAGGAAGGGGGTGGTTTTCTTACTTTTTTTTCCTAACTCGGACGATCTTTCGCTTCTACTGGAATCCCCGGAGCCTACCACGTGGATTCCAGTAGAAGCAATCTATTTTCGATCCCGATTTGGTGAAAAATGAGGTAAGAATTGGCCTGGTTACCGGGTCTAACCCTGGGAAACAACATGAGTACAAAAAGAAAAAGGAAGAAATATGAAACGCTCAATCACTTTTTTGGTTCTTATCTCCATTTTCCTGAGTGCCTGCAGCGCAATCGCGGGGGCGCCCAAAACAGCATCGTTTGACCTCAACAACTGGAATAGCGTGGTCGCTGCTGCCAAAGGTCAAACGGTGAACTGGTACATCTGGGGCGGCTCCGAGTCGATCAACAGTTATGTAGACAACTTCTATGGGAAAGCACTGAAGGATCGTTATGGTATCACCCTCAACCGTGTTCCGGTCGCCGACACAGTTGACGCTGTCAACCAGGTGTTGAGCGAAAAGCAGGCCGGCAAGGATCCGGGTGCAGTCGACCTGATCTGGATCAACGGTGAAAACTTCTTCACCTTGAAGCAGGCGAATTTGCTGTACGCCGACTGGGCGAACAAACTCCCTAACAGCAAGCTGGTAAACTGGGACAACCCGGCGATTAACCGCGACTTTGGCATCCCAGTTGATAATATGGAAAGCCCCTGGTCTTCGGCACAATTCCAATTCATCTACGATACAGCCCGCATGAAACCTGAAGACCTGCCCCGCTCTTACGCGCAGCTGAAAGATTGGGTCATCCAGCATCCCGGCCGGTTTACCTACATCGCGCCCGGACCGGGTGGGTTCCAGGGTACCCGTTTCGTCAAAGGCGCATTGTTTGAAATCAGCGCTGGGGCAGACCAATGGGGCACGTTCGATCAGGCTACATGGGACAAATGGTCGCCGCAGTTATGGGCTTACCTGAATGAGATCAAACCGTATCTCTGGCGCCAAGGCGAAACGTATCCGAAGGACGAGAATGAATTGCATAGTCTGTTTGCCAACAAAGAGGTGGATTTCAGCATCACCCAGGCCGTCGTAGGAGCCGGCGCGTTGATCCAGCAGGGCCTCGTTCCAGCAACTTCTAAGGCCTTCGTATTCGATAAGTACATGATTGGTGATTTCAATTATGTAGGTATTCCATCCAATGCGCCCAATAAAGCGGCTGCGCTGGTACTCGCCAATCTGATCCTGGATCCCGAATTTCAGGCCGCTCAGATTTTGCCGGAAAACGGATTTGGTTTGGGATTTGGAATCGATGTCAACCTGGTGACCGACTCATCCTCTTTAGCGAAACTTCAAGACGCAGCCCAAAAACTTGGTGACGCAGCGACTGCACCCGCAGACCTGGCCAAATCCCTTGTCGGCGACTCAGCCGCCCAATATCAAAATTTGGTCGAAGATGGTTGGCGGCAAAATGTGCTGCTCAATTCAAAGTAAGCATGACTAGACGACACAGCGCACCTTCTCCTTGGATCAGCCTGGCCCCAGCACTGCTGGTAATCGGTTTGTTGTTTGGGGCCAGCGTGATTTATGGCCTGGCGCAAAGTCTAGGTGTTTGGACGGGGACCGGACAAGAGACCTTGAGTCTGGCAGCTTATCAGAAAGTGCTGTCAGGCCAGGGTTCGGCCGGGCGGGAATTCTGGCCGTCATTGGGGTTTTCCATTTGGATCGCCGGCGCCTCCACGTTGTTATCCGCGTTGGGGGCGCTGCCGGTCGCCATCTGGCTCAATGGACGCCGGGGACGAGGATCGCGCATGGATACACTCGCACTGAATTGGAACCTGGCCTTTCCACATATCGTCTGGGCGATTGGCCTGTTGTTATTTGCTTCGCAGAGCGGATTCCTTGCTCGTATCGCAGCATCCCTGGGTTTAATCCAGACCCCAGGCGAATTCCCCGTGGTTGTTCGCGATCCATTGGGGATCGGCATTATTGTCGATTATGTCACCAAAGAAATTCCTTTTCTGGCCCTGATCGTGCTGGCAGTCCTGCGCTCCCAAGCCGAAAATTATGAAGTTGTGGCAGAGAATTTAGGAGCGACCCGCTGGCAGCGCTTACGGCTCGTAACCTTACCCCAGGTATTACCCTCCCTGACGGCGGGATCCCTGCTCGTGTTTGCATTTGTATTCAGCGCTTATGAAGTACCGGCCCTTCTAGGGGTCCGTTACCCACGCATGCTTCCAGTTCTGGCGTTGGACTTTTTTGCCAACCCTGACTTGAACAACCGGGCTGAAGGAATGGCAATCAGCTTCATCATTGCGGCAATTGTCTTATTCGCAGCGATGATCAGTCTGAGGAATGAAAACAAGACGGGGGAAACGCAATGAAAACGCTCCCTTCCTATGTTTTCAGATTCTTATTGTATGGAGTGCTGGTTGCACCGCTCTTATTATTTGGGATCTATGCATTTTCCGAGCGCTGGTTTTTCCCGCAGCTTTTCCCAACAGAATGGACTTCAGCCCCTTTTACTCGCCTGCTGACAGATCCCCGTTCACTGGCAGGATTAGGCGTAAGTTTAGGGATCGCAGCGTTTGTAAGCTTCTTGTCATTATTGATCGGCTTTCCTGCGGCTCGGGTTTTAGGGCTGCGGACCTTCCGTGGCCGGCAACTGGCCTGGCTGGTTTTTTTCTTACCCACGGTCGTCCCCCCCTTAGCGGTTGGAATGGGGCTGAACATCCTTTTCCTCAAGCTTGGCCTGGCTGGAAC
>JBGSJZ010000049.1:0-9519 GCA_041741455.1 Anaerolineaceae bacterium | reverse complement strand
GCCGGCAACATCGGCACCGGCAAGACCTCCCTCACTGAACGCCTTGGAGAGCGCATGGGCTGGCGCACTGCCTACGAATCCGTCAGCGATAACCCATACCTGGCGGATTTCTACGCCGATATGCGCAAGTGGTCGTTCCATCTCCAGGTATTCTTCCTGGGTCACCGCTCCCGCCAACACCTGGAATTGGCCAACGACCCCCGCTCCGCCATTATCGATCGCAGCATTTATGAGGACGCCTACATCTTCGCCCGGGCCCTCAACCACCTCGGCAACCTGAACGAACGCGACTTCAACGCCTATCGTCAGCTATTTGACATGGTGGTGCGCACCCTGCCACCACCCGCCCTGCTGATTTACCTGAAAGCCCCGGTACCCGTCCTGATGGAACGCATCCGGGCGCGCGCCCGCAACATCGAAACCGGCATCAGCGCAGATTACCTCTCCCTGCTTGAATCTTTCTACGATGACTGGTTGCGCTCTTTTGACATCTGCCCGGTGCTCACCTTGCGCACGGATGATCTGGATTTCGTCCACCAACCCCGCCACCTGGATATCGTTGTCCAACGCATCCAGGAAAAGCTTTCCGGCAAAGAGGAAATTGTTTTTTAACCCTCATTTGCCAACCCCTGTGATATAGTTAACCTGTCACAGGAAATTTTTGCAAAGGAGACTCTTATGTCCATTATCGATCAAGCCGTCAGCCATCTGGAGTTCCTCGGATACCAGATCACGCGCGAAGAAAAGTTCGTGCGCGCCAAACATGAGAAAAACCTCAATCTGGTTGTCCAGAGCTTCACTACAGGCGTTCTTTTCACCGCCTTCATCGGATCCAACGACCTGGCCAAGCGCGATATTCTGGGCTTCATGGATTGCATCAACGTTATGAACCAGAAAGCCATGATCCCCCGTTTTTACAAGGATAAAGACGGCGACCTGGTGATCGAGGCCTGGTATCCGCACATTTATGATCGCACCCAGTTTGGTATCTTTATCGAGCAGTTGAACACCGATATGCGCCTGGTGTTCAACGATGAAATTGGGTTTCCCCGCTACTGGGCCTAACCACCCGCTAATCACCAACGCCCCGGTTTTGCAACGGGGCGTTCTCTTTCATTAATTAGCAGGTTCCCATGTTGCCAAACCTGATTGCCCGCTTTCGCATCTTGCACGGGGATATCACCCAGTTGGATGTGGATGCCATCGTCAACGCAGCCAACAGCAGTTTGCTGGGCGGCGGCGGGGTGGATGGTGCGATCCATGCCACAGCCGGACCCGAGCTGCTTAAGGAATGCCGGACCCTGGGCGGCTGCCCGACCGGGGAAGCCCGCCTGACCCAGGGCTACCGACTGCCAGCCCGGCACGTGATTCACACCGTCGGTCCCATCTGGATGGGGGGAATTTACGGCGAAGCCGAGAAACTGGCAGCCTGCTATCAGAACTCGCTCGCGATCGCGGCGGAGCAAGGTTTCCCGACGGTCGGCTTTCCCTCGATCAGCACGGGTGTGTTTGGCTATCCAATCGAGAAAGCCTGCCCGCTGGCGCTGAGGACCACGCTGGCTTTTTTGTCAGTCCACGAATACCCCCGGCAGGTGACTTTTGTGTGCTTCTCCCGGCGGGATTTTGAGCTCTACCAGCAGGTTTGGGCCGAATTCCAGGTTTCTAAAACCTAAAACACCACAGATCACCTTATAAACAATTGTTTTTGATAGAATGTCACTGCGTTCAGCAAGACGATATCGTTCGCCGTAGGCACACACACATCTAGGGTATCATCCGCATTTATCATCATTGCCAGTGACGATATGCGTTCATCCCCCATACGGGGGACTTTCTGCGGAAAATTACTCCATAGATAATCCATGGAATGAACCCACCAGAGATGATGTATGATGAAGTTGATGTACCTGCAATCCCACTGGTTTTTGGATTCAACTTCACTTTCTGCAACCGGAGTGCAAGTTCTGCGTATATTGAGTAGACACTCAGAAAGAGGAACGACTGGTGAACGCTGCTGAACAAGATTGGCTCCAGCTTGCCCGCAAAGGGAACGATGAAGCCTTCGCCTGCCTGGTAGAAGCTTATCAAAAGCCCGTCTTTAACCTGTGCTACCGCATGTTGGGCAACCCGCAAGAAGCCGAAGATGCCGCACAGGAGACCTTTTGGCGTGCTTATCAAGCTCTCCACCGCTACGACCCTCAGCGCTCGTTTGCCACCTGGCTGCTCTCCATCGCTGCGCATTACTGCATCGACCAGCAGCGCCGGCGCCGGATCCCCCTGGTGGATATGGATGACTTCCTGGCAGAAATCATTGCCGATCCAGCCCCAGATCCGGAACGCTCGCTCGCCCGCTCCCAGGAGGATGAAAAGCTGCACCAGATGCTGAACACCCTCAATCCGCAAGACCGGGCCGCAGTCGTCCTGCGCTACTGGCACGACTTTTCAGACGAGGAAATCGCCAGATCGCTCTCTCTTTCCGTCAGCGCGGTGAAAAGCCGGCTGCACCGGGCTCGCCTGGCTTTGGCGAAACGGTGGAACAATGATGATGACGTTCCGGTTGTAGAAAGGAATCAATATGTCTCACGAATTATATGAAAACTGGCTACTGTCCGAGCCGCCCTTAACGTCCGAACAGAAGGAAGAACTCACTACCCATCTGCAGTCCTGCCCGCAATGCCGAAAGCTGGCCGCAGGCTGGAAGGGAGCGCTTCAGCAAATCTCAGCGGTTGGCATGGCAGAACCTGCCCCGGGTTTCAGCCAACGCTGGCAGAATTCCCTGGCCGAGCGCCGCCAGCGCAAGCACAAAATGACCATCCGCTGGCTGCTGCTGGGCCTGATCATGGCTGCGGTCATTTCACTCACCACCCTGGCCTTATTTCTCACCAACTCGATCGCCTTATTGGACTGGTGGGTGAAATCGGCTGCCTCGCTGGAACGCATGTCGACCTGGATCAAGCAGGCTGAGATGGTGTTCTCGAGCTGGTTCAGTGGATTTCCACCGATCATCCTTCCCGTTTTCGTCCTTTTGGTCCTGAGCGCAGGTTGCACACTTCTCGTCGTCCTCTGGGTCTCTGTTGCCAAACAACTGTCGTTTCAAGGAGTAACCCAACAATGAAAAATATCCAAAAAATCCTCATCATCCTGCTGATCACCCTCGTCGGGCTGACCCTCTTTTCCAGCGGCGCAAAGGCCCAGGCCAATACCTGCCAATCCGACATGGTCTCAACCTCCTGCACCATTGAAGCAGGCGAAATATTTAATGGAGACATTACCATTGTGAATGGCGAGCTGACGATCGAGGACGGTGGCCGGCTGAATGGCAACCTCGAAGGCGCCCGCAGCGACATCCAAATCGATGGCTGGGTGACTGGCAATGTCACCCTGGCCCTGGGCAGCCTGAACGTCGACGATACCGCCCGCATCAATGGCAACGTGGAGACAATCGGAGCCAATGTCGATATCTCCAACGATGCGGTCATCAACGGCGAGCAATCCATCCTTTCCTTTAGGGGACTGGCGGATCCAAACAATTGGGGCTCTAACACCACACCCTCACGTCAATCCGGCAGTTTCCTCGGTCGCTCGATCTGGTTGATCTTTGTCTCGCTGGCCCTGGCCGCCCTCGGCCTGGTGGCGGTGCTGATCTTCCAGAAACCGGCCGAGCGCATGGTCAAAACCATCCAAACCCGGCCGCTGGTGGCCTTTGCCCTGGGTCTGCTCTTCGTAATCTCCCTGCCCTTTGCGCTGGTGCTGATGGCCGTCACCATCATCTTGATCCCGGTCATCATTGCGGTAGCCCTGGTCTTGCCGATCGTGCTGGTCTTCGCCTGGGTGACGGTGGGCATGCTGCTGTGCCAACTGCTCACCGCCCAGCTCAAATGGGACTGGGCGCCGGCCGTCCAGGCCGCGGTTGGCACGCTGGCCATCACCTTTATCGCCGGGCTGCTGCTCTTCATCCCCTGCCTGGGTTGGACCTTCGTCACCATCCTGACCCTGACCGGCCTGGGCGCCTTCGTGCTGCTCTTCTTCAAATCCAGCCTGCCCCCTGCCAGAGTCAAGGCAGCCATTGCGCCGGCAGCTCCAGTCAGTCCGGCCGCGGTAGCGGTTGCTCCTGAAATCCAGACAGAACCACTCCAGCCACAGGGATCCCCGCTGGGATCCACCACAGGAAATGAAGATAATGCCCTGGATGAACTATTCCCAGAACCACCGGAGCAGGAAGAACCACCTCAACCGCCTGCGAGTTGACCTGACGGAAAAATGTTACTCGAACATTCATAGGTCACACAAACGATGTCCTTATGCTGAGCGAAGCGATCGAGAAACATCCCCTAGGGGAAGCATTTGAAAGTATCTGCGAGATCCTTACCCTTTGGGTATGCTCCGCGATCGCTACCGCTCAGGATGAAAAAACCAAATAAGAAAAGGAACTCAAAAATGAAAACCATCCTCTACACCATCCTGACGATTGCCCTGGTCTTTTCCCTGGCCGGCTGTATCGAAATCAACCCGTACCCAACTGCCGAACCCGGCGATGTAACCACCCTGGCCATCACCGAAGCTGCGCCGGACGGCAGCGGCACCCCGCGCCTGACCCTGGGCATGGGCGCCGGCCGCCTGACCCTGTCCCCAGGCGCGACTGCCTGGGTGGAAGGCACCGTCCAGTTCGATGTCATCGCCTGGAAACCCCAGATCCTGCGCACCGGCAGCAACCTGTCCATCAAGCAGGAAGGCAAAGTCACGGTGCCCTCCGGCCGCAGCTATAAAAACGACTGGGACCTCAAGCTGGGCAACGTCCCCATGGAACTGGCCCTGGAGCTGGGCGCGTATGAAGGCAATATGGATCTTTCCGGCGTGCCCCTGACCCGCTTGGAGATCTCCGACGGCGCCAGCAAAAATGAGGTGGTATTCAACACCCCCAACCCGCAATCCATGTCCCGCTTCACCTACAAGAGCGGCGCCTCGGAAGTGACGCTGACCGGCCTGGCCAATGCCAACTTTGCGGTGATGGACTTTGAGAGCGGCGCCGGTTCCTACACCCTGGATTTCTCCGGCACGCTGCTGCAGCCCGCGGACGTGCGGGTCTCGTCCGGCCTGAGCTCGATCAAGATCATCATCCCCAAGGGGGTCCCCGCCAAGGTGACCGTGAGCGGCGGCCTGAATAACGTGCAGCCGATGGGCACCTGGACCGTGACCAACGGAGTCTACGAGACCACCGGCACCGGCCCCGGCCTGACCATCACCGTCGACATGGGCGTTGGCAACCTGGAACTGATCAGCAAGTAAGTTTCCATCCTTCTCAAAACAGCGATCCGTTGGGATCGCTGTTTTTGATTCTTGATTTTTGCTGTGGGTAACCAAATTTTTAACACGGATTGGACGGATGGGTCCACTGAAAAAAGGAGGAGATAGAAAGGGTGAGAAAAAGGGGATTCCCAGGAAAGGGAAACTTTAATATAATGAGACAACTCTTTCAAACGGGATCTATATGTACAAAGCCAACAAACGCCACCTCCAGCCGCCACTGATCAGCAATGTAAATGAACTGCCGGAAAAACAACGCCATCGGTTGGAGGACAGTTGGGCAGGTACGTTTTACCGGGAGTTTTTCTGCCGGTTGAACGAAGCATCGTTTGCTGTACTCTATGCCGACTGCCCTTCTCGGCCCAATATACCGGTGAATTTGTTGGTCGGGCTCGATACGCTGAAAGCAGGCTTTGGCTGGAGTGATGAGGAGTTGTACGATCATTTTCTATTCGACCTGCAAGTGCGCTATGCCCTGGGTTACCACAACTTGGACGAAGGGGGCTTTGAAGTGCGCAGCCTGTACAATTTTCGTCACAAATTGAGCGAATACAACCTGCAACACGGCTCGAACCTGCTGGTGCAGGCATTTGAAGCGATTACCGATCAACAAATCGTGGCGTTCAAAGTGCGCACCAACCAACAGCGGATGGACAGCACCCAGGTGGCCAGCAATATCCTGGATTCGAGCCGCTTACAACTGGCGGCAGAATGCGTGCAGCGTCTGGCACGCCTGATGACGGAGGAAGATCAGCAGCGCTATGCCGGACTGCTGGAGCCATACCTGCGCGACACAACCAATCAGTATATCTATCGCATCAAAGGCAAAGCCGAGGTGCAAGCCCACCTCCATCAGATCGGCCGGGTGTTGTGGCAGTTGCTGCGGGATGGACAAGAACGATACGGAACCCAGCCCTTCTTTGCGGTGGCAGTGCGGTTTTTTGACGAGAATTTCCGGGTGGCAGGCGAACAACCGCAACCAAAAGAGAATGGGGAGTTGAGCAGCGGGAGTTTGCAGTCCCTGGATGACCTGGAAGCCAGTTACCGGCAGAAAGACAACGTGTTTTACAAGGGCTACGTGGCGAATGTAGTCGAGACCTGTTATCCCGATAACGAACTGCAGTTACTCACGCATATCCAGATGGCACCGAACCGGACAGAGGATTCTCAACTGCTGATCAACGCGCTGCCCAACCTGGCACAACGCACCGATCTCGAAACGTTGTATACCGATGGTGCGTATGGCAGTCCCACTGCCGATCCCGTCTTGCGCCATGAGCAAGTAACCCTGATCCAGTCTGCCATTCGTGGTACGACCCTCAACCCAGAAAAACTGCATTTGTCGCAATACCAGATCGAACAAGATGCGCAGGGCAAACCCCAACAACTCCTGTGTCCCCATGGACAGATCGGTCGGGTCGCCCCCACCCAGTCCATAAAATGCTTTATCGCGGCGTTTGCACCGGACGGATGTGCGGACTGTCCTTTTCTGGCCGAACAGCGCTGCCGGGTGCATTGGCGTAAACGCCTGCGCAAGTACCAGTTGGAGTTCACCCAAGAAGAGGTCGATGCTGCGCAACGCCGACAGCGCTGTCTGGAATTTCATCAGTCGAGTCGTAATCTTCGCGCAGCCGTGGAAGCAACCGTGCGCTGCTTGAAGCACCCCTGGCCGAGTGGCAAACTACCCGTGCGCGGTATCCGGCGCATGACTGATCTGCTGGTCGGTTCTACGGCAATGACCAATATCCGTCGGATTACCCGTTACCGGTTGACCAAAAAGATGCAACAAGCGCTGGAGATCCAGGAAAATCCACTGGTGAGTTCTTTTCCAAACTTTTTCCTTGCGCTGTTTCGCTTTCTAACCCATTGAGTGCATTCTTCTATCCGTTTTCGCTTGTTATAGTGCTGTTTTTTCAGTGGACCCATCCGTCCAATCCGTGTTAAAAAAACTATCGACCAGTCCGCAGGTTGTCTACTTCACTTGGCAAAGGGACCTTTTTGATCTATAGTTAACCCATGGAAAAGAACGAAGCGATCCTCTACCAAAATCCACCGCCCCTGGTGCGGGTAGCCGGCTCCCACCGGGGGATGGGGCAGCAGATTGGCGAAGCCTGCCGGGCGTTGATCCAGCACAGTGTGGAGAGCGCCCATCTGCTGATTGATTCAACCTATCACCACCTTCAGCTCACCTGGGAAGGCGCCATCGTTCAAGCCCGCAAATATATCCCGTTTATCGAAGAACGCTACCCCCAGTATCTGGAAGAATTGACCGGAATTGCCGAGGGGGCGGATCGGTCGTTTGATGATATTGCCATTGTCAACGCCCTCGAAGCGGTCACCATGGATGCGCTGCACCTGACCAAGTGCACCAGTTTTGCGGTCAACGAGACCCGCAGCGCGGATGGTCATGTGCTGGTGGCGCATAATGAGGACTGGATCCCGGAAGATGAAGCAGATATTTTTATCATCCACGCCACCCCGGATGACGAACCGCCTTTCCTGGCCATGACGTATGGGGGATTGCTGCCCAACATTGGTTTTAATGCCTATGGGATTGCGCAGTGTTGTGACTCGGTCTATCCCTCCGATAACCGGATCGGCACCCCACGCGTGGTGGTCTCCCGGGCGGTGTTGGCGGCCCGCACCATCGATGGGGCGATCCGCGCCACCACCACCCCGCAGCGGGCGGCGGGCTACAACCACCTGATCGCCCATGAGAGTGGTGAGCTCTACAATATTGAGGTCTCTTCCCGCAATTCGGCTATTCTGTATGCGCAGGATGGGGCGATCACGCACACCAACCATTTCCTGGACCCCAAGATGCAGGCCATCGAAGACGAGCCTGAGGAGATGGTCAGCACCCGCATCCGCTACTTCCGGGCGGACCGGCTGCTGCGCCAATCCCGCCAGCACACGGTCGAAAGTTTGCAGGCCATCCTGCGGGATCACACGAATTACCCGGATTCGATCTGCAATCATTCGATCCACGAAATCGACCCGATGGACCGTGAGACGACGATTTGTTCTCTGGTGATGGACCTGAACGAACGGAGTATGAGCCTGGCCTGGGGGAATCCCTGCGCCAACCGGTATCATACGTTCCGGTTGTAGGTTTGAATCACGAGGATGCGAAGATACCCAGAACACCCTAAGCTAGACTTTATCCATTGAACCTGGCTCAAGGTGTATAACACAGGGCGTCGAGCCAGGGCTGAAGCTCCTCGAGCGGGATTTTTGCGATATGACCCTGTGAAATGGATATCGAAAAATGTTGCGATTGCCAAATCTGACGTCGAACGAGCGCCAGCGCATCCGAAAAGGTCGGCGTAACCTTAGTGTACCAAGCTGCCTGACGGATCGGGAGAGACTGCTGTTTGGCCGCTGGATGGGCCAGCAGGGCGACCAAGGAAAACAGACCCAGCAAAGTGGGGGTGGTGCGGGTAATGGCGGGATCCGACCATTGCCGTTGGGTTTCCACACCCAAATGGGTGCGCACCTCATGGAAGGTGACTTCAACCCGCCAGCGACGCACGAACCACATCAGAATCTGTTGCGGATCGAGGCTTGGGTCGGTGGACAAGATCGACTGGGTTTTGAATTCTCCACGTGGATCGCGGATCAGCACCCAGCGGATGGGCAGGGGTGGCAGCCCGGGGTGATACCAGACGGCCGTATCCGAGACGATTTCCACCTCCCGCTGGCGTTGTCCATACCAATTGGGTACGGTGAGACGCTGCCAGACCGTCTTTGGATCGGCAGCTGCTTGCTCGAGGGTGGGCAAACGCTTTCCCTTCTTGCGCGGACGGCCCATCTGCCCCACTTTCCGTTCGGGGGTCGGTTCATAGAGCGCCGCATCCAGGCGAAAACGGACGATCATGCAGATCGGCTCGGGCAAGCTCGCCATCCGAGCCAGCAGTTCGATGACCGCAAAGCTGTTATCGGCAACGACCACCAGCCAGCGTCCCGGCAGCCAGCGCCGGACCTGCCGCAGCATCCATTCAGCCCACTCGATCAAGGTCTTGTGCGCTTTGCCTTGGTTCTGGTAATAGCGTTCCGAAGGGCACAACGTAGTCAGGAAGGGCAGCGCCCACACGCATTTGGCCCAGGGAATCTCCGCCAGCAACATCAAGCTCAACCAGCGCAGTCCGCTGGCCTTCACAAAGTGGCTCTGACTGGAACGCACTGGGTCGCGGTAGATGCCTTTGGCGCGGATGT
>JBGSJZ010000048.1:0-25609 GCA_041741455.1 Anaerolineaceae bacterium | reverse complement strand
TTCTTTGCCAAAACGCTTTGTACAGGTTTGGAAAAAAGAAATCGGACCTGTTGGATGGCTCCACGAGATATTCCGCCTGATACAACCTGGCCAGCAGCAATTAGTGATGCCATTGATCATGCGTCAGTTTTTCTTCTCATTTTCACCAATTTTTCAAACAAATCTACCCAGGTTGCCCGTGAAATAACAATGGCAGATAACAAAGGTTTGCCAATTCTCTGTGTCCGCGCAGAGGATGTATTACCTTCCAATAGACTTTCCTATTATCTGAGTAACATCCAATGGCTGGACTCCTTTGGTCAACCAGACGATGCCATCATCAACCGGCTGGCTGAGACCATCCGCAACACAATCAATATTGAACGATAAACAACCCCATGCCCAAACTCACCCCGCAGGACTTCATCCTTAGATGGCAGAGCGCTGAACTTAACGAGCGCGCCGCCTATCAGACTCACTTCATCGACCTCTGCGCCCTCATCGGCCACCCCGGCCCGGTCGAGCCGGACCCGCACGGGACCTTTGGCCGACCGACCTGACAGGTGAACAAATCCTCGAACGCCTGCTGACGTTGAACCTGCAACGCGCCGGGGCAGGGGCAAAGGACGATTACACGAGCGTTTATCCGTTTTCACCGCCCCGTGCCCTGCATGGATCACTCTTTCAAAGGCGCGTATCTGATTCACCAAGCCACTGAGCCTTTCTCTGGAATGACTCGGTCAACTCCCTAAAAAGCAGGGCAGGCTACGCGATCGCACCTATCTACCAGGAATGGTACTTGAGGTACTACCTGAGAAAGTAGGATAACGATTGGGGAAATGCCAATCTTCGAAAAACCGTCGCGAGGAGCAATCATGGCTGTCGGCACGAAAGCTGAAATAAAATCAGGGAAACTACCATTTATCACCAAATTTCTTTACGGAATCGGTGACTGGGGAAATTCAACGACAACCACCATCGTTGGTTTCTTTTTCCTGTACTTCCTTACGGACGTGGCACAACTTCCCCCAGCTTTCGTTAGCCCGGTGCTGTTGATCGGAACAATTTGGGACGCGATGAATGACCCCTTAATCGGAATCTTTGCTGACAGAGTACACACACGTTGGGGTAGACGCCGGCCATTTTTTATCATTGGGGCTGTCCCCTTTGGATTAGCGTTTATGTTGCTTTGGTGGGTTCCCCCATTTACGAACAACTTTCTGTTGATGTTGTATTACTTGTTTGCCTATATTCTATTCGATACGGCTTTCACTTTTGTTTTTATCCCCTATGGATCCCTTACTCCTGA
The DNA here is from genome assembly GCA_041741455.1 of Anaerolineaceae bacterium. Taxonomy (GTDB): domain Bacteria; phylum Chloroflexota; class Anaerolineae; order Anaerolineales; family Anaerolineaceae; genus CALESS01. The sequence goes on along the minus strand of JBGSJZ010000048.1, from coordinate 24,321 downwards.
ATTAACCCAGGATTACGATGAACGTACTCAACTGAATGGATTTCGCATGGGGGTGAGTATGGCAGGCGGTTTGATAGCTGCCTTCTTTGTCCCCGTGATCGCTTCAATGTTCTCAGAAGAAAAAACAGGATACCTGGTCATGGCTTTGATCTTTGGTTTTTTGGCCATGCTCCCATACCTTCTTTTATTCTTTACGGTGAAGGAAAAATATCCAGAGACAATCTCCTCGGATCTTTCAATTATTCAGAGCTTTTTTTACACTTGGAAAAACCGGGCTTTTCGATTTGCCGCTGGAATTTATATGACTGCCTGGATGACAGTCGCCATGGTTTCGGCATTATTCATCTACTATGTAACATATTGGATGAAGATGGAAAGTCAGCTGGAATACCTTTTAGCGGTCGTGCAATTAGCAGCCTTAATCTGCATTCCTATCATTGTAAAATTGGCAAATAAAATGGGAAAGACGAAGGCTTATATTTTTAGCATGGCCTGGTTGACAGCCGTCATGCTCTCATTGGCTTTCCTGCCTTCAACAGCAGGAAAGCTCATTTATCTCATTGCAGCACTCGCAGGTTTGGGGATTGCCGCCGCTCATGTGATTCCCTGGTCGATCATTCCGGATGTAGTCGATGATGATGAACTGAGAACCGGTCTCCGTCGTGAAGGGACTTTCTATGGTTACATGGTGTTCCTCCAGAAAGCCGGAACAGCCATTATTCTTGCACTCATCCCCTGGATCCTTTCCCTCACTGGATACGTTGCCAATCAACCGCAAAATAGTGCCACAACAACCGCCATCCGCTTGATGATGGGCTTGCTACCGACCATTCTTCTTTCGATCTCAATGTTGCTTGCCTGGAAATATCCCCTCACCAGGGAAAAATTTACGAAGTTAAGGATAGAAATCGAGGCCAAAAAAACGACAGTTTTGGAGTGACCGTTCCTCCGCACCTTCTATGCTAAACTTGCGAATAAACATAAGGAGTGGAATCCATGGCGGCATATACCATTCAACAAATCGACTTATCCAACCAGAAACAGGTAAAAACTTTTTTACACCTGCCTGAAACCATTTACAAGAATAATCAACGATGGGTACCCCCACTGCAGAGCGATGCAACCCGCATACTAAACCTCCGCAAGAATCCATTTTTTAAACACTCAACAGCCGCTTTCTTTTTAGCCTTTGATAGCAACGGTCACCCAGTTTCTCGTCTTGCCTGCCTGAATCATCACCCTTTTAATGCCTACAACCAGGAAAAGACTGCGTTCTTTTACTTATTCGAAGCCATGAATCTCCCAGGGGTTTCCATCCCATTGTTTGAAGCTGCCGCTGCCTATGCGCGCCAGCAGGGCTTGAATAAGATCATTGGCCCGAAGGGTTTTTCGACTCTCGATGGCCTGGGCTTATTAAGTGAGGGGTTTGAATTCCGTCCGGCACTTGGCATCCCATACAACCCATCCTATTACGTTTCGCTGGTTGAGGAAGCCGGGTTTCAAATGACTGAAGAAATTGTGTCCGGTTTCATGAAACGGGATTCTTATCGGAATCCAAAGATCGGCCAAATCGCTCAGCGCGTTCAAGAGCGTCGCGGATTAACCATCGCTCGGTTTCGTACTCGCAGGGATTTGCGTAAAGTCCTGCCACTTTTGCATGACCTTTATAACGACGCTATTAAAGGTACCAGCGGTAATTTTCCCATCACACTAGAAGAAGCAAGAAGTATGGCTGACCAAATCCTTTGGTTCGCTGACCCAACTATGATCAAGATCGTTATGAAAGAGTCCAGACCGGTGGGATTCCTTTTCGCCTATCCGGATATATCTACTGCACTTCAGCGCACCAAAGGCCACTTGTTCCCATTGGGCTGGCTGGACATTTTGCATGAACTGCGTACAACTCGCAGTCTTAATATCAATGGTGCGGGTATGATCGATGAATTTCGCGGTTCAGGTGGTACAGCCATCCTTTTTAATGAATTAATTAAGAGTACTGAAAAATCCCGCTACACCCACTTTGAAGTAGTGCAGATCAGTGCCAAAAATGAACGTATGCTCCAGGAACTTTCCAATCTCGGCATCACTTTTCACAAGAAGCATCGCCTATATTCACGCCTGATTGAATGAAAGAGAAAAGGGGCATCACGCCGTTCGTCTTTCCGAGCCAGCAAGCCATTTCTGATTACAAAAAATATCGGGTGTAAGGCCCCTTAATTTCGCACCTAAGAATCTCATAAATACATACCCCATGTGTCCTGATATGAACCTATCCATAATTCTTCATACATAATAAAACACTGGCTCTCCACTGTGAATGGTCACTGGTGAAACCAACGGAACTGATGCGGTTCATGCTTGCGCGACCAGCCAGCCTGGATGCGGTCAAGCGTTGCCTCCCAGGAGCGCAAGCCACTAAGAGCGTCAGATGCTTCCACATTACATGCACCCACAGCCAGGGCAGCCTGAAGGGCTGCATCCGGAGGAAGATTGTGCAGAATGGCAGCCAGGAATCCTGCAATGGTCGAATCGCCCGAGCCGGTCGTGCCAACCACCTGGACTTCAAAACAAGGCATCCAGGCTTCAAATCCGGCCCAATCTTGCAGATTGGAAGGGTGGGCGCGACCAAATCCATGTAAGCCTTTTTGAGATGCCACCTGCATGTAAAGCCCTCGATCCCCAAGTTTCAACACCACAATTTTAGCGCCCATGGATAGCAACTGCTTTCCCACCCTGGAGAGCAATTCCGGAGTGATGGGTAGGTCTGCCTGATACCTCAGCATGGACAGAATTTCATCCAGGCTGGGCAGGAAGATATCCACATACGGCAATGTTTTTTGCAGAATCGCCGGCCAGTCAGCCTTCCCTCCCGCGGATTCCGGGTCGGGGTAGGCCATGTCCAGCGAAGTGGTGAGCCCGTGAGATTTGACCCGCTGAAACAGGTTGGATAACTCCCGGCCGCCTTCAGCGAACATGCCAGCCATGATGGGTGGGTAACCGAAATGGAACAAACGCGCATCGCCCAGGCATTCATCCTTTACATCCGTTGCGCTGAAGTCATCGTTAGCGCCAGAATGATGCAGGAAACGCCGGTCACAACCGGGAGGGCTGATCACGATGGAATAAGAGGTGCTTGAGGTTGGGCTGGTCAGGATGCCCTCCGCCAAACGGGGTGAATGGCTGGAGAGGGTATGCAGCAAGGTGTTGCCCAGCGCATCTGCCCCAATCCTGGCGATCAGGCGAGTATCAATCCCCAAACGGTGCAAAGCCAACCCTGTGTTGGAAACAGATCCACCCGTTGAAATGGTGGCTGGTCCGGTTTGAACCAGCCTGCCCGGTCGAAAGGCTGCATCAAATTGTCCACCCGGGTGGAAGGAAAGATCTGGAATGATATCCAGGCAAATGTGCCCTGCTGCAATGGCCTCCGCCATCTCAACCGCCCAGTAAGTGGTTGACGATCAACAGGTCCAGTTCTTCATAATCACGGGTCCCACGCAGTTCTTCCACCTTTGCCACATCCAGCGAACGGCACAGTTCCACCAGGCGCAGGAAGATAGCCCGGCTGTTGCGCAGGTGCTTTGTGGAGCTTTCCTTCAGTTGAGTGCGCAGGGCTTTGACATCCAGCCCGATGAATTCTCCGTTCTGTCCGTAGCCGTTGCGTTCCAGCACCCAAACCTGGTTGAACGCCCGACGCAGATCAACCACGCCAAAGGATTTATCTTCATCAAATTTCAAACCGTTTTGATCGTTCAGGTGCACCGACCATAGTTTCTTATGGTAAAGAGCATACGCCATTTCATCGGATGGATCCAAGCCTGCCAGGATGGTGTGGGCTGATTCAATCAACGTGCCAACCCGAAGCGGGTCTATCGTCAGGCTTGCCAGACCAAGAAAGTGCCCGGTGGTCGGCACATAGGCATGGTCCATCGGCTCGTTTGGCTTCATCTCGCCCAGGATACGGATGTCCTTGTCATACTCGAGTAAAGCGTTCATCCAGTCAACCAGCCGCGCCACGGCAGCCACCGGATCCTTGGCTTCGCGCATATAGGTACCTTCCCGGGCTGGCCATAAAACGATATTTCTACAGCCGACGATATGAGCGATATCAATCGAGCGCTTGGAGCGGTCCAGCGCATATTTCCGGGCTTGGGCAGAATTGGAGGTGATGGCTCCGTCGATGGTCAGGGGATGCTCCCACAGGCGGGGGGCGACGAATTCCGCCTCCAGGCCGTATTCATCCAACCGGCGGCGCATGAGCCTGGCTTCGGCTTCTTGTTTGGCCCAGGGGTCATCCGCATTGCTCACCACGTCATCGTCGTGGAATTGCACGCCATCAAATCCGAGCTGCTTGTAGAACTCCAATTTCTCTGCAAAAGAAAATTCGTCCCGCACTGCAGGGCCAAAATTATCCATGCCAGAGTGGATATTCCACGGTCCAAAAGAAAATCGGTAGTTGGTTGTCATCATTCGCTCCATAAATAGTTTTTATTCAGGATCCATCAGCCAATCTTGTTACATGCTGAGAATTCTATTTTCATTTGTATCTCCGGCAAAAGCCCAAGCAGCTAATTGTGAGCATTTAAGTAAGTCTCCAGGTTGATTCTCTCCCCTTCTGAAGTCTGCAATCCCAGTTTTTTTCTGATATTTGCCCGGTGGAAATCGATGGTTTTATTGGAAACGGTCAGGGTTTTTGCTATTTCTGCTGTGGTATTGCCTTCTCGAATGAGTGTGGCGATTTGGATTTCTCGAGGCGTTAGTTTATCCAGGATAGAGGTTCTCTTCTTTGAGATGGGGTAGACAATTTCTTCGATCAGAGATTCAACCAGATTTACTTCATCTACATCCGATTTGGACCTTAGATAATTTAAGGAGGGTTTTACAAATTTTTCAAAATTCTGAGAAATTGTTTCTTCTAATTCATCGCGTTCTTTTCTTTGCTCTGCTAGGAGTTGTGCAATGGCTGCATTTCTTTTTTCCAAAGATTGGTATTTTTCCATAATACATCTGAGATCATTTTCAAGTTGATATTGATATGAGATATCCCTCACATATTCCAACACCCCCACAAGATCACTTTGTTTATCCAGGATTGGAATTGCGAACAGTTGCTGCCAACCTATGTCCAAACCGTCCAAAGAATACTTTACTACCCCAATATGGGGTGATTTCTTAGCCAGTGTGTGTAAAACAGGACAATTTTCACATGGTTGTGTCCGGTTATGATAGATTTGAAAACATTTCAATCCTATAAAATCCCCAGAGAGAGAATACCAATTTTTCATGGAATTATTGACATATTTCACATTCAATTCTGTATCCAGGATGCTCACCCCATCTTGAATACAATCCAAAGTTGAAACCAATAAACTTTTACTCTGCAAAACATCTTCCGCGGTCTCATCCCCCAGGTCTACAAGAATCACAGGATCAAATACCCATTTACTTGAAGATGGGCGATTCGTCCCTGTTTGGGAATTAGGTCCATGATCAGTATCGTTGGTACTTGTGTTGTACCTCATTGATGTAAGTCTCCGATCCATTCATCTTCGGACATATTTACGGAAATGTTCCAAGTAATTTTACATCAATATACTAGGGGGTACCTGGTATTAATCCGGTACAGGTCTGGGATTGAATCATTCCTGAAAGCTCTTAGTATTAAACAGTAGGAATGTAACAATTGATCGATGCAATTCAATTGATCCGAGACTAACAAACCCAGGAGGAACGATGACTAGTCAAAATGCTTTATTCACCCCCATTAAGATTGGCTCCAGAGTTGCTGAAAATCGATTTGTAATCAATGCGATGGAATGTTGTGATTCCGACAAAGAGGGCAACCCGACCGAACGGACTTATGCGCGGTACACCAACCTCTTTAAGGGAAAAGCTGGCTTGATTGACCTGGAGGCGATCACGGTAACCTATGAAAATCGAGGCCGCGAATCACAATTAAGCATCATGCCGCGCAATGAAGCTGCTTTGGCAAAGTTTGTTTCATCCCTGCGGCAAGTTAATCATTCAACCCTTTTCATCTTTCAACTGACCCATGCCGGGGAATTAAGCCATCCTGCTTTTTCAAAGCGTGTTTGTGTAAAACCGCTCCCTGGATTTGGCGGCGAAATCCTGACTGAGGAAGATATCGAAAGGATTATGGATGAGTTCGTCCTAGCGGCAAAAATTGCCCACCAGGTAGGGGCAGATGGGATTGATCTGAAATTATCCCATGGTTATCTGGGCTCTCAGATTCTACGTCCATACAATGACCGCCAATGGAAATATGGCGGAAGCTGGGAAAACCGCAGCCGTTTTGCTTTTGAACTCATCGAAAGAATTATGCGAGAGATTAACGACCCCAATTTCATCGTCGGGTCAAAAGTTTCTGTTTGGGAAGGGTTTCCCGGGGGTTGTGGTTCCGCCGGCCCGGATACTGCAGTAATGGATCTAACTGAATCCATCGCCCTGGTGAAGGGTCTCGAAGCGCGGGGAGCCAGTTATATCCTCCAGTCCGCTGGGAGTCCCTCCATCACGCTGGCGCTATCCCAACCGGATAAAAAGATTCCAGATTATGCCTACTTGCATCACACTTTTTCAAAAATTCTCAAGGATAACTTGAAACCAGAGACCGTGGTGATTGGGTCGGCTTATTCAATTTTCCGGGATGGTAAAAATGCACTCCAGGCTGTGAAACAGGAAGAAAACTCCTTGCTTTATTGGGGTGATAAAAATATCCGGGATGGGGTTGTCGATATGGTTGCTTTGGGCAGGCAATCCTTTGCAGATCCATTTACCCCTGCGAAACTTATGGATGGTAAACCCAATGAGGTGAATTGGTGTACTGCCGATGATCACTGTATCGAATTGCTGATCCGTCAAAAGAATGTAGGTTGCTGCACATACAACAAGCCGTTCACGGAAGCCCTTCAGCAAGTTCGAAGGGAAGAAGGACAGCTTAAGGCAAAACGAACCTAACTGGGAATTTCTTACCGGGATTTATAATCAAGTGTAGGGCAGTCAATGGATTGTCCTACACTTGATTCATTGGAGGACGAGAATGCATAGTCACCATGTGTTTTTCTGGCTTAAATCGGATATTTCCCAATCCGCATTACAAGAATTTGAAAAAGGATTGGAGTCTCTCACAAAAATCAACCTCGTGCACAGTAGTTTTATTGGCAAGCCAGCCAACACAAGCAGACCTGTGGTGGATAGCACGTATTCTTATTGCCTTTCCCTAATTTTTACGGATTTAGAGCAGCATAATCTCTATCAAGTTGACCCGATTCACCTGGAGTTTGTCAGCCGAAATTCGATGAAGTGGGAGAAAGTCTTGATTTATGATGTTGAAGAAACAGCATTGATTCAAGAATGAAATTCAGGAAATAGCGAAATTCCCCCTTAAAAATGTGAAAAAAAGTATTGACAAAGTATATTCAATTTGCTATTATTAGTTTGTTGTTTCAATAAACTAATAACACACTACACTTTCTCCAAAAAGCAATTACCAATTTAGTACAATATCCTTTGCCTTTAAGGGATCCTGACTTCGAAATGGCCAAAAAAACCAATTATCAAGCCGGAGACCAAACCATGTTGCGACATATAAATTTGTCGGCAATCATGAATTATATTCGGGTTGAGGCGCCAATTTCTCGAAGCATGCTGGCCAAGAAGACAGGTTTAAATAAAGCCACGATCACCAACCTGGTGGGGGAGTTAGTCCAACGCAATTTCATTCAGGAAGTTGGTTTGGAAACAAATGGATTGGGGCGCCCCTCCATGAAGCTGAGGCTCAATCCGGCTGCGGGTTTCATTATTGCCACAGAAATTGGCGTTGATTTCGTCAGCGTCATCGGCACCGACTTTTTACCCAAAATTATTTTTCAAGCAACCGAAAAAACGAATCCTGAAATGACCGTTGATGATGTATTGGGGATTTTAGTAAAAAATATTCATCAGGCTCATGAAGCTTGTACCAAGGAGATTGGAGATAAATGTTTAGGCCTGGCATTAGGAGTTCCAGGTCTGGTTGATTACGAGGAAGGAGTTCTTTTATTTGCTCCTAACCTCAAATGGAAGGATATTCCACTAAAACAAGTGCTCACCTCCGATTTTTCCGCTCCGGTTTTTATTGATAACGAAGCAAATCTGGCTACTTATGGGGAATACTATTTTGGGGCTGCAGCTCAGCATCCAGATGTACTTTACCTGAGTGCTGGTGTTGGTCTTGGGGGAGGAATTTTACACAACACCCAACTACTCCGCGGTGTAAATGGCATGGCTGGTGAGCTTGGACATTTCACAATGATGCCAGATGGCGAGTTGTGTGGTTGTGGAAATCGAGGGTGCTGGGAGACTCTGGTAAGCCTGCGAGCACTCTTTCGCTATGTGGAGGCTGCGCTTAAAGTACAAACGGGAAGTGTACTATGGGATTGGACCCATGGGGACTTAAGTCAATTAAGCCTGGATTTAATTATTGCTGCAGCGCGAGAAGGAGACCCGGCAGCACTGGCATCCCTTGAAAAAATTGGTCAATTTCTTGGAATTGGGATTGCATCATTTATTAATGCCTTAAACCCAGATATTGTCGTTTTTGGCGGAATTATGAGTGATGCCTGGGAGTTCCTTGAACCGGTTGTGGATTCTGAAATTCTGAAACGAGCCCTGCCATGGAATAGAAAAGGCACCCGGGTAGTACTGGCACAACATGGCAATAATGCATGTTTAATGGGTGGAATAGCCACAGTTTTTCAGGCTATCATCTCACAACCGGCAAGTGCTTAATTCTTATCTCATATCCAATTAGAAATGAAGCTCAGGAGAGAAAAAAGGAGGTGGTTTAAATTCAGCCAAACAGAAGATGAGCAACAAGAGTTTTACTTGTCAACCTTTCAATCAATATCAAGGAGACCGAGGAAATGAAAAAACTGTTTTACGTCGTAATTTTGCTGGCGCTCGTACTTGTAGCCTGCAAGCCAGTCACCCCCGTTGAAACCCAAGCCCCTGTTGCAACGGCTGTTCCTGTAACCGCCCCCGCTGTCAAAGAGCTCACCATCCTGTGGGCGGAGTGGGATCCGGCGAACTATCTTCAGGAAATTGGCAATTTGTATGAAAAAGAGACGGGTATCAAGGTCAATGTTGTTCAGGAACCCTGGGGCAGCTTCTATGATCTGATGGCCTCGCAGTGGGCAGCCAAATCCGACACCTATGATATGGTTGTCGGTGACAGCCAGTGGACTGGCCAGGGTGCGACCCAGGGTCATTATGTTGACCTAACAGACTTCATGAAAACCAATGGTATTGACACCAGTGTTACCGAAGCCACCATCAAGTTCTATGGTGAATATCCTGTCGGCAGTGGCAAATACTATGCATACCCCACCGAGGGTGATGCGGTTGGTTGGGCGTATCGCAAAGACCTCTTCGAAGATCCCGCTGAGATGGAAGCCTTCAAGGCCAAATACGGTTATGATTTGAAGACCCCCGAGACCTGGGCACAGTTGCGCGACATTGCTGAATTCTTCACCCGCCCCGAAAATCCCAAGAACGGCGTCAAGTATGGCGTCGGCGTCTATACCCAGAAAGATTATGATGGCATGATCATGGGTTATGAAAACGTCATGTTCTCCTGGGGCGCTGAATGGTTTGATCCGGCGACGTTTGAAGTTGAAGGTGTTGTGAACTCAGACAAGGCAGTGGAAGCTTTGACATTCTACCGCGAGCTCTATCAATTTGCTCCTCCCGGAACCAGCAACGCGTTCTATGCCGAAATGAACGATGCCTTTATCTCCGGCCAGGCTGCGATGATCATGAACTACTTCGCCTTCTTCCCCGCTCTCGCCAACCCGGGCGTCAACCCCTTCGCAGATAAGACCGGCTTCTTCGCTGGCCCCAAGGGCCCCGATGGCCAGGCTTTTGTTGCATTGGGCGGTCAGGGTCTGTCCGTTCTTTCCTACACCAGCCCAGAGCGCCAGCAAGCCTCCATGGAATTCATCAAGTGGTTTGCTCAGGAAAGCATTCAGAAGGAATGGGCCAAGGTGGGTGGGTACACCTGCAACAAGGCCGTCCTTGCTTCCGAAGAATTCCTGACGAACACTCCTTACAATCAGGCCTTCTCCGATTCCATGCAGATGGTCAAAGACTTCTGGAATATCCCGGTCTTCGGCCAGATGCTTGAACCCGTCAACCGCATCCTTCACCCCTACATTGTAGATGGTCAGGGTGATCCAAAGGCGTTACTTGATCAACTCGCTGCTGAACAACGCCAGATTTTGGTTGATAACGGTATCCTCAAGTAGCATTTGCTTAAAAGTGGTGAGGAGGGTTTCCTCCTCACCACACCTTCACCATTGAAGGGATAGGAAAACAAAATAATAGAGGCTTATTAAAATGTTAAAAACCAGCGAGTCCAATAAGAGCAGAAAATGGCACCTGAGTGACAAAGCGCTTGTCAATTATTTTATTTGGCCAACGCTGATTTTACTCATCCTCTTGAACATCTTCCCACTTTTTTATAGTATTTTTCTCAGCTTTAATCGATACTCTGTGATTGGGAATCAACTTCCAGTATGGGTGGGTTTCCAAAATTTTAAGGATTTACTCGCCGACAAACAAGTCTGGTCCTACTTTGCAATTACCGGAAGGTACGCTCTTGCTTCCGTTACATTACAGACAATTTTGGGTTTTGGATTTGCCATGTTGATCCGTGAGAAATTCAGGGGAAGTGGCATCATTACTACGCTAATCCTAATCCCCATGATGCTTTCGCCGGTTGTGGTTGGTTTGTTCTGGAAACTCATGTTCAACCCAGGTTATGGAATATTTAATTATCTTGTTTCCTGGTTAGGTGTTCCATTAACGACAGATTGGCTTGCCAAGGGGGACCTGGCCATGTGGGCCATTGTCCTGGTTGATGTCTGGATGTGGACACCTTTTGTTATGCTCCTGGTTCTATCAGGGTTGAGTGCAATTCCAGCATATTTGTATGAAGCGGCGGTAATTGATCGGGCTAGTTCGTGGTTTCAATTCTGGCATATTACGCTGCCGCAAGTTGCTCCGCTAGTATTGATTGCTGTCCTTTTCCGTTCGATTGAGGCATTCAAGAGTTTTGACCTGGCCATGGGTCTCACAGGTGGTGGGCCAGGTGCTGCAACGCGGTTGATCTCCATTGATATTTACACCAGAGCTTTCCTTGGCCAGTTTAAAACTGGACAAGCAAGCGCGCTGGCAGTTATTGTCCTGGTTGTGATCATTGCGATCAGTAACCTGTACATCACTGCGCTGAACAAGTCGAAAGAGAGCTAACCCATGGAATCCAAAAATTCAAATCGTCCCGAAATAAATTATGCAACGCGGGTAGATAAAGTAACTTTTAAAGCCAAATTGACCCATAATCTGAAGGCAATCTTAACGTTGGTCATTGCGATCATCATGTTAGTCCCGGTATTTTGGATGGCAGCTACCTCGTTAAAAACTCGGGCGGATGCGGTCGCAGCCCCGCCAAAGGTATTTTTTCAACCAAGCCTGGAAGGATTTATAGGTCTTTTAACTCAAAGAAGGCAGGTTACGGTTGCCCAGGGTTTGGATGACCTGAAAGCAGATCCAAACCTCAAGTGGTATGACAAGATCATGCTCAAAAGAGGACAGCAGATCGTCGGAAGCAGCGAATACGTGGGGTATTTGAAAAACTCGGCCATCACCGCCGGCGTATCCACGGTTCTGTCTGTGCTCTTCGGTCTATTCTCGGCCTATGCCTTTAGCCGCTTCAAAGTGGCCGGCAAGGGGGACCTGCTATTCTTCATCCTCAGCACCCGCATGCTCCCTCCAGTGGTTGTCACAATCCCAATCTTTTTACTATACCGACAGTTAGGTCTGTATGACACCACTTTTGGGTTGATCATCCTGTATACAGTGTTTAACCTGTCCTTCTCAGTTTGGTTGATGCAGGGATTCATCGATGAGATTCCAAGGGAATACGAAGAAGCCGCCCTGGTGGATGGTTACAGTCGGCTGCAGGCTTTCTTCAAGATTGTGTTGCCGCAGACCATCACCGGCCTGGCCGCCACTACCGTCTTCTGCCTGATTTTTGCCTGGAATGAATATGCCTTCGCAGTCATGCTGACTGCCCAAACAGCCCGCACTGCTCCGCCGAGCATTCCCTCCGTTTTGGGGACGGGTGGTATCGAATGGGCGCAGATTGCGGCCGGCGCCATGGGCTTCCTCATCCCGGTGGCCATTGTCACATTTGCCCTGCGTAATTACCTCTTGCGTGGTGTCACCTTTGGCGCAGTTCGTCGGTAAGTGGGAGAAAAGAGTACATTATGGCGACGATTGAATTAAGAAATGTAGTCAAAAAATTTGGGGATAAATTTGCCGTCAAACCGATGAATATGACCATCCAGGATGGTGAGTTTGTTGTGCTGCTGGGACCCTCCGGCTGCGGTAAAACCACCACCCTGCGCATGATCTCCGGCCTGGAAACGGTCAGTAGCGGGAACATCTTTCTGAATAGTAAAGATGTCACCTGGGCCCACCCCAGTGCCCGCGATATTGCGTATGTGTTCCAGTTCTATGCGCTCTACCCGCACCTGACGGTTCGGGAAAACATTGCCTTCCCGCTCCAGGCTCAGTCCGTCAAGCGGGAAGAGATTGAAAAGCGCGTCAAAGATGTGGCAACTTTGCTCAAAATCAAGCACCTGATGAAACGCCGCCCAGGCGCATTGAGTGGGGGTGATCAACAACGGGTGGCCCTGGCGCGGGCATTGGTGCGCCACCCGGCTGCTTTCCTCATGGATGAACCCCTGGGCGCCCTGGATGCAGATTTCAGGGAAACCATGCGGGCGGAAATCAAAGCCCTGCACGTGGCGCAAAAAGCAACCACGGTCTATGTGACCCACGATCAAATTGAAGCCATGGCCATGGGTGACCGCATCGTGGTCATGTCTAATGCGGCGGTACAGCAAATCGGTACCCCGGCGGATGTGTATCACAACCCCACCAATCTCTTCGTGGCTAACTTCATCGGCAGCCCCGGCATGAACCTGGTGAAATGTCGCTATCAGGCTGGTAAGGTTCTATTGCCCGGTGGTGGCGTCTATCAACCCAGCGAAGCCTGGCAGCGTTCCATCGATAAACAACTGGGGGATAACCAGGAGATCGTCCTGGGCTTCCGCCCGGAAGCTGGCTGGATAGTCAGCGAGTCGAAGATCACAGCTGATGTCTTTCTGGTGGAGATGAACGGCAGCAACGTATTGCTGGATTTGCATCTGGATGATCAAAACATCGTCCGGGTGCGCACCAGCCGCGGTGTAAATTACGGCTTGGGCGCTAAAATTAACCTTGATATTGACCCGCAGATGGTGCGCTTCTTCAACCCGACCACTGAAGCAACCCTGGTGATGGAGTAGACTATGAGTGAATTAACCCTCCAAAACATTACAAAAACATTTGGCGCCATTACTGCCCTGGATGATGTCACCTTCACTGTCAAGGATAACGAGTTTTTTGTTCTGCTCGGCCCAACCGGGGCTGGGAAATCTACCACTTTGCGGGTGGTGTGTGGCCTGGAGAAACCGGACGCCGGACATATCCTGCTGGATGGTGAGGTTTGCGATAACCTGACTCCGGCTGACCGGGATGTTGCCATCGTTTTTCAGCAATACTCATTGTATCCCACGATGTCCGTCTACGAGAACATGGCCTTCCCCCTCCGCGCCCCGGGTCGCCGTGTTCCAGAAGCTGAAATTCGCCAGAAGATCGAGGCTGTGGCTGAAAAACTGCGCATCACCCATCTTTTAACCCGCAAGACCGTGCAACTTTCCGGTGGAGAAATGCAGCGTGTCTCTATCGGTCGGGCCATCGTCCGTCGGCCGCGGGTCTTCCTGATGGATGAACCCCTCTCCAACCTGGATGCCAAGTTGCGCGAAGCCCTACGTGCCGAGCTCAAACACTTGCAGAAAGTGGAGGGTGTGACCACGCTCTTTGTAACCCATGATCAGATCGAAGCCCTGACTATGGCGGACCGCATCGGTGTTTTAAACAAGGGTAAATTGATCCAGGTGGGTACACCGGAAGACATCTACGACCGGCCTTCCAATACCTACGTGGCCAAACTGGTGGGTACACCCCGCATCAACTTGCTGCCAACCCAACGTTCCGATGGCGTCTGCAAAATCACTGATTTGGGCATAGACCTGGACTTGCCGAATTCAGTTAGCCTGCCTGAACAGTTCACCCTGGGTATTCGCCCGGAGGACATTCAGCTCAGCCCGAATGGAAAATTCTCCGGAGAAATTCGCATCACTGAGCCGCTCGGGGTGGAAACGGTTGTCCACATCCAGGCCAATTCCGGAGAAATTCTCTGCCTGGCTTCCGGCTTGGTTCAGTTAAAACCGGGTGACCGGGTTCGGTTCGACATCAATCTGAACAGACTGCATTTCTTCGATCCTCAAGGCGACCGGATTTGATCTTGCCGCTCAAAATCAGATAATCTTTTCACCAAGGAGAACCATATGAAATTCGGAGTGAACACATGGGTTTGGACAGCGCCTATAACAATTGAAGAATTGCAAGTATTGGCGCCAATGATTGCAAAAATGGGCTTTGACCATATTGAAATTCCAATCGATGATCCCTCGACACTTGATTTCAAAAAATGCGGTGAAATCATTCATCAGGCGGGAATATTCAGCATCAGTTTTTGCGCTGCGATGAGTCCAGATCGGGATTTAATTGACCCTGATCCGAAGGTGCGTCAAAACGGCCTCGATTATTTGAAAGCCTGTATTGATGGACTGGTGATCGTTGGTGGTAAACATTTGGTTGGACCATTCTATTCAGCCGTCGGTCGAACCTGGCAACAATCTGCTGAAGAGCGCGAACATGATTTGAAAATCCTGGTGGATATTCTTAGGGATCTCGCTGAATATGCGGAGAAACATGGAGTTCTGCTGGGATTGGAACCGATCAATCGGTTTGAGACTAGTTTCATTACGACAGCAGAGCAAGCAGTCGAGTTGGTTGATCGCGTGAATCGTCCAGCCTGCAAGATCATGTTGGACACGTTTCACATGAATATTGAGGAAAATTCTCTGGGAGATGCGATTCGGTTGGCTGGTCCAAGATTGATCCAGGTGCACAGTAACGAAAATAATCGTGGCACTCCGGGGGCAGGTCATGTGCCCTGGAAGGAAATTTCCCAGGCCCTAAAGGAAATTAATTTTGATGGTGTTTTTGTTATTGAGTCTTTCACCAATAAAGTTAAAAGTATCGCACGTGCAGCAGCTATTTGGCGACCATTAGCTGAAACACAGGATGCCCTGGCTGCGAATGGTGTGATTTTCCTCAGGGAATTAATGAAATAAGTTTCATCTACATGGATCATTTGGGAGGTCAAATGGAACGAAAGTTAAATGTTGCGATTGTGGGTTTGGGATTTGGAGCTGAGTTTATCCCAATTTACCAGCGCCATCCAAATGCCAATATGTATGCCATCTGCCAGCGCAACGAAGAAAAGCTTAACCAGATCGGTAATGCATTTGGCATTGACGCACGCTATACCAGCTTTGATAAACTGATTGAAGACCCCAAGGTCGATATCGTTCACATCAATTCGCCCATTCACGAGCATGCCCGCATGAGTATCGCAGCCTTGAATGCTGGCAAGCACGTTGCCTGCACCGTTCCGATGGCAACTTCAGTGGATGAGTGCTGGCAGATCATCGAGGCCCAGAAGAAATCCGGCAAGAAGTATATGATGATGGAAACCGTCATCTACTCCCGGGAATACTTGTTCGTCAAAGAGTTGCGCGATACAGGCAAGCTGGGCAAGATCCAGTTCCTGCGGGCATCTCACCAGCAGAATATGTATGGCTGGCCGGGTTACTGGGAAGGCCTGCCCCCGATGCACTATGCCACCCACGTGGTCAGCCCCTGCCTGGCAATGGGCGGCGCAATGGCCGAGTATGTTTCCTGTTTCGGCTCAGGGCGCATCGCTGATCACCTGATCCCAAAGTACGGCTCTCCCTTCGCTGTGGAAACCGCCCACATCAAGCTCAAAGGCTCCGATCTCTCGGCAGAAGTTACCCGTTCATTGTTCGATGTGGCCCGCCAGTACATCGAGAGCTTTGATGTATACGGCAGCGATTTGAGCTTTGAGTGGCAGTTGATGTCCAGCGAAGAACCTGTAATTCATCTGGGTGGCGAAGAAGCACAGCATACAGCCATCAAAGATTATGCCCATTACTTGCCTAAGGAAATCCAGGAATTTACCACCAAGTGCGTCTATGATATGGCCGAGAACGCCCATCTCTCCTTTATCCAGGGCTCCGGGCATGGTGGTTCGCACCCGCATCTGGCAAACGAGTTCCTGATGGCTGTTCTCGAGGACCGGGATCCATTCCCGAATGTATTCGAAAGCGCAAACTGGACCTCCGTTGGAATTCTGGCACACGAATCAGCCATGCAAGGTGGCAAACTGATTCAACTGCCTGACTACAAATACCCAATTAGATGAAAGGATTGATAAGATGAGCAGACCAATTACTCTTTTCACCGGTCAATGGGCAGACCTAACCCTGGAAGATGTGGCGAAGAAAGCCAGCGCCTGGGGTTTCGATGGGCTTGAATTAGCCTGCTGGGGCGACCATTTTGAAGTGGACAAAGCCATTGCCAGTGACAGCTACATTCAGAGCCGCTGGGACATTCTGAAAAAATACAACCTTAAATGTTTTGCCATCAGCACCCATCTGGTGGGGCAGTGCGTGGCGGATGATCCGATTGATGAACGGCACCGCGCCATTTTGTCGGATCGCCTGTGGGGTGATGGCTCACCGGATGGTGTGCGTGCCCGCGCCCAGCAGGAACTCAAGGATACCGCTGTAGCCGCCAAAAAGATGGGCCTCAAAATCGTCAATGGTTTTACTGGCTCCCCGGTCTGGAAGAACCTCTATTTCTTCCCCCCGACCACCCAGGCCATGATCGATCGTGGATACAAGTTCTTTGCCGATATGTGGCTGCCAATCCTGGATGTCTTCACGGCGAATGATGTCAAATTCGGTCTGGAAGTTCACCCAACCGAGATCGCCTACGATCTGGTCACCACCCGCCGCTCTCTGGATGCCGTAAACAATCACCCGGCTTTCGGTTTTAACTTTGATCCCTCCCACTTCATCCACCAGTTCATCGACCCCGTTGAATTCATCAACGATTTTGGCGATCGGGTTTTCCATGTGCATGTCAAAGACTCCCGCCTGCAACTGAACGGGCGCAACAGCATTCTGGGCAGCCATCTCGATTTCGGCGATTTCCGCCGCGGTTGGGACTTCGTCTCCCCAGGCCATGGCGATGTCAAATGGGATCGCTTGATCCGAGCTTTGAACCGCTTCAACTATAATGGCCCACTCTCCATCGAATGGGAAGACAGTGGTATGAACCGCGAATGGGGTGCCCCAGAAGCCTTGAAGATGATCAAATCTCAAGATTTCGCTGCCTCGAATGTGGCCTTTGATGCCGCCTTCGCCTCAAAGGGTTAGCCAATTGCTCTGCTGATGATGTAAAAAAATTGGAGGAAGTTATGTCAGAAAAGGAAACAGGCTTCACAACAATGGCAGGACCGAAAGGTTCTGAAAACATCCCCGAAATGGGCGTGGGCATGCTGGGATATGCATTTATGGGCAAGGCGCATACCAATGCTTACAAAACCATTCCCTATATGATGTATCCACCTCCAGCCATCCCCCGGCTGGTGGCGATTGCTGGCAGCAACCCGGAGGGCGTTCAACAAGCCGCCCGCCGTTACGGTTATGCCAATGCGTATACCGATTGGCGCAAACTGCTGGAAAACGATGACATTCAATTAATCGATAATTGCGGCCCGAATGCGCTCCACTCGGAACCTTCTGTGATGGCCGCCAAAGCCGGTAAGCACATCATTTGTGAAAAACCGATTGCCCGTAACGCCGAAGAAGCGAGAGAAATGGCTGAGGCAGCAGACAAGGCCAGGGTCAAGAACATGGTAGCCTTCAACTACCGTTTTGTGCCCGCCATCCGCCTGGTGCGCGAACTGATCGACAGCGGAAAACTCGGCCAGATTTACCACTTCCGCGGCGCTTATCTGCAGGAATGGATCATGCCGCATTACGGCACTCCGGCCATCTGGCGCCTGGATAAGAAGGCTGCTGGTTCGGGTGCCCTGGGTGACCTGGGTGCGCACGTCATCGACCTGGCTCACTTCCTGGTGGGTGATTTCAAGGGTGTCAGCGCTATGGCCAAGACCTTTATCGACAGGCGCGATGGCCCGGATGGTCCTAAATCTTTCAAAGTTGAAGTAGACGACGCCTTTGTCTCCTGTGTGGAATTTGATAATGGCGCCATCGGCACCATCGAGGCTTCCCGATTCGCAGGCGGCCACAAAAATGCGATGACCATCGAAATCAATGCGGAATTCGGTTCCATTAAGTTTGACCTGGAACGGCTGAATGAACTGGAGGTCTTATGGATTGGCGAAGAGCCCAAGACCACCCAGGGCTTCAAGACAGTTAGCATTACTGAGGGTTACCATCCCTTCTACAGCAATTGGTGGCCGCACGGTCACATCATCGGCTGGGAACACACCTTCATCCATGAGATCACCCACTTCATGGATTGCATCGTCAACGATAAAGATGTTGCCCCGTATGGCGCTACCTTCATGGATGGCTACAAGACCGCCGTGGTTTGCGATGCGATCTTGAAATCCGCTGACGAGAAGAAACAAAAAGACATCAAGTACTAGATCAATCCCAATGCCAGGCGGAGCCCGCCTCCGCCTGGCAATCCTGTTGGAGCGAAGAAAATGGCCAATCGAAAAGTCAAACCCCCGTTTGTACTCCTCATCATTTCTGTCTTGCTTGTAGTGTTTGGGTTCCTGTATGGGAAGTTCATACTTCCAACGATTCCAGAAGCGACCCAGATTGATAATGTGATTGTGATTGCGGTGCCGTTTATTAGTTACTTTGTGGCGATCTTGTTGGTCTATATATTCCTGATCAACCTGTCCATGCAGATTTTCAATTATCGGATTTCAGCCAGGATCTATAAACCAGTGAACACCTTGATTATTGCGGGCATTATTGGCGGTATTCTGATGATGTTGCAGCCCTTTACAATTGTGTTATTTAGAATTAGCTTCATGGTGGTTTTGGTTTCTTTATTATTGTTTATGGTTTGGAGCCATATCACTCCAGCCCACGTTGCTGAGGAAGACGAAGAATAAGTAGTATAAAGCAGCACCTAATACCCATCATCTATTTACTTACTTGAAGGCAGGAGAAAAATGACCGATAAATATCAACCAAAACCTGAACACAAATTTGTCTTCGGCTTGTGGACGCTGGGCAGCACGGGCCGCGATCCATTTGGGGAGCCCGTTCGCAGTCGCCTGAGCCCGATCGAAATCGCTCGTATGATCGCCGAAGTTGGGGCTTATGGCGTAAACATGCATGACAACGACCTGATTCCAATTGACGCCACCCCGGCCGAGCGTGATCGCATCAAATCCGATTTTCACAAAGTACTGGCGGATACGGGCCTGGTTGTGCCGATGGCGACCACCAATTTGTTTTCTGACCCGATTTTTAAGGATGGTGCCTTTACCGCCAACGATCCCCGAGTGCGCGCCTATGCTCTGCAGAAAACCCTGAACGCCATCGACCTGGGTGCGGAATTTGGCGCTAAGGTGTATGTCTTCTGGGGAGGTCGGGAAGGTGTGGAAACCGATGCAGCCAAGAGCCCGGTGGATGCCACTAAATGGAATCGCCAGGCAATGAATTTTGTCTGTGAGTACATCCTGGATAAAGGCTATGATATGAAGGTGGCATTGGAGCCGAAACCCAATGAGCCACGTGGTGATCTCTACATGCCAACGGTTGGTCACATGTTGGCTTTTATCGAAACCCTGGATCACCCTGAGATGGTTGGGGTCAATCCTGAAACCGCCCATGAACACATGGCCGGCCTGAACTTCCTCCACGGTGTAGCCCAGGCCTGGGAACGTGGCAAACTCTTCCACATCGATCTGAATGACCAACGTTTTGGCCGCTACGACCAGGATTTCCGATTTGGCATGGTGGATATCAAATCAGCATTCTTCCTGGTGAAATTCCTGGAAGATGTGAAATACACTGGCGCTCGCCACTTCGATGCCCATGCCTTCCGCACCGAGGATTATGAAGGCGTCAAGGATTTTGCCCGCGGTTGCATGCGGACTTACCTGATCTTGAAGGAAAAGGCCGAACAATGGAATGCCGATCCGGAAATCCAGGCTCTGGTTGCTGCCAGCACATCCGATATCGATGGTGCTTCAGAATTGACCGGCCCATTCAGCCAGGCACAACTGAAGAAGGTCCGCGAGGCCAATCTGGATCGAGTTGAAATCTCGAAGCGCGGCATGAACTACGAACGATTGGATCAATTGACCATGGAAGTGCTCCTGGGCGTACGGTAATCAGGGGGCAGCCTTATGAAGAAATTCATTGGTTTGGATATTGGAACAACGGGTGCTAAAGCCCTGCTCATCACTGAGCAGGGCAGTATTATTGCCTCAGCCACCGAAGAATATCCACTCTATACGCCGTTCCCGTTGTGGAGTGAGCAGGATCCAGAGGATTGGTGGCAGGCTTCAATCAAAGTCCTTCGCAAAATCGTCAATCAGGCTGGAAATCCCTCCGATATCTCCGCCATCGGCCTGACCGGCCAGATGCATGGTGCGGTATTCTTGGACGGCAGGCAACAGGTCATCCGCCGGGCTTTGTTGTGGAATGACCAGCGTACTGCTGCCGAGTGCCAGCAGATCACCAATGCCATCGGCATGGAGAAACTGATCGACATTACTGGCAACCCGGCCTTGACGGGCTTCCAGGCCCCCAAGATCCTCTGGCTTCGCAACAATGAACCTCAGGCGTACGCCCGCCTGGAAAAAGTCCTGCTGCCCAAAGATTTCATTCGCTTGAAGTTGACCGGCGAGTTCGCTACCGATTGTTCCGATGCGGCCGGCACCTTGCTGCTGGACCTACGCAAACGCGATTGGAGCCAGGAACTACTCGATCAGTTGGAAATTCCACGGAAATGGTTGCCAACCGTTTATGAAGGCTCCCAAGTGACCGGAATGCTACGACCTGAAATTGCCGAACTGACCGGCCTGCCCTCTGGCATCCCGGTAGTGGCGGGCGGTGGTGATAATGCGGCGGCAGCGGTCGGAACCGGCATTGTACGCAGCGGGCTGGTTAGCAGTAGCATTGGCACCAGCGGGGTCATCTTTGCCCACAGTGATGAAATCAACCTGGATCCCAAAGGCCGGCTGCATACCTTTTGCCATGCTGTGCCGCACAAGAACCACCTGATGGCCGTCACCCTCTCGGCGGGGAATTCCTTCCGCTGGCTGCGGGATACCTTTCAGGGTGTGGCTCAGCTGGCCAACGCCGAAAGGCGATTGGAATATCCTCAATTAACAGCCGAGGCTGCCAAAATCAGCCCAGGGACCGAGGGGTTGATCTTCCTGCCGTATCTCACCGGTGAACGCACCCCCCACCTGGATCCATTTGCGACAGGGGCGTTTGTAGGTCTGACCAGCCGGCATACAATGGCGCACATGGTGCGAGCGGTGATGGAAGGGGTGGTTTTCTCCTTACGGGATGGCCTGGAGATTATGCGCGGGTTGAATGTGCCGATCCTACAAGTACGGGCTATCGGCGGTGGTGGGAAAAGCTCGCTGTGGTGCCAGATGCAGGCGGATATCTTTGGCTGTGAGGTTGTAACGCTGCAGGTGGAAGAAGGTCCGGCCTACGGCGCAGCTCTGTTGGCTGTGGCGGCCGAACAAGATGCAGCCGGAGTTTCGGCAGTTTCCGAAAGCTGCGTTGAGATCAAAGCACACTGGCAGCCTAACTCTACGGATAGCGGTATCTATCAATCCTATTACGAAGTCTATCGCCATTTGTACTCAGCATTGGCGAGTGATATGCACAGGCTAACAGATATCGTTTCTGGTTGATTGTTTTGAAGGCTTCAAATGTAAGAAAATATCCCCAACCCCTGGTGAAGAAAGCCAGGGGTTGTTTGATTCTCTTTTGTGAATATCACGCATCCTTGTGCAGAACGATCACGCCTTCCTTCCCATGAATCTGGACGCGCTGTTTTGCATCGACTGATACTTTGCCAATCGCTGGATCACAATGGTAACCGTCCAGGCTGAATTCCGCGTAGAATTCGGCTGGCTCTGTTCTCAAGGTGAGAGTTGATCCATCTTCAGTTACCCCAGTGATCTCGGCGGTTGCAAACTCCAGAGTGATCCCCGGCTGCACTTGCCAGCCAAGCGGTAAAATCAAGCCGCGCCGGGCCGGCAGGCTGACCGGCTGGCCGCCAAATAAGAGCTTGCCTTCATACTCAATGACCGTTTCCACCGGGTCATCCTGATAGTTGCTGATGAACAGGAAACTACCCTTCTCCCCCTGGCTCAAACGCACATCCGCCCAGGCGCTCATTTTTAAAAGCGGCGGGCAGCCCATCTTCAGCGCCATCTGGTTGACCACATCCACATCGTCCAGGGTGTTAGCTGCGTAGGCTGCCCCAAAGACCATCACCTGGCCTTTGCCGATTTTCTTGATGAAACCAACCACGTCCCCATTCTCCCGCCGGGCATAGACTTCGTCGAACTCGCCGGTGTAGCTCTCCACAAAGGACACCGGGATATCCACATACTGGAAGGCGCTAATCAGGTTTTCCGTGAACGGTGGCTGATCGGTCACCTGCTGGATACCCAGAGCATCTTTGAGGATAGTACAGGGCTGGTGGACGAAATCCTCCACGCACATCCGCCCGGCCAGCACTAGTTTGCCTCCGGCCTGCAGGTAATCTACCAGCTTTTGCTGCGTGGCAGGGTGGCATTGCTTTTCCATCTGCACCCAGAGCAAGGGAGTTTGCGCCGGATCGAGGCGCCCGCTTTCCAACTCGATGGCATCGAATGGGCGGTGTGTCAATGCCAACCCGCGCCCCAGGAAGTCGAAGAGCACATGCTCGCGCTGGTGGGTGAAGGCCCGGGTTTCCTCGTGGGTGAATTCGTTATGGACTTCGGTCATGAAATAATCCAGCAGGAAACCAACCGTAGTCACCGTTTTAGGATGGGCCAGGGTCAAATCCGAGGCATAAGTTTTTAAGACTCGCGAAAGCATCGGGTAGCGGAAATAATGTCGGCGCAGCGTGCCATCCTTGCGCACCGGGTGACCCCAATCATGGCGCTTGGCCGGGCTGAGCACCGGGTGGTTCTCACCATCGCAAAACAAGTAGTGGTTGATGGCCCGCATGCCAGTCGAGATGCACAGCCGGCTGTGCAGGTCGTTCATTGAGGACTGGCCGCTGCTGTAATCCTGGTTGCCGCCAGCCTGAAATTCAATCGAAAAGAGAGGTTGTTGTGAATTATGCAGCGCCTTGGTCATTTCGTTGACCAACAACAACTGGTGATAAGTGCCTTCGCCGATCACCGCCGGGTAAACATCCGTGGCGCTGATCATGCCATCCATACACATGACCTCGACCAACTGGGAGATGCCGATCGGGAAAGTCCGTCCGCCATTGGTGAAGCCGTGAATATTAATCACAGGAGGTACTTCCATACCGTTCAATTTCGCCTCTGACCACAGGAAGTCCGTGTATTCCCGCAGGTATTGGCGGTAGAAGTGACGGTAGTCGGTCACGATCTTGTAAGAATACTCTGCCCGCGGCTGGCGAATGCCATCTTGCAGGAATTCTGTCAGGTTAGCAGTTGGGTAGTGCTGGGGGAGCTTCTCCCCATAGGTCTTGACCAGGTAGGCGGCAAAGCGGGCCATGGTGTCAGGGTTGGTATCCAGGTGGTTGCGCACCCAGGAAATCATCCCCATCTCATTATCCAATTGGATTAATATAATCTTCCCACTGCGAGTAATCTGGCGGGGGGTCAGCACCTCAAAAACTGCTTTATACCAGTCCTTGACACATTCCAGGAAATCCGGATGCAGATAACTGACCATGTTGGTCGGCTGGTTGTGCTGGCTTGTGTAGGTTACCTGCGGGTAGTTCTTGAAGACCCACGGTGGCACGCCCTCATTGATGGTCTCGGCATTGATATACGGTCCCGGCCTGGAAATCACCAATAAATCCATTTCCGCAGCCAGATCCAAAAAGCCGGCCAGGTTGCGCATCGGGTGGCTGTGCCCATCAAAATCTGAGACGCCTTCCTCCACCTGGTGCCACAGCCAGGGGATGTAGGCGGCCACTGCGTTAAAACCCGCCCCTTTCAATAACTC
Source organism: Anaerolineaceae bacterium (assembly GCA_041741455.1). Lineage (GTDB taxonomy): Bacteria > Chloroflexota > Anaerolineae > Anaerolineales > Anaerolineaceae > CALESS01. The sequence continues at coordinate 10 of JBGSJZ010000048.1, read as the reverse complement.
CAATCGCTGC
>JBGSJZ010000047.1:0-2781 GCA_041741455.1 Anaerolineaceae bacterium | reverse complement strand
ACCGCCAAAAACGCGGTGGAAGTGACGGCAGCGGACGGCAGCAAACAGACCGTGCAGGGCAAGAACATCATCGTTGCCACCGGGGCCTTTTCCATCGTCATCCCGGGTGTGACGGTGGACGGCAAGCGCATTTTAACCTACACGGAAGCCATCCTGCAGGATACCCGCCCGGAGAGCGCCATCATCATCGGCGCCGGGGCCATCGGGGCGGAGTTCGCCACCATTTGGAGCGGTTACGGCGCCAAGGTGACCATGGTCGAAATGCTGCCCAATATCCTGCCGCTGGAGGACGAGGAAATCAGCCTCGAGCTGGCCAAGCAGTTCAAGAAGCGTGGGATCGTCACCATGACCAGCACCAAGGTACTCTCGGTCACGGCGACCGAGACTGGCGTCGAGGTCAAGGTGAGCGGGCCAGAGGGCGAACAGACCCTGGTCGCCGAGCAAGCCCTGCTGGCGGTAGGTTTCCGCCCGAACAGCAAAAACCTGGGGCTGGAGGAAGTCGGCGTCAAGCTAACCGAACGTGGCTTTATCGCCATCGATGAACGCATGGCCACCAATGTGCCGGGCATCTGGGCGATCGGGGATGTGACGGGGCAATTGCTGCTGGCGCATGTTGCTTCCGCCCAGGGTATTGTATGCGCCGAACACATCGCCGGGGTAGAAACGGTGACCCTGGATTACAGCATGATGCCGCGCGCCACCTACAGCCAACCGCAGGTCGCCTCCTTCGGCCTGACCGAAGCCAAGGCCAAAGAGCTCGGCCATGAGATCAAGGTCGGGCGTTTCATCTTCCAGGCCAACGGCAAGGCGCTCGGACTGGGGGATTATGCCGGTTTCATCAAGATTATCACCGACGCCAAGTACGGCGAGATCCTGGGCGCACATCTGATCGGCCCGGAGGTCTCCGAGCTGCTGCCGGAACTGACCCTGGCCCAGCGCATGGAGCTGACCATCGATGAGATCGCCCGCAACGTGCACGCCCACCCGACCCTGAGCGAGGTGATTATGGAAGCTGCCCACTCGGCCGAGGGGCATGTGATTCATATGTAGGCTGAGAACACCGTTTAGAAAAAAGAGAATTCAGAAATCTTATCGATTTCTGAATTCTGGTTTAACTACCCAAAAGCGATCTCATCCCCTTGTCCAACTGACCCCTTCGCAAGATCAGCTAAACCCGGGTTGAAGGTACTTATTGCCCGTCAAAATAGTTGCACATGGCTGTATATTCTGCATTTTCAAGATCGTGATTGTGCCCAATTACAATTCGTTCACCGGTCAGATAGTTGTCGAACAAATAACCCAACTCGCGAAAAATGGGCCCATAACCTGGGACAACAATCAATATAATCCTTCCATGACCCACAGCAGTGATGATGTTTCCATCTTCGTCGTAGGTATACCCCCCGGTCCAATGGGTCTCATTGTACAATTCCAGATCGGTTCCTTCACGCCAGTAATGAACATAAAAATTCACGACGACATTTGAAAAAACTGGATTCCCATCATGGTCGAGGTGAATTAATCCTCCTTCGGAGGCTTGCCAGATATTGGAAATCTGGAAAGTGCCGCAGTCGATATATTCCACAGGCCAGGTTCCAAAATCGTTGAAATATGGGATGGGGGGCACTGCTTTTACTGGCGCGACTTGAACCAGGCTAAACAACATGGCAATTGCCACAGCGCACGAAAGCAGGATCGCAGTATGCTTTTTCATGATCTTTTTTCCTTTCATCACAATCTGTTGAGCGATTTTTCTCTACTGCATTTCCCACCGTTAAATCTTATTCAGCATTAAAAAACCGCTGACAGAAGGTCAGCGGTTTGCGAAGCGATTGTTTGGATGATTTTTCCGCACAGAATGAAGATAGCGACTTATTCGACTGTATTGACTATACAACGATTGAAGAAACTTTTCAAGCCCCTGATCCTTGCAAGGGTGAAATTCTAATCTGGGTTCGTCTTATCCAATCACTATTACCACCCTACGGTGTAGCAGTGGGTTCAATCGGGTCATAAAACTGCACCGAGCCCAGCAGGGCTTCATATATCTCCAGCGTTTCAGACTTGCGGTCTGCGGGGCTGAAGCAGAACAAGTCGAAAATCCGCTCTCCATTGATGGAGGCCATTAACTGCTTGCCATAAGCTGCGGTCATTTTGGAATCATATTCAGCTGCAAAATTACCTGAGATTTCGGCCACCAAAGCTATTTCGCCATTCAGGGTGGTTTCCGTTGGGTCCCCCACCGTCAAGCCATAATATGTAGGGATACCGGAGGTGCGATTTCCCCACTTGTTGATTGTGTCGACGGTAAAATCGCCACGCTCAGAGGCGCTGATGCTGCAATACGGCCCGAGTGTGTTTTCCTCGGGGGAACTATCAGGCTTTTTCGCTGACACCGATGGGATGAGAAAGTTCATTACAATCGTCCCTTTGGGTGGCGCAAATGACATGCCCTCTTCATCAAAGGATTGAATACTGCCATCACTGGTGGTTTCCGTTACACTGCAGGCCAGGCTGACCAGAGCAAGGATCAAAACAACCCAACTGATCTGAAGCCACTTCGGATATTTCACCATTCCCTCCAACTCAGACTTCTATTAATTTTTTATTTTGGATGCAACGTTAGCTTGTATATTAATTTTTCATTTCAATCGAGCCACCGGGCTTATTCCCGATGGCTCTCTTCCTCAGTTTTTATGAAACACGTATTGCGTCACCAGATGCCTGCCGTAAACAGATTGTTATTTCAGAGACAGCACCTCGTTCAGCGATTCCAGCGCG
>JBGSJZ010000046.1:0-17459 GCA_041741455.1 Anaerolineaceae bacterium | reverse complement strand
CTCAATGTAGTTGTGTAACCCGACAAATTGGTGAACATCTTCGTAATCATAACCTTTGTCTGCGCAAAAGTGCTGCTCACTTTTCGGCCGTTTTACAACAATATGGATGATCAAATCGTCTGCAGACCATTTGTCGTGTTCGTTGGCGCCGGTAATGAAAATTGCTAAGGGTGCACCTCTTTCATCCACCAAAAGGTGGACTTTGCTGCCAAGTTTGGCACGATCCGTTGGATTTTTGCCGGTTTGCGAGCCGCCTAAAGGCGCTGGGCTCATCATGCTGTCGATAGATTGCCACGTCCAACCAATTTTGCACTCTCTGGCATAGTGTTTGACCATCTTTTTGAAGAGCTTTTCAAACAGACCACTTGCTTGCCAGGTTTGAAATCGCTCATGGAGCACACTGCTGGAAACGTTGAACCATTCTTTCTCAATCGATTTCCATTGACATCCCGTCCACAGAACATGCCAGATGCCATCCAGAACATCTCGATTATTTACAGGCGGACGGCCGGGTTTCCGTTTTTTTGGCTCTTTGGGTAAGTGCTTTTTCAACAACTTCCACAACTTGCCCGGCATACGATAAAGGCTTTTTGATTTTGTGTTATCCTTGGACATGGAGACGTTGACCTTGGTAGAGGATTGTTGAGAATCTCTGTTCTATCAGATCTCGTCTCCTTTTTTAAATATTTTTCGGATAGGTTCTTAGTCTAGGATAATGCTCAGGAGATGCTCGCTGCCACCGCCTCGCCGTGACCGAGCAGGGCTTTGACCATCCCCGGGGTGCGGCCTTCGGCATAGACCCGCAGCACCGGTTCCGTGCCAGAGGGCCGGATCAGCAGCCAGGAGTCATCCGCCAGGATGTATTTGACCCCATCCTGCTGGCTGACCTGGATAACCGCCTCTCCGCCAATTTCGGCCGGGGCATCCTGCACCAAACGGGTCACCATCTGCTGCTTGGCCACCGGGTGGCGCAGGCGCAGGTCGATGCGGTCGTAGAAAGCCGGGCCGACTTCCTCCAGCAGGTTCTGCACCAGGTCATACAGCCCAACGCCGTAGGCCGCCACCATCTCGACGATCAGCAGGCCCATAATCGGCCCGTCGCCCTCAGGGATGTGCCCCTGGAAGGAGATGCCGCCGGATTCCTCGCCGCCGATCAGCACGTTCTCATTCATCATGTAATCCGCAATGTGGTTGAAGCCGACCGGGGTTTCGTGCAGGATCAGGCCGTATTTGGCCGCCAGCCGGTCGATCATACGGGTGGTGGAAACTGTGCGCACCACCGAGCCGGTCAGGCCGCGCTTCTCCACCAGGTAACGCAGTGCCAGGGCCATAATCTTGTGCGGGTCCACAAAGTTGCCACGCTCGTCCATGGCGCCGATGCGGTCGGCATCGCCATCCGTGGCCAGGCCAAAGCTGCCTGCCCCGGTGCTGATCGCCCCGGCCAGCGGGCCCAGATATCGGGCAATCGGTTCGGGATGCACCCCGCCGAAACCCGGGTTCATCTCGCCGCGGATTTCATACACTTCGCAGCCGCTGCCATACAGCAGGGTTTTAATCACGCCCCGCCCGGAGCCGTACATCGAATCGACCACGATGCGCTGGGGATTCTCGGCGATTACGTCAAAGCGGATCAACTTCTGCAGGTGGGCGGCATAAGCCGGCAGCGGATTGAAGCGGGTGATCAGCTTCTTCTCGCGGGCCTGGTCATAATCCATCAGGTTCGGGCCGCGCCCCTGATTTTCATTGTCGTTCAAATAAACTTCCACCTGGCGGCATTGCTCCGGCAGGGCCGAATTGCCACGGTAGGATTTGAGCTTGACGCCGTTGTAGCGCGGCGCAGTGTGCGAAGCGGTGATCATCACCCCGGCGATGGCGTTCAAGTCACGTACCGCGTACGAGATGACCGGCGTAGGCTCATCGGATTGGGCCAGGTAGACCGTGAAGCCGTTGGCGGCCATCACCCGCGCCACATCCGTGGCATAGCGATCGGAGAGGAAGCGAGTATCGAAGCCCACCACCACCTTGTGCGGGTCGGGCGGTGTTACCGGGGTATCCCCGTTAATCCACGAGCCCGAAGCCAGCGCATCGGCAATCGCCTGGGTCACCAGGCGTAGGTTGTGAAAGGTGAAGGTGTCAGAGATGACTGCGCGCCAGCCATCGGTGCCAAAATGAATCGTCATAAAAATTTCTCCTAGGGGGTGTTTACCAGTCAGGCGCCGGGGTAGCTGTCTGCAACAAACTGCGCAAAATCCAGCCCTCGATCGAGGTTTGACCATACGGAACAAGGACATGCACCCAGTTAATGTAATCTTCTACCACCAAATCCGGCAGTACCTGGACGAGTGTGCCATTCAAAACTGTAATCAATAATTCACCGTTCGGTTCCTTGCGGATCCAAGCGCCGCCACCCTGCCCGGCATCGATCACCGCCCAGACCGGCGTCGGCTGCGGGCTGACGGTGGGAGTAGGCGTTTCGGAGGGGATCAGGGTGCGGGTGGCTGTCAGGGAGGGCGTGGGCGCCACCGGCGTCAGGGTCAAAGTCGGTTCCGGGGTCGGGCTGAGTGTACCGCTTGGCGCAGGAATGGGGGTGGGCGGTAGGGCCACCTGGGCGCTGAAGGCTGTCAGCAGGCCGCTGGTCAGCAGCATCACCACCACCGCCAGCAACAGCAGGGTGGAGCCCAGGGTATAGCCGAACCAACCGCGCGGCCGCAGCCCCAGCAACGCCAGGGTCAGCACACCCAACAACACCAGTCCGGCCAGGTGGATGACAAAAACGATCAAGCCATCCGGGAAGAGCGAGGGCAGACCGCTGCCCAGGCCAAAGCCGGCTGTGCCGACCGGCAGGACAAGGCTGTAGGTCAGGGCGGCGTTGGCCGCCAGCGGACGCTGGTTGGGATTTCGCACCAGCAGATAAACCGTCAAAATAATACCAAGGCTGAGCAGCACGACATCCGGGATGGTCAAAACGGCGTGGGTGCGGATGGATTGTCCTTCCAGCGCTTGCGGCCAAAAGGCTTTGGCTATAAAGCCACCCAGCAGGCCGCCAGTGAAGACTAACCCAAAGCCAACCAGCAGACCGACCAGGGCGGTCAAGAAGAAACGCCCTGAGCCGACCCGGGCGGCCAATACCAGGCCGAAAACTGGACCCAGGAAGGGAGCAACCAGGGCGGCCAGGATGAAGAGGGCTGGCGCATCCAGCAGGGCGGCGACAGCAAAGACCAACCCAGCCAGCGCCATGAACAGGTAAAAACCGATGGTGGGCGTGGCCTGGTAGGAGAGTGCCTTGACCAGCTCCGCCTGGGCAGCGGGCAGGTGACGGGCAGCTAAACGGTCCTGGCGGCGACGGCGCGCCGGCGGCACGTTCTGGCGATCTTCGGGAGGCAGCGGTTCGCTGGTGGGAATGGTCATATTTGTCCCTATTATAATACATCCCGCAATTGATATTCCTCGGGTACAATTACCGCCATGATACGTCGAATAATTTTGCTGCTCACACTGGCCCTGCTGCTGATTGGCTGCGGGAGAACAACTGACGTCGTACCTACCAACCTAGTACAAGCAACGACTGACGTCGTTACTACAAATATTCCCACAGATGTCCCCACACCCGTTCCACCCACCCTTGAACCCAGCCCGGCCCCCGGCCTGGTACTGATTGCCGGAACGGATTCGGTTGACCCGGATGTCCAGTCTGCCATTGAAAGTCTGACGGACGAGAGTGGATGGGTGGTTGAGACCAGCATACCCATGGATGCCGCCAGCCTGCGCCCGGAAACCAGGGTGATCGTCTGGTTGGGCGACCCGGCCGAGGCCCGCCCCCTGGCAGATGCAGCCCAGCAGGTGCGGGTGATTGCTTTCACCTCCCGGGCAGCCGAGGCCAGCGCCAACCTTTCCTGGATTGTGGCTGATACTGATCAGCAGGCCTTTGCGGCGGGTTACATCACCATGCTGGTCACTGAGGACTGGCGGGCCGGCGGATTGCTACCCGCGGAACCTGCCAATTGGACCGAAGCCTTCCTGAACGGTGGGCGCTACCTGTGCGGGCGCTGCATTCCGCTGTATTCACCCATCGTTGAATTCCCGGTTGCAACAACCCTGCCAGGTGGGGCGAACTCCGGGGCAGCTTTGGAGGCATTGGCCGCCCTCAATCAACAATATTACCTGGATACTGTCTTCATTCATCCGCAGATCAGTTCAGACGAATTGCTGAATCAACTGGCCGGGCAGGATTTTTTCTTCGTGGGCTTGCAATCCCCGCCGGATGCACTCAAAACCCAGTGGGCAGCCACGGTGGTGATGGATCTCCCCGCTGCCTTGCGCCTGGCCTGGCCACAAGGGGATGCCCCAGGCGCAGTCTTCACCGCCCCACTGGTGCTGCAGGATATTAACAATGATCTATTGACGGAAGGCAAACTAAAACTACTTAATCAGGTGCTACAAGACTTGCAAAACGGCCTGATTTCCCCGCTATCTGTCGCTCCCTGAACCAGAATCCTGGTTTCCTTTAAACTCCCCCTCGGTGCGATCCCCGGGGTGGTTGACGTCCTTCCCCCGCAGCACAACACCCACCGTCATAAACATGATTTTGATATCCAGCCAGAGCGACCAGTGATCCACGTACCAAACGTCCAGGGCGAATTTCTCTTCCCAGGTGATGGCGTTGCGCCCGTTAACCTGCGCCCAACCAGTGATGCCGGGCAGCACATCATGCCGGCGCATCTGCTCGGGGGAATAGCGCTCCAGGTAGACCTCCAGTAACGGGCGTGGGCCGACCCAGCTCATTTCACCCAGCAAGACGTTAAACAGCTCGGGCAGTTCATCCAGGCTGGTGCCGCGCAGGATTCGACCCCAGCGGGATAACCGCTGATCATCCGGCAGTGGTCTTCCCTTCTTATCCATCGCATTACTCATGGTACGGAACTTGTGCAGGGTGAAGATGCGACCCTTCAGACCCGGCCGGGGTTGGTTGAAGAGCACCGGGCGGCCATCTTTAATCCAGATGAAGAGAGCCACCCCCAGCATCACAGGGCTGAGTAGGATGATCGCCAGCACGGTCAGCAAAAGATCGAACAAGCGTTTGCCCGGCGGCACGCCTTTAGGTAAGAGTGTGAACCCCATGCTTGCATTGTACCAAACTTCGGCTTTCATTGTATAATTCCGTTGATATCATCCACTAGCAACAGTCTTTGTAAGGGCGTCTGCCAAACGCCCTTACAAAGACTGTCCCCTCGGAGGCAGAGAATGTTGAAAATCTCCATCGAATATTGTATGGTTTGACACTACACCGAGCGGACAACCAGTCTGGTTGCTGAACTGTTGAGACAATTTGAGCCGGAAATCGAGAGCATCAGCCTCATCCCCTCGGATGGCGGAGTGTTTGAAGTCACCGTCAACGGGCAGTTGGTCTACTCCAAAAAGCAAACCCTGCGCCACGCCGAACCTGGCGAAGTTGCGCGCAGTATTGATCAATTTTTGAAGAAAAGGTAGTCTCTCATGTAGCGCAAGCTGACAGCTTGTTTTACAGACCACTCAATGTAACGCAAATATCAGTTTACGAATGATGACAAGGTAAAGCTTGTCTTACTATATTTGAAGAGAAGGTAAGCGATGACCAAAAAAGGCCGTGTTTTTTCGGGCGCCCGCCCCACCGGGCGGCAGCACCTGGGCAATTACCTAGGCGCCATGCGCAACTACGTTGCCCTGCAGGCAGAGTACGAATGCATTTATTGTATTGTTGATTTGCACGCCCTGACCACGATGGAAACCACCCAGGAGCTGCGCCAGAACACCTATGACATGGCGTTGGATTGGCTGGCAGTCGGCATCCGGCCGGAAGACTCGATCATGTTCATCCAGTCCCACGTTCCGCAGGTGACCGAGCTGCACACTATCCTATCGATGGTCACCCCGCTCGGTAAACTGACTGACCTGCCGACCTTCAAGGAGAAGGTGCGCCAACAGCCCAACAACATTAACTACGGCCTGGTCGGCTACCCGGTGCTGATGACCGCCGATATTGTGCTCTACAAGGCCGGGCTGGTGCCGGTGGGCGTGGACCAGGCTCCGCACCTGGAATTCGCCCGTGAGACGGTGCGCTCGTTCAACTACCGTTACAATACCACCGCCCTGATTGAACCGGCCATGAAGATCACCGAAGTGCCCAAAGTACTCGGCATTGACGGTCAGCAGAAAATGGGCAAGAGCCTCAACAACCACATCGAACTGGCCTCCACCCCGGAGGAAACCCGCCAACGGGTGATGTCGATGGTGACCGACCCGCAGCGCCTGCGCCGCACCGATCCGGGCAACCCGGATATCTGCAATGTCTTCTCGTTCCACAAGACTTTCTCCCCGGCTGAGGAAGTAGCCATGATCAACCGCGAATGCCGGATCGCCGGCATCGGCTGCGTGGATTGCAAGAAGCGCCTGGCTGCCAATCTCAACCTGCACCTGGAGCCCTTCCGGGTCTACCGGGCGGAGCTGGACCAGCGCCCGGACGAAGTCTGGGAGGTGCTGTACGACGGCGCCCGCCGCGCCCGGACCATCGCCGAAGCCACCATGGTCGAAGTGCGCGCCGCCATCGGCCTGCCCGAGAAGAAGGAATGAAAGCTGTCCTGCAGCGCGTCCGCCGCGCCCGGGTGGAAGTGGAAGGTCAAACCGTCGCTGAAATCAGCGGCGGCTTGCTAATCCTGCTGGGCGTTGGGCCAGAGGACACGGAGCAGAACGCGGCTGCCCTGGCCCGCAAGATCGCCAACCTGCGCATCTTCGCCGACCTGGAAGGCAAAATGAACCTCTCGCTGCTGGATGTAGCCGGAGCCGCCATCGTCGTCTCACAATTCACCCTGTTTGCGGATATCCGCAAGGGCAACCGCCCGGCCTTCGTCTCGGCCGGCGCCCCCGAGCACGCCCGGGTGCTGTGCGACCGCTTTGCCGCCTTACTGGCCGCCCAGGGTGTGCCGACCCAGACCGGCGAGTTCGGCGCTCACATGCAGGTGGAACTGATCAATGATGGCCCGGTGACGATTTTGATGGAGATGTAGTTGCACCCTCACACTCACACTGGCGTTGAACGCCGCTTTCTGCTCTCGATCGGCCTGACCCTGGCCATCTTCGCCGCCGAATTGATCGGCGGGCTGTGGACCGGCAGTCTGGCTCTGCTCTCAGATGCTGCCCACGTCATCATGGATGCGGTAGCCCTGCTGATCAGCTTCGTGGCCCTGCGCCTCTCCTCCCGCCCGGCGGATGACCGCCACTCCTTCGGTTACCACCGCCTGGAAGTGATCGCGGCCCTGGCCAACGGCCTGACCCTGGTCGTCGTCTCGATCGGCATCTGGTCGGAGGCCATCCAGCGCTTCCGCGAACCCCAGCCAGTGCGCGGGGTGGAGATGCTGGTGATCGCGGCCATCGGCCTGCTGGCCAACCTGGCCGTGGCGCGCATCCTGCACGGGCACGAGCACCAGGAAGGCAACGAATTTGCCCGCAAGGACCTGAACGTGCGCAGCGCCTTCCTGCACGTGGTGGGGGATGCGGTCTCCTCGGTGGGTGTGATCCTGGCTGCCGTCCTGATCTGGCTGACCGACTGGCTGTGGGTGGACCCGGTCATGAGCATCCTGATCGGCGGCATGATTGCCTTCTCGGCCTACCGGGTGCTGCGCAGTTCGCTGCACATCCTGGTGGAAGGCGTGCCGGAAGGGCTATCGATCGCCGAGATCACGAAAACCGTCGAGCAGATACCTGGCGTGGAAAACATCCACGACCTGCACGTCTGGAATATTTGCAGCGGGCATGTCTCGCTCAGTGGTCACCTTGTGACCTGCGCAGATGCCAATGAAATTCGCCAGCAGGTTAACCTGCACCTACTGGAAACCTATGCCATCGAACACTCCACCCTGCAGGTGGAATGCGCCGGCGAGACCGAACGGTTGTGTGGCTGCGCCTCGCACCAGTCAGTGCGGGAGGAAAAAAGAGAATAGCAAGCAGAAAAAGAGGGCTGCTTAAAAATGGGCAGCCCTTTTTTGATTCCTACGACAACCAACGATTAGAACGCCTGCATCTTCTCCGGCTTCAAGTGCACCAGCGTATTCTCCGGGTCGACCAGCCAGGATTGCACATCCGGAGCTTTCATGCCCTCTTCGCCCACATAGCGTTCGTAAATCACCGCTGCAATATGGGCTACGCGCGGGTCGGGCTGGGCGATCAATTCAGCCTCGCCTTCGAACAGGATGCCGCGCAGGCCGGGGGTTTCTTCCTTTGGTTCCACCAGCACTGCACAGCGCAGGTTTTTCTGCAAATCCTTGACCTTACGGGTGCTGTTGAAGGCGCTGATCCAGACTGCTTCGCCGTCCCACCAGAACCAAACCGGCACCACGTGCGGCTGCAGGGTGCGCGGGTTGGCCGTCGCCAGCCGGGCCAGCACCGGCTGGGCCAGAGTGGCGTTAATCAATGCTTGCTTGTCTTTGGTTTCCATAAATGTCCTTTATTATTTTTCTACCCGCTTGCACTCGGTTGCTTCGCGAAGACCAGCTTAATCGATTATTTAAAGTATAGCAGTTTTTGGATAGGCCGTAACTTTTAGGGTTTATATACGACAATATAGGTAGTAATACGATAAATTCTATAGGAGAAACCTAATGAAACTGTTCAAGCGTAATTCAATCCTTAAAGTTACCCTTCTGGCGCTGGTTGCCGTGATGACCCTGGCAGCCTGCGGCACCCAATCGACCGCTGCCCCTGCCACCCTCTCAGCACAGGAACAGGCCGGCAACATCTCACCGGTATCCACTCGCAATTTGGAGCTGGGCCAGGCCCTCTTTATCGGCAAGATCTCACAAATATCCGCTGATTCAGTGACCGTGGACCAGACAGTCTTCCGCACGGATGCCCAGACCGTGCGCTCTGCCAGCCTGGCCGTGGGCAACCCGGTCAACGTCAAAGCCCTGGTGCTGCCGGATAACACCCGCTACGCCCTGGAAATCAACCCGGCGGTAGATGATTCGAGCAACTCCTCCAGCTCATCCAACCTGGGTGAAGTGGAGTTCAAGCTGTACGGCATCGTGGAAACGATGGGCTCTTCTGCCTGGGCGATTTCCGGCAACGCCATCAGCGTGGATTCCTCGACCTCGATCGAAGCCGGCCTGGCGGTTGGCTCCATCGTTGAAGTGGAAGGCCGGGTGGTAAGTGGCAGCTTACTGGCTACCGAGATCAAGAACGAGGACTCGCTGGATGATGGAATGGAAGACAGCACTGGGACCCCGGAAGTCGAATCCACCTCCCAACCCTCCGGCAGCGAGATTGAGTTCACCGCCACCCTGGTATCCATCAATGGCAACACCTGGCTGGTAGGCCAACGCAGCGTGGTCGTGACCGCCTCCACTGAGATCAAGGATAACCCGCAGGTCGGCAGCCTGGTCAAAGTGCACGCCAGCCTGCAGTCGGATGGCAGCTACCTGGCGCGTGAAATTGAACTCGGCTCCGCCATGGATGTCAGCTCGACACCAGATACGATGTCCACCCAGACCACCCAAGCCGCGGTTGGTGTTGAAATCGAATTCTTCGACACGGTGGCGTCGATCAACGGCAACACCTGGATGATTGGCAACCGCACCGTGCTGGTCAACAGCTTGACCGAGATCAAGGATAGTGTGGGCGTTGGTAGTTATGTGAAAGTTCACGCAACCCCGCAAGCCGATGGTAGTTACCTGGCCCGTGAGATTGAATCCGGTGTGGATGACTAAATTGCAGATTGAACCTTAATAATTACGGGGTGCAGATGAAATTATCTGCACCCCAAAAACCTGTCAACCATTTTATGAAAGCTCCTGTTCTCTGCTCAAATTGGTTATACTATGCTCACCATGGGAATTTTCACCCGTCAACCTACAACTCCGGCAGAAAGCGACGCCTTGCTACACTCCGCCCGCACGATGGATGGACAGGCGCTGGCCGAAGTACACGACCGTTATTACCCGGTGGTGCAGCGGTATGTCGGTTACCGGTTGGGCGGGTTGGATGTGGTGGATGACATTGTGGCAGACACCTTTTTACACCTGCTGGATGCCCTGCAAAAACGCGGCGGGCAAATCCGTGACTTGCGGTCCTACTTGCTGGGGACAGCCGCCAACCTGGTCAACGATCACCTGCGGCGCAAATACCGGCGGGGCGAGCAAGCCCTGGTCGAAGAGCATGAAGAGATCATCGGGGATGCCGGCCCAGAGCACGGATCCGACGAGCGCACACGGCAACAAGCAGTACGCCAGGCGCTCACCCGCCTGACGCCGGAGCAGCAGCACGTGCTGGCCTTGCGTTTTTCACAGGAACTTTCGTTGGAAGAAACCGCTTCGGTGATGGGAAAATCGGTCGGCGCCGTCAAGGTGCTGCAATTCCGTGCCATCGCCAGCCTACGGCGTTTATTGGATGATGAAGGAAGCGAATTATGAAACCGAACGAGCTGGATACGGTTTTTGAAGACTGTCTGCAGCGATTGCAGAAAAGCGAATCGCTGGAGAAAATCCTGGCCGATTACCCGGCGCAGGCCAGCCAATTGCGCCCTTTATTAATGGCCTGTAAAGATCTGCAGGGACTACAAACCCCTGCCCAGGTTCCTGCCGCTCGCAACGCCCGCCGGGCTCAGTTCCTGGCCGCTACCGCTGGCAAACGCCCATCCCCCATCCGTCGAGCCGCCTGGCGACCGCTGCGGACGCTGGTGACCAGCCTGGCCTTATTGGCCGTCGTAGTCGTCAGCCTGCTGGGCACCGGTCTGGCTTCCGCCCAATCCCTGCCTGGCGACACGCTCTACCCGGTCAAGCGGGTGGTGGAAAACACCCGGCTGGCCTTTACCAGCACCAGCCTGGACCGGTTGAAACTCGAAGAATCGTTTGATCAACAACGCACCCGCGAAGCAGCCTTACTGGTGGAAGATAAACGGAACGAAGCGGTCAGTTTTCACGGCCTGTTGGAACAATCTGCGGATGGCAGCTGGCAGGTGGGTGGATTGATCATTTATCCGAAGGATCAAGGTCAAAGCTGGGATGGCTTGTCCGGAGCACAGGTGGAAGTGATTGGCCGCACCCGGCCGGATGGGGTGGAGGTGGAAGAGTTACGCCTGCGCCTGTTTCACCTGGGTGGTGAAATTGAGCAAACAAACTCAACGGAATGGCTGGTCAGTGGCGTTCCGGTGGATATTTCACCAGCCACCCGCATCAGCGGCGAAGCGCTGGTCGCCTCCCCGGTCACCATCACCGCAGTGCAGTTGCAAGCGGATCGCTTCCTGGCACTCTCCATCCAGGTTGGGGCAGCCCAGGCACAGGTTGTGGAAGAGGTAGAGGAAACCATTTATCTGTCGGACTGGGTGACCCTTTCAGCCGAGCAGGACGATCAAGATTCAGACGTCTCGGATAGCAATGACAAGGATTCCGGGAGCGACAAAGATTCCTCCGGATCGTCTTCGGATGACTCCGAAAAGACGGTGGAACCGGATAAGACGGACGATTCGGATTAAAAAACAAAACAGTGCGTCATCAAGAACGCACATCTTTGATATTTTCACCTGGCAGTCGGTGTGTCATAATCACTCCCTGTATCTACGATTAGGGTTTGAATTCCTCCCAGGCAACCTGCAGGCGGCGATAGCTCTCTTCCAGGTCCTCGGGCAGAACGCGCGTCTCCCCTACCGTGGACATAAAATTGGTGTCGCCACCCCAGCGCGGTACAATGTGAAAATGCACATGCCCGGCCACGCCCGCCCCGGCGATCGCACCGATATTGGCGCCGATATTAAAACCTTCCGGTTGATACACCTTGCGCAACAGGCGCGAGACCCGCGCCAGCAGGTCGATCATCTCGGCGTTGGCTTCCGGTGAAACATCCTCCAGCGTCGACTGATGCTCCATTGGCACCACCATCAGGTGGCCGCTGGTGTAGGGGAAACGATTGAGAATAATGAAACAGCGCTGCCCGCGCCAAAGCACCAGGTTTTCCGGGCTCTCCGGCTGGACCAGGGCAGCACAAAAGATGCAATCTGCTTTCGGTTTATGCATGGAGATATATTTCATCCGCCAGGGGGAGAAGATGTGTTTCATGATATAGATATTTTATCTCAAATGTCGATGAAACATTTTCATATTTGATAAGGTTTAAAAAATCGATCTTGTTTGCCGTACAAAAAAGTGCTATACTGTACGGCAAAAGGAATGTAATATGGATACTAAATTAACCGTCCGGGTTCCGCGGCGCATTCTGGAAAACGCCAAACATTATGCCGCCAGCCAAAATATTACGTTGACCAGTCTAATTTCCAACTTTCTCCAAAGCCTTCCAGGAGAACAGTTACCCGTGCAAAACGCCCCGATCGTTCAACGTTTGAGCGGAGTGCTCTCCCCGGATGTCTCTGTGGAAGATTACCAGAAACATTTGGAAGAGAAATATGGCTAAGAAAAAGGTGGTGGTCCTCTTTGATCTCAACATCCTGTTGGATGTTTTACAAGCGCGCCCGCAATTTTATGAGCATTCAGCCCGGTTGCTGGCTTTCGCTGAAACCGGGGTCGTTCAGGGCTGGGTAGCAGCTCACTCCATCACCACGTTGTTCTACTTGATTTCCAAAAGCCAATCACCAGATCAGGCGCGGGTTACAATCACCAACATTTTACAGTTTCTCAAAATTGCCCCGGTGGACCAAACGGTGATCGATCAAGCGTTGAATTTACCTTATCGCGATTTCGAAGATGCTGTGCAAATGTCAGCGGGGCTAAGGATACGTGCGGATTACCTGGTAACGCGCAATGGGAAAGATTTCCAACCAGCTCCTCTGCCTGTGATACAGCCGGTAGAACTCCTGGCTGTTTTATAAGCCCTTCTCCATCATTTTCAGATCAAATTGAATAAGCCAGTCGGGCTGCTGTCTTTCCCCCATGCGATGGGCACGGTGAGTGCCCATACTGCAGGTGTACTTCGTTTGGCGAGCGAAGCATCTCCGAGTTACATTTCAGATCCTTCGCTTTCGCTCAGGATGATAAAACATCAAAAAAGGGCTATTATGCTTTGTTTCAATGGAATTAAACTCTTTTGAAGGATGTCCCAAATGATGGGTAATTTAACCTGATCATAACCATGCACAATCACATTTCTTGTACCGATAATGGATGACCAAGGAATTTCCGGGTGTTCAGCTTGAAATTCCGTTGATATTTTATTGGCTGCTTCCCCCATGACAATCAGGTTGTACATGATTGCATCCTGGTTTTTTTCATCTTCCAGGAACAATTTGTAAGTTGAGACCGCATAAGTTCAATAGCTTCAATTGCGCTCAATATATCATGAAGAAGATCCATTGAGCTTCTCATAACGGAATGGCATCTTTCTGAATATTCAAAACAAATTCCTGGTCTTCAACCATTGGCAACACAGAAACAGGAATAACATCTACAGGTACACCAAGTAATTTTTGAACTTCATAGCCAAATCCAGCTACACCAAATAAAGACGCACCTTCCTCTATTTCTACCAGGAAATCCACATCGCTTTGAGTGGTAGCACTTCCACGCGCAACCGACCCAAAGACAAGAATCCGGGAGATTCTAAATTTTTTACCAATCTTCAAGATTTGAGATGAGGATCGGCGAAGTTGTTTGAACTCTATATTAACCTCCATCTTCAATTATACATAAAGAATCGTGTCTTAAGTCCTTGATTCGCGCATTTCATTTTGATTACCACTCAAAATAATGCTATTCCATACGGCAGGAGTACAATAAATTAATCTTTCATCACAAACAGTGATCGAGACAAGGACCCAATCGATGAATATTCAACCAATCTCAATCACCAAGTCTGACTTTCTGCTCTACTGCGATGCGCCGCGCCATCTGTGGGCCAAGAAAAACAACCAGATCACCCAGCAGAGCTCCCCTTTTGCTCAATTATTGGGAGAGCAGGGCTATGCCGTCGAGGAGCTGGGGAAAGCATATCTTCAGCGAGTCTGGCTGGCTGCAAACCCCGGCTGGCAGCTGCGGTGGCAGCAGACCTACACAGATGGCGCCTTTCAAACCCGGGTGGATGGCCTGATTTACAAACCCGAAACCGGCTCGTATGACCTGGTTGAGATCAAAAGCAGCACCGGGGTGGATAAGGAACACATCTACGATGTCACCTTCCAGGCCTTGATCCTCGACCACCAGATGACCCTGGATCAGGTCTATATCCTCCACCTTAACAAGGATTACACGCTCTCCGCTGCGCTCGACCCTGCCCAACTATTCCTGCTGGAAGGTGTCTCGGAAAAGGTGGAGGTGCTGAAAGGCGATGTGGAAATCCTCCGTCAAGGGGCACTGGAGGTGTCACGGGCGGTCTCCCCGGATGGGATCCAGGCCTGTTGGAGCCCCAAAGACTGTCCCTGCCCGGAGGTGTGTCACCCGAACCTGCCCGAGTTTTCGATCTTCGATATTCCGCGCCTGAGCAAGCCGAAGAAACAAGAACTGCTGGAGGCCGGGATCACTGCCGCCGGCGATATTCCCGACTCCTTCAATTTAAACCCCAAACAAAGGCTGGTGCGCGAGCGAGCCAGGACGAACATGGAACACCTCAATCGCTCCGCCCTGCGGGCCGAGCTGGAAAAGCTGGCATTTCCGCTGTATTTCCTGGATTACGAGACCTGCATCTCGGCCATTCCCATGTACCCTGGCTACCACCCACAGCAGCAAATCGTCTTCCAATATTCTCTGCACCAACTGAGCCAGCCGGATGACGAACCCATTCACCAAGAGCACCTTTCCGCCAGCTGCGAGGAACCTTCGCTCTCCCTGGTAGAGCAGTTGCGCAAGGATATTGGCGATCATGGAACGGTTATCGTCTGGAACAAGGCTTTTGAAATGACTCGCAACCGGGAAATGGCCGCGATTTCAGCGCAATATGCTGCTTTTCTGGAGGACATAAACCAGCGCATCTACGACCTGGGCGAAATTATCAACCAGGGCTACTACCTCCACCCGGGGTTCAAGGGCAGCTGGTCAATCAAGAACGTCTTGCCGGTAATGGTGCCCGAACTCAGCTACCACGATCTGGCCATCAACAAAGGTGACCTGGCCAGCATCACCTGGTGGAAGATTTGTTTTGGGCAATTGTCACCCGCCGAGAAGGATCAGCTCACCCGGGATTTGCTGTGCTATTGCGAGCTGGACACCCTGGCCATGGTAGAGATCTATAAGCGTTTGCGTGCATTGGCGTTTGGGTAATTCCTGAAATTGCACTTCTATCGGTTGACACAACCCCTGACTCAATGTTTAATTAATTCGCCGATATCACCCAAGGATTTCTCCCATGCAACCTGAACTCTTCCGCCCCACTTCCCTCACCGTCAGTGCGCTGACCGGTTATTTGCGCGAGTTATTGGAAAGCGACCCGGTGTTGATGGATATTTGGGTGGAGGGCGAAATCTCCAATCTCTCCCGGCCGACTTCCGGTCACATTTACTTCACATTAAAGGACGAAAGCGCTGCCCTGCGCTGCGTGATCTGGCGCGCCCAGGCCATGCGCCTGCGCGGCGACCTACAAAACGGCCTGGCGGTGGCCGCCCACGGGCGCATCAGCCTGTATGAGCGGGACGGCACTTACCAACTTTACATCGACCAGCTCCGCCCGGTGGGCGAGGGTTGGCTGTTCCAGGAGTTCATGCGGCTCAAGGCGCAACTGGAGGACGAAGGCCTGTTTGATCCACAGCGCAAGCGCCCGTTGCCCAAAATGCCGCAGCGCATCGGCATTGTCACCTCCCCCACCGGGGCGGCCCTGCAGGATATGCTCAATACCCTATCCCGGCGTTATCCGCTGGCCGAAGTGATCCTGGCGCCGTGTGCCGTGCAGGGAGATGAAGCTCCACCGCAGATTCTAGCGGCCCTGGCTGGCCTGAATCAATTGACCCCGCCCCCGGATGTGATTTTAATTGCCCGCGGCGGCGGTTCCCTGGAAGATTTGTGGGCTTTCAACGACGAGGGGGTTGTGCGTGCGATCGCCTCTTCGGCTGCGCTGGTGGTAACCGGCATCGGTCACGAGACAGATTTCACCCTGAGTGATTTTGCTGCCGACCTGCGTGCACCCACCCCCACGGCGGCGGCTGAAATCGCCACGCCGGATATCCTTGACCTGCGGATCGGCGTGACTAACCTTTCAGCCCACCTGCGAATGGCCTGGCAAGGCGTTTACGGCGGACGAAATATGGATCTCAACCTGTTGCAAGCCCGGCTGCTGCGGGTTTCTCCCAGCCGGCGGCTGCAGACCGACCGTCAGCGGCTGGATGAACTGGATCTGCACCTGATCCGCGGTCTGTTAAACATCACCACCCTGCGTTCAACGCAGTTGCACGGCTTAACCCAGCGGCTGGAGGCGCTCAATCTGCAGGCGGTGCTGCAGCGCGGCTTTGCCGTGGTGCGCAACCCGCAAGGCCAGGTGGTTCGCAGCCAGGCCGACCTGCAAATTGGTACGGAAGTCCAGGTGCAACTGGCGCGCGGCGGCTTTTCCGCCCGGGTGGAAACCTTAAAAGATGATATAAATACAATTGCAGGAGAAAACCATGCCTGAGGACAAAAAAAACGTCGAAACATTGACCTATGAGCAGGCGCTGGCCGAGCTGGAGGATATTGTCGAGCGGTTGGAAAGCGACCCGCCAGCCCTGGAAGAGAGCGCGCGTTTATATGAGCGTGGCCGAGCCCTGGTTCAGCGCTGCTCCAGCCTGTTGGAATCCGTTGAATTCCGCTTGCGCACCCTGGGGGAAGCTGCAGCCGGGGACTCAGCTTGATGCTTTCTGACCTGTTCTCCAACCAGGTTCTCGGTCCAACTTTATTAGCCTGGTTTTTAGCCCAGCTGCTCAAGCCGTTTACTCACTACATCCGGGTGCAGCGCTGGAACTGGGGTTTGTTTTTTAGCGCCGGTGGCATGCCATCTTCGCACTCAGCGCTGATCACCTCGGTCACCTTTGCCATCGGCTTCCAGATCGGTTTTGATTCCCCGTTGTTTGCCCTGGCGCTGGCCATCGGCATGATTGTGGTCTATGACGCAGCCGGGGTGCGCCGCCAGGCAGGTCTGCAAGCCCAGCGGATCAATTTATTGATCAACGAAATCTTTGCCGGTAGACCGATCTCCGAAGAACGCCTGAAGGAAGTGCTGGGGCACACCCCCACCCAGGTGGTTGCAGGCATCGGACTTGGTTTTCTGGTGACCTTGTTTCACTATCTGTTGACCACAGGCTAAAATTATTCCCATGTCCTTAAAACAAAACTGCGGACGCTTGATGCGTCCGCAATTTTAGATATCAAATTGTTGTTACACGATTCAGGTGCATACGCCGGAGCAAGGCGCACAGTAAAACCGGAGTAAGCCGCACACCTTAACCGGAGCAAGGCGCACACCCAAACCGGAGTAAGGCGCACATTTTTAATAAAAAAGCAGGGACAAAATAATACTGGTTAATCCAAAAT
>JBGSJZ010000045.1:0-6367 GCA_041741455.1 Anaerolineaceae bacterium | reverse complement strand
AAGGAGCCTAGCAATGAGCATATCCCCTACTGAAGCCGAAGAAGCCCTGGAAGCCATTCAGATTATGGTCAAGAAAACCCGTCGCGCCATTTCCAATAGTGGCGCTTATGCTTTCCTCATCATTTGGGGCGTCGTCTGGTTAATTGGCTTTCTGGGATCTCAGTTTCTGCCAGCCGAAATTGGCGGATACTTCTGGATCGTAATGGATGTCCTGGGTGGTGTTGTTTCTGCAATTATCGGTATGCGCCTTGGAAAGAACATCCGTAGTTCAAAAACCACCATCTCTGGCAAGCAGATTGGCATTTTCTGGTTATTGGTCTTCTTGTATTGCGGAGCTGCCCTCTGGGTGAGTGGAATTACAGAGGGAAAGCAATTAGCCATGCTAATCATTTTATTTGTCATGCTGGGCTGGATGGCCATGGGGTTGCTGCTCTCCTTCTATTCGGTTTGGACAGGCCTGGCCCTTACGGGATTAGCCCTGATCGGATATTTCTTTCTTCCTAATTTATTTTACCTATTGATGGCCATCTTAGGCGGTGGCGGGATGATCTTCATGGGTTTATATATTCGCTACAGGTGGTAGATCCATGGCTGAGCTAAACGAGATTATTCACCAACCCATTCGCTTACGTACCATGGCTGCCCTGGTGACCCTGGAGCCAAACGAAGAAGTTGATTTTACTTACCTGCGTAAATTACTGGATGTCACGGATGGAAACCTGGGTGCTCACCTTCGGAAATTAGAAGAGGCTGGTTACATTTTTATCAATAAAGTTTTTGTTGAACGTATGCCACGCACCTATGTCTCTGCCACTGCTGTGGGTCGAAAAGCTTTTACCGAACATGTAGCAGCGCTTGAACTTATCCTGAAAGGAAAGTGAAACAAGTTTGAAGAGAAAATGAGGTGAATATGAATCAAGTCGTGCAAGTCAGCAACTTACGCAAGTCTTACGGCTCCACCATCGCCGTCGATGGGATTTCCTTCGAAGTATTGGAGGGTGAAATTTTCGGGATGGTTGGCCCAAACGGAGCCGGTAAAACAACTACCATTGAATGCCTGGAAGGATTGCGTCATCCGGATGGCGGAATGGTGCGAGTACTTGGACTGGATCCACAGCGTGATAGCCTTGCGCTGCGTTCTTGCACTGGGATGCAATTACAGCAATCCAACTTGCCGGAGCGGATGAAAGTCTGGGAAGCATTAGACCTGTATAGTTCGTTCTATCCAAAAACAGCCAATTGGGAACAAATCCTCACCAAGTTGGGATTAGCAGAAAAGCGGAATTCCAACTTCTCCAAACTTTCCGGTGGGCAGAAACAACGTCTCTTCATTGCCCTTGCACTCCTCCCCGATCCCCAGTTAATCTTTCTGGACGAATTAACCACAGGACTGGACCCGCAGGCGCGTCATACAATCTGGGATCTGGTACGTGATGTTCGTTCAAAAGGCAAAACCATCCTGTTGACGACTCATTTTATGGAAGAAGCAGAACGACTTTGCGACCGGGTTGCCATTTTAGATCATGGTCGAATTGTAGCCCTGGACACACCAGCAGCCTTGATTCAAAGTCTGGATATGGGTGAATGTGTCGTATTTAATGTTGATGGGGTGCTTCCACCAGCCTTTGAACGTAACCTTTCAGCCACAGGCAGCATTGAAATCCAGGGTGATCGGGTGGTTGTCCATGGGAATGATGGATATAAAGGTTCGCTGGTCAGTGAGGTGGTCAACAAATTAGCAACTTCCGGGGTGGTTTTCCATAATCTCCGCACCGAGCAACCAACACTTGAGGATGTCTTCCTGAAATTGACAGGCAAGACAATGAGAGAGTGAGGTAAGTAATGAAAAGCCTTCTTAAAATGACCTGGATGGAAACCAAGCTCTTCTTTCGGGAACCTGTAGGCGCTTTTTTTACATTGATCTTCCCGCTCATGTTCCTGTTTCTGTTTGGAACCATTTATGGGAATGAACCTACACCCATGTTTGGTGGTCTTGGAACCATAGATATTTCAATCCCAGCGTACACCGCCATGATCATTGCCACCACTGGATTGATGGGAATCTCAATAACAATGGCTGCCTACCGGGAGCATGGTATTCTTCGCCGTTTGCGAACGACCCCCATCAGTCCGCTCATCGTTTTACTGTCTCAGGTGATCGTCTATTTCCTCATGACGGCGTTTGGAATGACCTTGCTGATCATTGCCGGGAAACTCGTCTATCACGTTCAATTTGAGGGGAATGCCCTCAATGTGTTCCTGGGGTTTACCCTAAGCAGTCTGAGTTTCTTTTCACTGGGGTATATTCTGGCTGGATTGTTGCCCACCGCACGTACCGCCCAGGTGGTTGGGCTGGCACTCTTATATCCGATGCTCTTTCTGTCTGGGGCTGGCTTTCCACGTGAGCTTCTCCCCGAAGTCATTAAAAAGATTTCCGCCTTCCTGCCTCTCACCTACGTTGTCACCCTGCTGCGTGGTTTGTGGATTGGTGAAGCGTGGAGTATGCATACCACTGAAATCATTGTCTTGTTTGCGGTTCTCGTTGCGGGCGTTCTGGTCTCGATCAAGACATTCCGTTGGGAATAGCAGGTTTATTTGTTGGAATAGACTGGTTCAATCAAGTAGGTGCATCTTGTTGATCAGTCTTGTCTTTCCTCTACCCAATCGTGGACAGCGGACATTTGCTGATGCGCTTCCCGCCAATATCCTGTTTCTTCATTCAAAAAAATCTGCGTGTATTTGGAGAATTTAGCCAAAGGATGATCCATCCACCCATCAGATCACAAAAGGCAGGAACCTCTTCGTTCGTTTCATGTAATCCGCATACGCCTGGCCAAAAAAGCGCTGGCATTCCGCCTCATCCGCTTTGGCCGTGGCGACCAGAGACACGGTCGCTGCCAGAGCAAACTCCCCACCCAGCCAAGCGGGCTCCTTGAAAAACACGCCCCAGGCGAGAAATAACAGGGATGAATACAGCGGGTGGCGGATGTAATGATAAATGCCGGTGGTCACCAGGGTGGAAGTTTTTTCGAAAGCCAGGAGTTGCGGCTCCCCTGCCCGGTGCTGTGCCGGCTTGCCACGCGCTACCAGGGAACGAATCCCAAAAGCCAGGGGAACCAGGCTGACAACGAGGAGCACCCAAGAGATGATCTGATGCCATGACCATGGATCAGCGAACCAGACATCGATATTGAGAATGAATAAGGCGAGGATGAACTCCCAGGCAAAAAAGCGGTAAAAACCGTGTGAATGGGGAGAGCGCAAAGAAGCCCGTGAAATGAACACGAGGATCATGGATAAACCAACAAAGGCCAGGATTTTATAGAAAGTCATTTTCGAACAGGCAAAGATGTAAACAGTGTTCCTTGCGGTTACTTCACAATCGTCTCCACCCGCACCCGCAAGGCAGAAATGCTCTGGCGCAGTTCATTCAGCAAGTCTTCAGCCTTCTGGACGCGCTCCTGTTCAGCGTAGACAAAGCGGGTGTAGGGAGAAATGTTATCCCGCAGGCGGGAAATGGCATTGGCCGATTCAGTCTTAAATGCCGTAGTCAACGCCTCGTGCAAGGTTTCCCGCAGGGTAACAATTTTCTTTCTGAAATCTTCCTTGGCTTTCATCCGTTTGTACGGGATGATAAAGATACCAACAATCGCCAGCGTGCCAGCGGCAATCACACCGGTGATATCCAGGGCTGAGGAGAGCAAGGCAGTCGAAACCAACACGCCCAACCCAACCGCACCTGCTTCAAACAGGGCGGTCTGAGCGACCGCGGTTTCAACGTTAGCTGCCAGCTGACTGGCTTCCTTGACTCGGTCGTAACCTTCGACAATGATATCGACCCGTTTGCCCAATTTATCAATCAGCTCTCGGCGATGGATGGCCTGCGGGCCACCAGCTCCGCCCACAACGTGATCCAGATTGGCTGTCTGGCGGCGCTGCAGATAGGTCATTACTTGTTGCCACTCGCGCAGGTCCTTGTCGACCAGCCAGTCGATGATGTTTTGAACTTGCTCATTGATCTGTTGGGAAACGTCCGTCAGTACTTCTTTCTCAAAATTCATGCGAATTCGATCGCCGCGCACCAAGTGGTGGATGTTGGTCAGGCGCAGGGTGCGGTCAAAGAAATCCAGGCCGCGCATTTCCAGCTTGTGCAGAATGTTATCTACCTCGGCCAGACGCGGCGCCAGTTCAATTTGCAGGTCATGTTCGTAAGCAGAAACTGTAGTTTCGAGCGAATGAACCGTCACCCGGTCCTCCTGCAGCTCGTCCTTTTGTCCCTGGACGGCGGTACTGGCCCTATCGATCAAGTTTTCTGCGACGCCCAGCGGGTTGCTGAATTTCAGCTTGAGGCGGGCGGAATCATCCAGGGTGGTGGAAATGTAGGCCTCCAACTCGTCCAGGTGGCTGGCGGCGCGCAGCTTCTGGCGGAGGCTCTCATCCGGCTCAGCCTGGGCGCGCTGGGCCAGGCGGGCGGAGACCGGGAAGAGGATCGGCGGCTCGCCCAGGGTCAGGGTGGCGTGCTTGAGCACGTACTCGCGCGCTTCCTGCAAGGCAGCTTCATCCTCGAAGATGTCTGACTTGTTCAGCACAAATACGACCTTTTTCCCCCAGCCGAGGATGCGCTGCAAGAACTGGTGTTCGCTCTCGGTCAGCGGGCGATCGGCCGAGGTGGTGAAGAGAACCAGGTCGCTGCGCGGCACAAATTCATCGGTCAGGCGCTCGTGCTGGCGGATGATGGCATTGGTGCCGGGCGAATCGACGATGTTGACCTCTTTGAGCAACGGCAAGGGGTAGGTGACGATGGCATAGCCCTCATCCACAACGGTTTCGGTCTTCGTCTCACCCCATTTGATCAACGTAACGCGGGAAGTGGTGGGGGTGACGCCCTCCGCCAGCACCTTCTCCCCCAGCATGGCATTGATCAGAGCACTCTTCCCGGCATTGAATTCGCCGACCACCACGATCAGGAACAACTCGTCCAGTTGCTGGGTGGCCTTTTGCAGGGTCGCCAGCGACTCCCTGGGGACGTCCATTTCCGCCAGGCGCAGCAGGATGTTGGAGAGAGTTTCCTTTTCATCATTCAGTAACAGGGATTGGTCGGTCGTGAGCACGGATTGGCGCATAAGATTTCTTTCTTATAGTTGAAGCGAGCTTTGCTACCGCGGAAAACGGAGACCGCGGAGATCAGTTTTTTTGGATTGTTTCTAAGATTATACTCCAGAGAAAAACAACCAAAGCAACCCAATCACCGGAAGAAGGTGGAGGTGCTAATGATCACATCAAGCCTTTTCATAAACTGTTACAGCTTCAGCCAAAGCAAGTTTGAGTATTTCTGGATTTAAAAAGCCGGCAGTCTGTAAATCCACGGTATGACTGATTAATTTCGACAATTCATCTTGGATTATAAAAAATTGGAAGCCCGGGATGTGATCCGGCTCGAACTCCACCAGAACATCCACATCACTTTGGGGTGTGAAATCATCCCGTACAACGGAACCAAAAAAAGCCAGCCTGCAAATGTGATGCTTTCTGCAGAAGGCTCGAATTTGCTCTTTTGAGAGGGTTATGGCATTTAATTCCACATAAAAATTATAGCTTAAGCCGCCAAGCCAGGAAACACTAACCTACGACAGAATTTTCTCATGATGTAAAAGTAATTTTCAATATTCCTGATGGTTATTGAACTGGTTAGCCGTGGATTCTGATCGATTGCTGGGCGATTTCCCGCTCTAAATGAATTGGATAGGGTTGCAAGCCGGGTTGGATCTCGCCCGGAATGCCATCAAACATCCAGGAGATGCCCAGCAGCATGACGGCGGTGTAATGGTCAAACTGGTCCACCCCAAAGGGGCCGGCACCCCCCGCCAGGTTGAGCAGGCTGCCCTGACCGAGCAGGAACAAGTGGGTGCTGCCCAGGTCAAAGCGTTCAATGTGAGGTTTCAACTTGCGGTGAGGCTGCTGGTACAGCCATTCGATGTCAATTTCCCGGTTGGTGTGCCCGGCATTGAAGAGCAGGGTGCCAGGCTTGAGCTGGGAAAGCTGGGCCTCACACAGGATCCCAGTCGCCCCGGTGGCGGTGACGATAATTTTACACCTGCTGATTCCTTCGCTCAGAGTCACCGGTTGGCAGCCAAAATGACGGGCTTCCAGCAGACGGACAGGGTCCAGATCAGCCACATGGACGATTGCCCCCAGGTTGCGAGCCCGCTCGGCGATGCCCTTGCCCACCGGGCCAAAGCCAATCACCAGGACATGCCTGCCATACAGGCTGATATTGGTGACATGGTTGAAGGCTGGCCAGATGGCATCTCCAACATGATAGCGGTTGTGTAAATTCTTGAGATGGATGTTATTCCAATCAAACACC
>JBGSJZ010000044.1:0-103322 GCA_041741455.1 Anaerolineaceae bacterium | reverse complement strand
GAACACGACAAATGGTCTGCAGACGATTTGATCATCCATATTGTTGTAAAACGGCCGAAAAGTGAGCAGCACTTTTGCGCAGACAAAGGTTATGATTACGAAGATGTTCACCAATTTGTCGGGTTACACAACTACATTGAGTACATCAAACATCGCCGCAGGCGCAACGAGCCAAAAGATGATTGTCCTTTACCGGGTGAAAAGAGCTTCCCAGCAAGGCGTTGGGTCGTTGAACGAACTTTTGGATGGTTGGCCAAACGCCGCAGTATTGCCACACGGTGGTGTAAGAAGTCGCAGAACTGGCTCGCTTTTGTTCACATGGCTTGCGCTCAAATCTTACTCAACATAATTTTCGGATAGGTTCTTAATCAAAAAAGGTGCACTTCATGTGCATTTTTTTTGTACCGGTAAGGGCGGGTCTGTGGTTGGGTTTGGCCGTAGCCTGCACAGACCAACCCTTACAGCGATAAAAAATCAAAAGCGGATACGAAGAGCACCCTTTGAATCAGGTACTTCTTCTTAAACACTTTTCACCTTGTTTTGGAAAAACAGACGCATTACTCTCTGCGGGTTCTTCCAACGCTGAAACCGCTAGCCTTGCTCTCCGAAATCCTCATCCTCGGCCACCGGGTGAGGGGTGTCGTTCTCGGGGATCTCATTGACCTCCAGGGCATGGGTAGAGAGCCGATAATGGCTCTTTAAATCGTCGCGCACCGTGCCCTTCCACAGGGGAATCCCATCAAAATAGGCAGCCCGGCCGATCATGTGGGCAGCAATCGGGGCGGTCAGCAGGATGAAGGTGATGATCGCCAGCACCCGGGTGTAGATGCCAAATTCGTTGAAATAGACCGCCGCCCCCAGCAGGATCAGGCCGACCCCCAGGGTCCCTGCCTTGGCGGTGGAGGACATGCGCAGGAACAGGTCCGGCATGCGCAGCACGCCCACCCCGGCCAGGAAGATCAGGGAAGCGCCGAGCAGCATCAGGCTCATCACGATGATCTCTTTGAGCATCAAACCCTCCGCTCCAGGTAATAGGCAAAGGCCACCGTTCCCAGGAAGGTGATCAGGGCCAGGACGATGGCCACATCCAGGAAGTTGGGCTGGTTGAAGCGCACTGCATAGACTACGATGAAGCCCATGGCCATCACACTGATCAGATCCAGGGCCACTACCCGGTCCGGCAGGGAAGGGCCGCGCAGCAAGCGGATGAAGGCAGCTACCAGGCCAACGCTGATTAACGCCAGGATCACAATCCACAAAATATCCATCATCCCTCAAAAATCTCCTTGACCCGCCGCTCATAACCCAGCTTGATGTCCTGGCGGAACTGTTCGGCATCCTCCAGCCAGAGGGTGTGAATGTAGAGCATCTTCCGGTCAGTCGAGATATCCAGGGCCAGGGTGCCGGGAGTGAGTGTGACCAGGTTGGCCAGCAACACCACCCCGGCCTGGCTGTGCAACTCCAGCGGCACGCTAACCACTGCCGGTCGCAGGCGCATTTTTGGAGAAAGGATGGTCAGCGCCAGGCGGATATTGGCGGTGATCAACTCCCAGATAAAAAACAGGACGAACTCGAGCACGCGCGGCAAGGTGCGAAAATACCGGTTGGGCTTCAAGCTGCGGAAAACCACCCACAAGACCCCATAGGCCAGCAGAAAACCAAACACCAGGTTGACCGGCTCAAAACTGCCAGTCAGGGCAGCCCAGGTCAGGGCCAGCAGTAGATTGAGCAGAAAGATACTCATGGCAGGCTCCCCAGCACAGCGGCAACATACGCCGAGGTGTCCATCAGGGTCATGGCGGCAGATTGGCAGACCCGGAAAATCGGCTCTGCCAGCAGGCCGACGGCGGTGGAAAGGATGACCAGGCCCAGGGTGGGCGCCCACATCCAGGCCGAGACAACCGGAGGTCTGGCCTGGGCGGGGGTGCTGGTTTTGTTTTCCTTCCAGAAGGCCTCGTTCCAGACTTTGGTCATCGAATAGAGCGTGAAAAAGCTGACGAACAGCCCCACCCCGATGACCAGGTACTGGCGGAGTTCAAAACCGGCAATGATCAAGGCCAGCTTGGCAAAAAAGCCAGAGAGTGGCGGCAGCCCGGCCAGCGAGAGGGCCGGCAGCAGGAACATCAGCGAGATGGCCGGGTTCCTGGCGTATAAACCGCCGAGCTGTTTAAGGTCATAGGAACCGCTGATCTGGTTCACCAGGCCGCTGACCAGGAAGAGGGCCGTCTTGGCCAGGATGACATGCAGCATGAAATAAATACCGGCTGCCAGGGCGAGCGGGCTGAACAGGCCAAGCGCCAGGAGCAGGTAGCCGATCTGGCTGATAATGTGAAAGGACAGCAGTCGCCGGAAATCGGTCTGGGCAGCTGCCCCGAATACCCCAATCACCATCGTCAGACAGGCCAGCACCAGCAGGATGGTGTGGGTGAAACCGGCGTCCTGGGTGAAGAGCAGGGTGAAAACCCGCATCAGCGAGTAAATACCCACCTTGGTCAGCAGGCCGGAAAACAGGGCGGTTATAGTGATGGGCGGGGTGTGGTAGGAAGCCGGCAGCCAGAAGAAGAGTGGGAAGATGGCTGACTTGATGCCAAAGGCGATGATGAACAACACCGAAACGACCGTCACCTGGCCGTAGGGCTGAATGCCGGGCAGGCGCTGGGCCAGCTCCGCCAGGTTAAGCGAGCCGGCCAGGTTGTACAGCAGGCCGATCGCAGAGAGGAATAGCACCGAGGAGAGCAAGTTGAGGATGACATATTTGACTGCCCCCTCTACCTGGGCGCGTTCCCCACCCAGGGCGATCAGCACGAAGGAAGACATCAGCATGACCTCGAACCAGACATACAGGTTAAACAGGTCACCGGTGGTGAAGGCGCCATTCACACCGACCAGCAGGAAAAAGAAGAGCGGGTAAAAGCCAAAGCGGGCGCGCGGCAGGTTGATCTGAGCCTGACTGTACAGGCAGGTGGCTAGTGCCAGGACGCCCGTGATGGCCAGCATGATGGCGCTGAACAGGTCAATCACGATCGAGATGCCAAAGGGTGCCGGCCAGTTACCAATTTGCAGCACCTGGATGCCATCCCGCAGCACCCTTGCCAGGATGAATAGCGAGACCCCGGCAAGGACCAGAGAACCGACCAGGGACAGGGCTTTCTGCACCTGCAAGTGGTTCCAGAACAGCAGAGTCAGGATGGCAAAGAAGAGCGGCAGGACGATTGGCAGGATGCTCATTTCGTCCCCCCGTTTTCTTCCAACTCATCCACGATATCTGCAGTCTCGCAGGGGATATCCGTGCAGCGCATCTCGTTCAGGTCGTCGGTGCCGGTCACCTGGTAGGCCTTGCGGATCAGGACCATGGCAAAGGCGGTTACACCAAAACTGATGACGATGGCCGTCAGAATGAGAGCCTGGGGAACCGGGTCGGCATGGCCAATTGGCGGCAGATCCTGACCGGCGGGGATGATCGGCGGACGACCAGGCACCAGGCTGGCCGAGTTAAACAGCAGCAGGTTGACCGCGTAACTAAGCAGCAACAGGCCGATCAAAATCTTGACCAGGCTGCGCCGTAGGATCATGTAGATGCCTGCTGCAAACAAGACGCCCGCCGCAATCGCCAGTAAAATCGTCATGGATTATCCTCGGAGAAGGTTAACAAGATCCACAGCACAATCCCGACCACCACCAGGTAGACGCCGACATCAAACAGGACCGGTGTGCCCACCTTGCCAATCACGTCGATGGCTTGCTTGACCCAAACGCCGGTCATGAAGGGTTGCCCGGATAGGAGCGGGATCAGCCCGCTGAGCAGGGCAACCAGCAGGCCAATTCCCACCAGGCTGCGGGGTTCCACTGGCAATAGTTTGCGCAGCTCGGCCGGGGAGGTGGCAATGGCGTACAGCATCAGGGCGCTGGCTGCCACCAGGCCGCCGACAAAGCCCCCGCCAATCTGGTTGTGGCCACGGATCAGCAGGAAAAACGAGAAGATCATAATCAACGGCATCATGTAACGGGCTGAAAAAGCCAGCAGAATAGAGCGCTGCATCTTTGATTCAGGCCGATCTTTGGAAACCGGGTGGCCGCCAGTCAACTTCAAGAGGGCAAACACACCGACTGCTGCAATGCTCAGCACGGCAATTTCACCCAGGGTATCCAGGCCGCGAAAATCGACCAGGATTACATTGACGATATTGCGCCCGTTGGCCTGCGGCAGGGAAGCGTTGGCGTAATAATTGGCCAGATTGGAGCCGGAAGGATGGTTGGAAACCAGCAGCATCAGCACGGTCATCAATACTCCCCCGGCCAGGGCGACCAGCGCATCCACCAGGCGCGGGATGCGGCCGGAAAGGCGAGTAAACTTGGGCAGGCGGTAGATGATCAACACGAACAGGATCACCGTCAGGGTTTCCATGGCAAACTGAACCATGGCCAAATCCGGTGCGCTGTAGAGCAGGAAGAGAATGGCAATACTGTAACCGATTGAGCCGAGCATGGTGATGGTCGCCAGGCGGGAGCGGGTGCGGGTGACCTGGATGGCAGCGATCACGATGATGGCCACCAGGATGACATCGTAAAAGCGTGGGGCGTCCACCCGCGGCAGTGGAATATCGTCCAGCAAGGTGCGGGCGGTGAAAAAGGTCAACAGGATGGTGAATAACACGATAAACAGGATGTACATCCGCAGATAGCCGCTCTGCAGGACGCGGGTCAACCAGGCGGCAAAGGTCAGGATGCTCTTGAGGCCTTTCTGATACAGGCTGGCCGGTCCGGCTTTGGCCACAGCTTGCCAGAATTGCCCGCCAACCGACAGGACCCAGCGGCGGGTAGCAAACAAGCCAGCCCCCAGCAGGAAGGTCAGCAGGCTGAGCCGCAACATCGGGGTAACGCCATGCCAGAGAGAGAGCTTGATCTTCTGTGGAGCCAGCAGCATGGCTTCGGCTGCCGGTTTGAGCAGGGCATCCGCAAACACCTGCGGCAGCAGGCCAGCTGCCAGGCCCAGGCCGGCCAGCAGTAATGGCGGCAGCCAGAGGGCGGGGGGGCCTTCGTGCGGATGGAACTCACGCCTGGGTTTGGCCCAAAAAGGGGTGAAGCCAACCCAGCCCGAAACCGCCACCCAGGCTACAAACCCGGCCAGCACCAGGCCGGTCAGAAGAGCCGGAAAGCGGCTGGCCTCCAGCAGGGTCTCATAGACCAATTCCTTGGTGATGAAACCAAACAGGGGTGGCAAACCGGCCATGGAAAGCGCGGCCAGGCCGGCGGCCGCAGCCGTAAAGGGCATGGCCCGGCCCAACCCGCCCAGTTCGCACACATCCCGGCTGTGAACAGCATGATCGATACCACCCGCCACCAGGAACAAGGCGCCTTTGTAAAGAGCGTGGGCAAAGAGAAAGGCCAGCGCCGTTTCAACCCCCAGCGGCGAGCCCAGCCCGAGCAGCAGCAGCATACCGCCCAGGGCTGCCACCGTGGTGTAGGCCAGCAGGCGTTTCAGGTCACTTTGGCCGAGTGCCAGCAGCGAGCCGGCCAGCAGGGTGGCCAGGCCAACCAGGCTGACCAGCGGTTCCCACAACTCAAGCCCGCTGAAGACCGGGAAGAGGCGGGCCAGCAAATACACCCCGGCCTTGACCATGGTGGCTGAATGCAGGTAAGCGCTGACCGGGGTCGGTGCTTCCATCGCGTTGGGCAGCCAGAAATGGAAGGGGAACTGGGCAGATTTTGTCATAGCCCCCAGCAGAATCAACCCGAAAGCGACCGGGGCCAGCGGATGCTGTTGGATCTGCTCGGCCGATTGAACCCATTGCTGAATTTCGAAGGAGCCGGTGACCTGGTAGATGAGCACAAACCCGGCCAGCATGGCCAGGCCGCCCGCCCCGGTCACCAGCAAAGCCTGCCAGGCGGCTGCACGGGCCGCAGGCCGCTGGTGCTCAAACCCGATCAACAGGAAGGAGGTGATGCTGGTCATCTCCCAGAACAGGAAGAGCAACAGGGCGTTGCCGCTCAGCACCAGGCCGGCCATGGCGCTCATAAACAACAGGGTGATGCTGAAGAAGCGGGGCAGACCCGGGTGTCCGTCCAGGTAACTGCCCCCATAGAGCAAAACCAGGGCTCCAATCCCAAGGATTAACAAAGTGAATAACAGGCTTAAGCCGTCCAGGTGAAAGGAGAGCGAGATGCCCAGGCTGGGAACCCAGGAGGAATCACTATGGATTACCCTGCCGCCTGCAATGGCCGGAATCTGCATGGCAAACAGCGCCACCCCGCCAGCAACAAAAAGTGCCAGCAGCAGCCCGCTGCGCCGTTTGAAAAGGCGAAACAGCCAGGGGACCAGGATGGCCAATCCGATTCCCGAAAAAACACTGATGGGCATCAACATAAAGAGTTTTCCTGTCAGCCAGTAAAACTAGCAGATTTGCAAAAACCCCCGGCCGGGAACAGCCGGTCAAACCAGCCGCCAGCTTCCTCAATACCCGCGTACAAAAACCGGCGACCCTGGGTCTATTTTACTTGAAAGTATCCCCTAATCCAAGTTTTTTCGGTTTTAGAGAAAATTCCATGATCCAGAGCATGCTGATGAGCGTAACACGCAAATTATCTTGAAATTTTCTCAACGAAATATTCTCTTTTGGCCCATGTGGTGCTATTCTAAAAAAGCCATTCCAAACTGATCCAAGAGGAGAGATGGGCATGACCGGCAGCGGAGAAAACCATAAAGCCAAAAGGGAGGACAGAAAAAGCCCAAGCTGATCAACAAAGAAACATGCAAGATCAAACACGAGAAGAAGACCAACACCACCTCAACCACTGGTTCTTTGTAAAAGTCCATTGGAAAACAGTTTGCTGATCAATTGAGTTGGACTAGACACACCGCACCCACTAACGCCTTGACGGGATATTGGGGTTTGTTTTCGCTGAGTGTTTGAAGGATTGTCCACCGCAAGGTAGAGGAACGCACCAATCTGGCCAATATTTCCATCCGCACCGGCTGCTTCTGCAATCCAGGCGCGGGTGAGGTGGCCCTGGAGATCAGTAAACCGGAATTGGTCACTTGCTTTGCCCAAACTGCCGAACGCCTGACGCTGGATGATTTGCGGGTGTGCATCGATGGACGCAGCACCGGCGCCGTGCGCATTTCAGTGGGATTGGCCAGTAATTTTACAGATGTCTTTCGCTTCATGCAATACATCCGGCATTATTCGGGCATCCGCTGGAATAGCATCCCTACAAGGTCGCTTGCGCATGCAAAGGTGCAAAGCACGTCCGGCGTGCCTTGCACCTTTGCTATATTATTTTTGAGCGCTTGAGAGCTTTACAACCGAATCTGCGCTTCCAGCAAAGCCTCCGCACCGGAGTGCGGCCCAACCAGGATGCGATAGATACCCGGCTCCAGCACCCAGCGTTTCTCCTCCACGTGGTAATAGCGTAACTCCGCTTTGCGCACCGCGATCGTCACCGTTACGATTTCCCCGGCGCGGATGGATACCTTCTCAAAGCCCTTCAATAATTTTGCGGGTCGCTCACCTTGTGAATTTTGCATGCCCACGTAGACCTGGGCCACTTCCTCGCCATCCCGCTGGCCGCAGTTGTGGATTTGCACCCGCACTTGGAGGGTATCCCCGGCATCTTCCACGGACAGGTTGATGAACTCAAAGCGGGTATAGCTCAGGCCAAAACCAAAAGGATAAGCCGGGGCATGGCCGTCTTTTTCCAGTTTACTGTAACCATGATACAGGTCGTATGTGATGCTGCCGTCTCTGTTGCTGAAATAGGGCAGGTGCTGCGGGTGGGTGGGGATACTGAAAGGCAGTTTTCCGCTCGGGTTGACCTCGCCGAACAACAGGCGGGCCAGGGCGTGGCCGCCTTCCATGCCGGCATACCAGCTGTAGAGCACTGCTGGTACCTTCTCCGCCCAATCGTCCAGCAGGATCATGCTGCCGCAGACCAGGCTGACCACCGTGTTGGGGTTGATACCCCCCACCGCGCGGATCAGGGCGGCCTGCTCAGGCTTTAGTGAAAGGCTGCTGCGGTCACCGCCAGCGCCCTGGGAACTCTCTCCGCTTACCAGGTGGGGGGCAAATCTAATCAGCAATTGCAGAAGCAGGGCTTTGAACGGCATGCCCTGGTTGCGGTACCCGGCCAGGATCGGTGCCAGCATCTCATCCATCCCGCCGGGCGAGATGAACTCGCCTTCATCATTGAAATCATTGCCGGCGATGATCACCACGCAATCCACCTGGGAGGCCAGCTCGCGGGCTTGCTCAACCTGGTTTTCCTGCAGGTAGATGATTTCCAACGCATCGCCGAAGTAGGCTTGCAGACCGGCCAGGGGCGTAACCACATACGGCGCAAAAATCCGGCTGGAGCCGTGATCCCCGGTATTCTCCTGGGCGGCCAACCGCCCAAGCAACAGGATGCGCTTCACCTCGCGGCTGAAGGGCAGGATGTTGCCGTCGTTCTTGATTAACACCATGGATTTTTCCGCGGCCTCGCACGCCAGGGCAATGTGTTCCGGCGCGGCCACCACTTCTGGCGGGTAGCTTTGTGGATCGGGGCAGTTCTCGAACACTAGCAGGGTGCGCAATACGCGCAGCACAGCCCGCTCCACCTGCTCCAATGGAATGTGGCCACGTTTCACCGCCTGAAGCAGGCGCTGGTTGTAATGGATGGGCATTGGCATTTCGATATCCAACCCAGCGGAGAGCGCTTTGTGGGTGTTACGCACCCCGTATAAGAAATCTGAGATGGTGAACCCCTCAAAACCCCACTCATCGCGCAGGATATCCGTCAGCAGCGTCTGGCTTTCGCAGGCCTGGTCGCCGTTCACCAGATTATAGGCGCCCATCAGCGAGGCCGCCCCGGCTTCCACCCCTTTGCGAAAATGCGGCAGATAAACCTCGCGCAGGGAGCGTTCATCCACCTGCACATCCACAAAGAAACGGCTGTTTTCGATGTTGTTCATGGCATAGTGTTTGAGGCAGGCCATCACATTATGAACCTGCACCGCCTCCACCAGGGCGGCGGCCATTTCCCCCAGCAGGTAAGGATCCTCGCCGTATGTTTCCTGGGCGCGGCCCCAGGCCGGGTGGCGCAGCAGGTTGATGCACACACCGGCGAAATAATTGGCACCCTGGGCGCGAGCTTCCTTGCCAATCACATCCCCCACCCGGCGCTCCAGAGAGCGGTCAAAGCTGGCGCCTCGCGCCATTGAAACCGGGAAACAGGTGGAATGGCCCATCACCACCCCACGTGGCCCATCGGTGAAGGCGATCGGGGAAATTCCCAGGCGCGGAACGCCATTGGTACAAATGGGGGTGGGGTTGTAGGGGTTTTGGTGAACCCGCGTGTTCTGAATGGTATCCCAATTGCCATTCAGCATCCAGATCTTTTCTTTGAGGGTCATTTGATGCAGGAGGGATTGGGCTTCTTCTTCGATCTGGGCAGGGCTCAGGCGGCAAACGGATTCTTTGTGGAACATTTCAACCTCCGGTCTGTGAATATGGTGATCAACCCTGAAAGGGGTACCTACGCTTCAGTGGGATTGGTAGGGGAATTGGAAAGCTGAAAGAATTAACTCACATTTTATCCCAGGCACGGTAATTGCGGAAATTGGCGTAGTAATCGAATTGTTTGGCAGCCCAAATGATTTGGCCCTTGAACCAATTAATATGTAAAAGAATTATGGGTTGAAAATCTTGATCTGGAAAGAACGTATGGAAACCAACCGCACCTTACCCCAAGAATCCCTTCAACACCGGCAATGCCGCATGGACGGCCCTCGCCCGGTGGCTGAGGGTGTTCTTCTCGGCCCGGCTCAACTCGGCCATGGTGCGGCCCAGCCCGGCCAGGTAGAAGATCGGGTCGTAGCCAAAGCCGTTGCTGCCGCGCTCTTCGGGCAGAATCTCGCCGCGGCATTCGCCCTCGGCAAACTGCAACGGCTCGCCGGGGGCGGCAATCGCCACCGCACAGACGAAGCACGCCAGCCAGGGTTGCGGCTTGCCGGTGAGATTGCGCAGCAGCAGGGCGCGACGGTCGGCATCCTTTGCGCCGGGTTGGGGGGAGTAGCGCGCCGAGTGCAGCCCCGGTGCGCCGCCCAGGGCAGCCACCTCCAGGCCGGAATCGTCCGCCAGCGTCAGGATTCCGCTGGCGGCACAATAGGCCACGGCCTTGAGGGCGGCGTTTTCGGCGTAGGTCTCCCCGGTCTCTTCCACCTCCAGCCGGATGCCCAGGTCAGCCGGCAGCAACAGGCGGAAGGGCAGGCCTTCGAGCAGGTCCTGGATCTCGACAATCTTGCCGGGGTTGGTGGTGGCGATCAGTAAGTCTGTCACTTATTATTTGCCTTTTTTATCAAATTAATCATAAAAACTTGACTTGCAGAATCTCGTGTGCTATAATGTTTCACGGAAGCCATCCACTGGATTATCTCTACATATAAGAATCTGACTCAACAGGAGGGTGGTTGACCGGTTAAATTATACTCGTAAGCCTTAAAAATTGCCCAGTGAGCCTGCCCCGTCACCCCTTCCGGATCAACGTTGGATTCCTGCTCAACCAGTCGATCGGTTACAGCCGGGATATCAGCTTCGAATTCCCTCAAGTCCGCCTGGCTCCCCAGGATGTCTCCCCGGTTCCGCCGGAAGACCTGCTGGAAGTGGAGAATTTGAAGGGAATGGTGCGCATCAGCCGCACCCCGCAGGGTCTGCTCTTT
Organism: Anaerolineaceae bacterium; assembly: GCA_041741455.1. Classification (GTDB taxonomy): domain Bacteria; phylum Chloroflexota; class Anaerolineae; order Anaerolineales; family Anaerolineaceae; genus CALESS01. The sequence continues at coordinate 92,629 of JBGSJZ010000044.1, read as the reverse complement.
GATGGCGAATTCAGCGGCCGGGTGGAAACCCAATGTGCCCGCTGTCTCACCGATACCAAGATTGATTTAACCACCCATTTCAGTGAGTTATATGCCTTCAGCGCCCGCTCCACAACCGATTCCGATTTGCTCGTCCCCGAGGACGCGAATATTGATCTGGAGCCGCTGGTGCGCGATTATTTGCTGGTCGAAGTCCCGATCAGCCCGCTGTGCAAGCCGGATTGCAAGGGCTTGTGCAGAGAGTGTGGCGAGAACCTGAACCTGAATACGTGCGTACACGTTACTCAGGACGGCACACCGCTCTAGCGGTGCATTTGCAGGAGGGTTTGATTGGCCAACCCAGGCAGGCGTAAACACAATGTAGAAATTCTGAGCATGCTGCTTGAAAAAGCGGATGTTCAGGGCTACCTCACCACGGACGATCTGGTGGAGGTCTATCCGGATGTCGGGCGGGACGCAGACCGGCGTGAAACATTATTCAGCCTGCTGCGCCGCCAGGGCGTCGAAATCCTTGACCCGGACCCGACGGAAATTTTTGCCGAAGAGGAAGCCGAGGAACTGTTTGCGGATGACTCGGCGGAACCGCTGGTCAACCTGGACCCGGTTTCCACCGAAGATACCATCGGGTTGTACCTGAAAGAAATGTCGCGCGTGCCGCTGCTCAACATGGCAGAAGAGCAAGACCTGGCCAAGCGCATCGAGGCCGGCAAGGCTGCCAGGCTCGATCTATGCCGCTGCAATGGTCGCACTGCCGCCGCCCGCAAGGCTGAATTGGAACGCCTGGTGACGGATGGCAAGCTGGCGCGCGAACACCTGATCAAAGCCAACACCCGCCTGGTGGTTTCGATTGCCAAGCGCTATATCGGGCGTGGCGTGCCCTTCCTCGACCTGATCCAGGAAGGCAACCTGGGCTTAATGAAAGCCGTCGAAAAATACGAATACCAGCGCGGTTTCCGCTTCTCCACCTACGCCACCTGGTGGATCCGCCAGACCATCACCCGGGCCATCGCTGACCAGGGCCGCACCATCCGTGTGCCGGTGCACATGGTGGATCGCATCCGGGTGCTCTACCGCCAGACCCACGAGCTGGAACAGAGCCTGGGGCGTGTGCCGACCAGCGAAGAGCTGGGGGTTGCCCTGGGTGTGCCCGCTGCCAAGGTGGAGTGGATGCTCAAGGTGTCCTGGCTGCCGCTCTCGCTGGAAAGTCCGATCAATGAAGACGAGGAAGATTCCGAACTAGGCCAGTTTGTTGAAGACAAGGTCACGCCCACCCCGATGCAATCCGCCTACTCCAAGTTGCTGACCGAGAAGATCCGGGACGTACTGGAGACGCTGCCGCCGCGTGAGGCGCGCATCCTGCGCTTGCGTTTTGGTTTGGAAAATGGCCGCATCTACACCCTGGAGGAAGTCGGCCAGAAGTTTGGCCTGACCCGCGAGCGCATCCGCCAGATTGAGAGCAAGGCGCTGCGCCGCCTGCGCCACCCGCGCCGTGCCCGCCAACTGCGCGAATATCTCTAACCCGCCCCGATGGGACAGGATAACTTGTGGCAACAGTTTCTAAACTGGCTGAATAGCCTGTTTAAATCTGCCCCCGCTTCACCCAATCCCCCGCAACCCACCCGCAACCCCGAACCTCCCGGCCCGCCACCGCAGCCGGTTGAGCGCTCGGTGCTGTTGATCGTCTTCAACCCGCACATCCCCTCCGAGGGCGGTAAACCGCTGGTGGAGATCATGGGTTGGAATTCCCCGGCATTGCTGGCCCAGTCGTATGCTGCCCACCTGCAGGATAGCTCCGCTGGCTTTGCCCGGTATTCCATTGTGCAGACGGTCGAGGTGGATGAGATCCCGGTCAAGGCGGATGGCTACCAGTACACGCCCGACGAGCTGTTGGGTGTGCTCCGCAACCACGGCGCTGGGGCTCACCAGCCGGATACGGCCGATTACGAGCAGATTTTGATGGATTTCAACATCCCGGAGATGGTGGACGCTGGCCAGGTCGACGAAGTCTGGATGTTTGCCTTCCCCTACGGCGGATTCTACGAATCGCGCATGGCCGGGCCGGGCGCCTTCTTCTGCAACGCCCCGCCGCTGGGCGGGGCAGGCGGCGCCGGTACGAGACGTTACGTGATCATGGGCTTCAACCCGGAGCGCGGGGTGGGCGAGATGCTGGAATCCTTCGGCCACCGCTGCGAGGATACCCTGCGCCGGGTTTACCGCTCCAAAACCGGTGAGGCCAACCTGTTTGAGCGCTTCTGCCGCTACGACCAGAAATATCCGGGTGCGGCTGAGGTCGGCACCATCCACTTTGCCCCCAACTCGCAAGCCGATTACGACTGGGGCAATCCGCGCATGGTTCCCAGCCGTTGTGACACCTGGCTGAATTTCCCTGATCTAGGCGGCGCGGCGCGCCCGGTCAATTGCGTTGACTGGGGCAGCGGTGATATCCGCCTGCACCACGCCTGGTGGCTGCGGCGCCTGCCGCATGTCAGTGGGGAAATTGGCGGCATCCGCAATAACTGGTGGGGGTATATCATCGACCCGGAGTCGGTAGAGTAGGTTAAGTGGGTTGACAAAAGTGAGGGATCCAAATAAAAACGTGATGTTTTAGCGAAAAGCGATAAATGATCGGAAATTATGAAAAAGACCCGCGAGATAACTCATCTTGAACACTTCAAGGAAATTTTTCCTTTATTCCCTGAAGGTGAGATAGAGAAATCCGAGAGACCTGATTTTATTGTACATACTCTGAACAGGCAAATTGGTATTGAACACACCGAAATATTCCAGCCGGGTGATCCTAATGGGGAGTCTCTACAAGCTCAGGATAGTATGGCACTGAGGGTGGTTGATAAAGCATATGAGCTATACACCCAAAATCACAGTCAATCTTTGCTTGTACAGATTTTATTCAAACCATGGAATAAAATTTCCAAGCAAGATGTAGATCGTATCGCCGAGACGATTGTTCGTTTTCTCGAAACTATCCCTTTAGAACCAAATATTCCTATCATAATGAAACAAACAAGAGAAAACGCAGAGTATTTTCCTAGAGAAATCGCAATGATACATATTTTTTGTCACAATGAAAAAAGGTGGGTATGCTCAAGTGCAGGTTGGATACCCGAACTTACTCCAGAACAACTTCAAAAGAAAATTGACAGTAAAGAGGTGAAGCTCATCAGCTACAAGCTTAAGTGTGATGAAATTTGGTTATTAATTGTTGCAGATGATTTCCGAAACCCCTCAACAATAGATTTGAATGAATTTGCATTAACTTATCGTTACAGGACAGGATTTGACCGAGTATTTTTCTTTTGGAATTCATCGCGACGATTCGTTGAACTTCAATTATGTAGAGATCATACTTGAACACAAGATAATCAAAACCATCCAAAGAAGGATGCCCCCATTTATTACTTTAATTGTTAACTATTTGATACCCTTTCAAAGGGCGACAATAAAATCGAATAACCTCATATACTTTTCTTCACTTTGTAGCCGAATTAACGTAAGTTTTGTGCAACTGGAAAGCAAATTGCTTTAAACCGAAAAAACAGCACTTTAACAAATAAGCTCAAAATCCGTTATGCTCCTGAAAAACCCGGGAGTAAACATGAGCGAAAAACAACCTGACACCCTCACTCACCACGCCATGCTGGTTGCCTGGGGCCAGTTTGCCCAAAGTATTGGCATGATCCAGGCGATTGAGTTCGTTGCGCTACACCAAAAGACGGTCGAGCATAGCCCGCAAACCAAAATTTTGGAGTTTTTCGTCGCAATTCTGGCCGGATTGCCACATCTCCAAGACCTCAGCCGCTCCGCCCATCCGATTGACCAGGACCAAGCCGTCGCCAAAGCCTGGTTGCAAGCCGGTTGGGCCGACTACAGCGGTGTGAGCCGCACCCTATCGGGGATCCGTCAGTCAGAGGCCGATCAAATTGTCCATGTCTTGCAGCAAATCACCTATCCCATTCTGGCCGAGGAGGTTATGCAGGCCCTGAAACGGAGCGGACGGTTGGTCTATGATGGCGATTTAACCGATCGACCGGTATCCAATACCAGTACCAGCTATCCGGGCGTGGCGTATGGACACATGGGCGACGGCTTGCATCTGGGGTATCAAGCTGCGAAGGTCAGTCTGCACAGCCCAACTTATGGCCGCTTCTGGTTGTCGGTCGTGGATCATCCGGGCGATACAGTTTCCTGTACGCAAGCAGAAGCGCTGGTTCAGGCGGCCGAAACACGCATTGGGCTGCGTCCCTTGCGCCGAACCGACCTCTTATGCGTACGAATTCGAACGTTGGAAGCCGAAAACCGGCAGATTCAGGACGATATTGCGGTACGGCAGAAAGCATTAGCCGACAGCCAGGCCCAACGAGCGGAAATTGAGTCGCAGTTGGTGCAACAGCAAGAAACGCTGACAAAATCCGAGGCCGACTACCAGGCCAAAAACCGTCCAGAACGACCCTATAGTGCCTTGGCCAAGGCTCGACAAAAACTGGTGATGTGGCAGGGCCGTTTGGCACGTTGTGAAAAGAGGGCGGCCCAGCAAGAAAAGCAATTGCAGGTCCATCAACAGCAAGAAATCATCGCGCAAATGCGCATCGCCCGCTTACAACAACGCTTGCAGGCGTTTGAAGCCGACAACCAAAGTAATCCCTTTCCGATCCAGGCGGTTTTTCGGATCGATGCCGGTTTTGGGACCCGCGAGAATGTGGCCTGGTTGATCGAGATGGGCTATGAGGTTTACACCAAGCCGTATAGTGACTGGTTGACACCCCGGCTGAAGCTGGAAATGAATCCTCAGACCTGCTGGATTCGGGTGGGCAGTAATGCTGAAATGATCGCCTGGAAACACCGCACCTTTGCCGATTTTCCCTATCCGTTGGACGTTGGCCTGGAGCGTTTCTATACCGGCAAAACCCAACGCTTCGGCACCCTCATCCACTTTGGGCAAGATCCCGTCACCACCGATCTGCCCACCTGGTTTCACCACTATAATGCCCGCCAAACGATTGAAGCTGGTATCAAAGAGGGTAAAAATGTGTTTGCCATGCACCATTTGAAAGTTCGATCCGCTCCGGCGATCTTTTTGCAAGAACAATTCGCCGTTTTTGCGGCAAATTTTGTCCGTTGGGCGGCTCGTTGGCTGTGCGAACAGTGTCCCCAGCTTCCCGATAGCTGGTTAAATTCGGCCCATCCCGGCGTGAAAGTACAAGTTCTGGTCGCAGCACATACTTCAGCCTGGGTGACCTGGCAAGATCAAGGTTGTTTGTTAAGGTTCACGGACCACAGCCTGTTCGCTGGCCGGTCCCTTTCTGTCCAAAAGCAATGGGCTGTTCAGTTGCCTTTGCCCTTTGCCCAAAATTTGCTGATTTTTGACGGTTAAAGCACTTTTACCGCTGATTGCACAAAACTTACGTTAAGTATAATTAAGGAGCTTTCATGACAACCTTTTTGCTCGTACACGACGCCTGGCACGGCGGTTGGAGTTGGAAGAAACTGACGCCGCTCTTGCGGCAGGCAGGCCACCAGGTTTTCATCCCGACCCTCTTGTATTACCGTTATTGAATCGTTATAGTATAGATGATGCCCATAATCTTTGGGATGGGAGCGTTAACTATGAACTGGATTCAATTTCTTAAGCGTTTTGTCATCAACATCCTGGTGGCAGTGATTGCCAGCACAGTGTTTTTTGGGGGAATTGGCCTTTTACTGGCCGGAACGCCAGGCATGCTGAATCTCGGGAACCTGGGCTTGCTGCTGGGTCTGATTGGTGGGGTGACTTTTGGGGCAGCGTTTTATCTGAAAAGCAAGGATTGGGGAGGGTTAACCGGGGGGTACGCTACCTGGTGGCTCAAGCGCGAAACGGAAGGGTATGAAACCCGACCGCATGGCCAGGAAGATTACAGCCCCTGGAAATTGTGATTCCTAACAGATTTGGCATATGATCTCGTAGGAGAGGGTTTCAAACCCTCCCCTACGGTGTTTATTCAATAATATTCGTCAACCCCTCCCAAGCGGTTATGATTGAAATCCATCAGGTAAAGCGGTATAGTATCAATACAAAACTAATTCTTTCTCAGTTGTGGAAGACATTATGAACTGGGTTCGTTTCATCAAACGCTTTTTCATTGTCCTGGTTTTGTCGATTGTCGGCAGCACCTTGCTGTTGGGTGGTTTCGGTTTTCTGCTGGCAGGCAAGGAAGGTATGCTCAACGCCGGGGGTTGGGGCTTGATCCTGGGCATCATGGGTGGGCTCTCCAGTGGAGTTTTGTTCGCACTGAATGCCAGTTTCTGGGGCGATTATGCCGGTCGCTTTGGCAGCGCCTGGCTCAAGAAGGAGACCGAGGGGGATAAGGATCAACACCGCGAGCAGGAAGATTACAGCCGCTGGAAATTGTGATTCCTAACAGATTTGGCAGATGATCTTGTAAGGGAGGGTTTCAAACCCTCCCTTACATCTTTAACACGGATTGGGCGGAAACCGTCTTTGCTGAGTATCTTTCTCCGCGTTCTCCGTGACCTCTCCCCTTACGGGGACAATGCGCATTTCCGCGATGAAGTTCTTAATTCGGGTGATTGTCACCGAGGCTCTTTCGCAGTATAGTATGTATGAAGGTATTGTTGTGCCTTAGGAGGTGATCCCATGAATTGGTTGCAATTCATAAAACGCTTTCTGGTAAATCTTCTCATATCCATGGCCGCCAGCGTCTTAATACTGGGGTTGGGGGGCTGGCTACTGGCTGGGAAGACCGGCCTGGTCAACGGGGTGGGATGGGGCCTGCTGTTTGGCACCATGGGCGGGCTGACCATTGGTACATTATTTTCCCTGCAACCTTCCTACTGGGAGGATTTCGCCGGGCGCTTTGCCGGCTGGTGGGTCAAGCATAAAGAGCCGGCTGAGGATGGAGACCCGGAACGGGATTTTGGAAAAAGTAGAGGGGATTAGTTTTTCTTAACACGGAATAGACAGGATAAAACGGATTCTCACGGATAAATCCTGAATAATTAATGCATAAAGGAGACCGAAGAAGATATCCTGCCTTTTTCGGTCTCCTCTACCTATTTATAAGAAGGTCAGTAAACCCCTTTTTATTATCCGTGTTTTTCCTTATTTTCCGTACAATCCGTGTTAAAAAAGCAAATCATTCACACGGCCAGCCGGAATCGACGCCGGATTCGCCGAAGTTCTGCACCCCATCCCGGCAGTAATTACCGAGGTACTGCAAATCCCGCGGGTAGTGGGCAGACAGCACGTGCTCATACCACGAGACACCCCCATCCACTTCGCCGGCGTGCAGGCAGATCCCGGCAGAGGCAGTATTGTTGCAATCCTGCCAGTCCGGGTCCCACTCGCACAGGTCCACGCTGGGGAACCAGGCCAGTGGATCCGGGTCGCCTTCCCCGCAAGCAGGCCAGGCGCCGTGCTGCCAGGTCGCCCAATCCGGGCCGACGAACTGGTACTGATCCGGCACATGGTTGATCTCGTAGAGCGCCCAATCCAGGTTGTGCATCCACTCGTGGATCAGCGGTTCGTAGACTTGCTGCCCGTCAATCCAAACATAATTGCAAATATCGTTGAACTGGACGCCGGCAAAGCCAGCGCCGCGGATGCTCAATTCACCGTAGGAGGCGCCGCATTCGTAAGCCAGTTGGCGCTCACGGGTGCGATCCTTGAAACCGTTGACCACATAGACGAAATCCGTCCGGGTGTTGACATAATCGTTCAAGAATTCGTCGTCAATCTCAAACGGCCCGATGATGAAATCCGGGGCAGTGAAGCCGGTGAAATCAACCGGTAATTCATAAAATTCCATTTGCAAATCCAGCGCACCGCCAGTCCATTCGAGGGTTTTGGCCTGAATGAGCCGCATGTCCTCAATGATATCTTTCACCTCGGATCGGTCCAGTGTGATCTCGAAGCATTCGTGGTATTTAAATTGAGCATATTGTGGATCGTTGATGTGTTCCGGGGAGATACCGGTCAGCGGTGAGGGCGGGTCGAACTGCTCTCGGGTGCAGTTGCAGTCGCCGCAATCCTCGCCCATGCAGACGTTGCCGCTCATGAAGTCGTCCGCCGCGATGCAGGTGCGTAGTGGGTTGAAGATGAAGACCTGCATCAAGGGTTTGGAGACGGTGACCGCGGGGGTAGGGACGGGGGTGAGGGTGTCGGTGGGCTTTTCGGTGATGATCAAGGGGGGTGTTTCAATGACCGGTTCGGTTGGGGTGAGGGTCGGCGGCAGGCAGGCCGTCAGGATAAACACGAGCAACAAGTAGATCGAAACTCCACGCATGGCGCCCTCCCGTCGGGGTTAGTTCTCCCGGCTGGTTTGATTGTACATAAAATGCGGATGGATTTATATAGCGGAGACGCCAAGAAATGTGGATTTGTTCCGATCCATCTGCGTGATGAGAAAGTCTTCCAGAACGACTGACGTCGTTACTACCATCACCCTCTTTCCCCGTAGTGACGACTTCAGTTGCTCTGTTGCAAAGATAACAGGCAACTTCAAAGATATAGGTTGTAAACGAGACCCATAACAATTGGTTCACGATGACGATGGATAGCTTTACGGGAACGGACATTATCACCAAACTTTCGCTTAATTACTGAATTGACAGTTTCAACCTTCCATCGCTGCCCATACAAACCATCCAATCGAGCAGCTGAAACCAACTCAAATCTGATAATCCGATCAGGCCTTTTTAAAACGTTATTCCGGCGAATAAGCGGGATCAAATCCGTTTCACGTGCATGGACACTATCAAAACCTCGATCAGCAATAACAATCCACGGTCGACCACGAGCATACCGTCCGGATCTGCGCCGGAGTGGTTCCAAGTAACCTGTATCTGCAGCAGGGCCAATACCACTGGTAGCAGCTAAAATGAATTGCGTTTGAATACCTACAGCATAGGCACCTTTGATAAACTGCTCGTATCGACCGCCACTACGGGCTAGATAGTGCAAACTGGCCTGAGTTGGGCTGAATCCAGTCGTATCAAAGGCTATTGCTCCTTCTTGAACACCCAGTTCATCTAACAGTGTCCGATACATCTTATCTACTAGAGCTATTCTCAAACGTTTAAAGGCTCGATAGAGTGTCGTGTGATCTGGCACTTGATGTAATTCAAGAACTCCACGAACCTGATCAGTCGCCATTAGCCATTCTTCCATATCCCGGTAAGTCATATTGTTGTGTATCATGATGAGGACACAGGCATTTAGCTGTGGCCAGGTAAAATGGTGAGGGCTTTTTAGGTGAGTGTATTTTGGCAATACTTGTTTGCTCAAGTGGTATGCTGATTCTGCAAACCGTACATATCGACTTTTTCGTTGTTTCATACCTACTTAATACCATTTTTTGCATCTTTGCAACAGAGCAACGTCAGTCGTCGGTTTTACTCCATCACCAGCGCCGCCAGTAACTCCACCAACTGTTCCACGTCCCGCTTGTCTGCCGTCTCGGAGGGCGTGTGATGATAGCGCAACGGCAGCGAAAGGGCGGCTGCCCGGGCGCCTGCCCCGCCGAAAACCATCGGCGTGATTGCCGTGCTGATGCCGCTGACCACCTCGTCCTGTAGCGGGATGCCCCGCTGCCCGGCCAGGCGGCGGATGCCCCGGGCCAATTCCAGATCCGGTACGAAGGCAGCCATTTTGCCGCGAATGGCGTCCATCCACTTGAGCGCCGGGCCGGCCCCTAGCCGCAGGTCAGATTGCTGGCCGAGCAAATCGGGTGTGTCGAAGGCCAGCGTGCCATCCACGCCGACCAGGTACTCCGGCTGGTAAGCCTGCATCAACGGCAGGCCGCCCATCAGCATCGTCTCCTCCTGCACGGTGAAAGCCAGGGTCAGGTCGCAAGAGAGGTCAGAGTCCACCAATCGCTGCGCCAGGCTGAGTAGGGTGAAGCAGCCCAGCCGGTCATCCAGGGCTTTGCCGACCAGGGCATGTTCGCTTGGCTGGCGCAGCCCGGCCGCCCAGGTGATACCATCCCCCACCTGTACGCCCAGGGCGCGGGTCGCCTCGGCGGAGCCGGTATGCAAATCCAGGTACACCTGCTCCAGTGGTTGGATCGTGGTGTTGTCCAGATGGGCGGGCAGCGTCCCGGTGGTAGCCGGAATCCCCGTACCACTTTCGGTCCAGACCGTCAGAGGGCTGCCCGGCAGGGCGCGCAGAGACATGCCGCCCAGCCGCTCCACCAGCAGGTAGCCCTGCATGTTGATGCGCCGTACGATCAAACCGACCTCGTCCATGTGAGCAACCAGCATCCAGCGCACTCCCGGCCCGGGGCGGCGGGCGGCCAGGTTGCCCAGCGCATCCCGCTTGACATCGAAACCAGGCGGCAGGGATTTTTCAATCACGGCCGCCACCGGCGCTTCCCGCCCGGGCAGGCCAGGCACCGCCACCAATTCCGCCAGCAAGTTCCAATCCAACATCATTACCCCTTTCGGGAGCGTAATTCTTGCATGCGTTGCACTTTTTGGGCGATCACGCCCGCGCTGCCCACGTCGGTGCGGTGGGTCAGTTCCGGCGGCTGGATGTGCCCGAATAATTCTTCCATCTTTTCTGAAAGCACCCCGGGCTCCTCGCCCAGCGCCACCAGCGCCAGGGTGCGCGATCCCATGGAGCGCAGCCGCCCACCCTCAGCCTGCACGGAGGAATAGATCACGCTCATCCCGGCTGCTTCAATCGCCGCCAGGTCCAGGTCAAAGACCGGCGGGTTGGGGTCGGATTCAGGGTAGGCATGCGGCACCAAGTACTTGACCACCGAGGCCTTGCGCTGGAAGACGCCGATGTCTGCCGGCAGGCGGCCTTCGGCCACCATGGCGTATAGCACCGGCGCATCCACGGTCGGGTGGATTAGCGCATTCAGGTTGATCCCCTCGGGGTCGCCGAAGCGGGCGTTGAACTCGATTACCCGGATGCCGTTGGGTGTAACCATGAACTGACCGTAGAGGGCGCCGCGGTAATGCTCGCCGGTTTCTTCATCCAGGGCATTCACCACTTCCTGCAGCAGGCGGTCGCCTTCCAATAGTTCATCTTTAGTCAGGAAGGGCATCAGGCCGTCTGCACAGGTGTATGCGCCCATACCGCCGGTCATCGGGCCCAGGTCGCCATCTTTGGCGTACTTGAAGTCCTGCGCCACCGGCATTGGCAGTAGTTTTCCGTTCGATACGAGAACGATCCGGGAGAATTCCTCACCGACCAATCGCTCCTCCAGCAATACCTTACCATCCTTGCGGATCCACTCCTCGCTGTAATCCAGTGCCTCGGCCTCATCCTGCAGGTGCACGCCCATCACACGCACGCCCTTGCCGGCGGTCAGTCCGATGGGTTTGACCGCCACCGGGCCGATGAATTGCAGGAACTCGGCAGCCTCTGCCCGGCTGGTTACCACCCGCCATTCGGGAGAGCCCCAGCCCAGCATGCGCCGCAGCAGGTCGCGCATGAATGTTTTGTCGCTCTCCAGGCGGGCCTGGGAGGCGGTCGGGCCAAAGGCCGGAATGCCCGCCGCCCGCAGCAGGTCCACCGCCCCGGCCATCAACGGAGCTTCCGGTCCGACTACCACCAGGTCCACCTTGTGGGCGGCGCAAAAACGGGCGATGCCGGTGGCGTCGCTCATCTTGCCGATTTCGTATTCCGTTGCCAGGGGCAGGATGCCCGGGTTGGGCTGGCTGCCGAAGACAAACAATTGATCCCGCTGGGGGTGTTGGGCCAGGTTCCTGGCGATGGCGTGTTCCCGCCCGCCACTGCCGATCAATGCGATGCGCATGAGGGTTCCTCCGAAGATTCGTTCTAACGTTGATTAATCATACCACTTTCAAATCCAAGGTAGAAACCACAGATGAGGCAGATTTCACAGATTCATTTAGTTTGTTCTTTATCCATCTATGTCATCGGTGGTTTCTGAGGTTAAGTTTTTAAATTCGTTTACAATCAATTACATGACCAACTTTGATCCGCAACTTTCCACGACTCAATGAAATATCGAAGGATGATGATATGAAACATCCTGGAATTTGCCTTCATATTTTGGTGATCCTTTCTCTTAGTTTATTATCTGCCTGCTCTCAAGGTGGAACTTCGGAGGACAGGAAGCATTGCAGTTACGAGGGTGAAGTTTGTGTAAACCTGGACATTGCCCCGACTTTTGCGGTCGGCGAGCTGGTCAAACTTGATATCACCGTAACCAGTTCGAAGGATTTTTCCGACCTTAGTCTATCTATATCCTATAACGCCGAAATTACAATGGACAGTGTCGATACCTGGGAGGACAACTTAAGAAATTCAACCATTGGCAATGGAGTTGCTTACTGGAATTTTGAAATGAAGGCTGGCCAAACGCTCACCTTTAAACGAGTGCTGCATTTTCCTACAAGACAACAGATGTATTCTAGTGTTTATGTGGAAGTGGTTAATCCTGGCAGGCGGGTTCGAGCACGTGACAATTTTGCGGTTGTATTAACAAAAGAAGGGGGACAGATTTTCCGGGTAGGCACTCCTATCCCACAATATACGCCCAATGTGACATCAGAAGTTTTCGGTCCTGGAACGCTTGTGCCGACATTCATCACCAACCCAACAAACTCGTGGAGGGAGACACCCATCCCTCCCTCTGACTTTGACCTGACACCCACACTCTCTCCCGCTCCACCCTATCCGCTGCCTTCTTCACCTTCTTCACCTTCTCCAACGCCAACTAATCATTCATACCCATAAACTGGTCAGGCCGCAGCCGTTCACACCTGTCATACAGGGGCACGCAAATCGAGGCTTGGTAAGGGCGATCGCGAATCATTCTTTGCCGTTCCTATTATCTGTGATATCCGTGCCATCTCCCCTGGCGGGGACAGTGTGTGGTTAATTTCTGAATCTCGTTTACAATCAATCTCATGACCAACTTCGACCCGCAACTTTCCACATCATTGGCCATTTTCTTCAGCCTGTTCGCTGCCTTCGTCTGGGGCACCTGGTTCATCATCCTGAAACACCTGGATGATTACCCCGTGGACGCCTTCTACATGACGCTATTCAGCTTTTCACTGGTGCTGGTCTGGGGCATTGCTTTTGCCATCGACGGACCGGGGTTGCTGAACAATATCAGCCAGATGGCATCTGCCGAACCGCTGCGATTCTGGGTGGTGCTGGGCTGCGGGGCATTGTATGTGGTGGGCATCCGCCTGACGCTGACGGCCATGCAGATGATCGGCCTGACCCTGACCCAGCCAATCTACGCCTCCGCTAACGTGCTGGCCGGCACGCTGATCGCCGCCCTGGTGGGCGGCGTTCCGGAAGGATTGTCCATCCCCAGGTTGAGCCTGGGTGTAATTCTCCTGCTGGCGGCCGTGGCTGCCACGATGGTGGCTGGACGGCTGCGGGCGGCCTCGCCTGCCGGAGAGACATCCCCCTTTAAAGGTGCGAATATGTGGAAAGCCGTAGCCGTGCTGGTGGCCTCTGCCGCCCTCATCCCGGCGTATTCGTTGGCCATTTCGTTTGGTCTGCGCTCGGTCAGCCATCCACAGGGGTTGGCCGTGCTGCCCTTCATGGCGCTGCTGGCCAGCGGGGCTTTCATCGGGGCCTTGCTTTCCAGCGGCGGCGTTTTGATCCAACGCCGCCAGTGGAGCCGCTTATTCCATGCCCGCCCGCGCTACCTGCTCTACGGCTTACTGGCCGCCCTGGCCCATTATGGCGGCAACATCATTCACACCTTTGCCACTGCCCGCCTTTCGTCGGTCATCTCCTGGCCGCTGGGTTTCACCTCCGGCCTGTGGACACAAATGTGGGGCCTGGTCTATGGTGAGTTCCGCGGCGCGCCCAGGTGGGCCTACCTGTGGCTGACGGCCGGGGTCATCCTTTACGCACTAGGTGCCTGGCTGATTGCGTTTTAGGGAAGATCAACATGGCTGATAAACGCGGAAAAAGGAAAACCACCAAGACTAGTTCCTTTGGCACCACCCGCCGGATCAGCCACGATTCCTCGCAGTACTACAATTCCCGCTTGTATTCTGAATTTCACGAAAAACACGACGGCGATGCGCCGCCAGCGCCAGACCAGGCTTTTCCACCTGAATTACTGAACACGATCATTGCCGGCAGCGCCGAGCAGATGAGCGGGATCCCGGATGGCTCACTGCATCTGATGATCACTTCACCGCCCTACAACGTCACCAAAGCCTATGACGAAGACCTCTCGCTGGATGAGTATTTGGGGTTACTAAAAAATGTCTTCAGCGAGAGTTACCGCGTCCTGGTGCAGGGCGGGCGGGCCTGTGTCAACGTAGCCAACCTGGGGCGCCGCCCCTACCTGCCGCTTTCAGATTATATCTCGCAGATCATGCTGGAGATTGGCTTCCTGATGCGTGGCGAGATCATCTGGGACAAGGGCTCAAAGGCCGGGGTTTCAATGGCCTGGGGCAGCTGGCGATCCGCCTCCAACCCGGTGCTACGGGATACGCACGAGTACATCCAGGTTTTCAGCAAGGGAGTCTTTAAACGCCAGAAGGGGGAAGGCCAGCAGAACACCATCACCCGCGAACAATTTATGGAGTGGACCCGATCGGTCTGGACGATGAGCCCGGAATCCGCCCGCAAGGTCGGGCATCCCGCGCCTTTCCCGGTCGAACTACCCTACCGTCTGATCCAACTGTACACCTTCACGGGGGATATCGTGTTGGATCCATTCATGGGCAGCGGCTCCACCGCTATTGCAGCCCTGAAATCCGACCGCAAGTATGTGGGCTATGAGATCGATCCGGCCTACCTGCAGCGGGCGGAGGAACGGATTGCTGCGCAAGACTTCAACCATAGAGACACAGGGGACACTGAAAACACAGAGTAAAAAAGAGCAACTCTGTGACTTCGATCAACAAATATTGTTAAGATCATCCCCCCACCCCCTTTCCTGAAAAATGTACAGACTGACCACATGGGTAACAAATTTTTTCTTATCGAAGTAAAATGAATGAATAGTGATTCAAGTCAAATTTTATAATCGACTCCAAAGAGAGTATATATGGCCAGCCTGAAAAGCCAAATCATCAATTTTTTAGTATGCAACCGGCACTTGTTCCAGGGTCGTTTAAAACCGGAAATCTGGGATATGAACACCTCTATCCCGGCGTTCCGGCGGCAGGCTGAAAAGAGCAATGCTCGGATCGCAAACCAACTACCGGAGGGTGTTGAGGTTTCCACCTTTCAATTGGGTGGAATGAAGGCCGAATGGTTGACCCCCCATGGGGCTAACCATGACAAAGTGATCTTATATGCCATTGGCGGCGGATATATCAGCGGATCCTGCAATGATTCTCGCCAGATCGTGGCCAAAATAGCCAAAGTAAGCGGAATTCCCATTCTGATATTTGAACACCGCAACGCGCCAGAAGATCCGTACCCCGCAGCGCTGGAGGATGCCTTGCAGGCATATCAATGGCTGCTGGCGCAGGGGAATGATCCACAGAACATCGTCCTGATGGGTGCATCCGCTGGCGGCGGATTGGTCCTGGCCAGCCTGCTGGCGTTGCGTGACCAGAACATTCACCTTCCCGTTGCGGCCGTTGCGATTTCCCCCTGGACCGACCTGAAATTAACCGGAGAATCCCACCGGAAAAATGAAAAGCTGTGCATCTCGCCGCCAGGCATGTCCAGGGTTTGCAGCAAACATTATGTTGGCGATCACGACCTGGAAGATCCATATATTTCACCACTGTATGGGGATTTGCGCGGCCTGCCGCCCTTGTTCATAATTGCAGGTAGCTATGAAATCATGCTGGATGATTCCACTCGTTTTGCAGAAAAAGCCAAACAGGCTGGGGTAGATGTCACCCTGCGAGTTGGCGACAAGATGATGCATTGTTACCCGCTGATGACACCATTCTTCCCGGAGGCAACCCAGGCTTTGGAAGAGATTGTCGGTTTCATCCGCTTCAATCTGCGAATTTGATTATTTTGCTGTTACATCAACCACAAATCGGGATTTGATTTCCGAAACTTCGCCTTGAGGTGAGGAATTAAAGGGGGCGAGGTGTTTTATCGAGGAATTCAGTAGAGTTTCCGATATATTTCAATAAGATAAAATTACAACAGATGGCGTTGGTTGCTTCGCGAAGACCAACGCCATCTGTTATTGTTACCCTTATTCAGTTGAATTACTTGCTGGTGACCTTGATCAACTTGGGCTGGGCTTCTTCGGCCTTGGCCACCCGCAGGGTCAGTACGCCATTTTCCAGGCTGGCTTCGGTCTTGGCTGCGCTGAGCTGGTCGGGCAGGGTGATCATTCGCTGGAACTTGCCGCTCGGGCGTTCGGCCAGCAGGTAGTTGCCCTTCTCATCACGCCCGGAGGGCAGCTCGCCGGAGATGCTGACGGTGGTGTTGACGATGCGGATTTTGACATCCTCGGCCTGGATGCCCGGCACAATGGCGGTGATCACGTAGGCATCGGCTTCGGCTTTCACATCCACCGGCACGAAGACATCGTAGGACTCGCTGTTGTAGTTCTGATCGTTGAACATCGTCTCCAGCATGCGGCGCATGAAGCGGGAACTTGGGTTGTAAGAATAGAGTGACATGGTTACCTCCGATTGATATTGATTGAATTTGTTTTTCTCAACTGTCCTTATCATATCCCGCGTGTGTAGGAAAAATATCAGCAAAACATCAAAAATTTGTTAATTTTCGCACCTGCCAAATTGTGGTATCATCCTGCCTGCAGAGAGGTAAGAATGGACGACCAAATCAGCATTATTGAAGGCCCGCCGCCGACCTTTGAGAAAATCGAATCCGGCTGGGTGATGGGCCTGAGCGAAAGCGCCAACCAGTACGACCTGGCGGTCACCCACCTGCGCACCTTCAACGGGCCAGCGTTGGTGGAACGCTGCCATCGCGCCTGGCGCCAGCAATCCACCATGTACTTGAACTATCGCAACCGGCTGGGGTTGGAAGAGACCGCCCCGATCTTCGCCGCCCGCAACGTGGAAACGCCGGACGGTCACATGCTGTTGCTGTGGGTGCGCCGCGACCCGGAGGAAATGGAAGAGGAAGATTCCACCGACAGCGATGACCAGGATAACGATAACGACATTCCGTTCTAGGAGACCCTCCATGGCAGATACCGCTCTCATCCGCTCCCATTTTCCGGCGCTCGACCGCCCGGCCATCTTTTTCGATAATCCCGGCGGCACGCAGATTGCCCGCCAGAGCCTGGACGCCATCTCTGCCTACCTGGTGGAGTGCAACGCCAACCACGGCGGCGAGTTTGCCACCAGCCGCCAGTCGGACGCCCGGGTGGACGAAGCCCGCGCTGCCATGGCTGATTTTCTCAACGCTGAAAGACCGGAAGAGATCGTCTTTGGCGCTAATATGACCACCCTGACCTTCAGCATCAGCCGGGCGCTGGCTCGCACCTTCAACCCAGGCGAGACGCTGGTGGTGACCCATCTCGATCATGATGCCAACATCTCCCCCTGGCTGCAGGTGGCCGAGGACCGCGGCATGCAGGTGCGCTGGGTGGACTTCAACCCGGCGGATTGTACCCTGGATATGGAAAGCCTGAAACAGGCGCTGGCTGAAAAGCCGCGCCTGGTGGCGTTTGGCTATGCCTCCAACGCTGTCGGGACGATTAACCCGGTGGCGGAGATCACCCGCCTGGCCCACGAGGCCGGGGCGCTGGTCTATATAGACGCGGTGCAATACGCCCCGCACGGCCCGATTGACGTGCAGGCCCTGGGCTGCGATTTCCTGGTCTGCTCATCTTATAAGTTTTTCGGCCCACACCTGGGTGCGCTCTACGGGCGCTACGAACTGCTGGAGAACCTGCGTGCCTACAAGGTGCGCCCGGCGCCCAGCCTGCCCGCCGGCAAGTTTGAGACCGGCACCGGCAACTTTGAGCATATCTGCGGTCTGCACGGCGCATTACAACATTTTGAGTGGTTCGGTGAAACCTTTGGCGCGCCACATCTCATGGCATTGCGTCAACAATACAGCGGTCGTCGCCTGCTCTACAAACAGGCTATGTACGCCCTACAACACCACGAAACTGATTTGAGCCGGGCGCTGATAGCAGCACTGGGCAGCGTGCCCGGGCTGAAAGCCTACGGCATCCTTGAGCCCTCGCGTGTGCGCGAACGTGTGCCAACTTTCTCTTTTACCCTGGCGGGGCACAGCCCAGAAGAAGTGGCACGTACACTGGGCGAGCAGGGCATTTACGTCTGGAATGGCAACTTTTATGCTCTGGAAGTCACCACCACCTTGGGGCTGGAAGCCAGCGGCGGCCTGGTCCGAGTGGGTGCCACCCACTATAACACGCTGGAAGAAGCGGAAAAATTAAGAGAAGCTTTATTCAAGCTTTAAAAATAATAATTCAACGCCCCGATGAAATAGTTCATCGGGGCGTTTTTGTTTGGAAATGATGGGGTCGGTTATAGGGCGGATTATAAATATTTCACCGGAATAACTTTATCGTTCCCCCTCAGTGTGAGGAGATGATCGTACATACAGATCACACCTCCGCTGCCGCGCACAACGCCTGGAATATTGTCTAGAAGATCAAAAGCAACCACATCTTCACGATCCGGGTTGGCGTGTTTTTTTATCTCAACCGGGTAGAGTGTATTGCCATTTTGGATCAGCAGATCTATTTCGTGTTGTTCCTTATCACGGTAAAAATAGAGAGGTGGTTCCAAAAGACCGGCATTGTAATAGCTCTTGTAGATTTCCGCGATGACGAAATTTTCGAAGAAAGCTCCTGATTGCGCCCCGGCTTGCAATGTCTCAGGGGTCAACCATCGCGTCAAGTAAGCAGCCAGACCTGTATCCATAAAATAAACCTTGGGCGTTTTGATTGCCCTTTTGGTAATGTTATTATGGTAAGGCTGCAGCAGGCAGACGATATTAGAGGTCAGTAGAATCGAAAGCCAACGGTTGGCTGTTGGTTGGCTGATTCCCACGTCGCGAGAAACGGATGCTAGATTGACTAACTTCCCGATGGACGCAGCCATTGCTGTCATGAACTGATAAAATTTCAACTCCTCGCCAACGTGGGATAAATCCCGAACATCTCGTTCGATATAGGTTTTTGTATAAGCAGCATAAAACGCTTGCCAATCGGTATCTGGCCTTGCCGCTAACTCCGGCATGCTGCCACGGTGAATGAGTCTCCAAATTTCTTTGTAGGGCATTTCTATCAGGTCGCTCTTATGCTGGTTGAAATACTCCTCGGTGGGAATAAATTCCTGGTTAAACGGCACACCGCTGATCTCACGAAGAGAAAGCCCAGCCAGGTTGAGAATGCCAATTCGGCCTGCCAGAGACTCGCTAACATTTTTCATCATCCGAAACTGTTGGGAGCCAGAAAGAAAGAACTGTCCTTTTTTCCCTTCTCGATCCAAAATCATTTTGATGTATGGAAATAAACCTGGTGCGTATTGAATTTCGTCCACAAAAACCGGTGGTGGGGAATCTTTGAAAAATGTTCCACCTTCGTTTAATGCGGATTGCAGAAAAACAGGATCATCCAGTGTGATATATAGATAACCCTCCGTAACATTTTTTAACATGGTGGTTTTGCCAACCTGCCTTGACCCCGAAACAAGAATCACACCAAACATGTTGGCGAATCGTTTTACTTGCGTTTCCATGTGCCGCTGGATGTACATGAGAATCACCGTTTGTGGCTGAATTAATATTTAATGTTAATGTAGCCACATCTGAACCGATTGTCAAGATACCAGTTTACAGTTTAAAATCCATACTATGGACGAATTTTATTGATAATAATACTTACCCGGCAGAGATTGTCGAACCCGCGGTTTTGTGCTCATCCAAGATATCATCTTTCAAGATGGCATATTCATACGTATCCAACCAGATGGGAGTGCCATCCGCGTTCCGGTTGAAGAAGATGTTCTGCCGGAAATATCCTTCGCGCCGCATGCCGAGCTTCTCCAACACCCGCCAGGAGGCGATATTTTCCGGGTTGCAATGCGCCACCACCCGGTGGATGCCCCAGTGCTCAAAGCCATAGCGGATAAGAACAATCGAAGCTTCCGTGGCATAACCCTGGCCTTGGAAGGCCGGATGGAAGATATAACCCAGCTCCCAGGTTAGCAGTTCTTTGGGCTCGTTCTGGGAAAAATATAGGTGTCCCACCAGTTGATCCGTGTTCTTCAAGGCTACCGCCCAGAAATCAGATCCCTGCGAGCGTTCGAAGGCCATCTCTCGGGCTTCCTCCAGGGTGATCGGCTCTCCCGGTTCAAAGCGATAGATAGTCGGATCCGAGAGATAAGCGTGCAAAGCTGGGGCATCTTCGGGTCGAAACTGGCGGATCATTAACCTGGCAGTTGGGATCATCCCGTTTCCTGATAGTTCTGTCATGTTTTTACCTAAATAAAATAAAGGCCATGTCAGCCCTGCAACAGGCGTGGCAAGTCGCCCATCACTTCCAGCCCGGCGTGCCGGCCGACCCCTTCGAAGATCACTTTTCCTTGCAAGGTTTCAAGCCGCACCGATACAGTGGCATTGAGGGTTTCCAACACGCGCTGGCCCATGTCCAAGCGAGTGGGTCCGCGCAGCAGACCGCCTTGCGCCCGGCTGGCGGTCAAGTGCAATCGGTAGCGGGCGTCCCGCAGCACCCATTCCACGTGCTCATCCAGGATCTTCAGGGATTCCAGGCGCGCCCCGCTGTAGGTGGCAAAGCGGTAGAGTTTGCCATCCAGCCACAGACCAACGATGAAGCCGCGGAAGGCGCTGCCCATCCAGGGGATGATGGCTACCGAGGCGGTGATGCAAGCCCGAACGCCGCCGAAGTGGTTGCTTTGAAACCAGACCCATCCTGCCGGGAAGGACTGTCCCCAGTCTTTCTCGATGTAGCCGCGCCCGCCGGTGAAATCTATCGTCTGGCCGTTCAGGGTCAACGAGCCTTCCAGTGGATGATCGAAGCTCAGCACGCCGTGATAGCATTCCATGCGCGGCACCCAGGCATACCAGCCCATGATACCGGGCGATAGCAGGGTTACTGGCCAGGGCTGGAGCGTCCCCAACTGAATTTTGCCGGAGATCTGCCCCTCGGGGCGATCCACATCGAGAGAGAGTTGCCCCCCATCGAAAACATTACCAGCGATATTCAAGCCAAAACGGTTCCGGTCTGCCTTGAATTGCTCGACAGGGAAAGTGTGGTATGCCACCTGTCCAGAAACACCCTCCAAAACCTGGATGAAGGCGTGCGCATCCTGGCCAAGGATCACCCCCGGGATGACAGCCACTTTACGGGTTTCATCTGCACTAACCAGCTTGTAATACCAGCCCTCGAAGAAGGGTGGTTTTTTGTCAAAGCCATGATATATAGCGGGGGTCAGGGTGGAATGGATGGACATGGGGTTCCTCCAAATAACTCTTGATGTAGGGTGGTAAACGTAAAAAGGTCAAGTTCAACTTGGTAGATTGCACTGAATCGATCCGTCTTGGATCTCTGAGCTGCGATAAATAAGCAGGTTAAGGCCTATTTATATATTAAGATTATACACGTTTTGGGAGATTGACAGCAAAACCATGTGTAACCTTGGGGTAAAGGAGACGTTTTTTGGGATGTTCTGGAATGGACAAGAGTGCAACCCTTCGCTTGGCATCCCTGTCACGCAGCAATCCCGAAGGGAGAAGAGAGGTAAAGGGGCTCTCAACCTAGATTCTATGAGTTAAAAAGGGAAATGCCCAGGAGGGACTCGAATGTACACCCTGAATGAGTGCTCTCAACCTACGGTTTTAAACGAGAAATGCCCCAGGAGGGACTCGAACTCTCAACCTAAGCGTTAGGAGTGCTTTGCTCTATCCTATTGAGCTACTGGGGCGCGCCCAAATTATAGCACGAGAATCCAATTAAATAAAAAAACATGAGCAGCCCATGTAAAACTTGAACTTCCATGCCGACGGAACGCACCTACCGCCTAAGGCGGAAAAAACCCTTGCGTTTGCTATTCCATACGGCTCGCGGGGGGTTCCACCGAACCCCGGTTAGTGGCCGTTCACGCCACCGGAAACTGACCTTCGGTATGACTTTACGTCTGTGCCTTTTGTCTATCCAGTGGGCTGCTCATGCACATACATCATAGCAAATTTTTGTGAACCATACATTAAAATCACCCTCCGATATTTTTCCGAAACGTCGATGAAGCAGCGAATTTTCGTAACTGCTCGATCCGATTGATGACCAGGGGATGGGTCTGCAAGGTTTCCGCCAACAAGCCACTTAACGTATCATCCTCGCGGTCCAGGGCTGCCAGCACCCGCTCCAATTCTTCTTGCGAACGGATTGGTCCAACCACCAGCTTTACCAGGGCTGTCTCCGCCTTGGAGAGGCTGCTGCAGGCCAGCAGGCCGGCTCGGTCGGCCGAGTATTCACAGGCGCGGTTCCAACTGCGGAAGGCCAGGCTAAAGATCACTGCAGCTGCGATCGGCATTGGGACGCCCGCCAACCCGCCCAGCAGGCTGTTCAGCCAGGTGTGACCGAGCGCCACATGCCCCAATTCATGCCCGATCACAAATCGCAGCTCATCGGCATCCAATATTTCCAGCAAAGAGCTGTAGATCACCACCACGTTGGGCTGGGTCAGGCCAAAGGTGTAGGCATTGCGTTCCTTGCTGGGGATGACATAGGTTTGGATTTCACCCGGTTCCAGGGTGTGTTTGCAGTCATCCACCAGGGTCGCCAGTTGCGGAGCGCGATCGTAAGTCACCGGTACGCCACGCTGCATCAATTCCCTGTGGTGGGAGCGATTCATATAGTAACCGAACAACACGAATCCACCAAACAGCAGTGGCACCAGGCAGAGCGTTGGCAGAGCGGTCACTACCACCACCAGCCCGATCAGGAACAGGGTGATGCCGAGAATCCAACTTTCAGAGGAGTAGCGGTAGGAGGAAGGGCGCATGGGTTTATCCAGAGTGATTTGATGGTAATTCTCGTGGTGGAGTTTCTCTGAAAATTATAGCAGGAATCCTTCTGGCGTTTTGTTTGATATTGGAAATTTCTATCATCACCTGACTAAAACCTTTTACTTTAGGGGAATGTTTGCATGAAATAGATGATTAAAAATGATTGGAAAAGTGTTGATTGGATTCTGTTCCTGGGTGGAGTAAGAGGCTTCGTATCCGGGCATCAGGCGTGCGTATAATATATTTAAACCGAATTCTCTGGGGTAGTCCGGCAAGGGTTGTACATCGGTATTTTTATCTTTCAAATTTCGAAAACCATGATCTGATTGTAAAATTATTACCGGTGGTTGGGTTGGACTATATTCTGAGAGAATATTATCCACCATTTCCATCGCCAGCTTCACTGCAAATTTATAATTACCAAGATAATAATCGTAATTGGTATAAACCTCGGGGAGATTAACATTACCATCTTGATCAAACATATAAGGCAAATGTGGAAAGATCAAATGGACATACACAAATTTGGGAGATGGAATTTCCCGTAAATCGCCGATTTTTCTAGTGGTGTAGAAAATCATATTGCTGTGTTGGCTTGATCCAGACCGTTTATAGTATTTGGAAAACACATTGATCATTGTATTATCTGCCACCAGTATGCCAAAATTATCAAAAAATACCCCGAGGTCTGCGGCTGGAACATCTTCGTAGTCAAATGAATAATCTACATTCTGCATTTTCTGGGCAGAAGTATATGCATAGGACATCTCGTTAAAGGTAATGGTTGAGTAACCTTGATCTTTCATAAATTTCATCACCCGGTTATCCGCGATGCCTTCAAACCAGATATCCATATTTTCCTGGGTCAATTCATACGGGGTTTCTTGATAATTCAGCCTGGTGAAAAGTTGATGAAGGGTTGAATTGGCGCCCGCTTTGCTATCTTCATACACAACAAAATTACGCGATACAAGAAATTCCTTAAATTTATCAGTATCTGAATAATCCCAATACTCTCGCATGGACTTAAACCCGGCAAATTCGTCCAAAACGATGTAGTAAATATCAGTTTTGTTTTTCTGTTCACTCGGATCAGTTTGTGTTGTTGCAGAATTGTTTGAATTCGAAGTTCGGTGTTTGGAAATTTCTATTGGAACAATCATCGTAAGATTATAGAGGATCAGCCCTGCCACAATGATCGCACCTGCATTCCAAAACTGCTTCGCCAGTGAATAGTTAAGCTTTGCAATCAACCAGGTGGAATAGAAGGCGATTAACAAAACCACAGGCAGAAAAGTGAAAGATCTTATAGTAATCCAATCGAGCTGTATGGCTGACTTTTCCAGGATTCCATATGCATTGAAAAAGATCAGGAAGACAAATGTGGCGTTTGCAGCTCTTAATGGCACCCTGTGATGGAAGAAAAATGAAATACTATAAAATATGATTGCGAGCAGAAAATAAATAATGAGAGTTCGACCTAAATTGACCAGAAGTAAATCGTGAATGTTGTGTCCATAATAAAATACTGAAGGATAAATTACCGCCAATGCCGGTAATAGGAAATACTTGAAATAATCCTTAATGCCGTAATCTGAATCCTTGTTGGCAGATATTGGAGTGTGGACGTCTTGGTCCGCTAAAGTTTGCACCATCATCTACTGATTTCTTTCCAATAAATAAAGTCCCGATTGCCGGGAAATCGACCAATATGTCTTGGCAAACACCAGAGTTTTCTGTGTTTTATGCTGAAATAAAACACCGATTTCATAACTTTCATCTGTCAATGCGTCTTTGGAAATTAATAGGGAAAACCCGGATAGTTGAAGATTTCCTCCTAAGGAATTAAATGCTTCTTGCACATCCGGGCGTTCCACAAAATTCATTGGAAAATACAACACGCTATGATCAGAATAAAGGACGATAAACCGCTCGTAAAGCGTTTGATCTTGTTCGTCCTGAAGAAATGCCCAGCCGCTTAGCCGTAGCACTTCGACTCCATTAATGGATTCGCTTGATAATGAATCAATATAATCTAAAACGCTTTCATTGGGCTCTGGCAAAGACCCATTGAAAGAAGTCTCCGTTCCTTGGTAAACGGTTTCTTCAGGGATTTGCACCGATTCATTTTCTGACATAATAATTGTATTTGGAGTTCTTTTAATATTAACTGATGAAATTGAATATAAATCAGGGTCAATCGTTTTACTTTTGAACAACATCCCAACCTGGTAGGTTCCAGGCTTGATGTGTTCTTCGGAAATAAAAGCCCTGAAACCAGAATAAAGGAGATTTAAGCCCAAGTTTGAAAAAACATCATTTAGAGCAGTCCGCTTTACAGGGCTTACAGTAAAAAAGTAAATGCGGGATTTTGACTGAAGAACGATAAATCTTTCATATTTGGATTGATCTGGCTCGTGACTCAAATAGGCCCAACCTTCAAGATCCCTTGTAACATCCCCCTCATACGTTATTGAATCAAAACTATCAATAGACATGACAATATTATTTGATGGGGCAGGAAGTTCCCCCGAATATTGAATGGGGATTCCTACTTTGATAAAAAAGTTACGATAGACCACCGGCGCCAAAAATAGGTACACAGCAACACAGACCAGGATCAATTCATGAATCCGAAATTTCTTCACAAACTGAAGCATCGATAACAGTACTTTTCTCATTTGTACCAGGCTATGTTGCGCAATCTCATAAAACATGTTCTTATAGATCTACCCGGCAGCTTTTTTTCAATTCGTTCAACCCGGATCTTCACCCTTAAATTCAGAGACAAAACTGTTGCAGTCGTATTCCAAATAACCGCAAGCCAGGAATTGATTGAAGCATCTCGCAATAACCACCCTGGATCTATGGCTTAAACTGCGGATATGTACTGGATCCTTGATCTGAAAAATCATACCACACAAAACTGGGCGAACAAGACGCTGAGAATTTACACTTTCGTAATTCTCTAAGGTTTTTTGAATTCATTCATACTCCCAGTGATTCATTGGGTAAGTTCTCCGGCTTATCCCGGATAATATTAAGTGTGCTCCCACAGCAAGAGACTTTGACAGAAGTCGGGAACAGAGCATGTATAATTGAGCCATGAGTTCTCCCAAGCGCGTTTTAGCAATTTTGCCGGGTTTTATCCCCTCCACATTTATGAATGTGGTCAAGCCGTTTCTGGCATTGGAAAAATCCGGTCTGGTGGATTTCCGGGTCAACCTGGAGGCCTACCTGCGTTTGGAAGAACTGAAATGGCCGGAATTGGTGGTGTTCTGCCGCAACACTGAACCGATCTTTGCACCCATCCTGGAGTCCGTCATCCAACGGAATATACCTTATGTTTATGACCTGGATGACAACCTGTTTGAAATTCCAGTAGATACCGATCTGGGTAAATATCACCGGGCGCCACAGCGGTTGGAGCAGCTCAGCCGCTACATCTGCCATGCCCGGTTGGTACGCGTTTATTCCCGTCCACTGGCGGAGCGGGCGCGCAGGTTGAATCCAAACACAAAGCAGGTGGAATCCGCCATTGATTGGCAGAACATTCATCCCCAGCCACACCCTGCCAGTAGACCGCTGCAAATTGTGTATGCCACCAGCCGGGCGGAGGATACGCTGGCGCAGATCTTCGTACCGGCGGTCGAAGCCATCCTGGAACGCTTTGCCGGGCAGGTGGAAATGAACTTCTGGGGTTATCTGCCTGAGCAAATGGCTGGCCGCCCGGGTGTCCGGCACCTGCGTCCAGTGCAAAATTACAACGAGTTTATGCAGCGCTTTTCGGCCATGGGATTTGCCATTGGCCTGGCCCCGCTGCTGGATGATGAATTTCATCGCTCCAAGACCAACAACAAATTCCGGGAATACGGCGCCTGCCAGATCGCAGGCGTGTATTCGAATGTGGATACCTACTCCCGTTATATTACGGATGGTGAAACCGGCTTGTTGGTGGAAAATACAGCTGAAGCCTGGAGTAATGCTCTGACCCGCCTGATCACCGACCCGGAGTTGCGCCAGAAAATTGCCCGGCAGGCATTGGACTACGTCCGCCAGAATTTTGGCCAGGAGGCTTATCTCCGGGTGTGGCAATCCCAGGTGGAAAAGGTGCTTTCTCAGGGGGATGTGAAGCCGCAAGCAAGTGAAGAGACATCTGCCTCATCGGTGGAAATGCACCCGCCAGTCAGTCCCGGCAACTGGTATCTTCAAAGCCTGCGCCGGATGGCTGGGCGGATCAGCAAACAGACACCCGCCAGTGTCTGGCAGAAACTGAGCCTGACAGCCAGCAATCTCTGGTTTCTTTACCGGATCAATGTCTTGAAGCGCTTGTAATCCCCTAGAAAATCAAGCCAATAAATGGTTTGCGTTGGGTGGAAAGCAGCCCACCCAACCGGTATTTACGCCATTCCAACAAGCGCAAGGGCGCATCCAGGCCGCGACCAAAGACCCGCAGTTCATACTCGCCGGTGGCAGATTCCGCAATGGTCGGAAATTCCAGGCGGATCGGCAAATAGGAAGCCACTTGTATGGCTGGCAGGGTGACCTGTGCCACAATTTGCTGCTGCGGTGAGACAACTTCAACCCCCAGGTAACCTTCGATCAGCGGCACGTCCAGCACCCCAGCCAGAATCACCCCGCGCCAACCAGCTCGTCCGGGGCTGAGACGATAGGAAATAAATGGAACAGCATGCAAACTGATGCCTGGCTGCAGAAGGTATCCATCCAGTTTCGGGTTGAAGATAAAAGAATCATCTACCAGTTGTTGCAATCCAGCCGGAATATGTGGAAGCAGCTGGGTGCGGTCCCGCAGACGGGATACCAGGCGGTAGAGAAAACGACGGCGCTGCTCATCCAATTGCAGGGCTACGTTGCGCCCGATGCGTTGATACTCCCCGATGGTTTGCTCGTATTGAGCTGCCTGTTGCTGTTGAGTTTGATGTGCGGCTTGTAGTTCTGCCTGGGCAGTTGCTTTTTGCGCCTGCAAGGCAGCCTGCGTAGTTGCGACTTGCGTTTTCAGGGTGGTCTCTACCGCTTCAGCACTGACCAAATCATCTACCAAATTCTGTTTTTCTGCTTCCAGGCGGGTTTTCTCTGCCTGTGACTGGGTCAGGCTGGTTTGTAAATCGCTGATTTCCACCTGTAATTGGGAAAGACTGGTTTCAAAATTGCTGATTTCCACCTGGTGGGCTTGTTGTTCCGTCTTCAGTTGCCCCACGATTTGCTCGTTGGAGATCCAGGCAGCCTGCATGGACTGTTCAGCGGATTTGACGGCAGTTTCCCGGGAGTCCATTTCCACCACCTGGGTTTCGGTCAGCTCGCGCAGGCGGCGCAGGGTAATTTCAACGGGTTCGAAGTTTTCCATAGACACCATCCGTTCAATCATCCCGGTGGAATTGCAGGGAGGTTTTACCACCAGTAGGTTAAAGAAAATCGTATCGCAAACATTCCAGCGCTGATTGCGGGCATTGCTCCGCTCAGAGGCTGGCAGATGCATAATATCCGCTGAATGGAAGTATTCCACCCGCACACAGCGGAAGTCCATCAAGCCATCCTCATTCAATCCCCAGTTGGATATTTCCTCCGGCAGGCCAATTTCCGGTGGATAAGGCGCGGGCTGCGCGGCTGAAGTCCAATAGCGCGGGGTATACCCGGTGATCTGCTGTCGCAGGTGTGGGTTGGCCACACTGGCATCGTTTCGGGCAAAAGCCGCCACCACCGAGACGGCAGCTCCATCCCTGCAGATGCGGTAGATCTCCGCCATACTGCGTTGCATGTCAGCCACTTCTTCCAGTTGATGGTCCAGGCAGATGGCATCCAGCGCATCCGGGGCGAAGGGCAAGGGCTGGTTCAGGTCAGCCACCAACACCACACCCGGCCGCCAGCGGGCGGACACGCGCCAGGCGGGCGCTGGGGAAGTGCCGCCGCCAAAGTACAGGCGGCGACCTACAGGGATTTCCGCATCCTTCACCAGCAGGCTGCGACGTGGGGCGGTTAATTCTTCAATTTCCTGTGCCCATTCTGCTTCGGTGATTTCCTGCCGGTAATGCTCATACACATAGCGGTAAGCGTTCTCTTGAATATCAGAACGCAGGCGGGTATCCAATACCAGGCGCTCCAGGGCCTCAAACCAGGCGCCCGGGTGCTGTTCCACAATCAAACCTGTCACCCCATCCTTCACGTCCGCATAATTCTGGACATTGGAGTACACCCCGGCGATGCGGCAAGCGCCATAATCGCGCAGCTTGGTGTTGGTCTTGGAGAGATTGAAGGGGGTTTCGTTCATTGGTGCCAGGCCGATGTCAAAACCGCTTTCGGCCAGGCTGTGGATGAAGCCCGGGTAATCCCAGTTGAGCGGCTGGCAGCGGGCATTGGGTAAATCTGCAAAGGGCTGGAGCATCTCGCCAAAGAGATACAACTCCACCTGCTGTGGATAATTTTGCAGCAAGGCGCGCAAATCATTTTCAAACAGGGCAAGGAACGGGTCTTTGGAACCGCGTGCCGTGACGTAGGTGATCTTCACTTTGTGCGGGTCACGCGCTGGCGGGTTGGCTGGCAACAGGGAGAAATCGATGCAGGGGGTATCCAACAGGACGGCCGGGTTGAGAGGTCGGACTTTTTCTGCCAGGAACGGGCTGAAGACCTTCACCCGGCTGGTATAGCGGACGTACCGTTCCAACTGGCGGATCTGGTGCTCTTTGCGATAAACATCATCCAGTTGCAATCCCTCTGGCAGGTCCCAAAAATTATCATCCAGCACATACACGCTCGGAATGCCCCGGCTGATGACCTCTTCGAAGAGGGGGTGGCTTTCATCGGTTACATTGCGGCCGTAGACTACCAGATCCGCCCAGGCCAGCCGGCCTGGTGAGGTTTGGTTCTCGAGGCGGGCATCAAATTGGATCCTGCCCTGTTGGGCCAGGGCGCGTAAGGGCCGCAGAATATAGATCTCAGCCGAAGTGTGGAAGCTTTCCAGCACGGCCAGAACCCGCGGCAGGGCGACCCGTTCCCGATCAATCATTGGCATTCTCCCGATGATAGACTGGCAGAATGGCCAGCCCGGAGCGGTGAATGGGCAGCCGGGTTTTCAGATAGCGCCGGCTGACCTGCCCGGCACGCAGCACCACCATGTGAACCGGCAGGGGTGCAGGTAAAACCTCGTACACCACCAACCGGCCGCTGGTGATCTGTGCCGAGATGTGCACCTCAAAATCGCGCCCGAGCGAACGCCGGATCGGTTCAAACAGTAACTCCAGCCACTCGTTATCGTGGACACGTTCCAGGTTCACCTGGATACTCCGGATCGGATGGCGGCTGCTGGGCTTGCGAACCTCCACCTGCAGACTGCCCGCCGGTTGGTGATAATAAGTGCCAAAACGTAAACGGAATCCGCACCAACCATCCCGTTCCGGTTTCAGATGATAGATCAGCGGCGCAGAATTCAGCTCCGGTCCCGGGCGGGAACGGTTTTCCTCCGCCAGGGTCAGGAATTTTCGGGTGTATTCCGGTTGGGGTGGAGCGGCGGGCACAGGAATATCAGCTACTGGCCGAGGTTCCTGATAGTAGCGTGATCCGGGTGCTGCCCAAATTTCTGTGGCTTGGAGCATCATCGAAAGTAAGCTGCTGACAAAGGCCTGCTCCGAGCAATGATCGGCCACCCAGCGCCGGGCGCGGTTGGAAATCTCTGACCAGTGGGGTCTGGCCAAAATCGCCCGCTCCAGGGCATCGGCCAGGTCAACATTCGAAAAGCCCTGCGCCAGGAAACCAGTTTCGTTGTCTTCAATGGCTTCGTCAATGCCGCCAGCCTGGGCTGCCACCGGGACCAGGCCGGCCGCCATGGCCTGCAGCAATGAATTCGGCAGGCTCTCGTCACCCGAGGCGCTGAACACAATATGGTTGTTGGTCAGGATCTCATCCATGTCCTCTACAAACCCGTGGATGAAAACATGTCCAGCCAGATCCGGTTGTTCTGCAAGGCTCTTCAACCCCTCGATATATTCAGTAAAACCTGCAAATTCATACCCGTAGAAATTCAAGGTCAGTGGATAGCCTTTTTGTAGCAAGAAGCGGGCCGCCAGAATGGCTTCACGCTGGCGTTTGCGCGGTTGCAAAGCCCCAATGACCGCAATTTGGATCGGCTCTGGTGACAGATCTCGATTGAACTCCTGGAAACGATCCGGTTCCACCAGGGAGGGCACCACGCCAAAGGGCGGCTGCAACCAGGCAGACCATTCTTTGACTGCCCAGGCGGAATCTGAGAAACCGCCATCCACGAAATCTCGCAGGAAGGTCAGGCGATGCAAGGGGTAATCCCACGGGGAGAACATGGACATGAAACAAATCTGGCTATCGGCTGCAGCCACGGCTGGTTCCGGAATGATGGCGGAAGCCAGCAGCCAATCCGGGTTTTCCTGCGCCAACCATTGCCTGAGCGGCTGAACCAGGCTATCCAGCTCCGCACCATCCACCTGCTGGCGATAGAGGGCGTAATTCACCATGCCATATTCCGCCGTAGTGGAAGGCGGAAGACCACGATCAACCAACCAGTTGTTGATCATCTCCAGCCCACCCGGATGAATGTTGACATTCGCTGGGGCACACAACCGGCAGGGAATTCCCACCCGGTTGAACGCCCAGGCAATTTGCATCCCCACCGCCTCCGAGCCGCCGATAGCCTGGCTGTTGATAAAGATTTGACCGCCAACTTCCCGGGCGGAATGTTTACCACGCTGCCGAGCAACCAGGTGCTGGAAAGCTGCCCCATCGAACAGGTTCCGCCATTCCCTCCAGCGCGCATCCGGGCACAAACCGGTGGATGATCCTTCCTGGCTGGCGATACAATCCTGGCGCAATTGATTCATATCCAGGTCGCCGGGGTTTTGAACTGCCAGAGAAATTTCCATCCACAAACCGCCCCGGTTCAGCAGCTCTTCCAGCAGGCAGGCATGATCAAAGCCTGTATGCAGGCGGGCGATTTCCGGCACAGCAGTCCAAATGGCAGCCGGGCTGGCCTGCACACAGGTCGGCATCGTGTCACTCGTCCGGCTTATGGTTGAGAAGGGCGACCATTCTTCCGGCAGCTGGCACCACGGGAATAGCCAGATCCGCCAGCCGAGTTCAGCCAATTTGCGTATGTCATGCCGGGTTGATTCCGAAATGGCTGAAAAATCGCCCACGAAGAGATTACGTTCCAGGGTGGCCGGGTTGGTCCCAACAGGATTGACACGATTGGGGAGGTACTTGAGCGCCAGGTCATCATTTTCCGGCTGACTGCTAATCGTCAAATCGGCCAGCGAGTGCAAATGGTCCCGGTACATTTTCACTTTGGTGTCGATGCTGATACCGGGGAAGGCGATCAGGCTTTGTTTCACGCCCAAGGCAGACTGCCAGGCGTTTTGCAGGCTGGAATAGGCGTACCCTGCCAGCTGCGAAACATCCGATTGCTGGATGCGAATAATCGGCTTCTGAAGATCAATTTGCTGCAGGGTTGTATCTAGCACCCAGTTCACCACCGAATCCACGATGACAATCTCATCCAGATCATCGACGTTGTAGAGCTCCCCCGACCACTGGGGAGCGAGTACCACAATCCGGCGGCCATCAGCCTGCAAGGCCTGGCGTAGGTCATTGACCAGCAGGGTGACCCGATTGCTCAAGATCAACGTCCGTTTTCGTTCATTAAAAATTTCAAACACCGGGTTCAATTGATAATTCTGATACTGGCGGTCAAAACGGCGGTTGTGCCGCAAGGGTGGCAGATAATCATACTCCGGGTGGCGCTTGAGCAATGGCTTGTAAACGGCATCCTCAAAAGCATCCCATTCCGCCATGCTGCGAACATACAGTAACACCTGTTCTGGGTCCAGGATGTCATAATCATCAATCGTGTCCGGCTTTAAGCGGGTGGCGTTTGCCGCCCGGCGGGATTCATCCTGGAGATAGGCGGCGCTGATGGGAAAGTTTAATTTAACCGCATTACCGAGCGAGGAAGAGGAAGTCGGTCCGTATTCGGTGGTGATAAAATCATCCACATAGGTGAATTTAGCACCCATTTTCCGGGCACGCAGCCAGAGTTCCCAGTCATAGAGCCGGCCAATCACGTAATGTGGGTCATACAACCCAAACTTCTCCACAAAGGAGCGGGTGATTAAGACCGCCCCATTGGGGATGGTGTTGAAAGCCCCCAGACTTTCATAACCGGAAGGCACGGTGCCGTATTCCACCCGCTGCCCATCCGCTTGAACCACGTAGGCTTTGCCATGAACCAGATCAGCCCCAGTAGTGCGGGCAGCGTTGACCATGCTTTCCAAGGCCTGCGGGTACCATTCGTTATCGTCAAACATGTAGGCAATGTACTGACCGCGCCCCATGCGCACCGCTTCGTTGATCAAAACTCCCGGCAAGCCGGAGTTGCGTTGAAGGCGGATGTGTGTCAGGCGTTGATCGCGCAGGGCGGTCTCATGCAGCACTTGCTCGGTGCCATCCGTTGAACCATCATCCATCACAATGAACTCAAAATCATTGAGGTTTTGCTCAAGAACAGAGTTGAGGCAGCGCACCAGCATGCCCTCGCTGTGACGGCGATAGGTTGGCATGACAACCGTCACCAGCGGAGCCGGCGCATCCGGCTGGCGCGTGGTAAAGATCGTCCGCGGACCGAGTAGATCACCGTACCTCATATGCACTCCCCGCCGAAGACGGCCTCCCCAACGCGATGCCCCGGAATCGGTAGGAACCGGCGGCCGAGTCGCAATGCATTCTCCTGCAGACCGCGTTCAGCCAGTGTGCCTGGAAATTCATACACTGCCAGTTGGCCTTCCTTCAAGCGAGCGCTGATACGAACATCCAAGGTTTGGCCGAGAAGGTTGTGCAAAGGTTCAAAAGATATTTCGATCCAGGCATTATCCAGGGCGACTGCGGCCGGAACCACCACCCGGCGCAGCAAATGGTTTCCATTCAATGGATATAATTCCACCCATAGCTCACCCTGTGGACGGGTCAGGAAAGTAGCCAGGCGTAAGCGCAGATGATTGAGTTGATCCTGTGAACTTCGAAACGTATAAATCAACGGCGCACTGCTCAATGCCGGACTGCAGACCATGCGGCTTTCATCGACGATTGCGCCTGGAACCGGAGTTTTAAAATTCTGCTGGGAAACCGGTGCAGTAACTTTGACCTGCGGTTTGACTGCAAGCCCCGGCTGGCATGTGCTGAAATAATCCCGTCCTTCCGATAAACGGATGTCCAGCCCGCGTTCCATCCATGCCAGCATCCGGGAGACAAACACCTGCTCGGATGCAACATCCACCAGCAAGCGGCGGCCGTTGGCAATGAGCCGCGGCCAATCCGATTGATTCTGCAAAGCCCGGCGTAGTGCCTGGGCCAGGTCTTCCACTTCAAATCCGTTGGCCAGGAACCCGGTCTGGCCATCGATGACAATTTCGGGAATCCCGCCGGCGGGTGAGGCGACCGGCAATAACCCGGCTGCCTGGTGAAATGCCAGCGCCTGGGGTAAACCCTCTGCCAGGGAGGCGCTGAAAATGATGTGATTATCAGAGTTGATCTCCATTGCATTATCCACAAAACCGTGGAAGGTCACCCGATCTCTAAGCAACGGACGTTCAGCCATCTGTTTGATTTGCCGGATGAAATCCGCGTAAATTTCGAGTTCAAAACCGTAGACATTCAGGTGAATGTCAAAACCTTCGGAAATCAACTGCTCCACCGCCAGCAAAGCCTGGCGATGCCCCTTCATATTTACCATCGTCCCAACCAGGGCGATCTGGATCGGTTTGGCAGGCAGGTCTTCATTGAGAACCTGGAATCGGTTGCTTTCAATCAAAGACGGGATCCACATCCGCGGGGCCGGCAGCCAGCGTCCCCAGATCTGCAACGCCCAGTCCGCATCGGAAGCCAGGCCATCCAGGTAACGGCGCAAAAAGGTCATGCGGTTGAGGGCGTATCCCCAGGGTGGAAAGAAGGCCGCGAAAACCGGCAGGTGCTTCCCGGCAGCCAGGATGGGTTCCGGGATGAAACCGGAGCAAAAAACCAGGTCAGCGTTCTGCTGAAGGATCCAATCGGCCAGGGGTTGACTCTGTTGAATAACCCCATCCGGAACAAATTCAGGGTCAAAGAATACCCGGCCAGCCTCACCGTAACGAGCATTAGTTGGGGTGGGCATATTATGTTCCGCCAACCACTCCGCCATCTTTGCCCCACCCGCCCGGTAATGGTCAAAATCCGGCACACAGGTTTGAACATCAAAGCCAATCCGGCGCAATGTCCAGGCGGTTAGAAAGCCATAGACTTCCGAACCGCCAAACAGCCGACTGTTGACAAACACCAGGCTGTGCACATCCCGACCATGCGGTTTTCCGTGATGGCGAGCCAGGCGGGTGCGCAAGGCAACGCCAGCAGCCAGGTTCTGAAATTGCAGTTTCCGGCCATGTGGGTGGTGGCCAGCAGTGTCCCGTTCCCAATTGGTTCGAGCCTGTCGGGATTGTTCTGATAGTTCTGCCTGGGTTGGCAAACTGGCAGCTTTTTCCAACTCCACCAGGATGCTCAGGTTGCGCAGCACATCTTCATCTGACAGGGAACGCTCATAGGAGGTCAGATCCTGCAGCACACCCGGCAGTATTAACCAAGCCATACCCTGCAGTCGACGGACCCACTGATTAATCGGCTCTGCTGTCTGGATAAAGTGGATTTTTTCCGCCAATTTCTTTTCGAGAGCAGGCAACTCACAAGGTGGGCAAAACACCTGCAAGTGATTTTCACCAACCTGCCCGGCCATGGATTCCAGCAAGCTGATCTCCGGCAGGCGGGCGGCAAAAACGGCAATACTCAATGCATTTTCTTCAGTTTTTCCATCCAACGGGCAGGGTATGAACTCCACCGGTTGCAGGGATGAGTGTGTCGTTGTCCCGGTATGCAGGCTGAATGCATCATCACACATGGCGACCAGCGGTTCAAATTCAGCCGGCAAAGGTTGATGACCGGTCACAAACAACAGGGATACCCCGGACTGGCGGCATTGTTCCAGGAACGGCAGAAGGGTCGCGGCGGCTGTCTCGTAGACGATCACCTGATCCAAATTGACCGGGTCAAACAGGATGGCGCTGCCCGGATTGGACACGGTGAGAATATGATTCGGGTTTTCTCTCAGGGCTGCTACCCATTCCGCGGCCAGCCGGGTGTACTGCTCACATACTAGCAAAATCCGCTTGCGCGGGTGGAAGATGGGCCGGCTGACATTCAGTTTGAAGGGTTGAAAGTGTGTATCGTAGCGCCGGTTATGTCGGATAGCGGGAGCATAGTTTGCTTCCGGGTGGCGATCCAAAAAAGGGCGGACCATCTCAGTTTCGTATGCGTCCCATTCCGCCCAATTGCGCACATAGGGCAACACCCGCTCCGTGTCCAGTACCTCGTAATTCGGGATATTTTCCGGCAATAAGGCAGCAGTTCGAGTTGGCAGGGCAGCATCATCCTGCAGGTAAGCCGAAACAATCTTGTAATCCCAGCCAATTGAGTTGCCCAGCGAGGTTTTAAGCGTCAGGCCAAATTCCACACCGATTTCGACCGGCAAATGGTAGAAGTATGCCCCTTGTTTGAGTGCCCGCAGCCAGAGATCCCAATCACAAACCCGGCGCAGTAAAAGCTGCGGATCATATAAACCGTAGCGTTCCCAGAAGGAGCGGCGCACCAGCACCGCCCCATTAGGGATGGTATTGTTCAACTCCAGGGTGGACAAGTTGGCAGGCGCTATCCCGAGGGATCGACTGCGCCTATCTGCCTGGCGCAAGGTCATCCCGGCATGTACCACATCCGCCTGACTGGTTTGTGCTGCGGCCAGCAATTGTTCCAGGGCGCGCGGATCCAGGGTGTTGTCATCAAAGGTGAAAGCGGTGTACTCACCGCGGCCGCGTAAGATCCCGGCATTCATCCAGACCGCTGGCAGACCGGTGTTGTGAGGGATGGGGATGAAGACGATGCGCGGGTCTTTTTCCGCCAGTGTACGGATTACCTCGCCCGAACCGTCCGCGGAACCATCATCGTAAATGATCAATTCAAAATCTGTGAAACTTTGCGCCAGAACGGATTGGATGCAGGGCAGCAGCCGGCCTTCCGCATGGCGGTTGTAGGTCGGCAGGATCACACTGATGCGCGGCTGAAGAGACTGCCAGCCGTTCTCCATTGGGGTTGCCCCGTGGATCACCTCCGAAAATTTCACGCGTCCAGACCCCCTTGCTGAATTTTCATATACGCGATCCCATCCTGCAGGCGTTCCAGTTGAAAGCCGCAGGCTGCATACACTGCTCTTGCCACGGCGTTATGCTCGTACACTTCCAAATAGATTTCAACTAATCCCAGGGTCTCAAAACCCAACTGGCAGACCAGTCGGGTGGCGGTTTTGGCGTAGCCTTTACCGCGGGCAGCGCCTTCCCCCACCATCAGGCGGCCGTATTCACAGCGCCGGGCTTTCCAATCGATATGATACAGCGCTACCTGACCGACCGATCGGCCGGTTTGGACATCTTCTATGATAAAGACGAAATCATCATCCCGGACTACGTATTTCTCAAACCAACCCCGATGCTGCTCCCAGGTCAGTTCCTCCGAGTAGAAAAACCAGCGCCGGATTTCCGGTTGGTTGCGCCAGGCCAAAGTTATCGGTAGATCATCTTCTGTCAACAGGCGCAGGCAAACCGCTTCATTCTGGATGGGAGGCAGTGAACGCTTCGTTTCCATGGCTTTCTCAGGCTGACAGCGGCATCAGGGCTGCCAGAATATCCCGCAATGTATCATCCAACTGACGTTGCGGATAAGTGCCGATTAAAGTCTTCAGCAGGCTTGGATCACCATAACTTAAGGGAACATCTATGGATTTAAAACGGCTGGCATCCACCCGCTCTTGGATCTGTAATCCTGATATCCGGATCAGGCGGTTGAGAACTTCGCTAATCTTGACCGGCTGCCCCGAGCAAATATTCACCACCCGGCCAAAAGCTGCCGGGGTGGACAATAATCTCCAGTAGATTCTGACGATTTGACCCACATCCACAAAATCACGAGAGCTGGAAAGGTTACCAACCTCGATAACAGGAGGTCGGACACCCCGGGCAATTTCTGAAATTTGCATGGCAAAGGCTTGCACCGATAGGTGCGCTCCCATGCCTGGTCCAATAATGTTGAATGGCCGAACCACCACGATGTGCCGGCCGGAATTCGATAAAACCAGCCCCAAATGCGTCTGAGCCAATTTCGACGCACTGTAATGGTTATATGGCAACGCAGGTGTTTTTTCTGTGATGGGCATCTCTTCAGGGCGGACCAAGCCATACTCAGCTGCTGTTCCGCACAATAACACCGGGCGGTTGGAGAGGCCAGCCAGTTCCAGTGCGCGCAGTAAATTCGCGGCATATTGAACATTGACCCGATAAAATTGTGAATAGTCATCTGCAATGGTTACTCCAGCCAGGTGAAAGATGAAATCTGGCTGGACGCGAGTAACAATATCAACCAGGCTGG
This sequence comes from Anaerolineaceae bacterium, assembly GCA_041741455.1. Classification (GTDB taxonomy): domain Bacteria; phylum Chloroflexota; class Anaerolineae; order Anaerolineales; family Anaerolineaceae; genus CALESS01. Next base: position 54,177 of record JBGSJZ010000044.1, on the reverse strand, counting down.
CGATATCTTCTATTGGGGTATCGTAATGGTCACCAATAATTCCCTGCGCCGGGCCATGGGTGGCAATTTCCACACCCTCTGCTTGCAGAAAACGCAACAGATGGGTGCCGACAAAACCGCTCGCCCCTGTAACCATCGACTTCACGCTTTTTCTTCTCCCGGTAAAAACTCGGAACGGCGCTCTTCAAAAATCTCGTTTGCCATCTGGTAATCATCCACCCGGCCAATATCCAGCCAGTAGCACGGATCAGAAAATGTGTACACCGACAAACCGGCTGAACGCATTTTCAACATCAAGTCTGGTAAATCCAGGTATTTACCTGGGGTAATGAATGGCCGCACCATTTGCGGGTTGAGCACATTCACACCCATGCTGACCATAAAATTATAGGTTGGCTTTTCAATATAATTTTGCAGGAGTCCATCGACATCCGGTTCAATGACGCCCAAATCAATTTTTACTTCGCGATGGTACAGACCAATGGTGGCGGCGGCAGATTTCTGACGATGGAATTCGTACAGGTGGCGGTAATTCATGGTGGTCAACAAGTCGCCATTCAAGATCAAAAAGTCGTCATCCAATCGGTCGATTAGCAAACCGATTGGACCGGCAGTGCCCAGGGGTTGTTCTTCAAAGGAATAGGAAATTTTTATCCCGTAGCGTTCGCCATCCTGGAAGAAAGCCTGGAAGAGCTGAGACATGTAGCCAACCGCCAGGATCACCTCATCCACTCCGTAAAAATGTAACTGGCGCAGGATGATCTCCAGAATCGGGTATCCACCCACGGGCATCAGCGGTTTGGGAATGACGGTTGTGTACGGACGCAGGCGGGCGCCTTTTCCACCGGCCAGAATGACAGCTTTCATCGCTTTTCCTTACAGGTTGTATAAATCCGGTTTATATAAATCCAGGTGCGTGGAAATAAATTCCACGGTATGGCGCAAGCCTTCTTCCAGCGTGAAGGCAGGCTGCCAGCCCAGGATCTGCTGCGCCTTGCTGGCATCACAGATCAGGCGGAACACCTCGCTCTTTGGGGGACGGATGCGTTGATCATCCAGAACGATCGGTTTGCGTACGCCCATAACCTGTTGGATGATTTCTAGTAGTTCACCAATCGTTACGCCCCGCCCGGAGCCAATGTTGATCACTTCGCCGGGGGCCTGGGGATCTTCCGCAGCCAGCAAATAGCCGCCTACGGTGTCGCCTACATAGTTCAGGTCGCGCACCGGGTCCAGTGAACCCAATTTGACTGTATCCCGCGTCAGCATCTGGCTGATGATGGTGGGGATAACCGCCCGGGCGCTCTGGCGCGGACCAAAGGTGTTGAATGGTCGCAGGGTGACCACCGGTGTGTTGAAAGAAAGATAGAAGCTCTCGGCAATTTTATCCGCCCCAATTTTGGAAGCAGAATACGGGGATTGCCCCTGCATGGGATGCTTCTCATCGATCGGGGCATAGATGGCAGTGCCGTAGGTCTCCGAGGTGGAGGTGTGGATAACCCGCTCAATCTCAAACTCACGAGCGGCCTCCAGCACATTCAAGGTGCCTTCGATGTTGGTACGTACATAGCTGAGCGGCGCATGGTAGGAATAGGGGATGGCGATCAGGGCTGCCAGGTGAAACACGATTTGCTGGCCGCGCACTACCCGGTTGACAAAGCCACTATCTTCAATGTTGCCAGATACAACCGTCAGCTTTTTGAGCAAATCGGGCGGCAGCAACTCCAGGTTGCCCCAGGAATTGCGGGAATTGTAATGCACCAGGGCTGTCACCTGTGCCCCGGTCTGCAGCAGCGCTTCGGTCAAGTGGCTGCCGATGAAACCGCCAGCTCCGGTTACCAGTACTTTTTTTGATTGCCAGTCCATGCTTTCCCTCACTTGCCCAATTGATTGACAATTTGCTTGAGTTGCGCAGCCACATAGTGTACCTGCTCAGCAGTCAGGCGCATATGCATCGGGAGCGAGATGATCTGATCACTGGCCGCATGGGCGCGCGGGCAGATATCCCGACCGCTCTCGTACATCCGGTAGAGGGTGTTGTCGCGATAGTGCATACCCGGGAAGATATTGGCCTGGTTTAAGGCCACCATAACCTCATCCCGGTGCGCCACCCGAACCTGGTACAGGTGGCGGGAGGGCACACAATCCGGGGACATGGGTACCCGTAGGATGCGCGGTTCTTCGGCCAGGCCTTCATCATACCATTCGGCCAACTGCCGACGATAGGTGTTATCCTGGTCCAGGTATTTCAACGATACCAGTCCCATGGCTGCCATGATCGAATTGCCGTGATATTTGAAGCCTTCAAATTCAACATCATACATCCATTTGTAGGTGCCCTGCGAAAGGGTACGGGAATAGGTATCCTTGTTGATGCCCAGCCAGGCCCATTTACGGGCATCCGCATCCATTTCAGCATCCTGGCAACAGATCATGCCAGAATCGGCGGTAGGCAGGTTCTTGACCGCTTGAAAGCTGAAGATCGAGATATCAGCTTCATTGCCCACGTGCCGACCATCCGCCCAGCGGGTACCGGACATATGCGAGGCATCCAGGATCAGCCGCAGATTGTACTCGTGGCACAGGTCGACTACTTCGCTCAGGCGGCCAGTGTTGCCGCCCAGGCCGACAAACATCACTGCCCGGGTGCGGGGAGTGATGCGCTGGCAGATGGAGGCGGGATCCAGGCACAGGCTTTCATCCACATCCGCGAAAATGGGCGTCAGGCGCTCGTATAAAATGGCATGGTTGGTGGAGACAAAGGTCAAGGGAGTGGTGATGATCTCATCACCATCCTGCCAGGTAAATTTCTCCTTCAGAAGACGCACAGCCAAATGCAGACCGGCAGTGGCAGAGTTCAAGTAGTGGGCATGCGGCAGGCCGGTATATTGCTTCCAGGCTTCTTCAAATTCCACCGTCTTGAAGCCCAGGCCGGTCCAGCCTTTTTCCAGGCACTCGCGGATTTGCTCCAGGGTTTCTTCAATGCGAAAGGTCGGTACAAAAAGTTGTATGGGATCCATGTTCTCTCTCAGATCGTGTTGACGATCTCACTTTCATAAAATTTCAACATCTCATCTGGATCGCCCTGGTTGACCACCTGACCATGATGGAGCACCACCACCCGGTTGCATAACTGACGAATTTGATCCAGATTGTGTGAGACGAAGACCACAACCTGTGAGCTCTTGAAGAGGTGCAACATGCGTTCGGTGCCTTTTTTGATAAAATGGGCATCTCCGGCGGAAAAAATTTCATCCACAAGTAAGATTTCTGGCTCCGTCATGGTGGCAATTGAGAATGCCAGGCGACCATACATGCCGGTGGAGTAATACTTGACAGGCATTTTGATAAAATCGGCCAGTTCGGAGAACTCAATAATATCCTGCTCGCGCTGCTGCATCTCCTTTGGAGAATAACCCAGGATGGCTCCATTCAGATAGATATTTTCGAGTCCGCTCAATTCCACGTCAAATCCCGTGCCGATCTCGATCATCGGGGTCACTCGGCCGAAGACTTCCACCCGGCCGCTTTGAGGTGGATAGATGCCCACGATCATCTTCAACAGGGTTGATTTTCCTGCTCCATTCAGGCCAATCACCCCCACCCGATCACCGCCTAGAAAATTTAGGTTGATATCCCTCAGGGCATAAAATTCACGCCGTTCATTTAACTGTTTCCGGCGTAGGATACGATTGACAACTGTTTCCTTGAGGGTGGGCGTTGGGTCAGAGTAGAGGTGAAACACCAGCGAGGCGTCGCAGATCTTGATTTGCGAGTTCATAGTCGGTAAACAATCGTGCGGTCCAACCGCTTGAGGATGTATAAGCCGACCGTTAACACCAGGAGCATCAGACCGATCGGTGCTAGCCAATCAATCCAGGTCAATGCTGGTTCCCCATAAATTACCTTACGGAAAAGAATAATGTAATAATAAAACGGATTGAAGAGGAATAATGAGCGGTATTGTTCCGGAATGCTTTCAAGAGGGTAAATTATCGGGGCGAGGTAAAACAAAGCCTGAAAGATGATGGTAATCAGGTGGGTTGTATCCCGAAAGAAGATAGTTGTGACGCTGAAGATCAACACCCATCCGAGGTTGAACAAAAATGCGATGAAAATTACCAAGGGAAGATAAAGAATGGTGATCTTAACCGGGAAGCCGACAAACAACCCAAGCAGATACAGGCTGACAATGCTCAAGACAAAGTTCACAGTTTCGGTGGTTACTGAGACCACAGGAAACAGCAACTTGGGTATATAGACTTTTTTAAGAAATCCCTCGGCATTGATCAATGTCTGGCAGCCCATGGTGATGGAGGCGTTGATATATAACCAAGGAATCATGCCACTGAAAATATAAATGGAGTAGGTTCGGATATCTTGTTTGAAGATGGTGGAAAAAACCACCGCCAGGATGATCATGAAAAATAACGGGTTCAGCAAGCTCCACAAGAAACCCAATGCTGAACGGCGGTAACGGGTGCGCAGGTTGTTAACGACAAAATTCTTCAACGCGAACCGGTAGGTCCACATTTCGCTGAAGATTTTAGCCACATAACGCGGAAAAGAATCGTGCACGCGGCTGTCAAAAACATTCACAACCTGGCGTTCAATCATGCGAGTCTGTCGTTAATCTCCTGCATTATAGCGCAATTCATCCCTTGCGGGTTCAACCATCTCTCAAGGTCTGGCGGACGCCTTCTCTCCAATTCGGTAAGCCCAGGCCAAACACACGGTGGATTTTTTCACAATCCAGGGCAGTATTCAGCGGGCGTAGAGCCTGTGCTGGGAACTCGGACGCGGTAGCGGGCAGGATGGACTGGGCCACCTGTTCATCCCGGTGCGGGTCATTGCGTAAAATCTCCAGCCCTAATTCAAAACGACTGGCAGAACCCTCGCCAGCCAGGTGGTAAATACCGCTGTGATCAACCAAGTCCTTCAGCGGCCGGGCCAGTAATTGCACGATCGTTTCAGCCAATAAATGGGCAGCGGTTGGATTGCCGATTTGATCCGTGGCCAGGCGCAACACCGGGTAGGTATGTGCCCATTTCAACACCTTGAGTAGAAAGTTGTCGCCGCGTCGGCTGTACAGCCAGGCTGTGCGCAAAGTCAAATGTGCACAGCCAGCTTGCCTCACGGCTTCTTCACCGGCTAACTTGCTGGCAGCATAGGTTCCCAGTGGATTGGGGGGATCTGTTTCCACATAGGGGATGCCCTTGTTGCCTTCAAATACATAATCCGTGGAAATATGCACCAGCAAGGCGCCCAGTTCGCGGGCGGTGCAAGCAATTTCTCCGACAGCCTCGGCATTCACCCGGCGTGCAATCTCTGGTTCGCTCTCAGCCTTATCCACATTGGTGTAGGCCACTGCGTTCATAATGATGTCCGGGTGGACACGCCGCACAATTTCCGGCAGTGTGTCCGGTCGGTTGAAATCTATTTCCGGGTATTCCAGAACAAAAACTTCACCTAGGCTGGGCAACCTGTGTTCCAGCTCCGAACCAAGCTGGCCATTTTTTCCGAAGAGAAGAATTCGCATACGGTGACTACCCCATCTCTCCCCGTGCCAACCGCAACAGATAGTCGCCGTAATTATTGCTGGACATACTCTCACCCAGGCGTTGGAGTTGATCCCGGTTGATAAAGCCCATGCGGTAAGCGATTTCTTCCGGGCAGGAGATCATCAGTCCCTGGCGTTCTTCCACCGTCTGCACAAAGGTGGCCGCCTGCAACAGGGATTCGTGGGTACCGGCATCCAGCCAGGCCACCCCGCGCCCCAGGATCTGAACGCCCAGCTCACCCTGCTCCAGATATAAGCAGTTCAGGTCGGTGATTTCCAGCTCGCCGCGTTTGGAAGGTTTGAGAGAAGCCGCCATCTCGCTGACCCGGGCGTCGTAGAAATAGATGCCGGGTACTGCGTAATTGGAACGTGGCTCTTTCGGTTTCTCTTCAAGGCTGATGGCTTTCAGGTTGGCATCAAATTCCACCACGCCATAGCGTTCGGGGTCCCGCACCGGGTAGGCAAACACCACGGCGCCATGGGTTATATTCGCGGCGGCCCGCAGGGTGGAGGGCAAACCGGTGCCGTAGAAAATATTGTCTCCCAGGATCAGGCAGCCGGGTTCGCCCGCCAAAAAGTCCCGGCCAATGATGAAAGCCTCTGCCAGACCACGCGGCTCGGCCTGCTCGGCATACTCAAAGCGCAACCCCCATTGCTCACCCGTTCCCAGCAGGCGGCGGAAGATGGTCAAATCTTCCGGAGTGCTGATAATCAGTATCTCACGCATCCCGGCCAGCATCAGCATGGAAAGCGGGTAATAAACCATCGGTTTGTCATACACAGGCAGCAGTTGCTTGCTGATCGCCATGGTCAGTGGATACAGGCGCGTGCCACGCCCTCCGGCCAGAATGATGCCTTTCATTTCTTCCCTCCGCGTTCGGCATAATTTTTGGTCATCCAGCTTTGCAAATCACTCTGCTGGTGGATTTCATTCACCCAATCCGGATTTTCCAGGTACCATGCCACTGTCTGACGCAGGCCGGTTTGCAAACTCTGACGCGGCTCCCAGCCCAGTTCAGCACCAATCTTCTCGATGTTTACATCGTAGCGCCGATCATGCCCGGGCCGGTCGGTGACATGGGTCATCAGGCTGGCATGCGGGCAGAAGGTCGAGTCTGGCTGGAGTTCATCCAGGATGGCGCAAATGGTTCTCACAATCTCGATATTCGGCGGCTGGTTGTTACCGCCCACGTTATAAGTTTCACCAGTCCGTCCGGTCAGGATTACCTGTAGGATGGCCTTACAATGATCTTCAACATACAGCCAGTCGCGGATCTGCATACCATCCCCATAAATGGGCAAGGGCTTACCGGTTTTGGAGTTCAGGATCATCAACGGGATCAATTTTTCGGGAAACTGGCGCGGCCCATAATTGTTGGAGCAGTTGGTGATGCTAATCGGCAGGCCATAGGTGTGGAAATACGCTCGCACCAGGTGGTCGCTGGAGGCCTTGGAGGCGGCATAGGGTGAGCGCGGGGCGTAGGGCGTGGTCTCGCAGAAGGCCGGGTCGCCGGGTCCGAGCGTCCCATACACCTCATCCGTGGAGACATGGTGAAAGCGCACACTGTCGATTGGCCGGGTCTTTTCCACCAACCAGGCCTGGCGGGCGGCATCTAACAGGGTGAAAGTGCCGATGATGTTAGTCTGCACAAATTGCCCCGGCCCGAGGATCGAGCGATCCACGTGTGATTCGGCAGCAAAATGTACCACCGTGTCAATTTCATATTCGTGAAGCAGACGGTCCACCAGCGGGCGGTCGCAAATATCACCCTGGATGAAGGTGTGGCGGGCCAGATCAGGCAAGTCATTCAGGTTGGCCAGGCTACCGGCGTAAGTCAGCGCATCCAGATCGATAATATGTACATCCGGGGAATGTTTCAACAGATAGTGAATAAAATTGGACCCGATGAAGCCAGCACCACCGGTGACGAGTACGTTTTTCATCCAAACCCTCCTATCCAAAAATTTCCGCTTCAGCCAGCAGCTTACCAGCGGCATCCTTGGCGCTCACCAGTGGCGGTTCCCCCGCCACCAGCGGCCAATCAATTCCGATTTGCGGGTCATCCCAACGAATCGAGCGCTCAAATTCCGGAGCATAGAAATCCGTAGTCTTGTAGACCACCTCTGCCCATTCGCTCAGTACGTAAAAGCCATGTGCAAAACCGGCCGGAACCCACAGCATTTTACGATTTTCCGCACTGAGGACCACCCCCGTCCATTGGCCAAAATTCGGCGAGGAGCGGCGGATATCCACCGCCACATCAAACACCGACCCGGCCACAAACCGCACCAGCTTGCCCTGAGGCTGGCGGATCTGGTAGTGCAGCCCGCGCAGGGTGCCCCGCCGCGAGCCGGATTGGTTATCCTGAACAAATTTTGCCCGGATGCCGCCGGAGGCAAACTTCCGGGTATGATAGGTTTCCATGAAAAAGCCGCGCTCATCGCCAAAAACTTGCGGCTCAATACAGATTACCTCCGGCAGATTGGTGGGAATGAATTGCATCGCTACCTCCCCCGCAGTCCCAGCACATTGCTCACCGTGCGGAACAGGATGACCATATCCAGCACCAGGCTGCGGGCTTTTATGTAGTATAAATCATACTCCAACTTGATGCCGGTATCTTCCACCGTAGCAGCATAACCAAAATTAACCTGCGCCCAACCAGTCAGACCGGGTTTCACCAGCAGGCGGGCGCGGTAGAAAGGCACCTCTTCCTGTAATTTCTGCACCAGCTCATCACGCTCAGCGCGCGGCCCCACCATGCTCATCTCACCAAGAAAAATATTAAAGAATTGGGGAATCTCATCCAAATGGCTCTTGCGCAAGAAATGCCCCACCCGCGTGATGCGCCGATCATTGGCCACCGTCACCTGAACGCCATTTTTCTCCGCATCTTTCACCATGGTGCGGTATTTATACATCTTATAGTTTTTTCCGTTGAGGCCCATGCGTTCCTGACTGTAAAGGATGGGCGCTCCGGTTTCGAGCAAGATAGCCAGGGCAATGAAGGGATAGCTGATGATAAAAACGACCAGACCGACCAGCGCTACCAGAATATCCACCAGGCGTTTGGCTGGCTCATAAAAACCGCGCGAGCGGGCCTGATCCAGGAAGGTGCGCAGCAACCAGTCGGATTGCAAGAGAAATATCGGTACCCGGCCAAGTAGTTCTTCGTACATGACGGGCATGGTAGTGATATCCACGCTGTGTTCAGCGCAGCGTAGCAGGGCGGAGAACATCTCCGGTTGCATTAACCCACTGATGGCGACCACAATATCAGAGACCTGTTCACGGATGACAATTGCTTCCAGGTCTGCGCTGTTACCAATCACTGGAAAGCCGCAGACCTGTGTATTGAGTTTTTCGGGATCATCATCCACCAGCCCCACCAGCAAAAAAGGCTTGGGTTTGAGACCAGCCACCACCTCTGCCAGTCGAGCGCCAGCTTTTCCAGCACCGACGATCAGTACCCGCCGTAGAAAGGCCGGCTGGGTGAAGATCGAGATATAGATCAGGCGCCAGATCAGGGTCAGGAGAGCCGCAGCTCCGATAAAAATAGCCACACCGCGCCGGGGTAGTGAGTTAGGCTCGGAGAGGAAGAAAACCAGCAGGTACAGGATAATACTGAGCCCGGTGGACATCATAATCCCGCCAAAGGTGTCCCGGCGACGGCCAGCCCGGCGCGTATCGTACAGATCCAGGTTCAGGAAGAGCCAAAGGATCGGTAACAGATAGAACCAGAGCGGAATACGCACACCCAGAAATTCCCAGGTCAGGTTCAAAAAATCCCGTTGAGACCAGAAGACGAGTGCGATCGCCAGCGCCAGGACGGCAGCCAGGGCATCCCCAATAAACATAATGATGCGGCGCTCGGCAGTGCGCAGTCGCAGGCGGGGTTGATAAAAAGTTGGTGAACCAGGTTTCATCAATACTCACTTACCAGGGGATGATTGTATACTCTCATTGTAATTGAACTCAGGCGTTTGGTAAATCACCCATTACGCTCAAAAATGGCGGTTGCTATTACAGGGTCACCGGGTCACTCCTGCCCAGAGGGCGCGGGGATTGGGGACCCACCCGGTTTTTCCAGCACACCTAACATCCCGTTGAAAAACAAATCTCTGAAATAAGAACTGACTTCCTCGGCCGAATACTGCGTGCCCTGCTCCAGCCACCAGGTCATCATCCCCAGCATTGAGGTAGCAAAAGCATGCACAACCACATCCGCCGGAATCCGCATGGTGGTAGTGGGTGAATTCTTCAGAGATCCGAATCGTTGCTCAAAATACTCGAGTGCAGCATCGCTGAGCATTTCCCGAATGCGGGCGAGAACATTATTGGCAGCACCGCCGCGCAAGATGATGCGGTAGAGTGAAGCATGATCCGCTGCATGTTGGAAGATTAGCAAAACCGCGTTTGGGGGCTTGGTTTCGGTTTCAGTCTGGTGAATATACTCATCCACCTGGATGCGCAGATCATCCGCAATTGTTTCAATACTCTCCAAAAGCAGATCCTCTTTATCCCGATAATGCAGATAAAAAGTGGTGCGCCCTAAATCTGCCCGGTCGGTGATCTCTTCAATGGTGACGGCGTCATAGCCTTCTTCCATGACCAATGCCAGCAGGGCTTCTCGCAACAGGCGGCGGGTGCGATTCACGCGACGATCAGGTTTGGTTGATTTCATTTTTCTGTATGTCTGTTCATAATTGGACATCTTGAGACAATTCCTGATTGACAGGCTTACTACGTATATTATAATCACATTTGCAATACAAAATAATGTACAGATTGTTTATTTTACGACAAATCGTTTATGAATAGTAATTCATTTTCTGGCTCAGCCAGCTCCGGTAAGGTGCTTATCCGTATGCGGGATGTCGTTAAAACCTACATCACTGCTGCTGGTCCTTTTACTGCATTAAAGGGGATCTCTCTGGAGGTGTTTCCGGGCGAGTTCCTGGCTATCACCGGAAAATCAGGCGCAGGGAAAACCACGCTGGTGAACATGATTAGCGGCACTGACCGCCTGACCTCGGGTGAGGTATGGGTGGGGGATGTCAGTATCCACTCTATGAACCACAACCGATTGGCCCAGTGGCGTGGGCGCAATATGGGGATAGTCTACCAATCGTTTCATTTGATACCAAATCTTTCCCTGCTGGATAACGTGATGCTGCCGATGGATTTTTGCGGTCTGTACCGACCTCGCGCCAGCAGTGAAAAGGCAGCTGAATTTTTGCGAGAAATGGAACTTGAAGAACACCTGCATAAATTTCCCTCCGAAATTTCTGGTGGCCAACAACAGCGGGTGGCGATTGCGCGCGCCTTGGCCAATAATCCCTCCATCATCGTGGCGGATGAACCAACTGGACGTTTAGATTCACTGACGGCCGAGGTGATTTTCCAGGTATTTGAGAAATTGGTGAAACAGGGTAAGACCATCGTGATGGTGACCCATGATCGCAGCATCATCGGCCGGGTGTCGCGGGTGTTGGAAATCCAGGATGGCGAGGTTAGCACCCATGAGCCTGCGTAATAGCTACGAATTGCCCTCCTTTGATTGGGATTGTTCACGCCCATTGATTGAAATGTGCGAGATTGACAAATCATTTAAAACCATTGCCGGCGATGTGCCAGTGTTAAAAACAATCAATGTGGATTTCCAGTGTGGTCAATTTGTCAGCGTGGTCGGACGTTCCGGCAGCGGTAAATCCACCCTGGTCAACATGCTGACCGGTATCGACCACCCCTCCCGTGGTTCCGTGCGGGTTGCCGATAAATTGATCCACCAGATGTCTGAAAGTAAAATGTCTATCTGGCGCGGACGCAATCTGGGAATCGTCTTTCAATTCTTCCAGTTGCTGCCGATGCTAAGTCTGCTGGAAAATGTGATGCTGCCGATGGACTTTTGCGGTCTGTACCCCCCGGCAGAACGCGAAAATCGCGCGATGGCCTTGTTGGCGCAAGTAGGGCTGGAAAAATTTGCCCATAAAATGCCAGGGGCTGTTGCTGGCGGCCAGCAGCAGAGTGTGGCGGTAGCCAGGGCACTGGCAAACGACCCGCCTATCCTGATCGCCGATGAACCGACTGGCAACCTGGATGGCCGAACCGCAGAGCAGGTCATTCATCTTTTCGAGGAGCAGGTCTCACTCGGTAAGACCGTGATCATGGTCACCCACGATCGGGATTTGGCTCGCCGCGCCGGGCGTGTTCTGGTCATCGTGGATGGGGAGTTAGTGAAAGAAGTATTAGCGCAAGCTTTCCCGGAAATGCGGCATCGTCACCTGTTGGAATTTTCCCATCGCGCCCAGCTGAAGATCTACCCGGCAGGCCAACTTATACCTGTCCCTGCAGATGGAACGGAATGCCTGTTTTTGATCCAGCACGGCGAACTTCAGGTTACATCCACCCAACCGGATGAAATGACTCAAAATTTTCATCCAGCAGAATGGTTCACCCAGGCCTGGTTGAACAGACTGGGCAGATTTACCTTAAAAGCCAGCCCAGCGGGGGTGGAGTTGCTGGAAATCCCCACTACAGGGGTGGTCATGCCAGATATGGAGAGGAGCCAGCTATGAGACCGCGCTGGCATAAAGTCCTGGCTGACCTGTGGAGCAACAAAGCCCGCTCTTTACTGGTCATTGCTTCCATCACCGTTGGCTTGTTCGCCATCGGGATGATTTCCACCCTTCATTCCTTGTTACTACAGGATATGGGTGACAGTTATCAAAATATCCACCCGGCCAACCTCATCGTAAAATCCGCCGGATTTGACCAAGATTGGGTCGACCATATCGCCAAACTGCCTGGCATTCAGCGGGCGGAGGGTGCATTTTATTATCCGCTCCGTCTTGAAGTAGGCCAGGATGAATACATTGGTCTGGATGTGCGCGCCTACTCGGATTATGCTGACATGCAGATTAACCAGGTTACCCTTCTGGAGGGAAAGTGGCCGCCGGCTGACCAGGAAATCGTCATCGAGAAGAATAAGCTCTCGGATACAAAAGCCCAGGTTGGAGACGACATTGTCATTAAACTGCCGTCTGGTGATACCCACACATTAAAACTTGTGGGGGTCGTTCAGGATTTGAGTATTGGATCCGATTCCGCCGGAGGTGGTTTCTTCCTGGCGCCGACCCAGGGATATGTTTCCGAGAGCGCCATTGAATCAATGGGTCTGCCAATCACATATTCGTATCTGTACGCCATAGTCTCTGAGCTGCCTGAGGACCTCGCTCATATCCAATCGGTGCTGGATACGGTGCTGGTGGAGTTCGATCATCAAGGGATTCAGGTGGCAGCTTCTTACTCACGGCGGAATACTGACCACCCATTGATCATATATTTGAATGCCTTGGCGGGCGTCTTGTTTGTCTTGGGTTTTTTGGTGGTTTTCCTGAGCGCATTTTTGATCGCCAATACCCTGTCCGCACTGCTCACCCAGCAAATTGTGCAGGTGGGGGTGATGAAAACCATCGGAGGGACGGGCAGACAAATCAGCGGCATCTACATGGTGCTGATCTTGGTGTTCAGCTTGATTTCATTGATTTTTGCTGTACCATTGGCAAACCTGGCTGCCTGGATGGAAAATCGTTTCCTGGCAGAGTCCATCAATTTTATTGCCGGCAGCCATCGGTTTGTTCCGCAGGCGGTCCTGCTGCAACTGGTGGTTGCCCTGGTGATACCTCAACTGGTGGGGGCCTTCCCGGTCATTCAGGGCACCCGAATCAGTATTCAGGATGCCTTGAATGGATCTGTGTCAAAAGTTGATGATCAGGGTCGTATCTACCGCCTGCTATCGCATGTGCGGGGATTTTCTCGGCCATTGTTGATTTCATTACGTAACACCTTCCGGCGTCGGGGGCGGTTGATTTTGACCTTGATCACCCTGATCTTAGGTGGTGCCATTTTCATCGCTACCTTCAATGTGCGCGGCTCGCTGGATCAAAATATTGAATTACTGGGCAAATATTTCATGTCCGATGTCAATCTGACCCTGGATCGCCCTTACCGCCTGGAGGAAGTTCAGGGAGTGGCAGCTGAATTGCCCGAGGTGGTGTATATCGAGGGCTGGGCGTCCGCCAGGGCTGAGATGGTTCGCTCCGATGACCTACAGGGCGAAATTGTCAGCCTGGTGGGCCCACCGGGCGATAGTACTTTGATCGAACCCATGGTGCTTCAGGGACGCTGGATTCTGGCTGGCGATGAAAATGCCATTGTATTAAGTGAATTGTTTCTGGAACAATATCCGGAGTTTAAAATCGGCGATACCCTGCATCTTAAGGTCAATGGCGACAAAACCCGCTGGGTGATTGTCGGGTTTTTCCAATTTGCCGGTAAGAACGTCGGACTGATGGCTTACACGAATTATGATTATTTATCCCGTTTGACACATACTAGTGGTAGATCCGCAGTGTACCGGGTAAGTGCTGCCGAGGGTTGGCACACCCAGGAAAAGCAAAAAGAATTGGCGGTGAAGTTGGAAAAGCATTTCAACGATGCCGGTTACCGGGTCAGTGATGTGCGCTCCGGAAAATCAATCCAATCCTACACTTCCCAGGGTTTGAATACGCTGACCACCTTCCTGATGATCATGGCCATTCTGATGGCACTGGTGGGTAGCATCGGTCTGACTGGAACGATGGGGCTGAACGTAATGGATCGAACTCGTGAGATTGGAATTATGCGCGCCATTGGGGCAGCTAACGGAACTTTGATGCGCATGGTCATTGTTGAAGGAATATTGATCGGTGTAATCAGTTGGTTCCTGGCCTGTTTTGCTGCCATTCCGATCAGTTCAGTGATGTCTGATGTGATTAGTACGGCCATCTTTGGCAATCCGATTCAACTGACCTTCAGTGTTCCCGGAGTGTTGATCTGGTTGGTGCTTGTTATCCTCTTATCGGCATTCGCCAGCATCCTGCCTGCCCGCAATGCGGCTCGCCTGACCATCCGGGAAGTTTTGTCCTATGAATAACCAAGGAGAGAAGGAAATGAAGAAAAATCTCTTAACCACCATTATAGCCATCTGTCTGGGAGCCTCCCTGTTTCTCAGTAGTTGCGACCTGATCTCGCCGACTGTTGAACCCACCCTGCTGCCGCCGGTGACCAACAACGGTAACATCCTGGCTGAAGGCCGGGTGGTACCCAACCAATTCGCAATGCTAGCGTTTCCCATCGCCGGCCAGGTGGATTCGATTGCGATCAGCAAAGGCTCGCAGGTTAAAGCCGGGGATGTGCTGGTACAACTCGGCGGGCCCGAGGGAGCTCAGGCCGCCATCACTGCTGCTAAATTAGAGCAAGTTTCCGCCCAACAGGCTATGGACAAACTGGAGCGTTTGGCTGAAGTAGCCCGCAGCCAGGCACAACAAGTGCTTGCCGTTGCCGAAAAGGCGCTGATCGGAGCCCAGAAGGTTTATGACGATCTGGACACGCCAGATTTCCGGGATGAATTGGACACCACTACGATCGATATGCAAACCGCCAAAGATGATCTGGAGGATGCCCAGAAAGAGTTTGATAAATACAAAGACTTGGATCCGGACAACACCACCCGCAAGAATGCTGAAACGGCGCTGGATAATGCCGAAGCTGATTATCAGCAGGCTGTCTATGACCATGATCTGTTGCAAAATCAACTGGATCAGGCAACAGCAGCCTTGAACCTGGCTAAGGCAAATGTCGCCGAAGCACGCCGAGCGTATGAAGGGCGGACCTATGGCCCGGATGCCGAAGAACAGGCGCTGGCCCAGGCGCGGCTGGAGAACGCCGATGCACACCTGGCGGCAGCCGAAAAAGCCCTGGAAAATTACACACTCAAAGCGCCCTTCGACAGCCGGGTAATGGATGATAAAAGCCTGTTTGTTGGCGAATGGCTCAGCCCCTTTCAGCCCATCCTGGTTCTTGCCGATCTCTCAGAATGGTATGTTGAAACCAAGGATTTGAACGAGCTGGATGTGGTCAACATCAAGGTAGGGCAAAAAGTCGAAATCAACCCAGATGCCATGGACGACCTGACGTTGAATGGCAGCGTGGAATGGATTGACGAAACCTACACTGAAAAAAGTGGAGATGTGGTTTATACCGTGCGCATCAAGCTGGATGAGGCAGACAGCAACCTGCGCTGGGGCATGACGGTTCAGATCAATTTTATCAAGGAGTAATAGCTCCGGGGGTGGCTTGTGTTTTCCCTAACCGAAACGCTGTCACCGCCAGCCCGAACGTCAACCACAGGTAGGGCAGCCCAAAAGTATCCAGGCTGAAGCCCTCCACCAGCAATGCCACAATCGCCAGTTGGCCGGCCAGTCCGGCTATGCGGAGTGCGGCCGGAGTGTCTTTACGCAAACCGGCCGCACTTTTCCATACACTGAAGAGCCAACCCACATACAATGCAAAACCAGCGATCCCGGTTTCAGCCAGCAAGCGCACCCACAGACTTTTTACATTGGGGATGCCAGACATGCGAGACATGACTGTATTGGTTTCCAGTAATCCCCAACCAAAGGAGCTCATCTTTTGCGGGAAATAGTAGCCGGCATTGCCCAACCCCACCCCCAGCGGACGATCGTTCCAGATATCCCAGCCAGTCTTCCAGTACACCACCCGCTCGGCAAAGATGAGCTGGTTGGCGTAGGCCATAAAATCCATCTGGCGCAACACGGTGAAATCAAACAACTTCGCCATGCGCGGGTCGAACTTACTGAGCAGAGTCGCGGCAATAAAAAATAGCGCTAGATAAACGGCCAGCATCAGCCCGATCAATAAAGCTGAAACCCGGCGCCGACCCAGCTGCGCCAACCAGGGAATACGCTCAACGCTGTGACCCAGCCAGCCATGCAACCAGCGGTTGAAGAGCCACAGCAGGTAACCCAGCGAGATGAGAAATGCCAGCAGACCAACCCGGGAATAGGAGAACCACAGCGCTGCCACTCCGCCCAGCAGCAACAGGTTTTCAAAAGAGAGGCGGAACACACGCCCACGATGGACCGAAATTCGCAGGAAACTGGCAGCAGCCCAGATGGGAAGATAGAGCATGTTCAACTGATGCGCCAGCCAGGAGGGTTCAAAGGCGAAGCCGGAGGCGCGACCCTTGTACAATTCGTTCAGGGTAAGCCAGGATTGGACTGTATGCATCCAGGCAGGGAAACTACGCTGGGTCTGCCAAAAGACCGTCTGCAGGATTACCCAGACCAGCATGACCAGACCGCTCCAATTGACCAGGCGCAGCAGCCAGCCCAATCGTTCAGGTTTCTGCGGTCGAGCGGCAGCAGCAAGGAAAACGCACACCCCCATCCCCAAAGTTATGAAGCCTTCCAGCTCGCTGCGCCATATCGGCGTATCCCGAAACATGGGCACCGGGAAGAAAAACGCTGCTAGCGAGACGATCAGTGACAGCCCGACAAAAGCCAACAGCGGCAATACCGCTCCCGGCAAACGTCCGCCGCGCCAGAGCGCCGGCAGCAACCAGAAGATCACCAAAAGTATGGCCAAAAACGCTGAAGGCGGTGCGACCATCGTCCCGCCGGCCAGGTGTGAAATTAACGGCAAGCTGGTGACCGGTAGCAGGACAATCAACGCCGCCCAGATGACTGTTTCAGTCCGGCTGAGCAGTCGTTGAAACACCCGACCTCCTGTTTTTTTTGAGCACCCCGGTGGAAGTGAGAACGATTCCCAGCAACAACCCCAGTAACATACCACCAGCCATCAATTTGGCGCGTCCGTAGAGGGCTGGGGACTGGGGGATGGTCGAAGGTTCACCTTCGCCAAATAGCACCATAGTGGAAACGCCCAGGCTGGCAGCTTTTTCCTGCCGGTAAGCGGCACCGGCGACTTCCAGTTCAGCCTGTAAATTGGCCAGGGATTGGATGCTGCAAATTCCGCTAGTCGCTCCCATTCCTGCGGCCTGGGCCAGGCAGGCTTCCAGACCGTTCAGATAACGACGGATTTGCTCTGCCTCGAAGGCGTGGCTGGAGGCTTCCTCCAGGGTTTGCAGACCAGTTTGCAGCCACAGGTCTGCCAGGCGGGCAGCCGTCTCCGGTTGCGAATGGCGAACACGCAGTATCCAGGTGTAGGAACGGCGCTCCAGCGCCAGGCTGCGGAAAAACTCATCCGGGCTGATGGTAATACCCTCGGCTGCGGCAGCCGCGGAGACTTGCTCCAGCACCGGGCGGCTGGTGAAAAGGAACCCGGCTACTTCGACAGCCCGGTCTTCTTCAATTTCGTTGGGCCAGCCAGTGCGGGTATAATCGATCCCCATGCGCAGGGTGGTGCGGGCTTCATACACTGGTGTACGCAGTGAGTGAATTAACCAACCCAATAGCCCGCCAACTAAAATGAAGCCCGCCACCCAGATCCAGGCGTCAAGTACACGTCGGGTCGCAGCGGCGGGAGAAAAATCATCCATCATCAAGTTTCATCACCCTTCCAGGTAGGATGATGAAATTATACCCTTAATAGCTGCTCGCACACCCAGATGCGTGGATCACACAAAACGCTGTCCTTATGCTGAGCGAAGCAAAGCATCTGAAAGTAACTTGGAGATCCTTCACTGCGTCAAGAATGACAAAACATCAAATAAGCTGTTCGGACCGTTGCTGCCCACGCAAAATGATTATAAATTATCTGCGTTTATCTCCCCTGGCGGGAACGATGTGCGTTCATCTTTGGATAATTTTATGTCCTCCAGATAAGATCAAAATAGGTGTGGTATGCCTGAAAGGGTCTGAAAAACCCTAACGGCTGATCAGCGGGATATACAACTTGGAGATGGCTTTGGACTGGACGAAATTAATCATAGCCAGGTTGGCCTGGCAATTTTCAAAGGTATCAAACGCCACAATTTCAGTCAGAGGTAGGCCGGCGGCATCCCGCAGCTGGATGGTAAAGACTCCGCGGGTTTCCAGGGGAGTATCTCCAAGCTCGATTTCATAGCCAGCCGGGCCAAAGGCGGTATTGAGGCCGCTCAGGCCCAACCACTGGCGTACTTCTCCGTTGATGATGCCAGTCACCACCACGGTCCAACCTTGGACCGGCTGACCGTCCAGGTCAAAGATCTGGCCGCCGACGCCAATCCATCTGCAGCCCTTTTCAGCATGGGTGAAATTGGGCAGGTAAGAGGGCGGATCCACCCGCACCGGGTAAAAAGGCTCGGGTGTAGAGGTAAAAGTAGGCGTGGGAGGCTGTGGTGTAAAGGTTGGCTCCGGAGTATTGCTGGGAACCTCAGTGGGTGGCAGTGAGGTGAAGGTTGGCTCGGCCGTGGCGGGGGCATCCGTAGGCGGCAGGATGGCCGTAGTAGGAGTGGCTGAAGCTGGAAGAGCCGTGGGTGGCTGCGTCTTGATTTGTGGCAGGTTGAACTTCGGAAGTGAAATGCAAGCCACGCTGGCCAGGATCACAACAAAACAAAGAATGATATTAATGCGTTTCATGGAGCCTCCGATTAAACAGGAGGGTGCAAGATGGGTGCCAGGGATAAAAACAAAAAGAGGTGGGATTGAAATCTCCCACCTCTTTTGAGGTTTTTGCAGGAATTTTTACTTAGTCCCCGGGGCTGACGATCAGTCCCAGTGGTAACGCCTCATCAGCTGCAAAGGTGAATAGGCGGGGTTCCAGGTCAGTTTCGGAGTTGGCCGTAAGAATAATGTTATTTTGGAATGAAACCACCAGGAAGTAATTGCCCGGTGGAATATTGTCGATGTAAAAAACCCCATTTTCGTCTGTACGGCTGAGGACATCCCCACGGGTCTCCATGCCACTGCCGATGAGAATGCCAGGCACCAGGTCTTTGTTTTCACCTTCAGCCGGTACCAGGTAAATCAGTGTGCTCTTGACCACCGATTGGCTGGAGGGAACATAAATCAATCCGCTGATGGAGGCTTTACCAGCCTCTGGGGTGTGGGCTTCGCTGGGAGCGCTTAACTCGGAAACATTATTATAGTGATTGTTGATAGAGGGGTAAGCTTCTGAGAGGCCCTGGGATTGAACCGGGTAGCCATTTTCATCGACTTGAACAGGTTCAGCTATTGGCGCCCCATTTGATTTGCAGGCGGTTAATCCGATCACCAGGAGAAAGATCGCCAGAGCGAATAGTACATGTTTTCGGATTTTCATCTATTTCCATCCTCTTTAAATAAGGTAACTGGGTCAACCATTGTTAACCCAGTTACCATTATACTTTAGAACTTAATCAGATTAGGGCTGGGTGAAGCCCAGGTATGCCATGAAGCGGTCACCGTTGACGGTCAGATAGGTGTTGGCAACATAAGCGCCAATCGCCTGCGTACCAACGATCTTCATGGTACCAAACCAGCCATCCGGCATACTCAGGCCAACCGGATTGGTGGAAAGGCGCAGGTTGCGGATGATGGAACCATTGGCAGCAATCGCCACTGCGGTTTCAGTGTAGGAGGCGGAGCCAACGACGCAGTCTGGAGAGCGGGTGTAGGTGATATCCACGGTGATCGGGGCAGCCGTCAGGTTCTGAACCGTGATACCGGTCGAGAAGCCATTGGCCAGGCGCTTGGCAGCCAATGGAACGAAGACGGTTTTATCAGTGGATGTGCCAGAAATCGCTTCGTGAGCAGCCATTTCAGAGTTGTTGGTGTAGCGGTGCATCACCAGGGTCACGATATCCATGTTCGTGGCTGAAGTAACGGTGCAGGAGCCGAACCAGGCAGGCGGGAAGATGCCAGTCTGGGTCAGGGTATTCCAGGCAAAAACACCATTGGCTGCAATCGCTGATGTATTGCTGGCGGTGATGGTTGCGGGGTCAGGTGAAGCGGGGTTCTTGGTGCAAGCCAGAGTAATATCACCGACAGGGATTGACACGGTATCCAGGTTCTGCACCACCAAAGAAGTGGTCAGGCTATTGGTTAGGCGGGAGTAAAGCAACGGCACTTGCCATTTGTAGGTGGGGGCCAATGAGCTAAAACCATTGTAGGCCATCAAGCTGTCGGCGCCAAAGAAGAGATTGGAAACAACAGCGATCGATCCAGTTCCTGATACTTCAACCACTGCACTGTAGAAGGTGGCATCGGTCAGGTTGGTCTCAGTGTTGACATCGTAGTAGTAGGAAGCACCCACGGCGATGCCAGTGATCGGCTTGGTGTAGAAGACTGTGCTCTGGCCGTACTTAATGAAGCTGACGTTCACATTCACAGCCGCAGTCCCAACGTTCTGGATCACGATCCAGGAGTTGGCAGTTCCGGTAGAGGAAGAACCATTGCGGGCAACCTGTGGGATGTAGAACTTGGTGTCACCCTGGGAGATGGCAGTGTAGGCACCGGAGGTCGGGATCTGACCGGCGGATGGGTTGATCACGATCTGGACCAAGCCAGCCAGGGCCTGGTTGGAGGTGACGACCACGGAACCACTGCCAGCCGGCAGGGCTGGATCGGTGTACTGGCGTACGATTTGCTGGCCGCCATTCGCAGCGATGGTGAAGCTATCCGGAGCCTTCCACTGGCTGCCATCCTGCAGATAGTAGCTGGCGGTCACAGTGGCTGTGCTAGCGGATAAGTTGACCAACGTGTAGTTGGTTGCCAGTGACTTGGTGGTGGAGGCTGCCAACACACTGGTGGCCAGCACGCTGATGAGCACCACAACAATCAATGCGCTATAGATAAATTTTCGAGATTTCATATCAATTCTCCTAAACTGGAAGTTTTCGATCTGTGGTAATCATACCCATCCAATGGCCGGCCTTCAATACCCCATTGGTATTATTCTTAGACTGGGTTTGGTCAGACCACTGCCAGGGTGTGTGCATCCAGGGAATCCCATTAACCCATTTGGATTATTTTTTATTCCTGTTTCCCTTTTCCCCCAGCTTTTTGCAATAAACCGATGCCAAGCCAGATGATTTCACCAGCGGAGTAGACAAGGCGCGATCCAATCGCCACCAGTGTGGCGGTCTGGTAATTCGCGGAAAAGTTTGTCATTATTAACCCAGTTAATGCCAGTTCCCGGATGCCCAACCCACCCGGTACAAAAATCACAAAAAAGCCGCCCAGCCAGGCCAGGGTGAAGCATTGCACTGCCAGCAACCATTCTCTCAAGCTGAACTGAATCTGGGGTTTGACGCCTGCCACCAGCAACAAGGTGGCGCCGCCCAGAATCAGCCACTGCACCCCGGAGATCAGGGTGGCAAGCCATAAATAGCGATTATCCATTGTGGGTTGGTTGGGGATGGCAGCCAACCCGAACCAACCTTTGCGCAGGAGCAAACGGATAAGGGTACGGGTCAGAGACAGGATGGTCGCTGGTAGTAGCAGTGCGGCTGCCAGGTACAACCATGACCCATTGACGATCCCCAGGCCGAGCAGAATGACGCTGGTCGCTGATACCAGGGTTACTTCTATTTCAAAGAGATTGGCCAGGTTGGTTGAGCTATGGGGGATTTCATGTTCCTGGCTCAACCATTGACTCCGACTTATATATCCCCAAATGGAGCCCGGAATGTACTTTGGCAGGCTGGAAAGTACGTAACCCTTGCTCAGTTCCAGCAGAGGTAGGTGCACTCCCACGATTTTTAGAAGGTGACTCCAATTGATAATCTGTAGCCCAACCACCAGTACCATCCCGACAATGCTCCAAAGGGCGATACCCCGGAAGCCAACCGGCAATCGGTTAGATTGAAAGGCTTGAACTCCGGAGATCAGCTGGACCAGGAAGATCAAGGCACCCAGGAATAAACCGACCCGGTAGACCCAGACCTTGACCCGTGCCCAGTTCATGCTTTTTGCCCAACCGCTACATAGCCCAGGGGCGCCAGGTTCCCCTGGCCGAACAAGCGATCCAGTCCAAAGCAGAGGCGAGTCACCAACCACTCGTTCAGGAAATAGACAATTTCCCGCAGAACGGGAATGCCCCAGGTGAGGCTGACAAAAAACGTGGACACCTGGTGGCCAAGAAAGCTGAAAACGCCACCCTTGGGAACAATCTCCAGTTCTCCAAAACCCGCATCTTGCAGTAATGAGGCCAGACCATTGGCTGTGAAGCGATAATAATCATGGGGCAGATCGTGCAGGCGGCTGAGGTGCGGCACGGAAACAACGATCACCCCACCTGGTTTGAGGATCCGCCAGGCTTCCGCCAACGCCAGCCAGGGATGGGGCAGATGTTCCAGCACTTCAATCAGAATCGCGCTGTCATAACTTTCGGCGGGGATACCGGCCAGATCTTCGGCATTCAGGTGGTATGTACCTTCCTCGGATTGATTGAACAGGTCCACACCATCATAGCGGGTGATACTCTCCGGCAAGAAACGGCGGTAGGGCTGATGGCCGCAGCCGATATCCAACAACGCCCCGTGCACATGTTTTTGCAGGATCGGCAGCATGACCCGGTATTGGGCATAGATGACCGGCGAGAAAACCTGCCAGCGCCGCTTGCCCTGCAGATCCTGCTCCACCTTTTGACGCATCCGTTTAAGATACGATTTCATAGCCTGTCGGTTCCGCCGGGTTGGCCGGCTTGTACAGCAACCAGTTGAAGTTGGGTAGGAACACCAGCAGTGGCTTCCAGAAGATGGGCATCTTGAGAATCAGGCGGTAGACCAGACGGGTGAATTTGGATTTGGTTTTACTCTCATACAGGCGCATCACAGGGATGGAGACATCCTTGATGTGGTAGCGGGCAAAGACTTTACGTAAATTCCAGGGTGTGCGCGAGCGCTCGTAAAAATGGCTACCCTTGCGCAACAGGCGCAGGTATCCATCCGCCCATTTTTCCGGCAGCCAATGCAGAAACGGCAGGTAATAGTGGGGTTCCACCGGGAAGACCTTGTTAGGGCCGGAGAAAAAGACTACGCCACCCGGTTTGAGGATGCGCTCAATTTCGGCAAACAGGCGCAGGTCGCTGGGTACGTGCTCATACACCTGGGAGCAGATAACAGCCTCGAAGGATTGATCCGGAAAAGGCAGGCACATGGCGTCGCCATGGATAAACAGGAATTCCTGGCGCTTTTCCACCGGGGTCATCCGAACCGCCTGGCCATCGTAATCCAATCCCACCACATGACCGAAGAGTGACGCAATCTCAAGGGTGATCAGACCGTTGGAACAACCCAGATCCAGGCAGGAAAAGTTCTGCAGGGGCAGGCCAGTAAAATTGATTAACACATGTGAGATTTTTTCCGCCTTGCCGCGCCGGTTTTCCTGGTCTTGAAATTTCTCGTATAAGCCGTAAAAATTCTCCTGGTAGCCGCGCCCGGGTTGATCCATCCTTACCTCACCTGTTGATAGATTTCAATCAGCCGGGCCGCGATTCGATCCCAATCATAATGGGTTTCTGCTCGCTGGCGGGCAGCAAAACACATTGCCTCCCAGCCGGCCTGATCCTCCAATATATCACAGATTACCTGCGCCAGTTCACTGGAGTTGCCAGGAGTAACCAACCGGCCGACCTGCGGGTTCACCACATCCGGGATGCCGCCCACATTCGTTCCCAGGCAGGGCAGGCCGCTGGCCAGCGCTTCGACGAAGACCACACCCTGGCCTTCCTCCAGCGAGGGCAGCACAAACAGGCGGGCGCGGCGCATCCAGTCTGCGATCTCCGCCTGAGATTGCGTACCGATCAACTTGACCTGATCTTGCAGGCCGAGGCGGGAGATCTGTGCCTGCCAGGTCTCCTTAAGCGGACCTTCACCGATCAATACCAGTTGATAGCCAGGGAATTGTCGTAGCACCTGTGGCATGGCGTCGATCAAATGCTGGCCGCCCTTGCGCTCAATCAATGAACCGACAAACAGCAGCAGGTTTTCGCGGTTTTGGGGCTCGCCAAACGGGAACTTCTCAAGGTTCACACCATTGGGCACTACTTGAATCAATTCCCGGCGGATGCCAGTCACCCGACTGGTTTCCTCAGCCAGGGATTGGGAAAGCGCCAGCACCTGCTTGGTTTTCTTCAAGGCCAGGTTGGTCACGGTCCGGATGGGAGAGATTTTAGTTGCCTGGAAGATATCGCTGCCCTGCACGGTCACCAGGCAGGGCTTGCGATGGAACGGGTAACCCGCCCAGGCAGAAATGGCAGAGAGTGTCCAATTGGCGTGGATCAGGTCGCAATCCCGGGCCTGGCGGGCGATGGCGGCGGTATGGGTGATAAAAAAAGGGATCAGAAGCAGGCGCGCCCAGGGGTGAGTCTTCCAGGCGGACGGGATACCAGCGCTATCCCGCTGCAGAATTTCGCATTTCTGCGGGGCATAGGGTGGGCGGATGATCTCAATGCCATCCAGTACCTCGTGCGTTTTGGCGCTGGGGTTGTGCATGGCCACCACTTTGACCTGGCAGCCCTGTTTCACCAGCGCTCGGGCGGCCTCATAGACGAAGATGCCACGGAAGTCATTCTGCCAGCGGGGAAAAGCGGTGGTGGCGATGCATATCTTCATAAGCTCTTCGATCGTTTCAATCTTCCGGACAAAGCCGAATTATTTTGACACCTTGAGTATCGTAAACGGCTTCGGTATCCGGTGTTTGGAGAACAATATCAGCGGATAAACTGCGGCCGTCAAAGCTGCCGCGGGCGCCCAGGTAGGCGTAATGGAAACCTTCTCTGCACAGGATGGCGACAGCTTGCGGGTCCGTTTCCAATTGGTCCGCCAGTTCTCCCAAATACTGAACGCGAGCTGCATCGTCCGCCGAGCCCAGGGTGTGCAACATACTGGCAGTTGTGGTCTTGCGCCCGGTAAAGTATGGAATCCAGTAGCCAGCGTCCGCGCCCTGGGGGGAGCTACCCAACCAGATAAAGGTGTTCACCACAAAACCGGCATCCTGCGGCAAGTTCTGGTTGATCCAGGTCATGGCAGCCTCATCCGCCGGGGTAACAAAGAAGCGAAACTCCTCCAACCCGGTCATACGATATGTTCCGCTCCAGGCACCCGCTGCCAGAACCAACCCGATCAGCGGGAGTTGCAGGCGGGATTGCCAGCCAGGCGGGAGCAGCACCCACAGTCCTTCCAGCCCGGCGCCCCATAACAGGGCCAGCGGAAGCGAGATGGAAATGAGAAACCCGCTGAAGTTGGTGATGTTGAGCAAAGGGATACCCAACCGGTGAGCGTAGGCAAAGAAGGCAAACACCCCCAACCAGAGCACACTCAGCAAAACCAGTTTGCGCGCCTGGAGGAGGCCCAGCAGCAGCCCCATCCCGGCACCAATGAAAATCCAGAGTTGCGCGCCCAGTTGGGTGAAGTTTTTCCATTCCCAGGTGTAATAGTTTCCTCCACCAGCAGCCTCGGTTGCGATCACCGTTGGAGAAGATTTGAGCGCAATGTACTGCTGCAAGGCGGGAACCAGGGCGGGCAGGATGAATAGCAACGCCAGGCTGCCCAACACGGTCACTCCAACCAGTGTAACCTGGAATCGGTGGGCTTTGCAGGCCTGCCACAATTCCCACAGCGCAACTAACGCCAGCAATGGTAAAAATAACCCTGCCAGGCGGAAGTGCAGCAGGAAGACCCCGGCGCTCAACACTCCCCCGGCCAGCGAGAGCAAAAGAATCTCCAGTCGTTTGTTCGGCCATTCCTCACGCCAGGAACACAGGGCCTGCCAGCTTAACATCAGGGCGGGCAACAGGACCATCTGGCTGGCAACCTGGGTAAAACGCCCCCAGTTGACGAACCAGGCCGGTTGGAAAGAGAGCAATCCTACCGCGGCTGCCGCCAGCACGGCCCCGCGCCGGCCAGCCAGACGATCCACTGCCCAGTAGACACCCAGGCCGCATAAGCCATTCAACACCTGCGCCATCCACAAAAGGGCGGAGTGGGCAGGCACATTAGCCAGCAGCATGGTTGGCCCAGTCAGGGCATACAAGCCCAGGTGGTACATATTGAGCGGTGTCGGTTCGTAGGGATCCAGCGTGAAGGGCAGTTGGCCGTTGGTAGCGGTCAATAACGTCAGGTAGGTATGGTGGAGCGAATCGCTCCAGGCCGGGTACGGTTGCAGGTGCGCCACCCACAGGCGGGTGAAGAGCGTCATGCCAAAAGTAGCAATGGCCGCAATCTCCCAACGGTCAAACGCGAACTGGGCTTTCCAATCTTTGCGCAGGCAGAAAACGATTAGCCCGGCGCACAGCACCAGCAAAACGATCAGTTTATTCGGACCAATTTGCAGACCCGGCAGCAGGGCGCGGGCTATGTAGTAGAGAATGGGGAAAAAGGCTGTGCTTAACGAAATGGCTGCAATCCAGCGGATCAGCGGGGAAAAGCGTCGCCAGAGTCCGCTGGCTGCCAGGAAAGCCCAACCCGGAAGCAGCAGCAGGCAGATGATTACCAGTACCAGCCGCACTTCCAGCCAGTTCATTCCTGTGTCTCGTCCCCCTCATCCCCCGCGTCGGCCTTGCGCACCCGGTACAGAATTTCTTCCAGGATCTTGCGGTTGAAGCTGATCAAATCCGCCACCAGGCCGATCAGCCAGGTCTGGAAGCCGACGATCAACAGCACGGCGGCGACGATGACCGACTGGACGTGACCAGCGCCCTGGCCTTGGAACATAAATACCAGGTAGCGGATGGCCAGCGCCAAGCCCAGCAGGAAAATCATCCCGCCCACAAAGGTGAAGACCCGCAGCGGCCGGTAGAGGGTGTAGGCCCGCAGAATGGTGACGCCAGAATGCGCCAGGTAGTCCCCCATGCCCTTCATCAGGCGGGAAGGGCGGCGGGGCGGGTTGGTCTGGACCGGCACAAACTGCACCTTCACCTGCTGGTTGCCCGCCTGGATCAGCGTCTCAAGGGTGTAGGAGTACTGGCTGAGCACGATGGTCCGCAGGGCCACTTCGCGCGTCAGGGCACGGAAGCCGCTGGTGGCATCGGTCACAGTCAGGCTGGAAGCACCACCCACCACCCGGCTGCCCAGCCGTTGCAAACGCCGCTTGAGCGGGGAGAAGGCCTGGTTCTGCATGACGCCCCGGTCGCCGATCACCAGTTCGGCCTGGCCACTCAACAATGGTGCAATCAGGCGCGGGATGTCGGTCGCCTCGTACTGGTTGTCCGCATCCGTGTTGACGATGATATCCGCCCCCAGCCGCACGCAGGCATCCAGCCCGGCGGCAAAGGCCCCGGCCAACCCGGTGTGATGCGCCAGGCGCAGGATGTGATCGGCTCCCCCGGCCCGGGCGGCCTGCACCGTCTCATCCGTGCTGCCGTCGTCGATGATCAGCACTTCCACCAGGTCCATGCCTTCCAATTGGCGCGGCAGTAGCCTCAGGGTGTGGGCAATATGCTCGGCTTCGTTGAAGCAGGGAATCTGGATGATGAGTTTCATATACCTATTTTAACAGTCATTCGTCGTAGGGGAGGGTCTCACACCCTCCCTTACCGGCCTAGATCAGGGGGCAAACAGGACGTATTGCTGTAAAAAGCGTTCGGTGGACTGGTAATAATCCACAATGTTTTCCGTCTTGCGGAAGCCGTGGCCTTCGCCCGGGTAGAGCTTATACAGGTGCGGCACCCCGGCCGTCCGCAGGGCAGCCACCATTTCTTCAGCCTGGGCCGGCACCACGGCCGTATCGGCATCCCCTTGGAAGATGGCCAGCGGGGAGCGTATCTGGTCCACGTGGAAAATTGGTGACCAGTCCCGAAAGCGCTGGGTTTCTTGCGGTAGTTTGCCAACCAGTTGCGAGGTGTAATGGGCCTCGAATTTGTGGGTATCCAGATCAATGGTGAACAGGTTGCTGACCGGATACTTGGCCACGCCGGCTTTGAACAATTGCGGGTAGCGGATCAGTCCGTTTAGCACGGTATAGCCGCCGGCACTGCCGCCCATGATGATCAACTTGCCGGGGTCCACCCGGTCCTGCTCGATCAAGGCCCGGGCTGCCCCGGCTGCATCTTCCACGTCGTACTCACCCCAGCGTCCGTAGAGCGCCCGCAGGTAGCAGCGCCCATAGCCGCTGCTGCCGCGGTAATTGACCCGGACCAGGGCGTAGCCCCGGCTGGTGAAGTAAGCCACCTCCGGGTCAAAACTCTGCGGATCCAGCGAACTGGGTCCGCCGTGAATGTGCAGGATGCAGGGTGGCAGGCCATCACCCCGGGCCTGCGGGTTGGTGGGCGGGAAGAACAGGCCATGCACCGTCGTCCCATCTGCAGCAGGCCAGGAGAAAGGCTGCGGTTCGGCAAACCATTCCGGACCCAGCGCTTCGGGTTGTGAGCGAGCTTCCACGTGCAGCCGTTCGCCATCCCAACGGACGACACGGTCCGGCACACCCGGCGCCGAAGCAATGAAGGCCACCTGCTCGCCGGCCGGTGAAACTGCCAGTTGGCGCACCCAGGTGTAGGGGGTGATCGGAATCTGGCGGGAGCTGCTGCTTTCGACATCCACCACCCATAAGGAAGCCTGGCCGCCGAAATTGCGCAGATAGTAAATCCGGCGGCTGTCGCTGCTCCAGCCGTAGGAGCGCAATCCCTGCACCCAGGCAGGGATGCACAGGTGAAAACCCTCGCTGTGCACCAGGGTCCGCCGGCGCAGATCCGGCAGGTGGGTCAGCACCAGGTCTTCCCATTCGCCATTGGATTCGATCGAACTCAACCAGTTGCCATCCGGCGAGAATAGCGGCTGGTAGACCACTTTTTCTGGCTCTGCCACCAGCGGAATCACTTCGTCCAGGATGCCGGGTCCACTGCTAGTTGCATACATCAACCGGGTTTCATCCCATGGCATGTACGGGTGATCCCACTCGATCCAGGCCAACTTCTTGTCAAACGGATGCCAGGTTGGCTGCATGAAGAAGCCGCTATGGCTGCGTAGTTTGACTGGCCAGGTTTCTCCCTGGCTGTCAACCAGCGCCAGGGCATCCGTTATTCCGTCGCTCCAGCAATACAGCACCTGCCGGCCATCCGGCGAAATTGTCGGTGATGCGGTCCGCCCGAAGGCCGGGGTGATCGGGCGCGGCAGGTCGTGACCGATGCAACGGCGCACCAAGCGTCCGCCGCGCTCAGCATAAATAATCAGGCCATCCCGCACGGTGAACTCACCCCCACCATAGCCCACCCCGCCATAAGGCTCCAGGTCTTCAACCAGTTCGTAGCGCGCGCCATCTTCTGGCTTGACAATCAGGGTATGCCGGGCATTGCGGCGCTCCAACCAGACCAGGGTACGCCCGGTAGAATCCCATTGTACATCCAGCAGTCTGGCGCTCTGCCCGTCCATCAGAGCTGAGATCGGGCTGGGCCACAGGCCGTACGGCAGAACCTGGGGTGGAGTCAATTATTTACCCGTCAGGTAAGGAGAAAATTTCTGAATAATTTTATCGCGCGAGGTCAGGCCAGTGAAACGCTGCATTTCTTTGCCACCGACGAAGAGAATGACCGTCGGCACACCCATGATGCCAAATTGTCCGGTCAGGGTGGGGTTTTGGTCGATGTTGACATGGGCCAGGACCACCTTATCCTTCCATTCAACCACCAGTTTTTCCAACTCTGGCTCCAGCCGTTTGCACGGGGCGCACCATTCCGCGCCGAATTCCACCATCACCGGCAATGCTGATTGCAGAACTAGCGCGGTAAAACTTCCCTCATTCACTTCCAGCATGCCAACCTCCTTTAAATCCCCGAGTTATGATACTGCTGTCTGGCGGGCTTCGAAAAGCTTATTTCTTCTTCTTTTCGTCTTTTTTCTTTTCTTTCTTTTCCTTTTTTTCTTTCTTTTCCTTCTTGTCCTTCTTCTCGATCTTTTCGTCTTTCTTCTTATCTTTATCCTTGTCGCCCATTTCAGCTTTCTCCTTTGGTTTTCGATCCTTGGGTTTTGGCTCCGGTTCGGTTTTCGCTGGTTCTTCCTCCGGTTTGGGTAGGAAGAGTTCCACGAGTTCACCCTGGGTTTCGTGTGTTAACGATCCCCAAGTTTGAATAGGCAGGACAATGTGTGCCAGGGCTGCAGTCGGTAGGGAAACGATTTGTCCGCTCAGCAACTGTACCAGGCCTTCCAGCCCGGGGTTGTGACCGATCAGCAACACCCGCTCCAGGTCATCCGGCAGGCCGCGCAGGGCTTTCAAGTAAGCCGGTGGCTCCGCCATATAGAGAGCATCGAGGAACTCCACCTTGCCGGCGTAATGGCTGGTTTCAACCAGGGCTTCAGCCGTCTGGCGGGTGCGTACAGCGGTGGAGGAAAGAATCAACTGGGGCAGCAACTCACGATCCACCAGTAAGGTGCCCAGTTGGGGAGCATCATGTTTGCCACGCTTGTTGAGCGGGCGCTCATGATCGGCCAGCTCAGGATGTTTCCAGGATGATTTGGCATGGCGCAAAATCAGTAAAGTTTTCATAGGCTACAATCCTTTCGATGGAAAGAAAATTCCATTTGATCGCAGGATAAGTATAGCATGAAGCATGTCCTAAAAGCTGAATTAAATCTTAAAAATCCACTGATAGATTTCATTTGCAAAAAAATCAATGGGGGTAGAATAATTATACAAGTGGTCATTACAGATCCCGGGGAGGCGAAAGAATGTTCCATAAATTTGAATTAATTACCATCTCACTTCGTTGCATGGTCGCTATTGCCATTCTCTCCCTAACTGCTTGTACAACGGATAATCCTCGACCAACCGCCATCCATAATCCAACACCTATTCCGAGCATAACCGCAACCCTGGAAGAAATAAGCCCTACTGTACAACAGCCAACCTTACCCCCCACTCCATCCATACAAACCGGTCAGGAGAAACAAATCACTCATCTCAAAATGATGGATAGCGAGATCGGATGGGCAGTGTACGCTCAACCATTTACTCGCCCGGATGGTAGTCAGATCATCCGGACGATGGATGGAGGTCTGACCTGGCAGGATGTCACCCCGCCTGCAACAACGGGGATTTCAGACGTGAGGGCAGTTTTTTTCATGGACCCAGCGAAGGCAGTAATTGTCACTCAACCCGTGCCCGTTTCACAATCCGCTACCACAGAAATTGTGGCCTGGAAAACCGAAGATGGTGGTCAGTTCTGGGTGGCTGGTGAACCTGTTTCCTTTAATTTATCCTCTCCTCTATTCTACCCGGATGAATTAATGTTCGTTGATCCGGGTCACGGCTGGCTTTTCGGTGAAAGCGATGCCGGAATGCGAAACCAACGTGTGCACTTTCTAACGACCAGCGATGGCGGCATGCACTGGCAGGGTGTATATGATTCCTCCGAACATATCACTGACCCGATTACGCTTTGGGTGGGTGGTTATTATCCCTACCCAGGTCGATTCACTTTTTTGAATGAGACATCCGGCTGGTTTTCGGATGGATATTTATTTTCCACACAAGATGGGGGAATTCAATGGGCATCGGTCGCCCTGACGCCGCCTGCAGATTTCCCCGAGCTTGAGTGTGAAGGGGCCGGATGTGAATACCTGGTTTCCGTTTCAGCACCTCAATTTTTCACAGATCAAGACGGGATCCTGAACCTCAGAATTTATTTGAACACCGAAACCAATTTGGATGCGTTGGTTTTTTACCCAAACATCACCAACCGGATGTCTATACCGGTTGCACAGGTTCTTTATCTGACCCGGGATGGGGGACAAACCTGGACTTCTAGCCGGTTGCCGGTGCAAATTGGACTAGTTTACTTCAAAGATACGAACACCGGCTGGCTGCTGGGAAAAAGCGACCCGAATCCTACTGCATCCACCCAGATGTTTCAAACCTTCGATGGGGGATTGAATTGGACCTTAATCGCGGCTGATTGCCTGCTTCCACTGGGCAGCCAGATCCAGTTTGTTGATGAAACCACCGGATTCGCATTTTTCAATTATGCTGACGCAGATTTCTATAAAGATTTCGATTCCCGAATTGAATCCCTCTTCAGTGGCCCAAATTTATATGTTACTTACGATGCAGGAACAACCTGGGTGAAAGTTGATCCAGTTGTGATCGGTTAGATCTTCGATAAAACCGGGTCGCTGGTCACCGCCTCACCCAGGCTGAAAGCTGGGTTGCCCAGGTAAGCCAAAAACTGCGCCAGTGCCTCCCGCAGGGCGGGCAACAGGGATTCGTCCGGGGTGAAGTCCGGCTCCCACCACCAGTTGCGCAGGGTGAAGCGTTTGGCCTTGCGGTCCAGAGCCGGGTCCAGGCGAGCAATGAAGCGTTCACCGTACAGCACCGGCAGCACGTAATAACCATACTTGCGCTGCTCCGGGACTTTATAGACTTCCCAGATGTAATCAAAGTTGAACAACCAGCGCAATTTATCCCGATGCCAGAGCAAGTTATCCAGCGGGGCGATGAAGGCCATCTGCGCCTGCCCTTGAGGTAGATCCATCTCATCCAGCAGGGCGGCATCCACCTGCCGCATGTAGAAGGTATGGTGTTCCAATCCCTCCACCTTCACCGGCAGTAGTTTCCCCTGTTCCTCCAGCCGCTGGAGAGCGGCCTGGCGTTGCGGGGCTTTCATATCGTACATTCCCCCCCAGTGTTCGCCAGCGCTGGCATGCGCCAGCCCCAGCCCACCCACCCGGCGCAGGGTATGCCAATCCTGGTGTTCCTCCAGAGTCTGGCAGGGGTCGGGGGCTTTGTAAATGGATTCCGGCAGCAGGTTTTCGGTCAGGTCGAAGAAGCGGCGGGTACCCACCCGGTGGTGGATGCCCAGGGCACCCAGGCCAAACTGCGATTCCAGCACCACCCGCACCAGGCGTGTCCCGCCCCAATGCCAATCCGCCCGGGCTTCGTGTTCAATATCAATAGAGGAGAGTGGGCCGCGCCTGCGGATTTCGTTCAACACCATCTCGGTCACATCCGCCGGGGGTAATTCTCGCTGGTAATGGTGATCCTTCATGCGCTCGCGCAGGCGGGTGAAATACGGGTAATCCTCCGCCCGGTAAATCGACATCACCTTGTCAAAGCCATCCCACAACTGGCGGGAGGTGTAGAGCAGGTCATTCAGCAAGGCTGGGGTGTAGTTCGCCAGGCGGGCCTGCAGCACCAGCTCCGGATTGTGACCCACCTGGTCGACCGGGTCATACTGGATGCAGCCCAGGCGCTCGAAAATGCGCAGGGCATCCTGCGGGCCGCTCAAGTTGCGCGGCGGCAGCAGGAATTGGTGTTTGAGTAAGAATCGGCGGGCTTGAACCAGGGAGAGTTGCAGCATGGGGGGACCTTTTCTACACCCTGATGATCTATCCCCAATCCTGGCAGGGATGGAAAAAGGGGGTTATTTGGATTCTCTAATGGAAATTTTAGACGATTTGTTCTATAAACGCAAGCAATAAATCGATTTCGATTTTCTGGAGAATTCTGTTAGCTCAATCTAAGCACTCAGCCGAGTGCGACAGCATTCCTCAGTGATTGTTTGATTGGCCGTAAGTGCAACAATCAAAGACTTGGACTTTATTCTTCGCCCATCATCCCTGCTTTGTGAATCTACTGAGACTGGTTTTGACTCCGCTTGACCGAATCCCCAGCGTTATGTTATCATCATTTTTGATATCAGAAATCCCCGGTTTTTCCGGATCAGTAATTTGGTCACACACAGGTCGTAAAAAAGTCTTTTTCTGTGACCTCTGTGGTAAATTTGTTATACAGGAAGCGAATGACAGAAAACAAACCGACATCGCGGATACCATCCGTTGAAGATGCCGAACAAGTTCCGCAGACCGAGCGGCCACAAGGCTGGAATGCTGTCTGGGAACGCATCATCCGGCTGGGATTGGGGGAAGTCGCCTTGCGCGCCGGCACCGGCCTGGCACTGTTGATCCTGGTGCTGCTGGTAGCCTGGATGATGGGCAACACCTACCAGGTGACCAAAGATCAGCCGATGCAAAAGGCCGCCCTGGCTGCTCCACTGGCTGCCGAAACCCTCATCCCCACCGCCGAGCCGATCAAGCTGCAACCCTTCACGGTCACCAAACAACTGACCGGCATTACCCGGCTGGCAGCTCTGCACACCGTCCTGCCCACCCGCCCGCGCTTTGAGGTTGTTGAGTACGAAGTGGTCAAGGGAGACACGGTCGAGGGTATCGCCAAGCAATTCAACCTCAGCCCGCGCACCCTCCTCAACGGTAACTACGAGACCCTGGCGGATAACCCGCACTTGCTGCTGCCCGGCCAGAAGCTCAACATCCTGCCGGTGGACGGTGTCTACCACCAGTGGAAGAGCGGTGAGGGCCTGAACGGTGTGGCCAAGTACTATAAGGTGGACCCGTCGGTGATCGTGGATTGGCCGGGCAATGGCCTGAACAAGGATACCATCGGCGATTATTCCAGCCCGAACATCCTGGTCGGCAGCTGGCTGGTCGTCCCCGGTGGCTCGCGCGAGTTTGTCTCGTGGTCAGCGCCGCGCATCACCCGCTCCAATACGGCCGTGGCCAGCGTGCTTGGACCAGGCTTCTGCGGCACCATTACGGACGGCCCGGTCGGCGACGGTATCATGATCTGGCCGACTACTGCCACCTGGCTCTCTGGTTACGATTACGCGCCGGATTCAAACCACCCGGCCATCGATATTGCCGGTCAACTCGGCAACGCGGTCTGGGCGGTGGATGACGGTGTGGTGGTTTACTCCGGTTGGAACAACTGGGGTTACGGCAACGTAATTGTGGTTGACCACGGCAATGGCTGGCAGTCGCTGTATGCCCACCTGAGCGGCATCAACGTTGGCTGCAACAGCTACGTCTACCAGGGTTCGGTCATCGGCCTGCTGGGCAGTACTGGTAATTCCACCGGTCCGCACTTGCATTTTGAATTGCTCAGCGACCTGTATGGTAAGGTCAACCCCTGGAATTTCCTGGTGCAGTAATGCTCCCTTCCCTTTAGGGATCGCGTAGCATGCCGAAGGCTGGGTTTGGGGGTGGTGGGGGTGGGTCTACCCCGCCAGGGGAGATTTTGCAGAAAATAATTTACCGGGCTGGTCATCTCCAGCCCGGTTTCTTTTGTAGGATAAGTTACTTTCTTGCCCACGGCTTGAAGAGCGGCGCTGCGAGCCGCCAAATTCACTCATCTGACATCAGCAAATCCCGCCAACCACCCCCGCAATGGCTCCTGCACCTCGAACCCCTGGCTGTCCGCCAGGCGGAAGGGGATATCCTCATACGCCACCGACACCAAATCGTTTAATCTCGCAACCCGGCGTTCAACTGGAATCCGTTCCTGCAAGTGATACGGGTAATTGTAGACCGGCGGCAGCAGGCGGATTCGCCCGTCTGGGATGCGGGTCGCCACCAGCGCGCTGAACACGGCCTGGAACAGAAAAGTGCGGTGTAAACTATCTGAACAGGCGGCGACCTGAAAAGCAGCATCCGCCAGCAGGCTTTCATACAGCGCCAGCCAGTGCTGACACAGGCCGAGGGATGGCCGCAATGCCAGGGCGTGGCTATTGAAATACGCCCGCAGGGCATGCCGGTCGACAAAGGATTCCACCTGGAAGGGTAGATTCTCCACACCGGCGGCGGCATAGACACCCCGCCAGAAGGCATCCAGGGGTTGATCCACCGTCAGGCCGACGTTGCGGATGTGTACCGGACGCAGGGCGGCATCGAACTCCTCGCCCAGCGCATACAGCAGTGGCGGCTGGAGGATCAAAAAATTCGGGTCAATCCACACCAGGGTTTGCGTTCCGGGCGGGCAGTTTTGCTCGGCCCGGGCGCAGGCCAGCACCTTGCTGCCGAATGGGTAGCGCTCCAGGTGGGCTGGGACATCGAGCGGGATGATTTCTACATTAGGGGTGGCCAGGGGTTCTGCAGTTTCAACCAGATCCAGCGGAGCGAACACCCGCACCGGACAGGCTCTCATTTCGCCGCCGAAGCTGCGCAGGCTTTCAATCAACTGGCGGGCCGCACCTATCTCAGCCGGTTCGGTGACCATGGTGAAGAGGATGCTCTGGTTCATGGGATCAGCTCCCGAACGTGGTTTACACCGGCGGCCAGGGGAAGGCCCGCCGGTCTTTACCCGGTTGCGGGTAAACCCCGGCCTTCAACAGGCGGCGGGCGCGCCGGATCAGCGCGTTGACCTCTGAGGGACGCAGCAGCCCCAGCAAGGCTGCCCGCCCGGCCGATTCAGGCTGCGCCAGTTCTTCTGCCACTCGCGCCATATCCCCCATCAAGTTTTCCGGCAGCGGCTGCCCGGCAAAATCCCAGATCACCGTGCGCAGCTTATCGTCCACATGGAAGCATACCCCGTGGTCGATGCCCCACAGATCTCCATCTGCATCCAGCAGCAGGTGCCCGCCCTTGCGGTCGGCGTTATTGATCAGCAGGTCGAACAGCGCAAACGGCCGCAGGCGCTGGCGATCCGCCTCAGTGAAGTTGAAATAATGGTTTTGCGGGTCGTGTTCCACAAAATACTGCAAGGAGCCGCGCCCGAGCGGTGCTTTGCGCCGGAAGACCGTCGGCGGAACCAGGTTCCAACCGAGCAGCTCGCTGAAAGTAAAAGCGGCTGCCTCACGCTTGGAGAGGGTGTTGGCGGGGAAATCCCACAACGGCCGCTCGCCACGCACCGGCTTGTAGACCACCGGCAGGCGCTGGCCTTCGTAGTCCAGCTGGGCCAGGAAAGTGTAATTGGAGCTATTTAAAAACTGACCTTGCAGGTCGATCGTGCCAGCCTGCAAGGCCTGAAGGATATACGTTTTTTCCAGTGGCAGCGCCATGGGAGAGTTAGTGCTTGTGCCCGTTCTTCTTCGGGCAAAAATGGCCTTCCGGCTCCATCGGCTCGCCGCATTGCGGGCAGATCGGCCGTCCGTGCTCAGTCACTTCAGTGGCCCAGCGTGCCAGCGCCAGCAACTGCTCCCGCCGGCACCACAGCCGCACCTCGCTGGCATCCTCCTCCTCCATCCCGCTCAGCAGGATCTCGCGCACCGCCAGTACCATCAAATCAACGGTTTCGTCATAAGCCAGCCCCAGTTCGCCAGCGCGGAAGAGTGGATCAACCGGGGGGGTAATGCGCATCCGGTCTTCGTCGTAGTCGCCGTCCGCCTCGGCCAGTTCCGGGTGGCGCGTGCGGATTTCCTCCAGGAATTGCATGATCCCGATCACCAGCGTCTGCACCTGGATTTTTTCAACAATAAAGGTGGTGGGCGTGTCGCCCTGGAAGGCCTGGATGTAAAAAACCCGCTGACCGGGTTTGCCAATCGCGTCGATGGTGATGTGGGATACGGGGTTGAGGTCGGTTTCCTGGCGGGGCATAATCGTTCTCCTGTTGCCAGTATATCATACCCACTGATAAATAAGATATCAACCACCCTGTACAACAGGCTGTCAGCTTGCGTTACTGAATCTGATTGCCTTCCCATTTCGCCTGTTCCACCGGCCAATCCCCCCAGCCGAGGTGGGTCAGCATGACCTGCAACCCGGCCGGGTCGCCGCTGGTCAGGAAGCGCATCGGGGCCGGGGGTTCACCTTCGGCCAGCAGCCCGTGCTGCCTCAGCAGGCGCTCGGTCTGGCGGGCGACGGCCGAGGCCGGATCGATCACCCGCACCCCCGGTCCGGCGATCTGCTCGATCAGCGGGATGACGAACGGGTAATGGGTGCAGCCCAGCACCACCGTGTCGATGCCCTGTTTTAACATCGGCTGTAAGGCTCGCTTGAGGATGCGGCGGGTTCTGGGACCCTCCAGGTCCCCGGCTTCGATCTGCCCGACCAACCCCGGGCAGGTATCCTGCAGGACGGTCACGTCGTGGGCAAAGCGCTCAACCACCGAGGCGTACAGCGCCCCCTGGAAGGTGGCCGGGGTGGCCAGCACGCCCACCACGCCGGAGCGGGTGGTCTCGGCCGCCGGTTTGACCGCCGGCTCCATGCCGACGAAGGGTACCTGCGGGAACTTGCCGCGCAGGTGGTAGAGGGCCGCTGCTGAAGCCGCGTTGCAGGCCACCACGATCAGCCCGGCGCCCTGGTCGAGCAGGAAGCGGGTGATGCCCTCAGCAAAATCCCGCACCTCTTCCATCGGGCGCGGACCGTAGGGCACATGGCCCTGGTCGGCAAAGAAGATCACTGGCTGGGCGGGCAGGCGCTGGCGGATGGCGCGCAACACCGACAGTCCGCCGACGCCGGAGTCAAAGATGCCGATGGGGGTTGAGAGATTCATATATTGAAAATTTTAACACGGATTGGAACGGAAGCATCGGAAAACCACGGAAAAAGCCCTAAAAAGCCACTCGCACACCCAGAGGTATGGGTCACACACACGAAGTGCGCCTACGGCGAACGATGTCCTTATGCTGAGCGAAGCGAAGCATCTGAAACTGACTTTGAGATCCTTTAATGCGTCAAGTATGACGAAACATCAAATAAGGAGAACGACTGTAGTAACGACGTCAGTCGTGGAGGTCTGCCTTAGGCTGCCGCGGCGGTCACAAAGGCCTGGAACAATTGGCGCATCGGCTCGTGCTCCTGTAGCCACTCCGGGTGCCATTGCACGCCCAGCCCAAACGGGTGATCGGGTAATTCAGCGGCCTCCACCAGCCCATCCGGCACCGACCAGGCCAGCGGACGCAGCACCGGGGCCAGGTGTTCAATCGCCTGGTGGTGCAGGCTGTTGACCGGGATATCCGTGCCGCCCAGTATCTCGGCCAGCCGGCTGTTAGCCTCTACCCGCACCTGGTGTGCGATTTGCTGGCGTGGGTAGTCGGGGAAGTAATCGTGCTTTTGAGCGCCGGGCAACTGGTCAGCAATATCGGTATAAAGCGTACCGCCCAGGGTGACATTGATCATCTGGATGCCGCGGCAGATACCGAAGAAAGGCCAATCGGTGCGCACGGCGATTTCCACCAGCGCTTTTTCCAGCGCATCCCGCTCGGCTTCGATGCCATAGACGCGCGGGTGCGGCTGCCCGCCGAAACGCAGCGGGTCGATGTCCCCGCCGCCGCTCAACATTATGCCATCCAGCCGGCTGCGCAGGGCTTCGATCTGGCGTAACTCCAGCCCGATCGGGATCAGCACCGGCAGGCCGCCGGCGTTTTTGACGGATTGAACATAGGCATCCAGCACAAACGAATAAGGCAATTTTTCTTTGTTTTGTCCACGGCTGGTGGTGATGCCAATTAAGGGTGCGGTCATCTTTATCTCCTGTTGCTGGGTTTCCCCAATCACACCCTAAGGGTCTTTAAGACCCTTAGGGTGTGATTGGAAGGATGATGGAATCGTTTTTTAAGGAAAAAAGGGCGCAACCCCGGCGTAGTGGTTGCACCCTGCAGAATGTCTGGCGAGAGTGAAGCTTATGAGAACTTCTGTTTGAGGCGGGCGCTCTTGCCTGTGCGGGTGCGCAGGTAGTACAGCCGGCCGCGGCGGACAATATTGTGACGTTCGACCACAACCTTGTCGATCCGCGGGGAGCGGGTCAGGAAGACGCGCTCGACGCCCACACCGTTGGAGGCGATGCGGCGGACGGTAAAGGTGGAGGTGGCGCCATTGTTATGCGTGTACAGCACGGTACCCTTAAATTCCTGGATGCGTTCGCGGTTGCCTTCTTTAATCTTGACATGCACGCTGACAGCATCGCCCGGCTGAAGGTCGGGGATGTTTGGGTTTACGGGGGCTTCGAATTCTTTCAACAGGTCGGTCATACTATTTACCTCTTTGGAGGAAGATCCTCGTTATGATAACGGGCCACATGTGGCGCGACCCGAGATTATAACACAGAATCATGGGGCGTGAAGTGAATCCCAAAAATTGATTCGTATATCTGAATCGTCATTCCACCCCCCCCTTCAGCGCCAGAGCGATCTCTTCGGTGATGCCCGGCAGGGCGGTTAATTGCTCCAGGCTGGCCTGCTGGATGCCATCCAGCGAGCCAAATTTTTTGAGTAACATATTCCGCCGGGTTTTGCCGATGCCCTTGATCTTGTCCAGCCGCGAGGCCATGCCCTCGCGCGTGCGGCGCTTGCGGTGGGCGGTGATGCCAAAGCGGTGCGCCTCATCCCGGATGCGCTGCAGCAGATACAACCCTTGCGAGTGGCGCGGCAGGGCAAGCGATTGCGGCCGGCCAGGGAAGAACAGCTCCTCGTTTTCCTTGGCCAGGCCAGCCACGACAAAACGCCCGGTCAGGCCAAACTGCTCGATCACCTTGACGGCCCGGCCCAGTTGGCCCTTGCCGCCATCCACAATCAGCACATCCGGCAGCCGGTCAAAACTGGCGTCCGGCTTGTGGCCGGGTGCGTCGGCATTCAGTTCCTGGGCGCCTTGCCAGCGCCGGAAGCGCCGGGTCAGCACTTCCTCCATGCTGGCGAAGTCATCCGGCCCGCTGACGGTCTCGATATTGAAGCGCCGGTAGAGTTTCTTGCTCGGCACGCCCTGCTCGAAGACCACCATGCTGCCAACCGAGGCCGTGCCCTGGGTGTTGGAGATATCGTAGCACTCGATCCGGTTGGGCGGCTCGGCTAATTCAAACGCCTGCTGCAGTTCCGCCAGGGCCTGGGTTTGGCGGTTGGTATCCGCCTCCCACTGGGCCTTGAGGGCCCGCAGCGTCTCGACCGCGTTCTCGGTCGCCATCTCCACCAGTTCCTGGCCGGTACCGCTGTGCGGCACCAGCAGTTCCACCTTCTGGCCGGAGCGGCTGGTGTGCAGCCATTCCTGGATCACTTTGGCCTCTTCCACCTCGTTCGGTAGCAGCACCTGGGGCGGCACGAAGGCGGCTTCCATGTAGAACTGCTTGATGAACTCGGCCACCACCTCGCCATCCGCCTCGTCCTGGGCGCCTTCCAGGATGAAGTACTCGCGCCCGATCAACTTGCCGCCGCGGATGAAGAAAATCTGCACGCAGGCCTCGCCGTTTGCCCGCGCCATGGCAATCACGTCCGAGTCCATCTGGTCGGTGGTGATCACCTTCTGGCGCTCTACCACCCGGTCGATGGCGTTAATCTGGTCGCGCAGGGTGGCGGCACGCTCAAACTTTAACTCCTCGGCCGCCTGCAGCATCTCCGCCTGCATGCGTTGCACCACCGGTTCGGAATGACCGAGCAGGAACTGGCACAAATTTTCAATCATCCCGCGATACCCAGCCTCGTCCACCGCCCCGATGCACGGCCCGCTGCACAGCTTGATGTCGTAGTACAGGCACGGGCGCGCGTCCTGCCCGCTGATGACCCGGTCGCAGGTCA
The DNA here is from genome assembly GCA_041741455.1 of Anaerolineaceae bacterium. Classification (GTDB taxonomy): domain Bacteria; phylum Chloroflexota; class Anaerolineae; order Anaerolineales; family Anaerolineaceae; genus CALESS01. The sequence continues at coordinate 12,628 of JBGSJZ010000044.1, read as the reverse complement.
AAAAGGGGAAAATGCGGCGCAGTACGTCCAGGGTCTGGTAGACCGCCCAGGCGCTGGTGTAGGGGCCAAAGTAGCGGGCGCCATCGTCGCTCATCTGGCGGGTGACGGTCACTTTTGGGAAGGCGTCTTGCCAGTGCACCTTGATGTACGGGTAGCGCTTGTCATCCTTCATGCGGATGTTGAAGCGCGGCCGGTGCTTTTTGATCAGGTTCATCTCAAGGATCAGTGCTTCCAGCTCGGAAGCCACCACGATCCACTCGATGTGAGCAATGTTGCGCACCAACTGGCGCGTCTTGCCGTCCAATTCGGCGCTGGCGTGGAAGTAGGAGCGCACCCGGTTGCGCAGGTTGATCGCCTTGCCGACGTAGATGATCTCGCCGGCGCTGTTTTTGTAGAGGTAACAGCCCGGTTTGGTCGGCAGGGTGTCCAGGATGGCTTGCAGGTGCTCGGCGATGTCGCTCATCGGGGAAATTGTATCATAAGGCCGGAAGCTTTCTCCCTTCCCTTTCAGCCCCAAAGGGGTACGCTTCGCTAGGGGAGGGTCGGGCAGAGGTCGGCTCTGCTCATGTAGGACATGCTTCAGCTTGTCCTGTGCTCCTGTAAGACATGCTTCAATTCGTCCTGTTTACCTCAGACCACCCCACCTGTCAGTAGGGGTGTAATGATTTGACCTCCTCCACCATCCGCCGTAAGGGCATGCATGGGAGACGGGATCAACCATCGCAACCATTACACTTCAGCCCGTGACTGCTTAAAATACGGCCGGATCAGCGTAACGCAGTTGGTGATATGTGAATCAGTTTTGAATTTACTTCTGATTAAATATCATATAGAATAGGACAGCATTCAAATCTCAACAGGATTTCCGTTTGACTTTGCAATTTTTAGCAACCAAGACTCACATTCCTAACCTGTCGGACAGGCTTGTAATGCGGCCGCGCCTGCTGCAGACCTTGAACCAGTGTTTGCTCTCTGGGATCCAGGTAATCTTGGTATCCGCACCAGCCGGATTTGGAAAATCCACCCTGTTGGCCCAATGGTTTCACCAGGTACCGGCTGAGTTTCGGGTTGGCTGGTTATCGCTCGATGATACGGATAGTAACCTCATCCGCTTCTTTTCCTACCTGATGGCATCCCTCCAGCCGGTCATCCCTGGCATTTCCACAAAGTTTGGTGCCCTGGCGGAGCTTTCTTCCGAAATCACGCTTGAACAATGTGTTGCCTATTTTTGTGACCAGGTGAGTGATTGCGAGGAGCAGATCATCCTCGTCCTGGATGATTACCAGGTCATCACCAATCCCGAAGTCCACCTGGCCCTAAAAAACCTCATCGACCATCTTCCCGAAAATCTGCATCTTGTTATAGCTGGCAGGGTCGAGCCGCCCTTACCATTGGCCAGGCTCAGGGCAAGTGGAAAATTGAAGGAGGTACGGACCGCAGACCTGCGCTTCAATCAGGCTGAAACGAACCAGTTTTTCACCGTTTCCACCCTCATCCGGGAAATTGTTTTTCACGAATCTTTGGTCGATACATTAAACAACACCACCGAGGGTTGGGCTGCAGGTTTGCAGTTGGTGGCGATCGCTCTCCAGGCAGAATTAGCCAGGCAGGCGGCAGATCCGGAAACCATCCTCAATCGCTTTGTGTCGGAGTTGAGCGGTTCTCATCGGTATATCCTGGATTATCTAATGGAAGAAGTACTCAGCCGGGAAACTCCAGAAATCCGTGCGTTTCTGCAGAGCACTTGCCTGTTGGAGCGCTTCACCGCTGGTCTGTGTGCAGCTGTCTTGTCGGATGTCTCCGTTCCGGCTGCACAGGAAATCCTGGAATATCTGGAACGCGCTAATTTATTTGTCGTCCCGTTGGATGGCACGCGCCAATGGTTCCGCTATCATCAGCTATTTGCGGATATGCTACACAAGCAACTGATGCATGATCATCCTGATCAGGTTCCAGTATTGCATCACCGGGCGGCGCTCTGGTATGAAGGACAGGGTATGTTGGATGAAGCCCTGGCTCACGCCCTCCAATCCGGCGATCCCGATTTTCCGGCTGCCATGCTCGAAAAGCACACCCTGCTTGCCATTTTGCAGGGGCGCATCGCCTCGGCCCAGCGCTGGATGAATGCCTTGCCGGTCGAGACGCTTCTTTCCCATCCCCGCTTATGCCTGGATCGCGCCTGGGCTTTGACTTTTTCTTCCCAGACCGAGGCAGCCATTCCTTTTCTCGAAAGGGCTGAAATCATGTTCGCCGACCAATCCTCGGCAGCCCTCGCCGTCAAAAGTGAGGCGCTTGGCCTGCGCAGCTTCGGCGAGACCATGTATGGCAATGCGGATGAGGCCATCCGCCTGGCGCAGCTTGCATTGGATAACTCACCGCAGGATTTACCATTCCTCCGCTGCTGTAACAGCCTGTTCCTGGCTGGAGCGCTTTCACATGCGGGCAGACTGGATGAAGCCCTGCAGGTGTACCGCGCCGTCCAACCGCTCTGTCGCAAAGATGATCAATTGGCCGGACTGGCTTTGTTGGAAGCGGATTTCATCCATTACGTCGGAATGTACCTGAACGCCCGCGGATCAGGCCAGCAGGCCAAAGACTTACTGAGAAAGTCGATTCATTCCTTTGAATTGGAAGCTGGCGGAAAATACCGGGCTGCCGCGCTCTATCTTTATGTAGGCCTGGGAAAAATCCTGTTTATTGAAAATAATCTGACAGAATCTGAACAAATTTTGGAGAAAGGTTTGCAACTAGATCCGGCCTCGATGTCTGTTGCAGCTTTTGATGGCTGGTTGGCGTTATGGTGGGTTAAAACCGGGCAGGCAGATTATCCTGCGGCGCGCTACATCCTTAAGCACCTGGAAGAAATCACACATGGACGTGACAAAAAGGTGACGCGGACGGTGATTCTGACCGGGGCTTTGCAGGATTTGCTGGAGGGCCAGGTGCAACAGGCTACAGTTTGCATGGAGCGTCTTGGGTTGACCGGGGATACCGGGGAGCTTTTGAAGAAAGTCAGCGATAGTGAATTGATGAGTTGGCGTAGCAACGAATTTCTTTCTTACGCCCGCTTGCTGGCGGAGCAACACAAACTTGCTGATTGTCTGTTGATTGTGGACCGGATGGAGGGGGCTGCAAAAGCCTTCCAGATGAACTGGATTTTATATCGGGTTTGGATGGTGCGGGCAATTGCCCTGTACCAGAATGGCGATCTCAACGGCGCCCTTGAAATCACGGGGCGTTTGCTGGAACAAACCTCCACAATGGAAGCCAACCCGGCCCGCATCTTTTTGATCGCTGGAGATCCTGCCCGCTTTTTATTGAAAGAAGCCCTGCGCAACGGTCTCCACCCTCAACGGGTCCTCAGGATCCTGGAAGAATTCCCTGCCGAACCACCCAAAGGCCATTCTCCGACTCTGCCAGAGGCATTAACCGAACGCGAATTGGAGGTTCTAGGCCTGATGGCAGCCGGCCTCAAAAATCAACAGATAGCGGATCGGTTAGTCATCAGTTTGAATACGATTCGCTATCATACGACCAACATCTTCGGCAAACTGAGTGTCTCCAATCGCACGGCCGCCATCGCCTGCGCCCGCCAATTGGGTATCCTCTAAATACTACACACTTTTTGACAAAGCCCTACACACATGTGTAGGGCTTTGTTGTCTTAAAAACTGTAAACTGATTTCGGTGTCATTGAAAGGAGAGATTACCCATGCCCCGTTTATACCAAATCTGTATTGGCTACAAATTAGATGGCACTTGGAGCGAATGGTTTGAAGGACTGGAGCTTCGGCCCCAACCGGATAATACAACTTTATTGGTCGGCGTTTTGAATGACTCCACAGCCCTGCATACCATTCTGAATAAAATCCGCAACCTGAACCTTGACCTGGTGTCCGTATCCTACACGGATATCCCGGAGATCCAAAGTGCACCGGAAGGACCTGATGAATCCAAATAGCACGTGTAAACCCTGGGTGATGCTCGTAATGCGTTCTGCGTTGTTCCTGGCTTTCCAAAGTCTGATCGCCCTTGGATTCAGGTTGACCGGTTCGCCCAACGCCTGGGATTCGTCCGCTGCCTGGTGGCCTTTGGTTGTAATCCTTGCAAACCTGATCTGTCTGGCATTGCTCATCCACTTCTACCGCCGTGAGGGCAGCTCCTTCTGGAATGTCTTTCGGTTGGAGCGTCAAAATGTCAAACAGGATTTATGGTTCCTGCTCGGTTTTCTGGTGATTGCCGGTCCGCTCGGCTACCTGCCCAACCTCTTGAGTGCCCGCTGGCTTTTTGGTGATCCCCAAATCGCCCTGGACTTATTGGTGCGTCCTCTGCCTGCCTGGGCAGCCATTTCCAGTTTTGCCTTCTTCCCCATCTTGCAAGGACTGGTTGAAATTCCCACTTACATGCTCTATAGCCTGCCGCGTCTTGAAGCACAAGGGCTGCATCCCTGGCTGGCCGTTTTGCTGACGAGTTTCTTCCTGTCTGCTCAGCACATATTTGCGCCATTCCTGCCAGACGGGCGCTTCATCACCTACCGCCTGGTCATGTTCCTGCCCTTCTCGGTTCTGATCGCCCTGGTCATGCGTGCCCTCCCACGCTTGATGCCCTACATCGCACTGATCCATATCTTGATGGACCTGTCTGTGGCAGGTTTGTTCCTGACGGTTATGAACTGATTTTTGAGGCCCTATGTCAACATTTCAGCCATCCACACCAACCAGCAATAAATTGCCCCCAGCCTTTCGGTTGTCTGTCGTTTTGGTTGTGCTGACCCTGGTCCAGTCCGCAGTTGGCGTGTTCCACCCGCAAATTTTCCGCGACCCGGCGCTCACGGCTGGCAACGCTCGTGGCACACACCTGGTGATCTTTTCCCTGGAGCTTCCCGTGCTGGGCACCTCGTTGATCCTGGCGCGACGCGGCTGCCTGCTGGCATACCTGACCTGGACCGGCGCGTTGGCCTATCTCCTTTACAACGCAGTCATCTTTGCCTTTGCCACCGCTTTCAACCCGCTTTTCCTGTTCTACGTTGCCACCCTTTCGCTGTCAGTCTGGTCGCTGGTGATCCTACTAACGCAAATGGATATAGACTCCATCCGCACAGACTTTGCAGAGAAAACCCCTGTCCGTCTTTTTGCGGGCTATCTATCGGTCATCTCCATGCTATTCCTGGTGACCTGGCTGAAACAGACCATCTCCGCCATATTCGACTCCGCTTCTCCTACCTTCCTCGCCGGGACGATCATGCTGACCAGCCCCGTCCATGTGCTGGACTTGAGTTTCCTGCTTCCACTGGGATTCCTTGGCGCGCTCTGGCTCTGGCAGAAAAAAAGTTGGGGTTACCTGCTGGCAGGTCTCCTACTGGTGATGATGACCATCGAAACCGCCAGCATTGCCGTCGACCAGTATTTCGGTCACATTCACGATCCGTCTGCTTCCCTCGACGCAGTTCCGCTCTTTGCTGTGCTGACCATGATCAGCTTGATTGTTACCGTAGCGTATCTGTATTTCCTGCGCACAAAATTCAACTCAAATAAGGGCCTGACATGAAAACCGTTTCCCCCGTCAAATTCATCCTGACAACCTTTGGCTTCAGCTGGCTCCTGGAAGGGATCGCTATCCTGAGTGGACAGTCCAGCAAGGACTTTCCCGCCATCTTGTTCTATATCATTGGCGGTTGTGGTCCGTCGCTAGTGGCACTCTTTTTCGTGTGGCGAAACTTCAGTAGCGAGCAGCGCCGCGAATTTTGGTCGCGCGTTTTCAACCTTCGCCGTGTCAAACCTGTTTGGTGGATCGTGACCCTGGTCGCAGTTCCGACTGCCATGTTTCTGGGTGTCTTGATCAATGAGCTTCTCGGTGGGAATTTGCCCCAGATGGATTACGTCAATCTGCTAAAAGCCCAACCTGCCGAAATTCCCATTTTCATCATCATGATGATGATAGGCGGACCGTTGGCCGAGGAACTGGGTTGGCGCGGCATCCTGCTCGATTCATTCCAAAAAAAGTGGCCTGTGGTGACCTCTACTTTGGTGTTGTTCCTTGTCTGGTGGATCTGGCACCTCCCTCTGTTCTTTCTGCCCGGCACCATCCAATTTGAGTGGGGCTTGTTCGGTAGCATGTTCTGGCTGTTTGCGATGAACGTCTTCCTGATAACCATCCTGATGACATTGGCTTATAACGCCAACCAACGCAGCGTGCTGGCAGCCATACTGATCCATTTTTCATACAACGTGACCCTCAGCCTGCTGGCGCCTTACACCGTTCAGACTTTTGCCTTCATCACCACCTTCCTGGCTTTTCTGGTGGTTGGCCTTCTGGTAGTTCAGAAGTTCGGTGCGCTCAAAAAGCAATCCGTTCAATTGGAATCATGACCATGACTCGAACCATCCTGATCACTGGCGCAAACAACGGTATTGGGCTGGCGCTGACCCGGTCCCTGCTGGACATGGGAGACCGCGTTGCTGCCCTCGACCTTTCGCTGGAAAACCTTCCCCGGACCTCGAACCTGCTACCGTTTATCTGTGACGTAATCGTCCCCGAGCGCGTTCAGGCTGTGGTGGACGAAATCATCCTTATATGGGGCGGCGTGGACATCCTGATCAATAACGCCTGTCTGGCCTTGTTCACTTCCTTCGAAGAGCGCACGCTGGACGACATCCGTCAAGAGTTCGAAGTCAATTACTTTGGCTATCTCAACCTGATCCGCGCTGTCCTGCCTGGGATGGAAAAACAAGGACACGGTGTTGTCCACAACTTCAGTTCAGGCGTGTGTTTCACAGGGATGCCTGGCATGACCGGTTACACATCCACCAAAGGCGCTATCGAAGCCCTGACCCGCACTCTGGCGCTGGAATACACCCTTGCCGGGATCACATTCAACGTCATGCACCCGCCCCTGACGCGAACCAGGTCCGCCGCAGGTTTTGGCATCCCACCAGAAATGATGGCCGATCCCCAAACCGTGGGCCGGGGACTGGCTAAACTGGTTGGCAAAACCCGCCCAGTGCTGGCGGCTGGCTTCGTCACCAACCTCCAGCTCTGGATGAGTTACCACCTGCGCGTGCCAATGGGCAGGCTAATGTCCAGCCTGGCTGAGAAGGCGCGTCAAAACCAGGAAGGGAATGCAACCTTCCCTTCTTCAAGGTAAAACTACATGAAACGAATTCCTCTTATTTCCTTCTTTTCTGCCAACCTCATCTCTCTGGTCGGAAACAACCTGACCATGATTGCCGTCCCCTGGTTCGTTCTTGAAACCACAGGCAGTGCATTTCAAACCGGTTTGGTGGCTTTTTTTACCGCGCTGCCTGCCATTTTGGCTGCTTTTTTCGGTGGTACCATGGTGGACCGATTTGGACAGAGAAGGATGAGTATCATCTCCGACCTGGCCAGTGGCATCACAGTGTTATTAATTCCCCTGCTGTATGGAACATTGGGATTGCAGTTTTGGCAATTGCTTTTCCTGGTTTTTTTGAGCGCTTTGCTGGATGGCCCCGGAAATACTGCCCGCCAGGCTTTATTGCCCGAACTGGCCGAAGCCGCAAATTTCCCGCTGGAAAAAGCAAACGCTGTGCAACAAGCAATTCAGCGGGCTGGTACGCTGATTGGCCCCGCTTTGGCAGGTTTTCTCGTTGTCTTGATGGGGAGCAGTAATGTCTTGTGGCTGGACGCTGCCACATTTGCAGTTTCAGCTGCTCTGTTCATCGTGGCTGTGCCATCAAGCCAGCCCAGGGTTAAACCAGAAAGCCGCTATCTCAGTTTGTTGCAGGAAGGCTGGCAGTTTGTCAGGCGGGATCGGCTGATTATGGCCTTGAGCGTGACCATAGCCATTACTAATTTTCTGGATACCCCTCTTTTTGCGGTGGTTCTCCCGGTCTATGCGGAACAGGTTTACGGTCAGGCAACCGCTTTGGGGTTGCTAATCTCCAGCTTTGGTGCAGGCGCACTCCTTGGATCACTGCTTTTCGGCCTGGTTATTTTTCGGGCGCCTCGCCGGCTTACCTTTGTGGCTGCATTTATCTTCGTTGGCTTGCCTTTCTGGGCTCTTTCGTTTACGCCCCCATTTTACCTGGTGCTTGTGTCGCTCTTTTGTGCGGGTCTGGCTGCCGGCCAACTGAACCCGCTGATTATGACCTTGGTTCAGGAGCGGACGCCGCCTGCTCTGCGCGGCCGAGTTTTTGGAATGATCACCGCCTTGGCATTAATTGCCGCTCCTTTGGGCATGCTCCTGGCGGGATTTCTGACGGAATGGCTGGGAGTCATTGTCGTCCTGTTAATCATTGCTTTCATATATCTGTTGGTAACCCTCGCCCAGGCTTTTAATTCAGCCTGGAGAGGCATGGATCAAGTTGTTGTCACGGATAAGTGATCAGAGATGGCCTCTTTTTTCATACCCTTAAACCAATTTTGAAAGTGAGAAAACCATGCAATCCTCTACCCCTGCACCCTTAAAAACCAACTGGCCGCACGTCGCCTGGTTTCTTGGCCTGACTTTTGGCCTGACCTGGCTGGTGGATTTAGCGCTTTATTTGACCGGCGGCTTGGCCAATCCCGGCACAATGCTCTTGTTACAATTTCAGATGCTCCTGCCGGCCTTTTCCGCCTTGCTCTTGGGCGCTTTCTTTTTCAAGGAAAGTCCCGTCTATTACCAGACCAACCGCAGGACTTCACGCTGGTTTGTCTATTTTTATTTTTTGCTCACCTTTTTATATCTGCTTGGTTCCATCGCGGCGCTTATCCAACCGGACTGGGCCGCCAATCTCAGTTCACTCCTGCTCATCCCAAATGTGCTTGGCTTGATCCTGCTGGTCGTTCTCCGGCTGGTTGGCGGGAAAGATGCCTTTGCTGGTGCTGGCCTGGCGGGTGGTAAAGTCCGCGTCTGGCTGCTTTACGGGCTTGGACTGGTTGCTTATTATGGTCTTCAGACTTTCCTCAATTATATTTTCAAAATGGGCCAGGTGGTTGATCTAAGCACAGCTTTCCCACAAATGGCTGCCGCCAACCTGCCCGCTGCGGCTCTGCTGCCCATCATGGCGCTTAATACCGTCATCATTGGCCCGTTCCTTGGTTTGATCATCGCCTTTGGCGAGGAGTACGGTTGGCGCGGTTACCTGCAAACCGAATTGATTCGCCTTGGTCGCATCCGTGGCGTCTTCCTGCTGGGTGTTATCTGGGGAATCTGGCATTGGCCGATCATCTGGATGGGCTATAACTTCCCCGGCCAACCGCTTCTTGGGTCGCTTGCCATGGTGGCTTTGGGCATCATCTTCGCTTATTTCTTCGCCTATAGTGTTTTCAAATCGCAGGGCGTCTGGACAGCCGCCTACCTGCATGCCCTCAACAACCAGGCCTTGAGTTTCTTCTTTATGGCCGTGGTTTCGCCAACCAACACGCTTTTCTCTTTTGGCGCAGGATTGCCTGGTATTGCACTTGGTGCGATCGTTGTCCTGCTCATCCTGCGCGACCCGCTCTGGAAAGAAGCTGAAAGTTCAATAATAAAGGAATAAACATGGACACAAACCTGTTGAAAAAGAGAGCAGCCCTCTTCCTGGCAATCATCTTTGGTTTCTTGTTGGTCGCCTGGATCCTGGTAATGGCTCTACCCGCACCGTATGACCAAACCGCCTACACCCTGCTGTGGGGTATCTTCAGTCTTCTGCCGGTCATCGCCACATTCCTGACCAGGGCCATCACCCGGGACCAATCGCCCTGGTATCTCAAGCCCAATTTCAAAAAGAGTTGGAAAACCTACCTGTTCGCGGCCTTCCTGCCCGGCGTAGCCATCTTCCTCGGTGGGTTACTCTACTTCACCCTCTTCCCGCAGGATTTGGATCTGACCGCCCGCAACCTGGTTGCCCAATACGGCCAGTACGGCGCGCCTGAGTCCCTTCTTTTCACAACCCGAACCGTTATCTTGATTGGGTTGGCGTTCATTGTTCTTTCTCCGTTGATTTTTCCGGTTCACATCTTTGCCCTCGGCGAGGAGATCGGCTGGCGCGGTTACTTTCTGCCAATCCTGCTCAAACTCACCTGCCAGCGCAAGGCCACACTGCTCCACGGTCTCCTCTGGGGCTTGGCCCACGCTCCGCTCATCTACTTTGGTTTTAATTACGGCCTGGACTACTGGGGTACGCCTTTCACCGGCATTTTGATGATGGTCCTGGTCTGTATGGTTCTGGGCACCTGGCTGGCCTATCTCACCATCCGCTCCGGCAGCATTCTTCCCGCCTGTATTTTCCATGGCGCAGGCAATGTGATCGGTGAACTGGCTGCTCTGGTTTCCTTCCTGGGCATCAGCCCCTTGCTTGGGCCGAACCCCACTGGCCTGATCGGGTTGAGCGGATTGCTCTTCGGTGCGCTGATCCTGCTCTGGAAAATGTTTGGTACAACGAAAACTGATCTGACCCAAAATTAAAGGAATACCATGAAAACCAAAGCCATCCTGCTCGAAACCATCCTCATTACTGCCACCGCCCTGCTGGGTATGTGGTTCCTACCTGCCTATAAAACCGTCTTCGCCCTGCTCCCGGTCGGCTACCTGCTTGTTGAACGGCGCCTGCGCAAACGTACCTGGAGCGACCTGGGCTTTCGTCTGAGCAGCTTTTGGGCGGATTTGCGGGCGAACTGGGTTCTCTTTATTCTGCTGGCATTCTTGATCCAGCCTCTGACCGCCCTACTGGCAAAAGCTATCTTCCCGCAATTCCTGGCCCACGTTCAAGCCCGCCTGCCTTTTGAAAGTGGCATGAGTTGGCTGATGTTACTGCCATTGCTGTCGTTTTCGCTGCTCGGTGAGGAATTGACCTACCGCACGCTGATCCAGGGCAGGCTAGCCCGGTTTATCGGCACCCCGGCAGCGATCGGGGTAGCCTCACTCGTGTTTGGCCTGGCCCATTTTGCCCCTGGCCCAGTGCTGATCGTTAGCGTAGATATCGGTCTGATTGTGGTTGACTCGCTCCTGTATGGTATGATTTTTGCCAGGCGCAACAACCTGTGGGTGGTCTGGTTGGCCCACTTGCTGGGTGATATTCTTGGATTGCTCGTCTTGAATTCGATCTAAGGAGAAGATGATGATTATATTAATACCGATTGAAAAGGGTGATTTTGAGGCTTTCCTTGAGCACGAAATCATTGAGTATGCTCAGGACAAGGTCAAAAGCGGTAATTGGTTGGCCGAAGAGGCGCTCGAAAAATCGCGCGCCGAATTCTTGAGCCTGCTGCCAGATGGCCCGCAATCTAAAGACCAGTTTGTCTTTACCATTCTGAATGAGCACACCAATCAGAAGCTTGGTGTGCTGTGGGTGCAGGTCAAAATGGATGAAGTGCACCGCCGCGCTTTCATTTGCGATTTTGTCATCGATCCGCAGTGGCGTGGTCAGGGTTTTGGAAAGCAGGCTTTGCAGGCGCTGGATAAAAAGCTGGAAGAAATGCAAGTGAAAAGCATCAGTCTGCATGTTTTCGCCCACAATACCAGTGCCATTGCCCTCTACGAAAAAATGGGCTACAGCCTAACCAACCTGTATATGGGTAAGAAGCTCGGCAACAGAGCTGGCTAACCTAATCGGAGATAAGATGGATCATCAAAGCGTCGCTCAACACGGCTTCCTCAAAACCATTGCCTATCATCTTTTGCCAGGTGTTGTGATCCTTGCCGGCTACGTACTTCTCGCACCTGTCTTGCGAAAGGCGGGCTTGCCCTCCGCAATTGGGATCTCACTGGCCGTTCTGTTTGGGCTGATTCCGGTACAGTCAGCCATCCTGTTCTGGCAGGGCAAAAAGCGCAATGGCCGGTATACGTTGGAGGGGATTTTTCTGAATCGCGAAAAAACACCCCCGGCCCGTTTTGCCCTGCTGACAGTAGTTGCCTTGGCAGGGGCGGTCCTGTTTTTTGCCTTGCTCAGCCCGCTGGATAAGGCCCTGCTCCCCCTTTTTTCCTGGCTGCCCGATTGGTTCTTCATCACGGAGGACTTGAGCGTTTACAGCAAGACCATCCAGTTCATCAACTGGCTGGGGATATTTATACTCACCGGAATTCTAGGACCATATGTGGAGGAGCTTTACTTTCGCGGTTTTCTACTGCCACGCCTGGCCTGGCTGAAGCATTGGGGGCCGCTGGTTGAAGCCTTTTTGTTTGCCCTCTATCACTTCTGGTCACCCTGGCAGGTGGTCACCCGTTTCCTGGCGGTTTTACCGCTGGTTTACATCGTCTATTGGAAACGCGATTTGCGCATCGGCATAGCCGCCCATTGGATCTTAAACACGGTCGGATCGCTGAGCCTTTTGTTGGCAATCTTCCAGTGAGCCAGATCATCACTCCAGGTGATTGAACCTGTCTGGTTTCCACTAGGCCAGGGATGTTTCTGCCTCTCCGTCCCCACTCCATGTAACGCATACTTTCGCTTGCGGCCGGACAGGCTGTCATCTTGTCCCATATCCCACCCCTTGTGCAAACCGCCTGGCCCCGCTGGGATTGGTATAATGGTTATATGACCCAATATCCCATCCTTGTAAATCTCATGGAAGGCTTTACCCCCACCGGCATCATCGATCAGGACGTGCCGCGGATGCTGAACCAGTATATCCTCCCCGCTACCGCCCAGCATTGCGCCGCGGTCGCGGCCGAGGCCGGGCGCCTGGC